>NZ_LT607752.1:4095000-4777500 GCF_900090265.1 Micromonospora rifamycinica
GGGTGGCCAGCTCGTCGAGGGCGCTGGCCGGGGCAGTGGTGCCCAGCTCAGCCAGGCGTGCCGGGGTCAGCGCCGCGGCGGCGGCCGGGACGCGTCGGGACATCCTCACGACGGTATCTCCCGCCACCTCCGCCAGTCCCAGGGTGTCCACCAGTCGCGCCACCGCGCCGGACTGCGGCTCGTAGCGGTTGCCCGGCAGGGGGCGCAGCGGGGCGAGGTCGACGCTGAGGAACCGCCGGCCGTCCAGCTCCGTCACGGCGGCGAAGCTGACGTCCGCGCCGTCCGCCATGCGCAGCAGGTCCCGGGCCACCTCGCTGAGCGCGGTGGCGAACCGGACCTGGTCCTGGTGCTCCAGCCCGACCGCCGCGGCGACCTCCCGGCCCCGCTGACGGATCCCGAAGATGTCCTGTTCCACCCGCAACGCCATCCGCAGGAGTGGCTCGCGGGCGGTCACGACGGGGCTCTCGCGACCAGCACGCAGGCGTCGTCCCGGCGGATCCCGGCGTCCCGCAGCAGGGTCGCCGCGACGACGACCGGCGCCCGCCCGGTCAGCCCCGGGTAGTCGTCGGAGCGCCACCGGTCCACCACGCCGTCGCTCTGCATCACCAGCAGCGCGCCGGGCGGGAACGGGTAGTCGTACTCCCGGACCGTCGGGCGTTGGTGGCCGGCGATGCCGGGCAGCGACACCATTCCCCGCCGGGTGCCGTCGGGGGCCAGCACGGTCCCGGCGATGTTGCCCAGGCCGGCGTAGCGCAGCAGGCCCGCCGCCGGGTCCAGCTCCGCCACCGCCACCGCGGCCCCGCGGGTGTGCGACATGGCGCGGTGCAGGTACGTCACCACGGTGGCGGGCGGCCCGTCCGGGGCGGACCGGAAGGCGGCGACCGCCGCCTCGGCGGCGGCGTTGGCCAACGGCCCGTGTCCCAGCCCGTCGCAGACCAGCACCTGGTGCCGGCCCGGCCCGCTGCGCACGGCGTGGCCGTCCCCGCTGACCTGCTCGCCGGTGATCGGCCGGGTCAGCCCCGCCGCCCAGGCCGGGGCGACCCGCACATCCTTCGCCCACACCTGCACGGCGAAGACGGTGCCGCGACCCGGCCGGGACCAGGCGTCGTACCAGCTCGCCTGCCGGGTGATGGCGCCGAGGCCGATGCCGAGGGTGCCGGTGGTGGAGTGGCCGTCCCGGGAGGAGACGGTCAGGTCGGCCATCCCGGGGCCGGAGTCGACCGCGATCAGCTCCACCCCGGCCGCGTCGCCGGACCGCACCGGACGCAGCAGCAGGACGCCCTCCTGGGCGTGCTTCACCAGGTTGCTGGTCAGCTCGGCGGCGACGATGGCCAGCTCCGCCACCCGGTTCTCGCCCAGGCCGAGCTGAACGCCGAGGCGTTCCGCCGCGCGCCGGACGGCACTGGCGGTGCTGCCGCTCTCCGGCCGGTACCAGTGGCCCGCGTCCGGCACGACGTCGTGGATCATCGGGACCACTTGGTGACGGTGATCCGGGTGCCCTCGCCGGGGGCGGTCTGGATGTCGAAGTCGTCGACCAGTCGACGGGAACCGCTGAGGCCGAGGCCGAGGCCGCCGCCGGTGGTGTACCCGTCGGTGAGGGCGAGGCCCAGGTCGGCGATGCCCGGACCGGAGTCGGCGAAGACGATCCGCACGCCCCGCCGCCGGCCGTCCTCGACGACGGTCACCTCGGCGGTGCCGCCACCGCCGTAGATGAGGGTGTTCCGGGCCAGCTCACTCGCGGCGGTGACCAGCTTCGTCTGGTCGACGAGGGAGAGCTTGACCGCCACCGCCACGGTACGCACCAGCTGACGGACCCGGACGACGTCCTCGTCACTGGCGATCGCCTGGGTCTGCGTGCCCAGGTCGACTCCCGGGGTCATGACGATGTCGCCGCCGTCCCGGACTCCGCGTCCTCGGGGTCCTCGTCGTACCCGAGGTCGTCGTCGCCACGGGACGCCGCGATCAGCTCCATGCCCCGCTCCACGTTCAGCGCGGTGCGGATGCCGTTGAGCGACAGGCCCAGCTCGACCAGGGTGATGGCGACCGCGGGACGCATCCCGACGACCACCGTCTCGGCGTCGAGCACCTTGGAGATCGAGGCGATGGTGGAGAGCATCCGGCCGACGAAGGAGTCGACGATGTCCAGCGCGGTGATGTCGATGATGACGCCGTGGCAGCCGGTCGCCACGATCCGCTCGGCCAGGTCCTCCTGGAGGGTGACCGCCGTCTGGTCGGACATGTCGATCTGGATGGAGACCAGCAGGATGTCGCCGATCTTCAGGATCGGCACCCGTTCCATCACGCCTCCCGGCCGCGGTGGCGGCGGGACGTCTCCACCCCGGTGAGCCGCAGCACGTGCCGCAGGGCGTCGGCCAGGCTCGCCTTGGTGGCGATGTCGCCGAACTCGATGCCGAGCGCGACGATGGTCTGGGCGATCTGCGGGCGGATGCCGGAGATGATGCAGTCGGCGCCCATCAGCCGGGCGGCCACCACCGTCTTGAGGATGTGCTGGGCGACCTGGGTGTCGACCGCCGGCACGCCGGTGATGTCGATGATGGCGTACGGCGAACCGGTGTCGACCAGGGTCTGCAGCAGCCGTTCCATCACCACCTGGGCGCGGGCCGAGTCGAGGGTGCCCACCAGTGGCACGGCGACCACGCCGTCCCAGATCTTCACCACCGGGGTGGAGAGTTCGAGGAGCTGCTCGGCCTGGTCGGCGATCAGGCCCTCGCGGGTCTGCACGTAGGTCTCGAAGGTGAGCAGCCCCATCCGGTCGACCAGGCCGGTGAAGTCGATGACGTCCCGCAGCGAGAGTTCCACGCCGTCGGTCTCGGCCAGCTCGACCAGGACGTCCTTGAGGGCGTAGATGCTGACCGCGGTCTCGGTGGCGGTGAAGCTCTGCCGGGCCCGGCTGCGGGACAGGTCGGCGAGCACCGCCCGCAGCTCACCCGCCCCGGGTGACTGGAGGTCCGCCAGGCCGACGCCGCCGGCATTGATCATGCTAGCGTGCAGCTCCTGCACCTGGAGGCGGAGCTCGGCCTGGCTGAGCCGGCCGCGCAGGGAGGCGGTGACGATCTCCGTCCACCGCTGAACCACCCGCTCACCGTGCCCGGTCAGCAGCTCGACGAGTCGGTCGCCTCCGTCTGCGGTCAACGCCATGGTTACCTCCTGTGAGCTGGGCCGGCCGGACTCTATCACCGGAGGCGGACCCGGTAGTTGCCCCGCGGCAAAGGAATGACCGGTCCCACCGGAAGCGCTCCCGTCCGGCGTGTCCCGCCGTTCGTGGGATACCGTTTCACCAATAACAGGAGGTCTGAATGTCCCTGACGGTGCACACGGAACAGCGCGGCGACGTCGTCGTCGTGTCGGTCGCGGGCGAACTCGACATGGCGACCGCACCGCAGCTCCAGGACCAGATCACCGACCTGCTCGACAAGGGTCGCAGCCGGCTGGTGTTCGACCTGGCCGAGGTGTCGTTCTGCGACTCGACCGGGTTGTCGGTCTTCGTCCGGGCCAAGAACAGCTGCGACGAGGCCGGCGGCGTGGTCCGGTTGGCCGCCCCGCAGCGCGGTGTGCTGCGCATCCTCGAGGTCAGCGGCCTGGTCGAGGTGCTGCACACCTATCCGACGGTCGACGAGGCCGTCGCGGGCGACCCCACCCCCGCCTCGTCCTGACCGGCTTCGCTCACCGCTCGTCCTCGATGAACCGGGGACGGGCGATCACCATGCCCGCAGTCGTCTGCACCGCGAGCGCGGCGAGCAGGAAGCCCATCGGCGCCGTCCACCCACCGGTCGCCTCGTAGAGCACGCCGACGAGCAGCGGACCGAGCGCGGCGATCACGTAACCGGTGCTCTGCGCGAACGCGGACAGCGCCACCGTCCCGTCGGCGGTCCGGGCACGCAGGCCGATGGTGGTCAGGATCAGCGGGAACGCGCCCTGACCGAAGGCGAGTAGCAGGATCCACAGCACCGCCCCGTCGCGGGGGGCGAACGCCAGCCCCAGGTAGGCCGCGGCGGAGAACGCGGTCAGCCCGAACACCAGCGGGCGCAGGGTGCGCAGCCGACCGGCCAGCGTGGGCATCAGCAGGGCGACCGGCACGCCGAGCGCGGTGACCCCGGCGAGCAGCAGTCCGGCGGTCTCCGCCCGGAAGCCGGCGTCCCGGAAGAGCTGGGCCAGCCAGCCCATGATGGCGTACCCGCTGAGCGACTGCGCGCCGAAGTAGACCGCCATCGCCCAGCCGAGCCGGGTGCGGGCTGGTCGGACCCGGGAGCGCGCCGCCGGGACCGCCGCGGTGGTGGCCCGTCGGGCGGCCCGCGTCCGCAGTGCCAGCGGCACCCACGGGAGTACGGCCAGCGCCGCCAGCGCCGCCCACACCCCGAGCCCGGCCCGCCAGGACCCGAAGGCGTGCGCCACCGGCACGGCGGCGGCCGCGGCCACCGTCGTGCCCGCCGTCAGGGCCATCGTGTACGCCCCGGTGACCAGCCCGGTCCGGTGCGGGAAGTGCTGCTTGACCAGCATCGGCAGCAGGATGTTCGCCACCGCGATGCCGGCCAGGGCCAGCGCGCTGGTGAGCACGAAGACCGCCGCCGAGTCGGTGACCACCCGGAGCACCTGACCGACGGTGAGGGCAAGCATCGCCACCACCAGCACCCGGGCCGCCGGCCAGCGGCGGATCAGCCACGGGGTGAGCGCGCCGAGACCGGCGAAGGCGATGGTGGGCAGCGTGGTGACGAGTCCGGCCATCGTGCCGGAGAGACCGAGGCCGGTGCGTACCTCGTCGAGCAGGGCGCCCAGGCTGGTCACCGCCGCCCGCAGGTTGAGCGCGACCAGCAGCATCCCGACCAGCACCAGCGCGCCACCGGTGACCGGCGACGGGGCACGGTGGGTCGGCCGGTGGACGCCCGGTGCGGGTGGCTCGGCGGTGCCGCCCGCGCCGACGGTGGTGTCGTTCCGGCCGGTGGCGGTGGCCTCGACGCTGGCGGTTGGCGGGGTCATGACCTCGAACCTACAATCATGGGATGAATTTCGGCAGCTGGTGTAACCGGTGACACCGTCAGTGGATTCCCCAGCGGTGGATTCCCCGGCCGTGCCCCCGCGCGGTCAACGGGTGCAGCAGACCATCGAGCAGCTCCGGAGCCGGATCCTCGGCGGCGAGTGGCCGGTCGGCGGGCGGATCCCCACCGAGCCGCAGCTGGTGACGGCGCTCGGGGTGGGGCGGAACACCGTCCGCGAGGCCGTCCGGGCGCTGGTGCACGCCGGGGTCCTGGAGTGCCGGCAGGGCTCCGGGACGTACGTGGTGTCGACCGACGAGTTGGCCCCGGTGGTGGCCCGCCGGCTCACCGACGACCGGATGGCCGAGGTGGTCGAGGTCCGCCGGGCATTCGAGGTCGAGGCGGCCCGGTTGGCCGCGCTGCGGCGTACCCCGGAGGACCTGGTGGCGCTCGACAGCGCGCTCGCCGCCCGGGAGGCCGCCTGGCGGTCGGGCCGGGTCGGCGAGTTCGTGGAGGCGGACGTCGCGCTGCACACGGCGGTGGTCGCCGCCGCCCACAACGGCATGCTGGCCGAGCTGTACGCCTCGGTCGGCGCGGCCCTGCGCAGCACCGTCGCGCACGCCATCGGCGACACCCTGCGACCCCAGCGGTACGTCGACCACGGCCGGCTGGTGGCGGCGATCCGGGACGGCGATCCGGGACGGGCGGCGATCGAGGCCGGTGCTTTTCTGGAGCCCCCGTCCGGGGCATAGGTTGTCCCCGACGGAGAACCGAACGGCACGGGAGTAGCGGGATGCTCAAGGGCTTCAAAGACTTCATCATGCGCGGCAACGTCGTCGACCTGGCGGTCGGTGTCGTCATCGGCGCCGCGTTCACGGGCGTGGTCACCCAGCTGACCAAGTCGTTCCTCGAACCACTGGTCCGGGTCATGATCGTGCTGATCACCGGCAACAAGAACGGCCTCAGCGGCTCGACGCCGACGTTCCGGGGCGTCCCGTTCGACTGGGTGGCCTTCGTCAACGCGGCGATCACCTTCGCGCTGACGGCGGCGGCGCTGTACTTCCTGGTCGTCTACCCGATGAACCGGCTCGCCGAGCGGCGCAAGCGGGGCGAGGAGCCGCCGCCGGCCGCGCCGAGCGAGGAGGTCAAGCTGCTCACCGAGATCCGGGACGCGCTGCTGGCCGGCGGCCACGCCACCCCGGGGCAGCGCGGCGCGCTCGACGACGTGCTGGGCCGCCACCCGGAGCCGCCCGCCACGCGCTGACCGACCGGCGCACATCGGCCCCTGCGGAATTCCCGCGGGGGCCGACTTTTGTCGTACACATGTTCGATAGAGTCCCGCCATGGAGCAGCGTAGGCACTGGTGGAACGGCAAATGGGGACGACTGGCCCGACGGGACGTGTTCCTCCGGGTCGACGCCGACCGGTGGCACGTCGAGCAGCGGGCCGGCGGCGCGGAGGGCGTCTCCCGGTTCTACGAGTACGGCAGCGCGGACGAGGCCGAGGAGACCGTCCGCGCCCTGCTGGAGGGGGTGGACACCTGGCGGGAGCTGTCCCCGCGTCCGCCCAGCGCCTGGGGGCCGGCGGTTTAGCGGCCGGCGGGGCCGGGAACCGCCCCTGGATGGAGCAACAGGGCATGGCGGAACAGGCGGTCATCTCCCGGGTCACCACCGGCATGCGGGTGGTCGACACGGTCGGCGTCGAGATCGGCACGGTCGACCTCGTCCAACGGGGTGACCCGAACGCGGTGACCGTGCAGGCGGCGACCCCCGATCCCGGCGGCAGCCTGGACGAGCTGATCGCGTCGGTGGCCGTCGAGGAGCCGGACGTCCCGGCCGACCTCGCCGCCCGGCTGCTGCGCACCGGCTATCTCAAGGTCTCCACCGAGCTGGCCCGCACCGGGGCGGTGTACGTGCTGGCCGACCAGATCGCCACGGTCACCGACGACCGGGTACGCCTCAGCGTCCCCGTCGGCGATCTACCGCCGGAGGAGTGACCCGCCCCTGCGGTCAGGGGGCGGGCCGGCGGGGGCGGAAGAGCAGCAGCATCAGCCAGCCGGCGAGCAGTCCCCAGAACGCTCCGCCCACGCCGAGCAGGCTCACCCCCGAGGCGGTGACCACGAAGGTGACCACCGCGGCCTCCCGGCTCCGCGGATCGGGACCACCCGACGAGGCCGCGGGGGCCGGGGCAGGAGCGGCCGGCGGGACGGGATCGGGCGGCGGGGCGGTGGAGAGGGCCGAGGAGAGGGCGCCGGCCAACGCGCCGAGCAGCGCGAGCCCGGCGACCGCCTCGATGAGCACCGGCGGGGAGAGCAGCACCAGGGTGGTCGCCGCGCCGGCCCCGAGCCCGAGCAGCGCCAGACCGACGCCGGCCGTCACCGAGGCGATCCAGCGCCGGTCCGGATCGGGGTGGGCGTCCGGGCCGGCGGCGAGGGCGGCGGTGATCGCGGCGAGGTTGACCGCGTGCCCGCCGGTGGCGGCGCCGAGCGTACTGGCCAGCCCGGTGGCGCGCAGTGCGGGGGCGAGCGGCGGCCGGTAACCGTAGCCGCGCAGCACCGCCGTGCCGGGCACGTTCTGCGCGGCCATGGTGACCAGGAACAGCGGCACCGCCAGGCCGACCAGCGCGGGCAGGGTGAACGTCGGCACGGTCGGCGACACCACCGGGCGCAGGTCGGCGACGCCCAGCCCCACCCCCGAGGTGGTCAGCGCGATCGCCACCGTGGCCGCCACCAGCGCGGCCGGCACCGCCCAGCGGCGGGCGAACCGGTGCAGCACCAGCCAGGTGACGATCACCGGCGCGGCCAGCACCGGCACCTCGACCAGCGCGCGTACCGGTGCGGTGCACAGCGGCAGCAGCACCCCGGCCAGCATCGCCGCCGCCACCGGGGCGGGGATGGCGGCCACCGCCCGACCCAGGGCGGGGAAGAGGCCGGCGGCGACGATGAGCAGCCCGCACAGCAGGAAGGCCCCCACCGCTGCCGGCCAACCGCCGGCGACCGGCCCGGTGGCGACCAGCAGCGCAGCCCCCGGCGTGGACCAGGCGATGGAGATCGGCATCCGGTGCCGTAACCCGAGCCAGGTCGCGCAGATGCCGGCGGCGACGCTCACCGTGAGCAGCCCGGAGGCGGCCTGCGCCTCGCTGGCGCCGACCGCCCGCAGCCCGGCCAGCACCACGGTGAATGAGCTGGCGAAGCCGACCACGGCGGTCACCACCCCGGCCAGCACCGGTTGCAGCCGATCCCCCACCCGATCCTCCCCTCGCGCGCCCCGCGCCGCCGACGACCCGAAGGTCGACCGGGGTGGCCGCACCCGGACACACCCCGGCCACGCCGACCCGCGTTCCGTTTACGGAACGGTGGCCGTGTAGCACCATAGCGGCATGACCCGGCCCCGCCCAGCCCGCCGTCCCGCGCTCGACGCCGACGCCGACACCGGGGCGGTCGGCCGGCGGCTCCGCGCACTGCGTACCGAGCGTGGGGTCTCGCTCTCCGCGCTGGCCCGTACCGCCGGGGTCGGGAAGGCCACCCTCTCGGCGCTGGAGAACGGCACCCGCAACCCGACCCTGGAGACGCTCTACGCGATCACCGCCCAGCTCGGCGTGCCGTTGGCGGCCGTGCTCGCCGGGCCGGCCGACGCCCCGACCGTCCAGGGCGCCACCGTCGTCGCCACCCTGCTCGAGTCGTTCACCGACACCGATGCCAGCTACGAGCTGTACCGGCTGCGGGTCCGCCCCGGCGGTGAGCAGGTCTCCCCCGCCCACCGGCCCGGCGTCACCGAACACGTCACCGTCTTCGCCGGGGTGCTGCGCGCCGGCCCGGTCGACGCCCCGCTGACCGCCGCCGCCGGTGGCCACCTGCGCTGGACATCCGACGTCCCGCACGGCTACGCCGCCCTCGGCGACGAGGAGGTGGCCGCCAGCCTGCTGGTGCGCTACCCCCGGAGCTGACCCGCGTCGGGCACCCGGTGCTGCACCGCCCAGAGCGCCGCCTCGGTCCGCGACGCCGAGCCGGTCTTGCGCAGCAGGTTCGACACGTGCACGGTCACCGTCCGGACCGAGATGCCCAACGCCCGCGCGACCTGCTTGTTGGACATCCCGGCGACCAGGCAGTCCAGCACGTCCACCTCCCGGCCGGTCAGCTCGACGTCGGGCAGCCCGCCCCGGGGGGCCGGCAGCCGCGGGTGCTCCGGCGACGGCTCCCGGACCAGCGCCGCCAGGCCCTGCCCCGCGTGCTCGGCCAGCAACTCGGTGAGCGCGTACGGGTTGCCGCCGGTGCGTTGCCGGACGGCGGCGCACACCCCGGCCGGGGGCGGGCCGCCGCCGTACACCTGGGTGAGGATCTCGGCCACCTCGGCGACGTCGAGCGGGCCGAGGTGCTGGCGCACCGCGCCGCGTACCCCGCACAGCCGGGCCAGGACGCGGCGGGTGAGCTCCGGGGCCACCGCGTCGGCCGGCGGCCGGCTCGCCACCACCAGCAGCGCCGGCAGCCGCGGCGCGGTGGCCAGCTCGACGACCAGGTTGAGGCTGGCCGGGTCGAGGTCGTGCAGGTCCTCCACCACCAGCACGGCCGGACCGGCCCCCACCAGCAGCCGGACGGTACGCACCGCGAGCCGGAGCAGCGTGCCGGGGGCGTACCGCTCGCGCGGCGCGGTCGGCTGCTGGGCCAGCCAGGCCAGCGCGTCGGACGGCAGGTCGAGCGCGCCGACGTCACGGCCGCTGAGCACCGCCGCCAGCCAGTCGTAGGGGGCCGGATCGTGCACCCGCGCCGTGCCGGCGAGGACCACCGCGGGTCGGGGGTGTAGTCCTTCGACAGCCGCCGCGACCAGCAGACTCTTGCCCACCCCGGCGGCTCCGGTGATCACCGTGACGGCGGGTGACGGCCGACCCTTTCCGGCCACGGTGGACCACGCCCGGTCGAGCTCCGCCAGCTCTCCGACGCGACCCACCATCGACACCGGGATCATTTCTCCCACCCTACGTACTAGTGCGTAGAGACGGAGGGAGGGTGTATCCGGCAAGCTGGTCGTATGACGCTGATCCTCCGCTCGGCCATCATCAACGACGTCGGCCTGGTCCGCACCAACAACGAGGACTCCGCCCTCGCCGGTGAACGCCTGGTCGCGGTGGCGGACGGCATGGGCGGGCTCCCCGCCGGCGAGGTGGCCAGCGAGATCGTCATCCGCATCCTGGACGAGCTGGTCCCGCCCACCGGCACCGACGAGGCCGCCGAGGCGTTGCGGGCCGTGGTCTCCACCGCCAACCGCCGCATCCGCGCCGCCATCTCCGCCGACCCGGCCCGCGAGGGCATGGGTACGACGCTGACCGCCGCCCTGCTCGCCGGGGACACCCTGGTCCTCGCCCAGGTCGGCGACTCCCGCTGCTATCTGCTGCGCGACGGCGAGCTGACCCAGCTCACCCGGGACGACACCTTCGTCCAGGCGCTGGTCGACCAGGGTGCGCTCTCCCCCGACCAGGCCCGCCACCACCCGCAGCGCTCCCTGGTGACCCGGGCCGTGCAGGGCGCGGACGCGCCCCCCGCGATCGGCGTGCTGACCGTGTTCTCCGGGGACCGGGTGCTGCTGTGCAGCGACGGGCTCTCCGACTACGTGGCCGACGCGGCGATCCACGGTGCGCTGGTCAGCTACCCGGACCGGCAGCACTGCGGCGAGCAGCTGGTGAAGCTGGCCCACCAGGCCGGCGCACCGGACAACGTCACCGTGGTGGTCTCCGACGTGACCGGGAGCTGAACCGGCCGACCAGGTTGCGGCGGACCGCCGGCCGGGTTGGGATGGACGGATGCTCATCCGTCGCCTGGCCGCCGAGGAACGACTGACCACCAGCTTCCCGCTCCAGGCGTACGCCTTCGAGGCGAGCCCGCTGAGCCGGGAGCGGGGCGACGCCTTCCACCGCTACCTGCCGTACAACAAGGGCAACCGGACGCTGGTGGTCGAGGAGGGCGGCGAGGCGCGGGCCACCGCCAGCGCGGTGCCGATGCGGCAGAACCTGCGCGGCGCGGTGCTGCCGATGGCCGGGGTGGCCGGGATCGCCACCCACCCGCTGGCCCGCCGGCAGGGGTACGTCCGCGCCCTGCTGTGCCAGCTGCTCGACGAGATGCGCGACGGCGGGCACCCGGTGAGCGCGCTGTACCCGTTCCGGGCCAGCTTCTACGAGCGCTTCGGCTACGTGGGGCTGCCCCGGGCGCGTACCGTCCGGTTCTCCCCGGCCGACCTGGCCTCGCTGCTGCGCACCGAGCTGCCCGGCACGGTGGACTGGGAGTCGATCGGCGTCGGCTACGCCCGCTACCGGTCGTTCACCGAACGGTGTCTGCGGGAGCGGCACGGCTTCTCGATCTTCCCCGACTTCCGCGACGTCGGCCTGCGGGACCGCGACGACCGCTGGCTGGTCACCGCGACGGTCGACGGCAGCGTGGTCGGGGCGTTGACGTACCGGATCGACGACCACGGTGGCGAGCTGGTCGGGGACGACCTGCTCGCCGCCGACCCGTACGCCCGCGCCCTGCTGTTGCAGTTCCTCGCCCGGCACGTCGACCAGGTGGAGCGGATCAGCCTCCGGATCCCGGCCGACGAGCTGCCCGAGCTGTGGCTGACCGATCTGGCCGTGCACGTGGAGGCCCGGGTGGCCCGGCCCGGCTCGTCGGCGCCGATGGCCCGGCTGCTGAACATGGACGCCCTGGTCGGGTTGCCGGCCGGAGCCGGCCGGGTCCGGGTGGACCTGGTCGACGACCGTTGGCTGGGCGGCACCCACCTGCTCGACGGCACCGACGGCCGGCTGGAGGCGACCGCCGGCGGCCGGTCGGAGGTGGCCGGGGGGAGCCGCACGCCGACGGCCACGCTCACCGCCGCCGGGCTCTCCGCGCTGGTGTACGGGGTGCTCGACCCGGCCGAGGTGCACCTGCGCGGGCTGGGCGAGGTCGGCCCGGAGGCGGCGGCCGAGCTGCGCCGCCTCTTCCCCCGGGCGCTGCCCTACCTGTTCGCCGACTTCTGACCGGGCCGGCACCGGCCACCCGACGCGGTCGGAGGCCGGCGCGGTCGGGAGTAGGCGCGGCCACCCGGCGCGGTCGGAGGCCGGCGCGGCCGGCCCGGCCGGACGTCGGCGGTGGGCCGGGGCCGGTTGGCGCGGGACGGGGCTGGGTACCCTCCCCGGAATGCCGGAGTGGTTGCAAGCCGGGGCGTGGGGCCTGTTGGCCGGTTCCGCCCTGCTGGTCGGGGCGGCCGTCGGGTTCTTCGCCAGGGTGCCCCGCAGGATCGTCGCGTCGATCATGGCGTTCGGTGCCGGGGTGCTGCTCTCCGCGGTGTCGTTCGAGCTGATCGCCGAGGCGCACGAGCAGGGCGGTCTGCTGCCGACCGCGCTCGGGGCGACGGGCGGGGCGCTGGCGTACACCGGGGCGAACCTGCTCCTCGCCCGACGGGGTGCCCGGCACCGGAAGCGGTCCGGCGGGGAGCAACCCTCCGAACAGGAACGTCCCGGCTCCGGGTCGGCCATCGCGGTGGGCGCGCTGCTGGACGGCGTACCCGAGTCGGTGGTGATCGGCGCGAGCCTGCTGACCGGCGGCCCGGTGAGCCTGGTCACCGTAGTCGCGGTCTTCCTCAGCAACGTGCCCGAGGGGCTGTCGAGCGCCGCCGGGATGCGCCGGGCGGGCCGCTCCCGCCGGTACGTCTTCACCCTGTGGACGGCGATCACCCTGGTCAGTGGGCTGGCCGCGCTGCTGGGTCACACCCTGCTGGGCGGTGCGCCGCCGGAGGTGCTGGCCACCATCACCGCGCTGGCCGCCGGGGCGATCCTCGCGATGATCACCGACACCATGGTGCCGGAGGCGTTCGAGGACGCCCACCTGCTGGTCGGCCTGATCACCGTCCTCGGGTTCCTTACCGCGTTCGCGCTCTCCCACACCTGACCACCCACACCCCACCTCACACCCAGTCCACACAAGCACCCCCACCCGCACCCCCGCCCCGCCCGGCCCCCGGCCCAAGCCCGGCCCCCGCCCGGCCCCCGCCCCGCCCGGCCCCCTGCCCCGTCCCTCCCCTGCCCCGCGTCCCCGCAAGGAAAGATCGTGCTCGATCCTGGTTGTAGTGGTGTCCTTCCCCGCGGATGCCACTACAACCAGGATCGAGCGTGACCTTGCCGGGCACGCACGACCCGGGCGGTTCAGGGCGGGGCGGGGGCCGGCGGGGCGGGGGCCGGGCAGGGCCGGGCGGGGGGTGGGGGCCGGGTGGGGGCCGGGCGGGGGCCGGGGTGGGGGTGGGGGCCGGGTGGGGGCCGGGCGGGGGCCGGGGTGGGGGTGGGGGTGGGGTGTCGCCGGTCAGTAGGGGTCGCCCTGGCCTGGCACCCGGCCCCGGAGCAGGCCGGCGGGGCGGCCGGGCAGGTCGGCGTCGCCGGACATCGGCGGGCCGCCGGTGTGCGCGCCGTGGGCCATCCCGGCGAACAGCTCCCGCAGCGCGGTCACCGCGTCGACCTGCGGCTGCCAGCCGAGTTCGGTCTCGGCCCGCGCGCTGGACATCAGCGGCGCGGCGAGCCCCAGCTCGACCCAGCCCGCGTCCACCGGTTGCAGCCGCAGCCGCCAGGTCAGCGCGGCGGCGGCCCGCAGCGCCGGGGCGGCCACCGGCACCGTCCAGCCGTGGAAGTGCCGGGCCACCAGCTCCGGGGTCAGCACCGGGTCCGCGGCGACGTTGAACGCGCCGCGCGCGTCACCGAGGACCGCCCGCGCGTACGCGTCGGCCACGTCGTCGGCGTGCACCGCCTGCATCCGCAGCCGGCGGTTGGCCGGTACGAGCGGAATCCGCCCGTGCCGCAGCAGGCGCACCGGGGCCAGCGGCCCGAGGAAGTACCGGGTGATCTCGGTGCCCGCGTCCCGCTGGAAGATCAGCCCGGGGCGCAGCCGGACCACCCGGAGCTGCGGGTGGTCGGCCTCGACGGTGTCGAGCATCGCCTCGACCTCGGCCTTGTCCCGGCTGTACGAGGAGCCGGGCACCCCGGTCGCCGGCCACCGCTCGCTGACCGGGTGGTCCTTCGGACCGGGTGCGTAGGTGCCGACCGACGAGGCGTACACCAGGGCGGGCACCCCGGCCCGGACGGTGGCCTCGGTCACCGCGCGGCTGCCGCCGACGTTGGTCCGGTGCAGGGTGCGCTGGTCGTGGCTGGGCTGGATCTGCCAGCCCAGGTGCACCACCGCGTCGGCCCCCGCGAAGATCGCGGTGAGGGTGTCGACCGCGCCGGGCGCCCCGATGTCGCAGGAGTGCCACCGCACCCCGTCGTACGGCGGGCCGGCGTCCGGGCCGGGCAGCCGGCGGGCGACGCCGACCAGGTCGAGCCCCGGCTCCCTGCCCAGCCGCCGCAGCACCGCCGTGCCCACGTTGCCGCTGGCCCCCACGATCACGATCCGCATGCCGCCTGCGGTACCCGCTGCGCCCGGCTCCAACCCCCTACCGACGACCGGCCCCCACCCGGTGCCGGGCGGGGGCCGGCGTCGGGCGGGGGCCGGCGTCGGGCGGGGGCCAGCGTCGGGCGGGGGCCAGCGTCGGGCGGGGGCCAGCGTCGGCTGCCGGTGGTGGGTGGCGGGCCGGCGTCGGCCGTCGGTCGGGGGTCAGCCACCCGCCGGGGTACGGGCCGGGCCGTTGTCGACGAGGCGGAACGTGCTCCGCAGCGGCGCGTCGCCCAGCTCCTCCAGGATCAGGCCCCGGCTGGGCGAGAACTGGAGGAACGCGGACGAGTTGCTGATCGCGTACGCCCCCTTGCCCTTGCTGGCGATGGTGAACTGCTGGGTCCGCTTGCGGGCGTCGCAGACCGCCCCCTCGACGGTGAGCGGCCCGCCGTCACCCGGGTTGAGCACCTGCCAGCAGGCCGGGTCGTCGCTGGCGGGGTGGTTGTCCCGCTTGCCGTACGACTTGATCAGGTACGTGCCGGCCCCGGTCGGCGTCGGCACGAACAGTTGACGTCCACTGTCGTCGTCGACCTCGACCAGGGTGCCGCCGTCCATCGACACGCCGGACTCGGTCGACTGCACCCGGACGATGGTGACCTCCCGCTTGCCGGACAGCACCGGGGCGGCCGCCCCGGTGGTGGCCGACGGCTTCCCGGTGGGTCCGGACGGCGGAGCCGTTGTCGCCGGGGACGTCGCCGGGGCGGCGGGCGTCGTGCCGGAGGGGGTCGCGGTGGCCGACGGCGTGCCGGTCCCGGACGCGGCGTCGGTGGGTTCCCCGGCACCGTCCCCGCAGGCAACCAGTGTGCCGAGGCACGCCAGGACCGCCACCGGGGTAACCCACTTCACCTTCACCATGCTGTGCTCCATCCACCTTCCCGCGCGGGTGCGCGGCGTCGTCCACTGTGTCCTCGTGCCGGCGGTGATCGTGCCCCGGCACCGTCTGGACGCCGGCGGCCCCCTGCCGGTTTCCCCGTACCCGGGACGGGTGGGAATCAGCCACGGCGGCGCCCCCCACGGGCACCCCGGAGAGGTGACATGCATATGACCGAGAGTAATCATCATCAGCAGAGAGTTGCCGCAAGGACCCGGGCCCGGGACGCCCGCCGGAGCGGCACCCCGGTCGTGGTCCTCGACCAACCGGTCGACGCCGCCGACCGGACCGCCCGGTGCCGTTCC
The DNA here is from genome assembly GCF_900090265.1 of Micromonospora rifamycinica. Taxonomy (NCBI): domain Bacteria; kingdom Bacillati; phylum Actinomycetota; class Actinomycetes; order Micromonosporales; family Micromonosporaceae; genus Micromonospora; species Micromonospora rifamycinica. Next base: position 4,110,607 of record NZ_LT607752.1, read on the forward strand.
CGGGTACGCCGCGCGGTGTCGACCGACAGCTTCACCCTCTATGCCCAGCCCATCGTCGACCTGCGTCTCAACCAGGTCACCCGGCACGAGATCCTGCTCCGGGTGCGCAACGACATCGGGGAGCCGACCGCGCCCTGGGCGTTCCCCGACATGGCCGAACGCGTCGGTGAGATCCTCGCCGTGGACAAGTGGGTCATCGACCACGCGCTGGCGCTGATCGGCCGTGGTGCCCAGACCTCCCATTACCAGATCAATGTTTCCGGAAAGTCACTCGCCGATCCGGGGCTGCTCGATTTTGTGAACGAGGCGATCCGTCGGCACCGGGTCAAGCCGGAGTGCCTGACCTTTGAGATCACCGAAACCGCCCTCATCGAGAACCGCAACGAGGCCCTGGCCTTCGCCACCGGGATCCGACAGACCGGCTGCCACCTGGCGCTCGACGACTTCGGCACCGGATACGGTGCACTCACCCATGTGAAATACCTCCCGGTGGACCTGGTGAAAATCGATGGAATGTTCGTCGTCAACCTCTGTCATTCGCCGGCCGACCAGGCGGTCGTGTCGAAACTGACCGAGCTGTGCCACACCCTCGGCATCCACGTCGCCGCCGAGTACGTGCAGGACGAGGGGACGCTCGAACTGCTGCGCAGCTGGGACGTCGACTTCGCCCAGGGCTACCGGACCGGGCGGCCCGAACCGATCGCGGTGACCCCGAAACACCAGGTCCAGACGATCGAATTCGAACTGCGGCTGCCACCGCAGTACACCGCCATGGGTTGAGTGGGGGCCGGCGGGAGGGCGTCCGGCCGCCCCGCGCCCGGCGTCGACCGCCGACTCCCCGGCGGGTCGGGGCACCGGCCGGCCGGCGGGCGGGACGGTTCCGCCACCGGGCGTGTCGGTCAACTCCCGAATCGATCGCTGACCTGCACGGCGGGGCGCGACCGTCCACTGTCGGCGAATCGCGGCCGAGCGCGGGACCGGACAGACGGTAAGGTTGGCACACATCGGCGTCGGCCAGTGGCGCCGACGTCTGGTGTCTTAGGCTTGACCAGGATTGGATACGACGACTTGGCGCACAAACAGGCCGACCGCGAAGACCCGCGCCGCGCCTCAGACGATCAGGCCCCACCGACGACTCCGGGTGGGCGTTCCGGTCGACCGCAGTCAATCAAACGCCGCGTGATCAGGCTGGTGCTCATTCCCAGTGTCGTCGCCCTGGTCGTCTGGCTCGTCGCCTCCGGCTATCTCATCTTCCAGGGTTTCTACAACCGTCAGGTCGCCAACAGCGTCCGGCAGGTGTCGATCCCGGCCGTCTCGGCGCTCTCCTCGATCCAGCAGGAGCGGCGGTTGAGCGTCAGCTACCTGACCCAGCCCTCCCGGGACCTGGGCCGGTTGATCCAGCAACGGCAGCAGACCGACCAGCGGGTGGCCGCCCTCCGGCCGGTCGCCGACTCCGCGCTGGCCAACGCCCCGGACTCGATCGTGTCGCGGTGGAAGACCCTGGCCGGCCTGCTGGACGAGCTGCCGAGCGTGCGGAGCACCATCGACTCCCGGTCGGCCGACGGCTCGGGTGTCTACGACTTCTACAACCGGCTGCTCGACGCCGCCACCGGCCTGTTCGACACCCAGGCGAGAATCGTCCCCGACGTCACCGCCGCACAGGGGGGCATCGCGGCGACCGAGGCGTTCCGCGCCAGTGACCTGATGTCCCGCGCCGGCTCCACCATCGACGGCGCGTTCGGTGCCCGTACGCTCAGCCCGGAGGACCATCTCGATTTCGTGAGCCTGGTGGGGGCGTACCACGCCGGCCTGAGCAACGTCGCGCCGCACCTGGAGCCGGAGGCCCGCGAGCGCTTCGCCGCGATCACCGCGAGCAGCGCCTGGCGGGAGCTGGTCGCGGCGGAGAAGGCCCTGGTCAGCAACGGGCCGTGGCGCTCCGGCGCACCCCGTGCGCTGTCGTTCAACCGGACCCAGTGGGAAACCCTCACCCGGCAGGTCTCCGACGACCTGATCAATCTGACGATCGTCCAGGCCGACGAGGTCTCGGCCCGCACGCTGCGCACCGGCAACACCCAGCTGCTGACCGCCTCCCTGGGCAGTCTGGTCGCGCTGCTCGTCGTCATCGCCGCGATCATCTGGGCGATCCGCCAGTCGCAGATCCTGGTCGACCGGGCGCTGTCGGTCCGCCTCGCCCAGCTGGGCCGCGACGCCGAGGCGGTGGTCGACCAGAAACTACCGGCCATGATGGACCGGCTCCGCCGCCGGGAAAAGGTCGACCTGGCCGCCGAACTACCCCTGCCCGAGTACGGCAGCGACGAGATCGGCCGGGTCGCCGAGGTCATCAACCGCTCGTTGCAGGCCGCGGCGGGCGCGGCCGTCGACGAGGCGAAGACCCGGGCGGCGGGCATCGCGATGCTGATGGGCGTCGCGCGCCGCCCGCAGCGCCCCCTGCAACGCGGCCTGAAGGTCATCGAGGACCTGCAGAACCGGATCGGGGACGAGAAGCTGCTGGCGGAGCTCTTCGACATCAACCACCAGCTCACCCAGACCCGCCGCTTCCTGGAGAACCTCGTCATCCTGGCCGGCGGCCAGATCGGCCGGCGCTTCCAGAACCCGGTGCCGGTACGCCGGGTGCTGCTGGCGGCCTTCGCGGAGGCCCAGCAGTACCAGCGCATCACGTTGCGCAGCGCGCCCGACGTGGCGGTCGTCGGTCCGGCGGTGGCCGGCACCGTCCACCTGGTGGCCGAGCTGCTGGACAACGCGCTGACGTTCTCCCCGCCGGAGACCACGGTCTGGGTCACCTGCATCGAGGTCAAGCGCGGCATCGCGGTGGAGATCGAGGACGCCGGTGTCGGTATGCGGGCCGACGCGCTGGAGCAGGCGAACGAGCTGCTCGCCACCGCACCCACCCCGGACGTGACGGCGCTCAAGGACGGTGCCCAGGTCGGCCTGCACGTGGTGGCCGAGCTGGCCAAGCGGGACGGCATCCAGGTCAGCCTGCGCGCCTCGGCGTACGGCGGCCTGTTGGCGATCGTGCTGCTGCCCGACCGCGTGATCGCCAGTGACCCGTTCACCGCCGACCTGGACCGCACCGACCCGGGCGGCGTGCCGCTCGGTGCCGTCGCCACGGCGATGTCGCGCCCCGGTCTCGGCGCGGTGCTGCCGGCCGGCAACGGCCGGCGGGAGCTGCACCCCGCCGCCGGTGCGCGGCCCGCCGCGATGGCGGCGGCGGGCGGATCGGTCCGGGCGGCGGCCGACCCGGCCGGCGATCGGCGGGCTGAGCGCACCGGGGGCACCATGACCGACGTTCCGGCACAGCGCGGCGCGGTCCGGGGCGGCTCGTCCGCCCCCCAGGTCGCCGACCGGCCGCCACTGCCGCACCGCCGGCCGCAGCAACACCTCGCCCCCGAGCTGCGGGAGGACGGTCTGACCGGCCAGAAGCCGGACGTGGCGACGACCGCCCGCTCCCCCGAGGAGGCCCGGGACCGGTTCACCAAGTACCAACGGGCCTGGGCCGCTGGCCGGGCGGCGAAAAACGGGGACTCAGCCAGCAGAGACGACCAAGGCAGGAAAGTATGACCCACTCGGCATCGCAGAACGATCTGACCTGGATCCTCGACGATCTGGTGGAGGTCCCTGACGTTGTCTACGCGGTTGTCCTGTCCACCGACGGGTTGATCGTGCAGAAATCCACGTCGCTCCCGCAGGACGCCGGGGAGCTGCTGGCCGCCGGCGCGTCGTCCCTGCACAGCATCGCCGCGGGGATGGGCCGGCGTTTCGACAGCGGCCCGGTGCAACAGGTGATCATCGAGTACGAGGGGCGGACGCTGTTCGTCGCCGCCGCCGGCCAGAACGCACGACTGGCGGTGCTCTGCGAGCAGTCCGTCGACATGGGCACCGTCGCCTACGAGATGAGCCGCCTGGTGACCCGGATCGGCGACTACCTCGGCTCGGAGGCCAGACTGGACAGCGGCACCCTCGTCGATCGACCAGGATCGAAGCTATGACGTACGACGTGTGGGATGGTGACGACGAGGCGGAGGCCGGCCGGCTCGTGCCGCTCTACATTCTGGTCAACGGCCGGACCAGCCCCCGGAACACCAGCCTGGACCTGGCCACCCAGGTGATCGCCCTGCCGGCCGACCCGAGCCGGTTGGAGCTGGAGTACCGGGACATCCTCCACCAGTGCAACGGCTGGATCTCCATCGCCGAGATCGGCGCCTACCTGCACCGCCCGCTGACCATCACCAAGGTGATGGTCGACGTGCTACACGAGCAGGGGTTTCTGGACATCGGCTCGCCGGCGCAGGAGAAGATCGCCGACCGGTGGCTGCTGGAGACGGTGCTCGCCGGTCTGCAGCGGATCTAGACAAGAGGGACTGATACACGTGGATCGGAAATCGGTGAAGGTCGTCGTGGCGGGCGGCTTCGGCACCGGCAAGACCACCCTGGTCGGCTCGGTCAGCGAGATCCCGCCACTGGTCACCGAGGAGGTCCTCACCCAGGCCAGCGTCGGCGTGGACGACATCACCGGGGTCGAGGGAAAGACGAGCACGACGGTCGCGCTGGACTTCGGGCGGATCACCATCAGCAACGACGTCGTGCTCTATCTCTTCGGCACGCCGGGGCAGGACCGGTTCTGGTTCATCTGGGACGAGCTGGCCCAGGGCGCGGTGGGCGCGATCGTGCTGGTGGACACTCGCCGGCTCGGCACCAGCTTCCCGGCCGTCGACTACTTCGAGCGCCGGGGCATCCCCTTCGTCGCCGCGGTGAACCGGTTCTACGGCGAGTGTCCCTACACCGAGGAGGAGATCCGCGCCGCGCTGGAGCTGGACCCGACCGTGCCGCTGCTGTGGTGTGACGCGCGCGACCGGGCCTCCAGCAAGCAGGCGCTGATCGAGCTGGTCCGGCACGCGCTGTCCCGCCTGCCCGCCACCGCCTGAGCCCCGCCGCCGGGCCGACAGGCCGCCGGGCCGCCACCGCCCGGTCGCTCACCGCTTCCGCGGGAGCGGCGCCAACCGCACCTTGAAGTGCCGCAGCAGCGGTGGCGACGAGACCACCCGGTAGCCGGGTACCCGCTCGGGCTCCTTGGCGATGTCGGCGAGGACGGCGGCCACGTAGTCGAGGTGGGTGTCGGTGTAGACCCGGCGCGGGACGGCCAGCCGCACCAGCTCGAACGGGGCCGGGGTGACCAGCCGGTGCCGGTCGTCCATCCCGCCGAGGTAGAGCGAGCCCAGCTCGGCGCAGCGGATGCCGCCGTCGAGGTAGAGCTGGCAGCCGAGGGCGTGACCGGGGAACTCCTGTGGCGACAGGTGGGGCAGCAGCCGGCCGGCGTTGAGGTAGAGCGCGTGGATGCCGGGCGGCGCGACGGTGTCCACCCCGGCCTCGTTGATCAGCCGGGCCAGCCGGGCGGTGGAGGCGGCCCGTGCCGCCAGGTACCGGGGATCGACCACCTCCCGCAGCCCCTGGGCGAGCCGTTCGAGGTCGTGGCCGGCGAGGCCGCCGTAGGTGGAGAACCCCTCGGTGGCGATCAGGTTCGCCTCGCACCGGGCGTGCAGGTCGTCGTCGCGCAGCCCGATGAGCCCACCGATGGCCGACAGGCCGTCCTTCTTGAGACTCACCACGCAGCCGTCGGCGAGCCCGAAGACGTGGCTGGCGATCCGCCGTGGCGTCCAGTCCCGGTAGCCCGGCTCCCGTTGCCCGACCAGCCAGGCGTTCTCGGCGAACCGCGCCGCGTCCAGGAAGAACGGCACCCGGTGCCGGCGGCACAGGTCGCGGACGGCGGTGAGGTTGGCGATCGACACCGGTTGCGCGCCGAGGCCGTTGTTGGTGACGGTCATCAGGACCAGGCCGACCCGGTCCCCCTCCGGGCCGGCGAGGGTGGCCGCCAGCGCGTCGAGGTCGATGTCGCCCTTGAACGGTTCCCGGCTGTCGAGGTCGGAAGCGGCCGGGCAGGGCAGGTCCCGGGGCTCGGCACCGGCCAGCGTGACGTTGGCGTGGGTGGTGTCGAAGTGGGTGTTGCTGAGGCAGAGCTGGCCGGGTTTCAGCAGGCTGGTGAAGAGCACGCGTTCGCCGGCCCGCCCCTGGTGGACCGGTAGGACGTGCGGATATCCGGTGAGGTCCCGGACCTCGTCGCGGAACCGGAACCAGGAGCGTGCCCCGGCGTACGACTCGTCGCCGAGCGCGGCGGCGGCCTCCTGAGCGGCCGAGGTGGCACCGGTGCCGGAGTCCGACAGCAGGTCGACGGTGATCTGGTCGGCGCGCAGGTTGAACGGGTTGAACCCCGCCTCCGTCAGGGCCACCCGCCGCTCCTGCGGGCTCAGGAAGGGGATCGGCTCGACCACCTTGATCCGGTACGGGGGCAGCATCTCGTGCGCGTCCACGACCACAGCTCGCTCCTCGGGGGAAATTCAGGGGTGTCCCGTTCCGGCCCTGCCGGTCGGGGTCGTCAGCGTCGGCCGTCGACCGAGAGCCGGTGGCGTGCCGGCGGACGCACCTGGTGGGCCTCGGCGGAGAGGTAGACGGTCACCCCGGGCCGGGGTGCGCCCAGCCGCAGCGACAGGTGCGGGATCAGGCCCACCCCGTCGCGCAGCGGCCGACGGGTCACCGCGGCGAGCGCCCGGTCCAGCACGGCGGGGTCGAACCCGTAGCGGTCCAGCACCGCGACCACCCGGTCGTACGCCTCCTCGTCGTCGTCGACGTAGCCCCGGATCGGCACGTAGAGGCTGTAGCCGACGGGCCGGTCGACGCCCTCGACCAGGGTGTAGCTGCCGACCAGCGGAAGACCGACGAACCGGGTCCGGTCGCCACCGGCGATCGCGCAGAACTCGGCGAGCCGGCTGACGTCGGCGTCCTCGACCACGCCGGCCGCCCGGACGACGTCCCGCACCTGGACGTCGTGATGGGTCAGGTAGAGCTTGACCCGCGCCTGCGTGCTGTCGTGCAGATCGAGGGCGAAGAAGGTCAACCGGTCCCGGTGGCCCAGCTCGCCCGGCCGGATGCCGTGGTCGAGCATCGCCTGGTAGGACCGGCCGAGCCCGAGCCGGTGCAGCGCCTCGGAGACCAGGCTCGGCGCCCGGTCGACCCCCCTGACCTCAGGGTTGAGGTAGACCTTGAACTCCGGCCGCCGGCCGCTGCGGAACACCAGCGAGCACCAGAGGGCGAACACGCCCTGCGGGTCGCGGGTGGCGAAGAGGTCCCGCACCGAGTCCAGCCGGGAGGTCGACAGGCCGGCGCGGTGTGCCTGGGTGTCCAGGAACCGCTGGGTGGCGAGCATGTTGGCCAACCGGTCGGGCGGCGCTCCCAGCGTCTCGCCCAGGATCCGCACGGTCGGCGGCTCGGTGGGGCTGAAGGCGACGGAGAACTCCACCGGGGTGTGGTCGTCGGCGATGTTGGACGGCCAGGGTGGCGGGGCCGACAACGGCTGTCGACCGGCCGGGCCGAGCAGGCTCTCCAGCAGGGCCAGCGGCTCCGCCGGCCCGATCCCGACAGCCGCGCACAACCGCTGCAACTGGTCGCACAGGTGATCGGAAAGGGACGCCTCGTCCATCAGTTATCTCTCCCGATCAAGCCGACCAACCAAAAGAGACCTTAGGAATCATTTAGCAATAAGGTCAAGATCAGTCACAACTTGCAATGACATAACAGGATCGAGAGCGACAAATCACCCCGCATGATCACCCACAGTGGCGTGAACGACACGTTACCCCACGTCGCCGGCCGCGGCTCCACCGAGTCACCGCTCAGCAACCGACCGTCCTCGACGGAAACCCCCGGGGCCGCGACGGCGCGGAGCCCGCCAGCCCGTTCCCGCCTCAGTAGCGGCGTCCCCGGGAACGGCGTCGCCACCCACCACGAGCGGAAGAGCCCGCGCCTGGTCCGGTGGGCTCGCCGGATGCGGCCGGGTCAGGCGGGTCGGAGTCCGGTGTCAGCGGCGGGGCGTGACGGCCGACAGCAGCTCCGGCAGCCGGCGGTCCAGCACGTCCCCGGCCAGGTACGCCCCGAGCAGCGCCGCCCCCGCCCCGTACGCCGCGCCGACCGGCAGGGCCAGCCAGAGCCAGCCGTCGCCGAGCAGCCCGGCGGCCACCACCATCGGTACGGCCGCAGCCGCCGAGGCGACCATCGACAGCAGGGTGAGCATGCTCTTGGCGATCCCGGAACCGCTGTTCATCGCGAACGGGTTGCTCGTCTCCGGCAGCGAGTACGCCCCGAGCACCGAGATGAACCCGTTGATCGCCAGCCCGGCCCCGTACGCGGCGAGCAGCGCACCCGCCGCCACCCCGAACCATTCCGGCCGGCCGAGCACCGCGCTGATGATCAGGGCGACGACGCCGAGCATCGGCAGCACGTACACGGAGAAGGCGGCCATCCGGGCGCGCAGCTCCAGCCGACCCGACACCCCGGCCACCACGTTCGCCGCGTAGGCACTGCCGTCGAAGCCGAACTGGTTGGCCAGGGTCACCGAGGCGAGCACGCCGACGAAGAGCATCGAGATGCTGAGCAGCACCGGTGACGGATCCCCGGCGGACTCGAACCCCTCCGCACCGGCGGTGAAGCCCGCGCCGCCGAGGTTGACCATCACCGGCACGAAGATCCCGACCACCGCGATGGTGATCAGGTTGGCCCGCCGTCGGGCGTCCCGCCACCAGTAGCGGCACTCCCTGGCCACCAGCGCGCCGAACCGGTCCCGGCGGGTCCAGCCGACCGCCCGGGGAAAGAGCTGGGCGACCGCGCCGCCGGTCGGGGTGCGCCGGGCCTTCGACGGGGCCGAGCCGGCCGCGCCGACCATCGCCGACTCCAGCGACCGGGACCACCAGAACAGCAGCACCACGATGGCCGCCGCGGTGATCAGCAGCTTGACCGGCACCGCCCAGGCCCGGCCCTCGGCCACGTCCAGGCCGATCGTCCAGGGTGCCCCGAACGGGGTCCAGCCGACGATCCGGGCCACCCCGACCAGCCGGTCCCAGTCGGCGGTGCGGACCGCGGCCAGCACCACGAGCTGCAACGGGCCGAGCGAGGCGGCGACCACGGCCAGCAGCACGGCGGCCAGGTCGCGTACCCGGCGGGACCGCAGCATGGTGGCGAACGCGCTGGTCACCGCGCGGCTGGCGGCGACGCAGAGCAGCACCCCGGCGAGCACGCCGAGGGCGGCGACGACACCGGCCGCCGCGCCACCGAGCAGCGCGGCGCTGACCACCAGCCCGGCCACGGCGATCAGCACCGCGAACACCGGGACGCTCACCAGCGCCGCCGCGAACAGGCCGGTGACCAGGGTGCGGCGGGTGAGCGGCAGCAGCGCGAAGCGGGCCGGGTCGAGGGTCTCGTCGACGCCGAAGAAGACCAGTGGCAGCAGCAGCCAGCCGAGGACCAGCACCCCGCCGCCGAACGCCGCCGCCATCACCGCGTACCGGGGTTCGTCGGCGAAGCCGGGGGCGGCGAACATCAGGAACCCGCCGGCCGCGAACCAGAGCCCGACCAGCACCCCGACCACGAAGAGCGCGACCCGCCAGTTCTGGCCCCGGAAGTTGTTGCCCATCACCCGCAGTTTGAGCCGGACGAAGTGGCGCGGGGAGACCGCGCGGACCGGCTCGGCGGGGGTCACCGGGACAGCCACGCCAGCTCCTCACCGGTCGCCGTCCGGCCGCCGACCACCTCGACGAAGACGTCCTCCAGGGAGCGGTCGCCGCGCACCTCGGCGAGGGTGCCGACCCGCTTGATGGTGCCCTCGGCGAGGATCGCCACGTGCGAGCAGAGCCGCTCGACGACCTCCATCACGTGGCTGGAGAAGACCACCGTCCCGCCGCCGACCACGTACCGGTGCAGGATGTCGCGGATCAGCGCCGCCGACACCGGGTCGACCGCCTCGAACGGCTCGTCGAGCACCAGCAGCCGGGGGCCGTGCAGCAGCGCGCAGGCCAGGCCGATCTTCTTCTTCATGCCGGCCGAGTAGTCGACCACCAGGGTCCGCCCGGCGTCGGTGAGGGCCAGCACGTCGAGCAGCTCCGCCGCCCGCTGGTCGACCACCGCCGGGTCCATGCCGCGCAGCAGACCGTGGTACGCCAGCAGCTCCGCCCCGTTGAGCCGGTCGAACAGCCGGACCCCGTCGGGCATCACGCCGAGCAGCCGCTTGGCCTCGACCGGGTCGCCCCAGACGTCGTGCCCCAGCACCCAGGCCTGACCGTGGTCGGGGCGGAGCAGCCCGACGGCCATCGACAGGGTGGTGGTCTTGCCGGCGCCGTTCGGGCCGAGCAGGCCGTAGAACGAGCCGGCGGGGACGGCCAGGTCCACCCCGGCGACCGCCACCTTGCCGTCGAACTGCTTGGCCAGGCCACGTAGCGCCAGCGCAGGGTGTTCACCAGTCATACGACGACCGTATCCGGGCCGGACGGGTGGCCGCACCCGCTGGAGGACGATCCCGGCTCATCCCCGGGACGGACGGCGGCCGGCGACGGACCGTCCGGCACCGGCCGGGCCGGGCGACGGGCGCGACCCGGCACCAGGGACGAACCATCATGAACGGAGCGACTCGGGCGCATGGAGCCGGAGCATGGTGGCTCCGACGTCGACCGGGGTACGGCGTCGGGTCGCCACCGACACGGCGATCATCACGGTGAAGGCGAGCGGCACCGTCCACGCCGCCGGTTGCGTGGTGAGCGTGGCCGGCCAGCCGGACAGCGGCGGCCCGAGCACGGTGACCAGCACCGCGCCGATCGCCGCCCCGCCGCCGACCAGCACCCCGGCCGCCGCGCCGATGTCGGTCAGCCCCCGCCACCAGATGCCGAGCACCAGCAGCGGGCAGAAGCTGGACGCGGCGACCGCGAACGCCAGCCCGACCACCTGGGAGACGTCCAGCCCGGAGACGTTCAGGGCGAGTGCCGCCGGCACCCCGCCGGCGATCACCGTGGCCAGCCGGAAGCCACGCACCGAGCCGCGCCCGAGCACGTCGGTGGAGATCACCCCGGCGACGCTGGTGAGCAGCCCGGACGAGGTGGACAGGAAGGCGGCGAACGCCCCGGCGGCGACCAGCGCGGCGAGCAGCCGGCCGGTGGCTCCGGCACCCAGCGCCGCTTCGGGCAGCAGCACCACCACCGCGTCGGTCTGCCCACTGACCAGCAGTTGCGGGGTGTAGATCCGACCGAGCACGCCGTAGAGGGTGGGCAGCAGGTAGAAGACGCCGACCAGGGCCAGCACCACCAGGGTGGTCCGGCGGGCCGCCGCCCCGTCGGGGTTGGTGTAGAAGCGCACCAGCACGTGCGGCAGCCCCATGGTGCCGAGGAAGGTGGCCAGGATCAGCGAGTAGGTGGCGAACAGGCCCCGGTCGTCGTCCCCCGCCGCGCTGGGCAGCAGCCAGTCGGCGGCCCCGGTGGCGACCCCGGACACCTCGGGCACCGGGTCACCGGCGGCGAAGCTCAGCGTGTCGCCGGGGCGTACCTCCCGGATGGTGCCGTCGGCGAAGGTGAGGGCCGCGCGGTGCTCGACCACGACGGTGGTCGCGGTGCGGAACGCCGGCCCGTCGGGCGGGGTCACCGCCGGGCGGGCGTCGGCCTGCCACTGGAGGGCCAGGAAGATCGCCGGTACGGCGAGCGCGGTCAGCTTCAGCCAGTATTGAAAAGCCTGCACGAAGGTGATCGCCCGCATCCCGCCCAGCGCCACGTTGGCGGTGACCACCGCGGCGACCAGCAGCGCCCCCACCGGGTACGGCGAGCCGGCCACCGTGGCCAGGGTCAGCCCGGCGCCCTGCAACTGCGGCACCAGATAGAGCCAGCCGATGAAGATGACGAAGACGGTGGCCAATGTGCGCAGCCGGCGGGAGCCGAGCCGCAGCTCGCAGAAGTCGGGCAGGGTGAACGCGCCGGAGCGGCGCAGCGGCGCGGCGACGAAGAGCAGCAGCGCCAGGTAGCCGGCGGCGAAACCGACCGGGTACCAGAGCACGTCGACGCCGTACTTGAGGACCAGTCCGGCGATGCCGAGGAAGCTCGCCGCCGACAGGTACTCCCCGCCGATGGCGGCGGCGTTCCAGGTCGGGCTGACCGTCCGGGAGGCGACCAGGAAGTCCGAGGTGGTCCGGGCCAGCCGCAGGCCGTAGAAGCCGATGCCGACGGTGACCAGGGTGACCGCGACGATCGCCGGTACGACGTACCCGTTGCCCATCAGCGTTCCGGCCGCTGGACGAGGTCGACGAAGTCCTGCTCGTTGCGTTCGGCGAGCCACACGTACGCCCAGCCGACGGCGATGAGGAAGGGGAAGGAGACCACCCCGAGCAGCAGCCAGGGCAGGTTGACGCCGAGCACGGTGACCCGGCCGACCGGGGGCGCGATGGCGAACAGCCAGGGCAGCCCGCCCAACCCGATCAGCACCAGCAGGCTCATCCGCAGGGCGAGGGTGAGCTGCGCCCGGACCAGGCCCCGGACCAGCGCCTCGCCGATCCGGGTCTGCTGGGCCAGCTCGGTGCGGGTGTGGTCGGCCCGGGTGTCCCGTCGGGTGACGCCGGCCAACACGATCCGCACCCGGCCGCCCGGCCGGGGGGCCGGTGGCCCGGTGGGCCGCGGCGTCGGTCCGGGATCGTCGTGGGCGGTCACCCGGGCAGTCTCGTTGGCCCGGCCCGATTGTCAAGTGTCGTCCACCGGGGGTTGTGGACAACCTGTGGACAACGCGCCCGCCCTGTGGATGACGGCGCGATCCCGAGTGCGAAGCCGGCGTGCCGTCCGCTTTGTCCTAACCGAAACGTCACCCGGAGATCATCTGTATCGGCCTTGCCGGCATTGACCCAGGCCCCTACGCTGGGGCGGCCAATCCTTTCCTCTTCGAACACGGGGTCTCTATGCGCAAAATTCGCACTATCCTCGGCGTCACTCTCGCCGGAGCATGTGCACTGGCCGTGGTGCCGGGTACGGCTTCCGCGGCTCCGGTCTCCGCGCCGCTGCAGAAGACGGCGGCCCTCGACGACGTGACCGGTGCCTACTACCCGGTCGCCCCGGCCCGACTGCTGGACACCCGCAGTGGTGTGGGCGCCCCGGCCGGCAAGATCGGCGCCGGCAAGAAGGTCGACCTCCAGGTCGCCGGCCGTGGTGGCGTACCGGCCAGCGGCGTCGGCGCGGTCGTGCTGAACGTGACCGTCACCGGTCCCACCGCCGCCAGCTTCCTCACCGCCTACCCGACGGGCGAGTCCCGGCCCACCGCCTCCTCGGTGAACTTCGCCAAGGACTGGCTGGGCTCCAACAACGTCACCGTGAAGCTCGGTGCCGGCGGCCAGGTCTCGGTCTTCAACAACAGCGGCTCGACCGACGTGATCGTGGACGTGGTCGGCTTCTACGCCGGCGACGACACCCTCACCAACCGCAACGGCGGCCAGTACGAGTGGTACCTGCCGGAGCGGCTCTGGGACACCCGGCAGGACCCGGAGGGCAAGCCCCCGGCCGGTCAGGTGCTGGAGTACTCGCTCGACTTCGGCGACGACTACAACACCCACGTCAAGTCGCTGGTCTTCAACCTCACCGCCGTCTCGCCGGCCAAGTCCGGCTTCCTCACCGCGTGGTCCGGTGCGGGCGCCCGGCCGACCGCCTCGACGGTGAACTACCTCGCCGGCAAGAACGTGCCGAACCTGTCCTTCGTGCAGACCACCCCCTGCACCGGCACCGAGCAGTACAACTGGTGCACCCCCGGTGCGCCGAAGTTCAAGATCTACACCTCGCAGGCGTCGCACGTCCTGACCGACCTGGTCGGCGTGGTCGACGACGGCGAGTCGCCGTACGGCATGCGGTTCGCGCCGCTGAGCCCGACCCGGATCGTGGACAGCCGCTCCAACCTGGGCATCTCCGGTGCCATCCCGGCGGGCGGGGTCCGCAAGGTCACCGCGCCGGACGCGCTGGTCACCCCGGACACCGAGGTGCTGGCGATGAACGTCACCGCCGTCACCCCGACCAGCAACACGGTCGTCACCACCTGGCCGGCGGACTTCGACGGCATCGGCAAGCCCGACACGAGCAACCTGAACCCGTACGCGGGCCAGGTCGTCTCCAACGGCGTGCTCGGCGTCATCGGCCCGAACAACGCGTTCAACGTGCACAACCTCTCCGGCAGCACCCACCTGGTCGCTGACGTGGTCGGCACGTTCTACTACCCGGCCCCGGCCGCGGCCAAGACGGCGCAGGCCAAGACGGCCAAGTCGGACGCGGTTCCCTCCGCCAACCGGCGCTGACCGTCATCCGGTAACACCGCAGAGCGCCCCGACCGTCAGGTCGGGGCGCTCTCGCCTCTCACCGAACCGCCGGCCGAGGGCCGCTGACCGGCGACGGTGCCGTGCGGTCCACCGGCTTTCCTTCTTCCTTCTTCCACGGGGTAATCACATGCGAATCTTTCGCGCGCTACTCGGCATGAGCGTTGCCGGGGCCTGTGCGCTCGCCGTCCTGCCGGGGGTGGCGCTCGCCGCGCCCGCCGCGCCGTACACCGTCCTCACCGTCAATCTGGGACTGCACGAGCCCACCCCGGTCTCCGGGTCCGCCGTCTACGACAGCTCCAACGCCACCATGGACGCGGCGGCCAGCGCCGGGGACTGGCTCCGGCTCACCGCGATCCTGCCCGACCGGTACGTCCGGATCGACACCGCGGCGCCCGCCGGCCAGGCCTGGACCGCCGGCCAGACGTATCCGACCGTCCGCGCCGGCCGGGCCGCCGGTGAGGCGCTGTTCGACATGAGTACGGCCGGCAACGGCTGCGCCTACGGCAGCGGTTCGATCACCGTCCGGCAGGTCGCCCGCGACGCGGACACCGGGCTGATGACGGCCTTCGCCGCCTCGTACGAGTTCCGCTGCGACCGGGACGTCGAGATGATGACCGGGGAGCTCCGCTGGAACTCCTCGGTGGACTACGTGGCCCCGGTGGCGGACCCGGGCCGGCTGAACTTCGGCTCGGTGGACGTCGCCGAGCAGCGCAGCCGCACCGTGCGGGTGCGGTCCCTGGGTAGCACGCCCAGCACCTTCGGGGCGGCCGGGATCGCCGGGGAGCACGCGTCGGCGTTCGCGGTGACCGCCGACACCTGCGCGGGCCGGACGCTCACGGCGGGAGCCGAGTGCACGGTGACCGTGGTGTCGAAGGCGACGACGCCGGGCAGCTTCGTCGCGGCGCTGCGCCTGCCGGACAACAGCTCGACCGGTCACTGGAGCATCCCGGTCGAGGTGTCGGCGATCCGCAGCGTGGTCGGCACCTACTACCCGATGACCACGCCCACCCGGATCATGGACACCCGTACCGGCAACGGCACGGTGAAGGGCAAGATCGGTGCCGGGCGGACGGCCTTCCTCCAGGTCGCCGGCCGGGACACGCTGCCGAGGAACGGCATCGGCGCGGTGGTGCTGAACGTGACCGTCATCGGCCCCACGGCGAACGGCTTCGTCACCGTCCACCCGGCCGGGGAGGCCCTGCCGACCGCCTCCACGATCAACTTCGCCAAGGGGTGGCTGGGTTCCAACAACACCACCGTCAAGCTCGGCACCACCGGCGCGGTGTCGGTCTACAACCGCAACGGTGAGACCGACGTGGTGATCGACGTGATCGGCTTCTACGCCGGGGACGAGAGCATGAGTTTCGAGCGCGGCATGGGCGGCCAGGTGCAGTGGTACGAGCCGTACCGGGTGATGGACACCCGCACCCGCGGGCTGATCCCGGCCGGGGGCGAGTTCAACGCCTGGATCGACTTCCACGCCTACAACCCCAAGGTCAGGGGGCTGATCCTCAACATCACGGCGGTGAACCCGCAGCAGGCCGGCTTCCTCACCAGCTGGTCGGGCGAGGTGCCCCGGCCCAACGCGTCCACCGTCAACTACGGGGCGGGCACGGTGGTGCCGAACCTGGCGTACGTCAAGACGATGCCCTGCCCGGAGGGGAGCTGCAACGGTGCTACCGGCGCGGCCCGCTACCGCTTCTACACCTCGGCGACCACGCACATCGTGGTGGACCTGGTCGGGGTGGTCGACGACGGGACCGAGGTCGACGGCATGCGGTTCACCCCGATGAGCCCGACCCGGATCGTGGACAGCCGGATCGGGCAGGGCCTGCCGACGGCGCTCGGGGCGCACGAGGCGGGGAAGGTCACCGCGCCGGCCGCGATGCTGACCGACGCGACCCAGGTGCTGGCGATGAACGTCACCGCGGTCGCGCCGACGACCAACACGGTCGTCACCGTCTGGCCCGCCGACACCGGCAGGGCGAAGCCGAACGCCAGCAACCTGAACCCCGCGCCGGGTCAGGTCGTCTCCAACGGGGTGCTCGGGGTGCTCGGCCCGCAGGATGCGTTCTACATCGACAACCTGTCGGGCCGCACCCACCTGGTGGCCGACGTGACCGGCACGTTCCAGGTGTACGCGGGCACGGCGGCCGGCAGCCGTCGGACCGGCAGGCCGGCGGTGGCCGGCAGCGGCTGGACGCCGAGCACCTCCTAGCCACACCACCCGCGCCGAGGGCGCCCCGGCCTCGGCCGGGGCGCCCTTGGCCGTTCCCGCACCAGGGGGCCGATGTTGCGGTATCCGGGTGCCCGGTCACCGCAACGTCGCCGATGTCGCGACGATCACGGCCACCGGCAGGGTCAGCGGTTCCAGTCCTGTTTGGCGGCCCGGACCAGCTTGTCCTTCAGCTCCCGGGTGTGCCGGCGGCTCACCGGCAGCTCGGCGGCGTCGATCAGCACCACGTACCCCGAGTTGACCAGGCGCAGCTCGGCGATCAGCCGCAACTGCACCAGGTACGACCGGTGGATGCGGACGAAACCGGCGTCCGCCCAGCGTTCGGCGAGGGTGGCCAGCGAGACCCGGACCAGGTGCGACCCGTCGGCGGTGTGTAGCCGGGCGTAGTCGCCCTGCGCCTCCACCCAGCGCACCGCCGAGCGGGGCAGCATCCGGGTCGTCCCGGCCAGCTCCACCGGGATCGTCGGGTCCTCCTCGGTGCGGGCCAGCGCCGCCGGGTGCGACGGCACCACCCGGGAGCCCATCACCCGGCGCAGCGACTCGGCCAGCCGCTCGGCGCGTACCGGTTTGCGGACGTAGTCGGTGGCGCCCAGGTCGAAGGCGTCCACCGCGCCGTCGTCGTACGCGGTGACGAAGACGATCGCGGGGGGCCGGGCGAACCGGCGCAGCACCCGGGCCAGCTCCATGCCGTCCAGGCCGGGCATCCGGATGTCCAGGAAGACCACGTCCACGTCGGTGTCCCGCAGCACCCGCAGCGCCTCGGTGGCGTCACCGGCGGTGTGCAGCCGGGCCACCCGGGGATCGGCCCGCAGGTGGTACGCCAGCTCGTCGAGCGCCGGTGGCTCGTCGTCGACCGCCAGCACCCGCAGGAACCCGGCCGCGTTCACCGCGCCGTCCCGCTCGCTCACGCGCCGGCCCGTACGCCCGGGTGGAACTTCGGGATGCGCAGGCTCACCTTCGTACCCGAGCCGGGGCCGGTCTCGACGACCAGGCCGAACCCGTCGCCGAAGACCGAGCGGAGCCGCTCGTCGACGTTGGAGAGGCCGACGTGCTGGCCCGGGTCGTCGGTCGGGTCGCTGCCGGCCCGGGTCAGCTCGGCGATCCCCGCGGTCAGCGTGGCCGGGTCCATCCCCACTCCGTCGTCCTCCACCGTGATGTGACACTCGGCGCCCGCGTCCCGGGCCTCGATGCTCACCATGCCGGTACCGGGCTTGCGCGACAACCCGTGCCGCACCGCGTTCTCCACGAGCGGTTGGAGGCAGAGGAACGGCAGGGTCACCGGCAGCACCTCCGGGGCGATCTGCAACCGCACCTGCAACCGGTCCCCGAACCGGGCGCGTTCGATGGTCAGGTACCTGTCGATGGAGCGCAACTCCTCAGCGAGGGTGGTGAACTCCCCGTGCGCGCGGAACGAGTAGCGGGTGAACTCGGCGAACTCCAGGATCAGCTCCCGGGCCCGCTCCGGGTCGGTGCGGACGAACGACCCGATCGCGGTCAGCGCGTTGTAGATGAAGTGCGGGCTGATCTGCGCCCGCAGCGCGCGGATCTCGGCGCGGGCCAGCCGTTCCCGGGAGGAGTCCAGTTCGGCCAGCGAGAGCTGGTTGCCGGCCCAGTGGGCGGTCTCCAGGGTGGCCTGCACCAGGCCGGGCGCGGGCGGCCCGTCGGCCACCGCGACCAGCGCCCCGACCACCCGGCCGTCCGCCGACAGCGGGGCCACCACCGCCCCCCGGACCAGGCAGTCCACCCGGTCGCAGTGCAGCTCCGACTCGCCCAGCACGGTCGACCGGCCGGTCTCGGCGACCCGTCGGGCCGCGGTGAGCAGTTGGTCGCCGTGGTGCCCGCCGCGCCCGTCCAGGGCGAGCAGCGTGTCGGCGTCGGTCAGCGCCAGCCCGGCCGCCCCCACCAGCGCCCGCAGATGGCGTACGGCCTTCGCCGCGCCCGCCGGGTGCAGCCCGGTACGCAGTGGTTCGGCGGCCAGGCCGGCGGTGTGCAGGACCTCGTAGGTGGCCCGTTGGGTGGCGGTGGCGATGCCCCGTCGACCGCGCAGCCGCAGCGCCGCCCAGAGCGCGGCGGCGAGCGCGGTCACCAGCGAGACGACGCCGACCACGGCGGAGAGGTTGCCACCCACCCCGCGATCCTGGCCTGTCCGGGCCGCCACGCCAAGGGGTTCAGTACGCGCCCTTGCGGGCCAGTACCACGCCGACCGTCCGCCACAGGATGCTCAGGTCGTACGCCAGCGACCAGTTGTCGACGTAGTAGAGGTCGAGCCGGACCGCCTCGTCCCAGGACAGGTCGGAGCGGCCGGAGACCTGCCACAGCCCGGTCATCCCGGGCCGGACCAGCAGCCGCCGCCGGACGTCGCCCAGGAAGTCGCCGTCGTCGGCGGGCAGCGGACGCGGCCCCACCAGCGACATCTCCCCCCAGAGCACGTTGATCAGCTGGGGCAGCTCGTCCAGCGAGGAGGCCCGCAGGAAGCGGCCCACCGGGAACACCCTGGGATCCTGCCGCATCTTGAACAGCATGCCGTCGGTCTCGTTCTGGTCGACCAGACCGGCCAGCCGCTCCTCGGCGTTGACGTACATGGTGCGGAACTTCCAGACCCGGAAGGTACGCCCCTCGTGGCCCACCCGGGGTTGGCGGAAGAAGACCGGCCCGGGGTCGGAGATCCGGATGGCCAGCCCGATGGCCAGGAAGACCGGCACCAGCAGCAGCAGGCCCAGCCCGGCGGCGACCCGGTCCATCAGGTTCTTGGCCAGCAGCGCCGGCCCGGACAGGGTCGGCTCCTCCACGTGCAGCAGCGGCAGCCCCTCGATCGGGCGGATGTGCACCCGGGGGCCGGCGATGTCGGTGAGCTGCGGGGCGACCACCAGGTCGACGCCGGAGCCCTCCAGCTGCCAGGCCAGCCGGCGCAGCTCGCCCGGTTCGGCGCTGGCCGAGCCGCAGACCGCGATGGTGTCCCCGCCGACCTCGCGCACCAGGGCCAGCACGTCACGGCCGGCGTACACCGGGACGGGGGTCTCGATGCCCCGGGCGGCGGCGTACCCGTCGGTGATGTGGATGGCCACCGGCACCAGCCCGGCGGCCGGGTTACGGGTGACCGCGACGTAGACCTCCAGGCACTCCGGCAGGGTGCCCACCAGCACCATCCGGTGCCCGGCGTGCCCGGCGCGGCCCCGGACCCGGTGCAGCACGAACCGCGCGGAGATCCGGAAGAACAGGACCAGCACCAGTGCCCCGGCCAGGGCGAAACCCACCGTGTAACGGGACAGGTCGGTCTTGGTGGCGAAGGCGACGAACGAGACGGTCGCGGTGACCGCGACCCCACCCCGGATGACCCGCTTGTACTCCTCCGGGCCGAGACCGAGGTAACGCCGGTCGTAGGCCCGGTTGCCCCACAGGGCCGCCAGCCAGCCGAGCGGGACCAGCAGGAAGACCACCGTGTAGAACCAGGTCGGGTCGGCCTGCGCGTTGTAGAAGCCGGCCCGCGCCTGACCGAACGCCTCCTGGGCGATCCAGTCGGCCAGCACCACGGCGGCGAAGTCGAGCAGCAGCAGCGCCGCTGTGTACGGGCGGTGCCAGCGGGACACCCGACGACGGGCACGGGCCCATGCCGACCGGGGCACCCCGTTGTGCGACGGCGGTGTCGGCGGCTGGATCTCGAAGCTGTCGACGTGCCGCACGAGTTTGCTCCGGCCTGTGTTGGTTACCGGGCGCTGGAGGCTTGTCGTCACCTCAACCCATGTCCTCCCGCATGACCCGCGCCGCTCACTCGCCGTGAGGAACCCGGGTCGCTCACCGTTCCCGTCTCCCCACGCTGGCAGCGGGTCAAACGCGGCCCCGAGGGACCGTGCGTCTGGCGTCGCCGACGGGGGAACCGGCCGACTTCACGTCAGTTTTCGAAGCCGGGGACCGAGCCACTATACCGATGGACGGCCACCGGGGTAGCACGCGGACGGGGAGGTTTCGCGCGCCACGGTCGATACCTCTCCGTAACCGGGACAGGTCGTGACTCACCGTACGAGACGGGACAACCTTCGGTCAGCGAGCGGTTTGCCGCCGGTCTGGCAGGTGGGGCAGTACTGGAGACTGGAGTCGGCGAACGACACCTCCCGTACCGTGTCCCCACAGACCGGGCAGGGCAGCCCGGTCCGGGCGTGCACCTTCAGCCCGGAGCGTTTCTCGCCCTTCAGCTCGGCCGCCCGGTGCCCGACCGAGCGGCGTACCGCGTCGCCGAGCACCGTCCGGGTCGCCGCGTGCAGGGTGGCGAGCTGGTCGTCGGTGAGCCGGTCGGTGATCGCGAACGGGGACAGCTTCGCCGCGTGCAGGATCTCGTCGGAGTACGCGTTGCCGACCCCGGCCAGCACCGCCTGGTCGGTCAGCACCCCCTTGACCTGCCCGCGCCGGCTGCGCAGCCGTTCGGTGAAGGTGGCCAGGTCGGCGTCGAGGGCGTCCGGCCCGAGCTTGGCCACCCCGGGGACCTGCGCCGGGTCGGTGACCAGGTAGGCGGCGAGCTTCTTCTGGGTGCCCGCCTCGGTGAGGTCGAACCCGGAGCCGTCGTCGAGGCGTACCCGTAGGGCGATCGGACCCTTGCCGGGGCGCAGCGGGACGGTTGACGGAAACGCCTCCCGGTAGTGCAGCCAGCCGGCGCGGGCCAGGTGCACCACCAGGTGCAGGTCACCGTCGAAGATCACGTCGAGGAACTTGCCGTGCCGCCGGGCGTCGGCCACCGCCCGGCCCGACACCGCCGTGGGCGCCGGGTCGTACGTCTTCAGGGCGCTGATCGCGGCGACCTCGACCCGGTCGACACGTCGCCCCACGGCACGCTCACGCAGGTAACCGGCGAGCGCTTCCACCTCCGGTAGTTCGGGCACCCCCTCACGGTAGCCTTCGTTCCCGTGAGAATCGTGGTGGCGCACAACCGGTACCGGGAAGCCCAGCCGTCGGGTGAGAACACGATGGTCGACTCGGAGATCGGGCAGCTCACCGCCGCCGGGGTCGAGGTGTTGCCGTTCATCCGCAGCTCGGACGAGATCCCGTCGATGCCGAAGTCGGCCAAGGCGCTGCTGCCGATCTCGCCGATCTACGCCCCCCGCGCCCAGCAGGACCTGTCCCGGCTGCTCACCGAGCACCGGCCGGACGTGCTGCACCTGCACAACCCGTACCCGCTGCTCTCGCCCTGGGTGGTGCGGACCGCGCACAGGCACGGGGTGCCGGTGGTGCAGACGGTGCACAACTACCGGCAGGTCTGCTCGTCGGGGATCTACTTCCGCGACGGGGTGATCTGCCAGGACTGCAAGGGCCGGGCGCTGGCGGTGCCGTCGATCGTGCACCGCTGCTACCGGGACTCGCGGGCGCAGAGCGCGCTGATGGCGGCCACCCTGGCCGTGCACCGGGGCACCTGGCGCTCGGTGGACCGGTTCATCGCGCTCACCTCGGCCATCGCCGACCATCTGACCGACTACGGCATCCCGGCCGAACGGATCGTGGTCAAGCCCAACGCGGTGCCCGACCCGGGCGCCCCCACGCCGCTCGGTGACGGGTTCCTCTATCTGGCCCGGCTGACCCCGGAGAAGGGCGTGGACCTGCTGCTGGACGCCTGGCGGCGGCACCCGGTGGGCAGCCTGGGCGTGCTGCGGGTGGCCGGCGACGGCGAGCTGCGTCCGCTGGTCGAGGCCGCCGCCGCCGAGCGCGCCGATGTCGTCTACCTGGGCCAGCTCGACCGGGACGGGGTACGCGCCGCGGTCGAGGCGAGCGCCGTGGTGATCGCCGCCTCGATGTGGCACGACGTGCTGCCCACCGTGATCATCGAGGCGCTGGCCAGCGGGCGGCCGGTGCTCGGCACCGCGCTCGGCGGCATCCCGTACCTGGTCGGCGCGGACGTCCCGCACGAGCCCGCCGGCACCGGCCCGGCCGCCGAGGCCTCGGCCGTCGCCGGCCACCCCCCACCGCCGGCCGGTCCGGTCGCGGTGCCGGCCGGGCTGCTCGGCGGCACCGCCGGCTGGGTGGTTCCGCCGGATCCGGCCGCGCTGGCCGCCGCGCTCCCGGTCGCGCGGGCCGGTGCCGCTCTGCTGTCCGCTCCGGCCCGGCTGCGGTACGAGCAGACCTTCCACCCCGACGTGGTCCTCAGGCGTCACCTCGCCATCTACGCCTCCCTAACCCGCCCCCACTGACCCGCCCCCCGCCCCCGCCGACGGCAGACCTCGCGCAATCTTGGTGGAAAGTGGCCCCTATGGGGGCCGTTTCCTTCCAAGATCTCTGTGCCTGAGGGGTGGGTGGGGTGGGTGGGTGGGTGGGTGGGTGGGGCGGGGTGGGTGGGGTGGGGTGGGCCGGCAGAGTGGTCGGGCGTGTCGCGGCTGGCGAGTCTTGCCACCCGAAGTGATATGACTGGCTGGCATATTTATGCCGACCAGTCATACCCCCTGCGGCAGAGTCACCTTCTGCGGCAGTCTGGGCACGGTCTTCGTGGATGGAGTTGAGGATCGTGTCCGCGAGGCGGTGCCATGGTGCGTCTCCGCTGAGTCGAGCCCGCCTACAGGCCAAGAATCTGCCGGACGCACTCTTCGACGCGGCGAATCTCTGCCGGTGCCAGCCGGCCGAGTCGTCGGCGTAGCCGAGGCTTGTCGACGGTGTGCAGGCAAGCGACCAGCCGTGTAGGTACAATGATGGCGTTGTCGGCACAAGGGAGGCGTGTTGTGAGCACCGTTTCCGTGCGTGAGTTCTCCTACAACCCGAGCGCGATGTTCGCCCGGGTCGAGCGGGGCGAGTCGATCGAGGTGACGCGGCACGGCAGCGTGATCGCCGTCCTGCTGCCGGGTTCAGGGACACTCGGCAGATACGCGTCCCTGGTGGCCAAAGGCGTGATCCGCCTCAAGGCGACCACCACGAGCGACCTCGACCGGCTGCCTCGTTACGACGTGCCGCCCGATGTCTCGCCCCTCGATCTGCTCCTGGCCGACCGTGAGGCCGATGATCGGTGATCTACCTCGACTCGTCCGCTCTGATCACGCTGCTCTCCGGCCGCACCTACGCGGTAGAGCTGAGGGAGTTTCTGGGAGACCGGGCTGGCATGCCGATGGCGACCAGCTCCGTCGGATTCGTCGAGACGGTACGCACCCTCGACCGGATCGGAGACTATCCGGATGCCATGCAGATGCTGGCCCGCAACTTCACCGAGATCCTGTTGACCGAGGAGGTCCGGGATTTCGCGGCAGCCCTCCCCACCGGGATTCGGACGCTGGACGCGCTGCATGTGGCGAGTGCCCAGATACTTGGCGATGCGCTCGACATGCTGGTCACGTATGACAAGCGGATGTCGGACATCGCCGTCTCGGTGGGTTTGCCGGTCGCGGCTCCCGGCACCGGCTAGGCGACCTCGGTTGCCGGGGTGGCGGTGTCCCGGACGGAGTTGAGGATCGTGACCAGGCGGTCCAGGTCGTCGGACGGGAAGATCGATTCCGGGTCGGGGGCGAGGTCACTGAACGGGGACTCGTAGAGCCGCTCCGGGGCCATCACGCCGTTCTGGGTCAGGTGGGCGATGATCAGGCCGATGAAGTCGATCTGGCTGCCGGTGAGGGTGCGGCCGGTCAGGAACTCGCCGAACGCCTCGTGGGCCGCCTCCCGGTCGAGCCCGACCAGGGAACGGACGAAGAGCCCGAGCCCCTCGGACGAGCGGCGGACCCGGTCGATGTCCTCGGCACCGCCGCCGCTGGCCACCAGCATCCGTTCCAGCTCGTCGAGGTCGGTGGGGGAGAGCTGCCGGTTGCGGCGCAGCTTCTGCAACGTCAGGTGGTCCTCGTGGGCGCGCAGGTAGACCCGAGCCTTGGCGCGGAACCGCTCGAAGTTCGTGCCGATCCTGATGTCGTCGAGGGTGACGTCCGACAGCTCGCCCAGTTCGTCGGCGAAGTCGGTGTAGACGATGGCCCGCCTGGTCCGGGAGATCAGCCGGACCAGCCCGCGCAGGCGGCGGCGGATCAGCTCCAGCAGGGGCAGGGTGACGTCCTGCCACCATTCCTCGCCGGCCACCTCGTCGAGGAGGTGTTGCTGGTCGCGTACCGCCGGGATGTTGGTCTGTTCGAGCAGCGCGGAGGCGATCTCCTGGACCTGCCCGCGCAGCCGCGCGTAGTCGGGCAGCACCTGGAACTGGCCGAGCTGGAGGCGCAGCACCATCAGGTCGAACCGCTTGGCCGCCTCGTCGGTGTCCTGGACGGCGGTGGGCAGCGCGGCGAGGTTGTCGCCGATCTCGTCCACCGTCTCGGGGGTGAGCCGGTGCCAGTGGGCGAAGTCGACGTAGTAGTCGACCAGCGAGCGCTGGGGGCGTACCACGAAGTTGTCCAGGGGGATGCCCGACACCCGGGAGTGCAGGTCGCGGGCCAGCTCCCAGCGTAGGCCGGCTTCGCTCCGCGTCCCGTCGGCGTCCGGCGGCGGGCCGGCGTCGGCGGGTAGCCGCTCGTCGAGGCGGTACACCAGGTCGAGCCGCGCCTTGAACAGCCGGGTGCTCAGCGCTTCACCGAGCTTCCCCTGCGCCGGCTCGGGGTTCTGGTTGAAGTACTCGAAGTTCTGGCAGAAGTCGAAGACGAAGAAGTCCTGTTTGTGCTGGCCGGGGCCGTAGAGGTCCGGGCAGAGCCGGGTGCCCCGGCCGAGCATCTGGAGGAACTTCGACTTCGACCTGACGATCTTGAAGAAGACCAGGTTGACGACCTCGGGCACGTCGATGCCGGTGTCGAGCATGTCCACCGAGACCGCGACGTGCGGGTCCTTCTCGCGGTCCGAGAAGGTGTCGATGAGGTTCTGCGCGTAGACGGTCTTGTGGGTGATCCGCAGGGCATGGTGACCGGCGAGTGCCGGGTAGGCGAGATCGAACCGCTCCACGATGAACTTCGCGTGCTCCTCGTTCTTGGCGAAGATGATCGTCTTGCCGATCCGGTCGCCACCGGCCACGCGGTGCCCATGGGTCATCAACGTCGCCAGGACCTTGTCCACGGTGTCGGCGTTGAACAGCCACTTGTTCACCGCGTCCGGGTCGACGCTGTCCGGCGGGCCGTCGTCACCCCAGTCGAGCGAGTCCCAGGTGTCCTTCTCCTCCTCGGTGAGGTCGTCGTACCGGATGCCGTCACGCTGGAACTTCAGCGGCACCGACACCGCACGCGGCGGCACGAGGTAACCCTCCCGCACCGCGTCGTTCAGGTCGTAGTGGTCGGTGGGCACGCCGTCTTCGAGGTGGAACAGGCTGTAGGTGTTGCGGTCGATCTCGTTGCGCGGGGTCGCGGTCAGCCCGACCAGGAGGCTGTCGAACCAGGAGAAGATCGCCCGGTACCGCTGGTAGACCGAGCGGTGCGCCTCGTCGATGATCACCAGGTCGAAGTGGCCCGGCCCGAAGCGCCGTCCGCCGCCCGTGGTCTGGTTGATCAGGCCCATCATGGTCGGGTACGTCGAGACGTACACCCGACCCTCGGTGTCCTTCTCGGTGACCAGGTTGACGGTGGCCGCCTCGGGCAGGTGCGTCTTGAACGCGTTCACCGCCTGGTTGACCAGGGCGGTGCGGTCGGCGAGGAACAGCACCCGCTTGACCCAGTTGGCCCGCATCAGCACGTCGACCAGGGCGATCACCGTGCGGGTCTTGCCGGCGCCGGTGGCCATCACCACGAGCGCCTGGCGCTGCCGGTCCCGCTCGAACGCCTCGCCGATCTTCCGGATCGCCCGGTGCTGGTAGTGCCGCTCGACGATCTCCGGCCTGATGGGTACGTCCGCGAGCGCCTTCCGGCTGGTGCGACGCTGGATCAGCAGCGCCAACTCGTCACGGGTGTAGAAGCCCTGCACCGGACGGGGCGGGTACGTCGTGTCGTCCCAGAGCCAGGTGTCGTAACCGTTGGTGTAGAAGATGACCGGGCGCTGGCCGTACCGCTGCTCCAGGCAGTCGGCGTAGAGCTTGGCCTGGTGCTTGCCGTCGGTGGGATCCCGCCGGGCGCGCTTGGCCTCGACCACCGCGAGCGGCTTGCCGTCCTCGCCCCACAGCACGTAGTCGACGAAGCCGGTGCCGGTGGCGTTGGGCATGCCGGTCACCTCGAACTCGCGGTCGTCCGGCCCGTCGAGCCGCCAGCCGGCCTCGGCCAGCAGCAGGTCGATGTAGAGACTGCGGGTCTGCGCCTCGTCGTAGTCGTGATCGTCGGGGCGAGCCTCGTTGGCGGCCTTCGCGGCGGCGATCTGGGCGCGCAGCGTCGCCAGCTCGGCGTCGAGGGTGGCGCTCTTCTGCCGCTCGGCGGCCAGCGCCGCGTCCCGGGCGGCGAGCTTCTCGGCCAGCGCCTCCAGCTCGGCCCGGGTCTGCTGCCGCACCTCGGCGGGGACCGGCCGGGGGATCAGGTTCGGGTCGAAGACCAGCGCGCTCGCCGGCACCTGCGTCTGGTCGCGGGTGTAGTGCCGGGCGATCCAGTACATGACGTGGAACAGCTCGCGCAGGACCGGCACCGACTCCTTCGTCGTCACCGGCGTCTTCTCGTGTACGGCCTGGTTGCCCTGCCTACGGATCAGGTTCATCTTGACCTGGAGGGCGGTGCCGACCAGGTTGCGCAACGTCGGCTCGTGGATCTTTCCGGAAAGATCGTTCTTGTACGGCCGCCTCAGCGTCGCGTCGGCGTCGAAGAGCCAGCCCAGCGCGAGTTCCAGGGTGCGCCGGGCATAGAAACACGAGCCCCGCGGGTCGGCGACGGCCAGTCGCTCGGCCCGCTGGGCCTCGTCAAGCAGGTCAGGCCACTCGGCCCGCAGAAACGCGAAGTTGCTCATCGGATTGCCTACCCCCCACGGTGGACAGCCCTAGAGAGTCTCACATCAGAGCAACCCCCGAAAAGCCCGATCCTGGAGGGACGCGAACAGCGCATCCAGCTCGGCCAGACTCGCTCGCTGCCTCGTCCGAAGTTGCTGGGCGACTCTCACCCGGCGGGCGAACTCCTGCTGAACCTCGATCGGAGGCAACAGAAGCGGGAATCGCCGAAGCTGGGCCATGTTGATCGAGGCGATACCCGTAGTCTGCTTGGCCGACCGGAGAAAGTACTGCTTTCCCCTGTCGGATGACACGAAATAGCTCAGATAGACGGGATCGACTTTTTCGCCAGCGGTTATCCGAACCCTGAAAATGTGGTTCTGATGGATAGCTTCCGGAAGCTCGTTATTCCAAAGGGATCCACGGCCAAGCTTATCGGGGTCACCGCCTTCCGTCAGCAGAAGATCATCCTCATGCAGCCGATAGCGTTCGATTTCCTGCTCGGTAGCCTCGATCTGCTTCACGTTCGAGAGTTCAAGGCGTTTTTCTTGAACGTTTACCACGGCAAGATATGGGACGGCCCGCAATGAGGCCTGAGGGGGCTTCCTTCCCTTAGTGATTCCCGACGAAACTTCGGCCACTTGACCCAGATGCAGAGAGTCGTTCCAGCTAGCTCCATTCGCGTAGTACCGGCCAAGCAGTTCAAGGAATATAGACTCGGCGAGCCTGTCGATCTGGACGAGGGCTTCACAACGCTTGGCAAGCAGCCCGTCCGCCTGATCCAGCACCGCCGCAATCCTCCGCTGTTCAGGGAGAGATGGCAGAGGAAGTGACGATTCATGAATTATGCGGTCAGAGATAGCGGGGTAACTAGCACCCGTCGCCTTCCGCACCATATCGGCCACGAATCCTGGAGACTTTACCCAATGAAATAGGAAGCGGGTGTTCAGCGCGGCGTTGGGGCGGAGTACGCAGAAGCCAGTGGAGGCCGTAGCACCGTCAAGCTCCCCCGGCACGACAGCTACGCCGTTGAGATTGGGCCGAACCGTAGAAACAAGCACATCTCCAGCCGAGACAATTTGTCTTGCACGGCTGGGCGCTTCCTTCGTTCGCGTTAATCGCGCTGCCGTGATTAACTTGCGCGCCTGATCCACAGCTCCCAGATCGATGTAATTGAAATTTTCGTCTTCGGACTGCCGAGGATTCCAGGTCGACACAGGCACGATCAGGTCGCGGAGCACGCGATGCATGAGTTGACTCATCCGAGCATCGCCTTCAGGTCGGTCATGCCCTGCTGGATCTCGGCCTCTAGGCGTTCCAGATCGGCCAGGATGTCCAGCGGTGAGCGGTGTTCGACCTCTTCGTGGACGATCTCCTTGTAGCGGTTGAGGCTGAGGTCGTAGCCCTGCTCAACGATGTCGGCCTTGGGCACGCAGAAGCTCTGCTCGGTCCGCGCCCGCTGCAACTCGTCGCCATCCCGGCGAGCCCACCGCGCCAACGCGTCCGGCAGGTTGTTCTTCGCGTGCTCGTCGTCGGTCAGCGCCGCACCCGGCCCCAACTTCTCGGCGGGCAGCAGTGGAGTCCGCTTGTCGTCCAGGCTCCAGCCGTCGGCGGTCACCTCGTAGAACCAGACGTGATCGGTGCCGCCGCTGTTGGTCTTGGTGAAGAAGAGGATCGCGGTGGAGACACCGGAGTAGGGCTTGAAGGTGCCGCTGGGCAGCTTGACCACGCCGTCGAGCTTGTGGTCCTCGACCAGCATCCGGCGTAGTTCCTTGTGCGCCTTGCTCGATCCGAAGAGCACGCCGTCGGGCACGATCACGGCCGCCCGTCCGCCGGTCCTGAGCAGCCGGAGGAAAAGGGCGAGGAAGAGCAGTTCGGTCTTCTTGGTCTTGACGACCCGCTGGAGGTCCTTCGACGTGCTCTCGTAGTCGAGGCTGCCGGCGAAGGGCGGGTTGGCCAGGATCAGCGAGTACTCCCCGGCGTCGCCGCTGACGCTCTCCGCGAGCGAGTCACGGTAACGGATATCTGGGCTCTCCACCCCGTGCAGCAGCATGTTCATGCTGCCGATCCGCAGCATCGTGCCGTCGAAGTCGAAGCCGTGGAACATCTTCTGGTGGAAGTGCTCCCGTTGGCCCGCGTCGTGGAGCACCTCCGGGTGGACGCGCCGGACGTACTCGTTGGCCTCGACCAGGAAGCCGGCGGTGCCGCAGGCCGGGTCGCAGATCCTGTCCCCCGGCCTCGGGGCGGTCATCTCGACCATGAGCTGGATGATGTGCCGGGACGTACGGAACTGTCCATTGTGTCCGGCCGTGGCGATCTTGGAGAGCATGTACTCGTAGAGATCGCCCTTGGTGTCGCGGTCCTCCATCGGGAGCGTGTCGAGCATGGTGACCACGCGGTCGAGAAGCGCCGGGCTCGGGATGGTGAACCGGGCGTCCCGCATGTGGTGCGAGTAGGTCGAGCCGTCCCCACCGAGCTGCTGAAGGTAGGGGAACACCTTGTGCGCGACCGTCTTGAACATCGTTTCCGGGTCGAGGCCCTTGAACCGGGACCAGCGAAGTTCCTGCTCGTCCGCCCCGAACCGCAGGGTGACCTGGGCGTTCGGGAAGCGTCCCGCCTTCTTCAGCTCCCGCGTCTCGATCTCGTCCAGCCGCTTGATGAAGAGCAGGTAGGTGATCTGCTCGATCACCTCCAGCGGGTTGGAGATGCCGCCCGACCAGAAGGCGTCCCAGACGCGATCGATCCTGCTCTTCAGTTCACCGGTTATCACGTGCCTCGTCCCCATGGCGTTGCTTCAGGCTTTGACCCCACAGGCTAGTTCCTCTCCACAGCGAGCCGGACCAGCCGTGCCGGTCATGGTCAGGTCACACCGAGAGTGGTGGCCAACCGGATGATGTCGGCCGGGGCGTGCCGGGTGCGGGCCACCTGGGCGAGCACCTCCCGGGTGGCCGGTCGGTGGCGTACCTCGGCGGGGGCCATCCGGTCGGCGTCGGCCAGCACCCGGCCGGCGTTGGCCGGGTCGTCGGCCTGGAGGTAGGCGCGGGCCGCGTCGACCAGGTGCGCCGCCCGGTGTTCCAGCGGTAGCCACCGCCAGGCGTCCCGCCGGGTCGTCCGCTCGTGCCAGGCCACCGCCTCGCCGGCATGACCCAGGTCGAGGGCGGCGGCGGTCCGGGCGAGGTCGACGGCCGTCGGCCCGAACGCGGTCCGGTGGTGGTCGTGGCCCTCACCGACCTGCGCGGCCATCTCGGCGGCCTCGTCGAGGAGGTCGGCGACGGCCTGGTCGTCGCCCCGGCGGGACGCCGCCAGGGCGGCCTGCACCAGCAGCGTCCCGCACAACGACAACTCACCGGGGCCACCGTCGTCGGGTTCCGGCGGGGCGGTCCGGTACGCGGCGGCGAGCGCCGCCGACACCGCCGCCCGCGCCCGCCCCGAGGCGCGGAACACCTGGCCGAGCTGCACCGTGGCGGCGGCCACCAGCAGGGGGTCGCCGGCCCCGGTGGCCATGGCCCGATCGGCGGCCAACCAGGCCAGGTCGACCTCACCGAGCTTCACCAGCAGCGACGCGGTGAGCCGGTACGCCTCCACCAGCAGCGGGCGGCTCCGCTCGTGGTCGTCGGCGGCGACCCGTTGCACGTCGGCCAGCAGACCCGGCAGGACGGCGACCACCTGCGGGTACCGGGCATGGTGGAACTGCACCCAGGCATGCCCGACGTCCCGGACCACCCGGTCAGCCGGCGGCACGGCACGGGCCGCCGGTCGACCCAGAGCGATCTCGTACGCCGACAGGGCGTCCCGTATCCGCTCCACCCCCGCGACCCGCTCGGCCGCCGTGGCGGGTCGCGCGTCCCGGCCGAGCAGCACGGCGGTGTCGATCCGCAGCACGGCGGCGATGTCCCGCAGCGTCGACACCTTGTCCAGCGACCGGACGCCCCGCTCCACCTTGTCGACCCAGGATTTCGACCGGCCGAGCCGATCGGCGAACACCTGCTGCGACAGCCTGCGCCGCCCCCGCCAGTAGGCCACCCGCCGGCCGACGGGCAGCAGCTCACTGCTGTCCACGACGCCACCGCCGATCCGGTACCGCCCGGGTGGTCTCCTCTGCGGGTATCCGTTCCGCCACGGCCTGGGCGAGGATCCGTTGCCGGGCCGCCTCGCGTTCCGCCGCCTGGATCTGCTCGCCCCGGTCCTCCCCGTCGGGCCTGCGCCGTGCCGTCACGACCAGCACCCCGCCCGGTACTCCCCCGCCAGCGTCAACAGCGGCCGTTCCGGCAGCAACGGCCGTTGCGGCAGGTGGGGCACCGATGCCACACCCCTCACGCGGTACGCCGCCAGGCGCTCCGCGTGGTTCGGCATCGGCCGGAGGCGGTCGAGCGGGTCGACCCGCCGCCGCCGGAACGGCCGCCAGAGCCGCGCCAGCAGACCGGGGTACGTCGGTTCCTTCGCATGCCGAGCCATGAGCCCTCCCGAAGAACTCTCTGGTTCCTCAAAATAGGAACCTATAAACGGGATGTTAGATGCCTCCCCCTGATTTGGGAACTCACGGCGTGTCGCCGGGTCGATGGCCCGCACGGCGGGGAGACTCGCTGGATGGTCACCCCGACGATCCAGCGACGGCGCCTCGGCAACGCCCTCAGGCGAGCCCGAGAGGCGGCCGGCAAGAACCAGGACGAGGCCGCGGAGGTCATCGACTCCGCAGGCAGCAAGATCAGCAGGTTGGAGCTGGGCCAGTCCGGCATCCGGCTGACGGACCTGAAGCTGCTGCTCGACTTCTACGGCGTGCCGCCGGAGGAGGCGGAACCACTACGGGAACTCGCCCGCGCCGGCAGGCAGCGCGGACGGTGGACCGGCTACCGCAACGTGGTGCCGGACTGGTTCCGGCAGTACCTCGACCTGGAGGCGGACGCGGCAGAGATCCGCTGGTACCAGTCCGAGGTCATCCCCGGCATCCTCCAGACCGAGCCCTACATCCGGGCGATCATCGAAGGAGATGACGTAGACCGACAGACCGCAGTGCGCCTCGATCGGCAGAAGGTCATCGACCGCCCGGACGGGCCGGAGCTGAACTTCATCCTCAGCGAGTCCGCGCTCCGGCGGGACCTCGGTGACCGAGCGACCATGCGGGAGCAGTTGTCCCACATCGCCACGCTCGCCAACCGCCCGAACATCACCATCCAGGTATTTCCGCTGGACGCCCAGACCTACGTGACCTCCTCGTACAACTTCATCACCCTCCGGTTCGGGCAGGAGGTCGCCTCGGATGTGGTCTACCTGGAGACGTTCACGGACGCGGATTACCTCGACAGCCCCGAGGCAATCCGGGCCTACAATCGGCTGTGGGGTCGCCTTCAGGCTGCGGCCCTGGGGCCGGCGGAGTCCCGCAGGCTGATCCTGCGGATCGCCGACGAGATGAAGTAGGGGCTGACATGACGAACCCGGACCTCACCGACGCGGTGTGGCGGAAGTCCACCCGCAGCGACTCCAACGGCGGCGCGTGCGTCGAGGTGGCCGACCTCCGCGACGGGGTGGCCGTCCGGGACAGCAAGGACCAGACCGGCCCCACCCTGGCCTTCGACGCTCAGGGCTGGCGTACCTTCGTCGACTCCCTCAAGAACAACTGACGCCTCTACTCGTACCCACGGCGGCAAGGACGTGCCCCGGCTCCGGTATCGGAGGCCGGGGCATCCTGCTCTCTGCCTGGCGGAGGCTCGGTAGCGGCTAGGCAACGGAGCCTCTACCGACCGTGGCCGGGTCAGACAGCACAGTGAGGCTCCCGGTTGCGGCATCGGATCTTGGTCGTCCGCTGTCTTACCGGGAGCCTCGTCCTATATCGACAACAGCTCTCTTTCAGACTCATCGCCGCCAGGCCCGTCACGACGAAAAGAACCCCATGGATATCCACGACAAAATGACCTGATGAGTTACACAAGATTTCAGGGCACCATGCATTGAATTGTGATTCCTGACCTTCCTCCACGATGTCTTAGTGCGTGTTTGAGAAGGTCTGATGTGGACGGCGTGGCGGCATGACATCGGCTGCCGCGGCGGGCAGGGTGGCGCGGTGTCTGCGCGTCGTGGTTACCCCTCGGACCTGACCGACGCTCAGTGGACGCTGATCGCGCCGCTGTTGCCGGAGCCGAACACCGACGGCCGGCGGGAGAAGCACCCGCGGCGGGAGATCGTCAACGCGATCCTGTACGTGGTGCGGTCGGGGTGCCCGTGGCGCTATCTGCCGGCTGACCTGCCGCCGTGGCAGACGGTGTACTGGTACTTCACCCGGTGGGGAGAAGCCGGCGTGACGGAGAAACTCCTGACCACGCTCCGGATCAAGGCCCGGGTGCAACAGGGCCGCCAGCCGGAGCCGTCGGCGGGGATCATCGATTCGCAGAGCGTGAAGGGCGCCGACACCGTCGGCCGGGACAGCCGAGGCTACGACGCGGGCAAGAAGATCAACGGCCGGAAACGGTTCATCATCACCGATACCCTGGGCCTGCTGATCACCGTGACCGTGCTCGCCGCGAGCTGGCAGGACCGCGACGGAGCCAAAACGGCCCTGCTCAGCGCTTACATGGTCACCCCGATCCGGCACGTCTTCGCCGATCAGGGATTCGCTGGGCGACTCGTCGACTGGACCCGCGACACCCTGCGCACCACGCTGGAGATCGTCCGCAAACCCGCCGACCAACGCGGCTTCGCCGTCCACCCACGCCGTTGGGTCGTGGAACGCACCCTGGCCTGGCTCACCGCCTGCCGCCGGCTCGCCCGCGACTACGAGCGCCAACCGGCCGTCTCGGCGGCCTTCATCCGCTGGGCCGCGATCGCCGGCATGACCCGCCGCATCACCCGCGACCAACCAGCACGCCGTCAAGCCCGCCGCACCTCCACCTGCGCCTGATCAACCCCATCTCAAACACGCACTTAGCAAAGGCTGACTCAGCACGGCGGAAGGTCCGGGTGGTCCAGATCCTTGAAAATACCTAGTCCCAACCGAGCTTAGTTCCTGATCGACACCAACAGCCTGACCAACTATGCACCGCCATGATGATTCTGAAACGGCTGCGAAAGCATCGCTCAGCAGCACTACGCACCCGAGTAGCATACGGGGTCAGCCGCCATCTCCGTAGTCCTCTGAGGCGTGGACTAGATCCACATACCCAAGATGCTGAGCGCGGCTTGCCCTACGCCCACCAACCATTTTAACCCCCTCCGACACCAGCAGACGCAACTGCGCTTCGGGATCAACCGAGTGGGGTGGAACTGATCCGTCGCTCCGAAGAACCCGATGAGCATTGGGCAAATCTTCCTCGACAAGCAGTTTCCCAATCAGACGGCGGTGCGTCCCAGCAGCCTGAGCAAGGCTGAGGATATTGGTCCAGCTACCTCGGGGAATCTGACTCAAAACCGCTTTCACAGCCGCAAGGCGCTTCACCTCACTTGCTCCACTAGAACCGACCGGGCCAGGCCAAATACTGATCGCCCTTTCGGCGAGCTCCGCGCTTCGCTTCCTGATCTCAGCAACGCCCCAAGACTCCGAGCCGGCAATGGCAAGATTCATCGACAGCCCGCTTTGAGCAAGTATTTTTTTCTTGTCCGCAAAAGGCTTATTTGAAAGCGATCCGTTGTAGGCCGATAGGGTCAAGTTGCCAACTGTGTGGACGATGAATTCGTGAGCTTCATCAGCAGAGTCGAACTCATCGAGATTGGCGTCTAGTGACGAACGCCATTCGGCGGTCATCTGCTGAGGCAGAACATGCTCTATCGTCAGCTTCGATTTTTCGTAGTCGACCACCTCGACGCGTCCGAAACTCTCGTCAAGACTTCGAAGGATGAAGTTTTTCTGCCACTCCTTGCCCCGCCAGTAGAAAGGTTGATTTATCATGGCTTCGCGGACTTGGTCGTCAGCCGGGAACCGCCGCCGCTGACCTGCGAGAATTTCGATTATCCGCTCGCTATAAGGTGTCTCATTACCAAGAGTCTTGATCAGGTCAGCAAGGAGGACGTTACTTCCAGTACGGCCTGTGCCAACAATCAGCTGCCGAACCAGATAACTTTCCACGGCTCGGAGAGCATCAGCCGTTTCCTGCGAAGACATTCTGCCATCGTCATAAGCAAGCAGAACGCGCAGCGCTACCGGATGAAGAACCTTCGCTTTCCATCTATGCAGCCTATCGAGCGCTGCCCGAACAACCGGATCATTTTCCTCGCTCGGCACCAGTACTCGACGGAAAATCATTGCTTTGCACAACAGCGCCTCAACCCACTTTTCGATTGCCTCCTCCGTGTGCAACGACTCAAGAAACCTGCGTTGCGCCTCGTAGATCGAATGCTTATTTGCACTCCTGTTACCCTTGAGAACTAGATCAAGCCAAATTAGCTCAACCAGACTCTCCTCATCAAGAAGCTTTTGCAGGGGAAGCCAGTGATCTCGATACACTCGCTCGGAACGCTCCGGTAAACGCATAAATAGATAATTACGCAGCAAGTCAGCCTGAGTCAGCTTCAGTCCAGTGTTGTTCAGCGATTCGAATATGCGGTAAACGTTGTCACCACTTTGAGCGGTAATCTCGACAAACGTCAGTCGCGTCGTGACAACCCGCTCCACGTCCTTGAGGGAGTCAACGAACGAATTACCGCCAAAAGCGGCTTCCTCCGGCAAACTTTCGAGCTGGCCACAGAAATAGCGGTAAGCATCCTCAAGTCTATTTCCGACTTCAACATCAACCCGCGAGTCAACCAGCGCCATCCATACTGATCGGTCGGCCTGGGTTGGGAGAAGCTTGTAAGTATCGAGGCTCCCCGTGAATTCGTTAGTCAGATACTGAACATTTACTTTCCGTGAGAAGACCGAGTCGACGCGATGAATACGATCCCGAATCGCGCAGAGTAGGACACTGAGGCTCGTAAGCCTTTGCTGGCCGTCAACTACGAGCCAACTTTGTATTCCTGATGCCGCCATGGGTTCATTCTGCGCCAGCACCAGCGACCCCATGAAGTGGTTATCAGTATCGGGTGATTCGATCAACTCCCGAACATCCAACCAGAGCCGTTCGAGCTGGGGTCTCTTCCAGCTATAGGGACGCTGATACAGAGGGATGACGAACTGTCTCTCGCCTTGAAGAACGTTCCGCAAGACAGTCTCGTTAGCGCGCATTCTCACCTCTCCACAGAAGGGACTCGGCCGCCCAGTGGCGGCAGCACTCTCGGCTGGGACAAGCTGGGCAACCCGGCCTGAGTACAAACACGTCGCATAGCTGAACCAAAGCTACCAATCAGCTACAAACGGACAATCCGTCGACAGTGGTCGGATATTGATTAGCATTTGGCACCTATAGCCGTCGCATTATGTCATGCTGATTGATTTGCGACGAGGGTCAATCGACCGAGTGAGTCTGGACGCACGGCCCACAAAGGGTGGCCGAGTGAGGCCGACCATAAGACCCGCCGCTGGCAGGGCAAGTCCGATCCGGCCGACGCCGAAGCCGCCACCCGCGCCGGTCGCCGCTCGCCGAGTCGGCACGCCCAGGCCGCGAACGGAAAGGTAGAAGCGCGACGGAACCTGCCGGTAACCCGCTCGCGACTGATCAGGTGGTGGCTACGGCGGCGTGTAGCCAGAGACGGCCAGCGGCGAGTTCGGTGAGAGCGTTCCTGACGTTGGCGTCGTGTGCGGGGGCGAGGTATGAGCGGATCAGCGTGAATTGCTAGGCTCCGTCGAGGGCTCGAAGCTCCTGGATACTCTCTGACGGATCTTGACCATGCGGATCTGCTGCTCGGCGGGATTGTTGCACCTTCATCGACTCTGCCGAGAACAACTGACGCCGCCGCTCGTACCGACTGCAGCAAGGGTGTGCCTCGGCTCCCGCATCGGAGGCCTGGGCATCCTGCTTTCTCCCTAGCCGAGGCTTGGTAGCGGCCAGACGATGGAACCTCTACCGAAGCCCCAAGCTTCACCAGCGCCTGGGTGCCAGGCATCCGCATCGTCCAGCCCACCAGCCGATCCGACTTCCCCGAACTCTTTCCGGCTGGCCGGCAACTCGGTCTGGCTAGCGGTTCCCCTGCACGGGCGACGGCTCCGACGCCCCGCTGATCAAGAGGTTTGCGCCACCGGGAAGATCAACCTTGACGCAAGCCTCTTGATCACCGGGGAGGTCGAAGTGGGTGGGTGACTGCCTTTCTGATGCTTGAACAGGGTGTTTTTCGTCGGAATCCGCCGAAAAATCGGCCTTGATTGCACCCTGACCTGCGGTAGCGTGCACCTGTGCTCATCAGGTTCGAGGTCAGCAACTACCG
Organism: Micromonospora rifamycinica; assembly: GCF_900090265.1. Classification (NCBI taxonomy): domain Bacteria; kingdom Bacillati; phylum Actinomycetota; class Actinomycetes; order Micromonosporales; family Micromonosporaceae; genus Micromonospora; species Micromonospora rifamycinica. The sequence continues at coordinate 4,148,098 of NZ_LT607752.1, forward strand.
GTCGATCGCCGAAGGTGTCGAGCTGTCGATGGTGGCGGTGGACCGCGACCGCGAGGCGGCCCGGGACGCACCCCGCCTCGGCGAGAGCCTGCTGACCCGGGCCGCCATCTACGGGCCGAACGCATCCGGCAAGTCGAACGTCGTCGCCGCCCTCGCCTGGCTGCGCCACGCGGTCGAGAACTCCCTGCGCCTGTGGGAAGACAGGATTCCGCTGGAGCCCTTCGCCTTCGGCCCGACACAGGGCGGGTGCAGCGAATTCGTCATTGAAACCACAGTGGATGGTGTGCGCTTCGAGTACGTCGTCGAACTCGACGCCCACCACATCAGCTACGAGGGGCTGTTTCACTATCCCGAGAGGAAGCGTCGCCGGATCTTCGAGCGGGAGGGCTCCGAGCTCAAGCTCCAGCGCGGCCTGGGCGCACTGTCCGGAACCCGAGAGTTACTGACCGAACGGACGCTCGCCCTGTCCGCCGCGCGACGCTTCGACGAACCGCTCGTCACGAATTTCGCCAGAGAGGTCCTCAACATTCAGGTACTGGGCCAACTGCCGCACCTGAGTCGCGCGGGAGGAATCTTTCCCTGGTGGGGATCATACCACCACAAAACTGACACGTTCCTCTGGTTCGATGGACTAGAAAACGACCAGCAATTGCTGGTTCCCTTCGTCGGTAAAGGAGAGGCTGCAGCCGGCGACGAGGGGAGAGACTGGTCGACCCTGAGCGGTCGGCAACAGGCGCTGGCCCTGCTGCGCCTCGCGGATCTGGGCATCGAAGATGTGGTCATCGACAGGCAGGAATTCGTCTCGACCGACGGCGGGACGGTGACCCAACGCCGTCTACGTCTCCTGCACAGGTCAGGAAACGAGTCCGCGCCGCTCGACTTCGCTGCCGAGTCGGAAGGAACGAAAACGTGGTTCGGCCTGATCGGGACGGTGCTCACCGCGCTACGGGCAGGGTCGATCGTCATCTTCGACGAGTTGGACGCCAGCCTGCACCCGACGCTCTCCGCCGAGCTGCTGCGGGTCTTCCAGAGCCCGGTCACCAACCCCCACGGCGCTCAACTCATCTTCACCTCGCACGACACCAGCCTGCTCAACCACCTGAACCGGGATGAGGTCTGGCTCACCGAGAAGCAGCCTGACGGTTCCACCCGGCTCGGCGCGCTCGCCGAGTTCGCCGGTGAGCGGGTGCGGAAGTCGCAGAACCTCGAGAGCGCCTACCTGCACGGCCGGTTCGGCGCGCTCCCCCAGGTCGACCAGACGGAGTTCCTCCGGGCGCTCGGTCTGATCGGCTGACGACACGATGAGCCCACGCCGCCGCGAATCAAAGCCCCTGAAGCGGGCCGTCGCCCGACGCCCGGAGTTGCGCACGGTAGTCGTGTTCTGCGAGGGGAAGAACTCCGAGCCCGACTACGTCAACGGGCTGAAGAGGCTGCCCGAGATCACGGGAAACACCGCCCTGAACCTCGAAATCCACCCCGACCAGGGCGTCCCGCTCACGCTCGTGCAGATGGCCGCCGACCGCCTGGCCGACCCGGAGGTGGACGAGTGCTGGTGCATCTTCGATGTGGAGTGGCCGAAGAACCACCCGAACCTGCTCCGCGCCAAGCAGCTCGCCCAGGCCAGGGGCATCGGCCTGGCCATCTCGAACCCGTGCTTCGAGCTGTGGCTGATGCTGCACCACCGCGGGCACACCAGGTTCGTCGACACGGCCGAAGCGGAGAAGACGAGCCGCAGCCTTGACGGCCGCCCCGGCAAGAGCATCGACGCCAGCATCTACATGTCTCGCCGAAAGCAGGCAGCCCGCCGGGCGGAGGCGCTGGAGAAGCGACACGCGAACAACGGCACCGCGTTTCCCGACGACAACCCCTCCTCCGGGATGCACCACCTGCTACGGGCACTCGGCGCGTACTAGCGACCTCCCGGCCCGCCCGGCCCGGGCTGCCGGTCGGAATGGCGACACTGTTCCGCTGAAGATCCACTATGGACGTACGGTAGGCTCTCCGCCGGGCTGGCGGCACGTACGTACGTGCGTTCAGCTCGGCCAGCCACCGCCGGTGGCCGACACCGCACGCCACCCGGGGTGAGCTGCGCGGAATCCTGCCGGCAGTCTCTCCCCGGCGGGCGCTCCCGCCGCCACCGCCGACGAAGGACCGATACAGATGTACGACGCGATCGTGATCGGTGCCCGCTGTGCGGGCGCGTCCACCGCGCTGCTGCTCGCCCGGCAGGGCCACCGGGTGCTGGTGGTGGACCGGGCGTCCTTCCCCAGCGACGTCATCTCGACGCACTTCCTCTGGCCGCACGGGATGTCCTACCTCAACCGGTGGGGCCTGCTCGACGAGGTGCTGGCGGTGACTCCCGCGCACACCACCGTCGAGGTGGTCAACGACGGCATCCGGCTCACCGGGTCGGTGCCGCCGGAGCTGCTCCGGGAGTACTTCCGGGACCTGCACGGCGACGACTCGGGGGTGGTGCAGACGTACGCCTCGGTGCGGCGTCGGGTGCTCGACCAGATCCTGATCGACGCGGCGGCCCGGGCCGGGGCCGAGGTACGCACCGGCTTCACCGTCCGTGAGCTGATTGTCGAGGACGGGCAGGTCGTCGGCGTCCGGGGGCGGGCCGCCGGTGGCGAGCCGGTCGAGGAGCGCGCCCGGATCGTGGTCGGCGCGGACGGCCGGAACTCGTTCGTCGCCCGCGCGCTCGACCTGCCCAAGTTCGACGAGCGGCCCCGCTGCACGTTCGCCTACTGGAGCTACTGGTCCGGCTTCGACCTCGGCCCGGCCCAGTTGCACCGGCGCGGCCGGCTGGCCTGTGCGGTGGTGCCCACCAACTTCGGCCAGAACATGGTCCTGGTCTGGGGGCCGAGCGAGTGGTCCCGGGAGTTCCGCGCCGACGTGCCGGGCAACTACCAGAAGGCGCTGGACTTCGTCAGCCCCGAGCTGGGCGACGTCATCCGGCTCAAGGGGATCCGGCAGGAGCGCATCTACGGCACGCTGGACCAGTCGGCGTTCCTGCGGCCGTTGCACGGCCCCGGCTGGGTGCTCGTCGGGGACGCCGAGTCGGCCAAGGACCAGTGCACCGCGATCGGCATGACCCACGCCTTCCGCGACGCCGAGCTGGCCAGCACCGCACTCGACGGATGGCTGCGCGGGGCCGCGTCCATCGACGAGGCGATGACCGGGTACGAGAGCCGCCGCCGCAGCCAGAACGCCGCCGCCTACCACGACTACGTGTGCACGCTGGCCGAGATGCGCCCGTACCGGCACGACGAGTTGCAGCTCTTCGTGGCGCTGCGCGGTAACCAGCAGGAGACCGACCGGTTCATCGCCACCCACGCCGACGTCGCCCCGGTGTCGGAGTTCTTCCAGGCGTCCAACCTCTTCCTGCTCAACGACGCCGCGAAGGAGTCGTCTGCCGACCACGCGGTCTTCGCCGACTTCGCCGGGACGTCCCGCACGTACCAGCAGAACCTGTTCGCCTGACGCACCCGGGAGACCACACCGTGACCATCGAGCTGGACCAGCGTGAAGACGGCGAACTGATCGGCATCATCCTCGAAGCGGCCCGGCGGGGGGACGTCGAGACCATGGCGCGTACCGCGTCGGAGGTCTCCGAGATGACCCGCAACTGGGCCACCCACATCCCGTGGGACGACCTCGCCGCCCTCGACGGGGCCGACGACGAGCTGGCCCGGCTCGTCGAGGACCTGACCGAGATGTGGGAGCCGGCCCACCTGCGCAACCCCGTCGACCCCGACGAGGAGTACGCGCTGGACAAGAACGCCTACGACTTCTACCGGCCCGCCGGGCGCAACCTGCTGACCCGTACCGAGGACTTCTACGACTGGGTGCAGGCCCGCCGGCGTACCGAGACCTGGCAGTACTCCCGGGTGCTGGAGGCCGCGCCGGACAGCGTCGCCCAGATCACCAACGACCTGGGCCGACGGGCCCGGGGCATCAACTTCAACTCGCAGGACTACCTGTCGTTCAACACCCACCCGGGAATCCGGGAGGCGGCGGCGAAGGCGATGCACGACTACGGGCCGCACAGCGCCGGCTCGCCGATGGTGCTGGGCAACACCCGCATCTCCGACGACCTGGAGGCCGCCCTCGGCGAGCTGACCGGGCTGGAGCACGTGACGCTCTTCCCGACCGGCTGGGCGGCCGGCTTCGGCGCGGTCGTCGGCCTGGTCCGGCAGTCCGACCACATCCTGATCGACCGGCTGGCGCACTCCTGCCTCCAGCAGGGCGCGCGGGCGGCCACCCGCAACGTGGTCCGCTACGAACACCTCAACGTCGAGGCGGTACGCCGGCACCTGACCGAGATCCGGGCCACCGACACCCGCAACGGCATCCTGGTGGTCACCGACGGGCTCTTCTCGGTGGACGCCGACTGGCCGGACCTGGTCACCCTGCAACGCGTCTGCCGGGAACACGACGCCACGCTGCTGGTCGACGTGGCGCACGACCTCGGCTCGATGGGGCCGGGCGGCACCGGCGTGCTGGGGATGCAGGGCCTGCTCGGCGAGGTCGACATCGTGATGGGGGCGTTCTCCAAGACGTTCTGCTCCAACGGCGGCTTCGTCGCGTCCCGCTCCCCGGCCCTCAAGCAGTACGTCAAGATGTTCGGCGGCTCGCACTTCTTCTCCAACGCGCTGTCCCCGGTGCAGACCGCCGTGGTGCGGGAAGCCGCTCGGATCATCCGCTCGCCCGAGGGCGACGCGCTGCGGGCCAGGCTCTTCACCGCCATCCACGCCCTCCGCGACGAGCTGACCGGCCGGGGCCTGACCTGCATGGGTGAGCCGTCGCCGATCGTGCCGCTGCTGATCGGCAACGAGAAGCTGGCCCGGACGGCCAACCGGCTGCTCTTCGACCGGGGGGTGCTCGCGTTCATGGTGGAGTTCCCGGTGACCCCGACCGGCTCGTCCCGGTTCCGGCTCCAGGTGCAGGCCGGACACCGGCCCGAGGAGGCCCGCGAGGCGGCCCGGATCATCGAGGGCGCACTCGCCGACTCCCGCGCCTACCTGTCCAGCGCGTTCGGCAGCGCACCCCGCTGACGGCTGCCCTGCCGGGGATGCCGGTAGCGAACTGCCCCCCGGTGTGGACCGGGGGGCAGTGTGGCATGACGGACGCGGGTCAGGAGAACTTGACCGAGCCGGCCCGGTTGTTCCAGCCGTCGCCGATGTTGGCGAGGTTCGACGACTGGTCGATCCACGTCGAGGCGGCGCCCCCGAAGTTCACCTTGTTGAAGAATTTGACGTCGCACTGGTTGTAGGTGTGCACCGAACTGACCCGGTTGCCCCAGCCGATGCTGTTCAGGTCGTCCCACTGCCATTCACTGTCGTAACCGGGGGTGCAGTCACGGGACTGGGTCCAGGTGAACGTGCCGGCCCCGGTGTCGTATCCGGTGCTGTCGTAGAAAATGGCAATCGTCTGCGCTGCCGCCGAGATTCCACTGAGACGTCGGGCCTGCTGCTGGTCACTGGCACAGGTGATCCGGCCGGTGTCCAGATTGGCGATGCAGTGCCGGTGGGAATCCTGGTCGGCGGCAGCGGCCACGGCGGGGGTCGCGGTGCCGACCACGGCCGTACTCACCAGCAGGGCGAGAGCGCTGATCGACTTTTTCATCAATGCCTCCGGGGGAACAGTGACAGGACTGTCAGCGGACGAATCACTTTCGTCGATGAGCCTGCCACGGGAATCATGACCGGGCATCCTGGGTGGGCAATTAGTCGGATCAGGTCGATGAAACCATCAAGGTGGGGGATCACGGTTCGGCACTGTGCGTAGCGCCCGTTATCGGAGGCCGGTGTGCGGCACCGCCGGAGCGCCGGCAGGTGGGCAGTTGGAAGCCGGCGTACGGGCGGCCCGGGGCTGACCGGCGGATCGCCGGCGATCAGCGGGTGGGCAGCCAGCGGCCGGCTCGCGGGCGGCCGGAGTGTCGGTGTTGACGCGGGTGGGGTGGCGTGATGTGCTCAGCCAGCCACCGCTAATGAAAATCGTAGTCGTTATCATCTAAGGAGGATCATGTCTCTCACCGTGCCACCCACCCTGCTGGAAGCCGCCGAAGCAGGTCCGGTCGACGACCGGGACTTCATCGCCTGCGTACGGGACTCCCTGCCGTACGCCTGGCAGACCGTCAGCCGGGTCGTCGCCGACCTGGAGTCGTCCGGATCGGACCAGGCGGACAACTCGGTGCCCCCGCCCGGCGAGGCGGAACGGGGACAGTTGCTGCGCGCCCTGGCCAGCGACGCCATCCGGTCCAGCCTGGAGCGTCACTTCGGGGTGAAGCTGGCGTTCCAGAACTGCCACCGGGTGGCCGCGTTCCGCCCCTCGGCTGTCGACGGCACGCCCTACCGCCGGTTCGTCTCCACCCGTGGGCAACTGCTGAACCAGTCCCCCGAGCTGCGGAACTGCTGACACATCACGGATCCGGCGAGCGGCCCGGGGTGCGGACGCGCACCCCACCGCTCGCCGGACCACGGGCCGCCTCGCACCGCCGGCCGTACAGGCACCGCACCGCTCGCCGGACCACCGGCCACACCGCACCGCACCGCCGTGGGCGCGTCCGGCGGCCGGTCAGCGGGCGCAGGCCGCGCAGGTACCGAAGATCTCGAAGGTGTGGCCGACCTCGGTGAAGCCGTGTTCGGCGGCGACCTGGTCGGCCCACCGCTCGACCGCCGGCCCGGCCACCTCGACGGTGCTACCGCACTGCCGGCAGACCAGGTGGTGGTGGTGCCGGCTCTCGCTGCACCGGCGGAACAACTGCTCGCCGCCGGGCAGCCGGGTGGAGTCGATCTCCTGGGTGTCGACGAGCAGTTGCAGGGTGCGGTAGACGGTGGTCAGCCCGACCCGGGCCTTGCGGGCCACCAGCATCTGGTGCAGTTGCTGCGCGGTGTGGAAGCCGTCGACCTCCCGCAGCAACGCCAGCACCTCGCCACGCTGGCGGGTGTTCCGGGTCACGTTCGGCATCGCCTGGGTCACCGTACCGCCGTCTCCGCTCGTCGCCCCGACACCCGGCCGGCGGCCGTCGCTGCTCAGCGCCCCCACCCGTCCGCACGGAGGCCGTCACCATTATGCGGTGTGCAGGCAGGGAGCCTGTGCCCCCCGAATCGGCACGGTGTCGCGGGCACCCGACAGGAACCAGGACATGTAATATCCTGGTTGTGCGGATGAGTGAACAGGTCGAGTGGGGGCTGCACTGCTGCCTCACCCTCGCCTGGATCGGCGACGACCACCCCATGCCCGCCGCCCGGCTCGCCGAATGGTTCGCGCTACCCCCGGCGTACCTCACCAAGTGCCTTCAGGCCCTCACCCGGGCCGGCATCCTCCAGTCGGTGCCCGGCGCACGCGGCGGGTTCCGGCTCGCCCGGCCCCCGGCCGAGGTGACAGTGCTGGCGGTGACGGTGGCGATCGACGGGGCCGACAACCCGTTCCGCTGCACCGAGATCCGCCAGCGCGGCGCGGGGGTGGACCCCGCCGCGCCGGAGTTCCGCGTCCCGTGCGCCATCAGCACCGTGATGCACCGCGCCGACCTCGCCTGGCGACGCGAGCTGGCCGGTCACACCCTGGCCGACCTGCTCGCCGCGGCCCCCGCCGAGGCGGCCGAACGCACCCGCCGCCGCCACGCGGCGCTACCGCCCCGCTGACCCCATGTCCCACCTGCGCGCCCACGCCGGCCCGGGGCCGGCCACCACCCCGCCCCGCCGGGGCCTGGGAGCCACGCTGATCCTCGCCACCGGCACCTTCGCCGTCGGCACCGACGCGTTCGTGGTCGCCGGGCTGCTGCCCGACCTGGCCGTCGAGCTGCGGGTGTCCACCGCCGCCGCCGGCCAGTCGGTGACCGTCTTCGCGATCGCGTACGCGATCCTCGCCCCGGTGCTGTCCACCGTCACCGCCCGGCTGCCCCGCCGCACGCTGCTCGTCGCCGCGCTGCTGGTGCTCGCCGCCGGAAACCTGCTCTCGGCGGTGGCCGACACGTTGCCGGTGCTGGTCGCCGGCCGGATCGTCGCCGCCGCCGGTGCCGCCGCGTACACCCCGAACGCGGGTGCCGTCGCCGCCTCCCTCGTGCCGCCGACGCTGCGGGGCCGGGCGCTGGCCGTGGTGATCGGCGGACTCACCGTCGCCACCGCCCTCGGCGTCCCGCTCGGCGGGTTGACCGCCCGGTGGCTCGGCTGGCGGGCCGCGCTCGTCGCGGTGGCCCTGCTGGCGTCCGCCGTCGCGGTGGCCGTCCGGCTGGCCATGCCCGCGCTGCCCGGCGGCCCGGCGGTGCCGTTACGCGCCCGGTCCGCCGCGCTGCGCCAGCCCGCCGTGCTCACCGTGCTGCCGCTCACCGTGATCGGCATGGCCGCCAGCTACACCGTGTACGCCTTCGCGGCGCCGACCCTCGGCGCGCTCGGCGTCGACGCGTACCAGGTCAACCTGATGCTGCTGCTCTACGGCCTGGGCGCGGTCGCCGGCAACGTGACCTCCGGCTACGCCACCGACCGGTGGGGAGCGGTGCCGGTGCTGGTCGTCGGGTACGCCACCATGGCCGTCGCGCTGGGCGGACTCGGTGCGTTCAGCGTCACCGGCTCCGCGCCGATGCCCCTGGTGGGGCTGCTGGTCGCCGGCTGGGGCGCGGCGAGCTGGTGCCAGACCCCGGCCCAGCAGCACCGGCTGATCAGCGCCGCACCGCAGCAGGCCCCGCTGGTGGTGTCGCTGAACTCGTCCGCCATCTACCTGGGCATCGGCCTGGGCACCACGGCCGGCGGGGCGGCGCTGGCCAGCGGCGTACCGGCCATGTACGCCCTCGGTGTGGCCGGGGCGCTGGTGGCGCTGCTGGTGCTGCGCCTCGGCCGACGCCTCGCCCCGCAGACCCCGACACCGTGATCCGCGCCCCCGCCCGGGGCGGGGAGCACCCGCGCCAGCCCCGCCCCGGGCAGGGGAGCCGTCAGCGGCGCAGGCCCATCCCGGCGTAGCCGTGGGAGACCCGTTCCTGCGGCTCCCCGTCGGGCCGCCAGTCGGCCACCCGGACCAGACCCGGCTCGACCAGGTCGTACCCGTCGAGGAAGCGCAGCACCTCGGCGTGCGGGCGGGGCAGCAGCGGGGCGCTGCTGCGCCGGTAGACCGCCTGCCCCTGCTGGACGGGCAGCGGCGGGGCACCGTCCAGGGTCAGGTGGGACACGACCAGCGGGCTGCCCGGGACGGTCGCCTCCCGCAGCCGGGCCACCGCGTCCCACGGCTGCTCGGCGTCGGTGACGAAGTGCAGCACCGCCACCAGCAGCACGGCGACCGGGCGGTCGAAGTCGAGCACCGCCCGGACCTCGGGGCGGGCCAGCAGCTCGTCCGGCCGGCGCAGGTCGCCCCGGACCACGGTGATCCGCCGGTCGACCGGCAACAACCGCCGGGCGTGCGCGACGGCGACCTCGTCGTAGTCGACGTAGACCACCGCCGAGTCGGGGGCGACCTGACGGACGATCTCGTGCACGCCGCCCTGGGTGGGCAGCCCGGCGCCGATGTCGAGGAACTGGCGTACCCCCAGCTCGGCGGCGTGCCGGACGGCCCGGCGCAGGAAGTGCCGGTTGGCCTGGGCGGCGATCCCGGTGTCCGGGAAGATCCGCAGGATCTGTTCGGCGGCGGCCCGGTCGGCGGCGAAGTTGTGGCACCCGCCGAGGTAGTAGTCGTACATCCGGGCCACGTTCGGCCTCTGCTCGGCGTCGGTCGGCGCGGTCACCGGCCCTCCCCTTCCGCTCACGGTCCACCGCCGCACGGCGGCACACCCCGATGTCTAGCACCCGGGGCGACGACATGTTGACCCGCCGTGTCGGCGAGCCGGCTGCGCGCAGTGGCCACCTGCCGGTATGACGGTGACATCGCCTGTCGCCGAGGAGGCCCCGATGGACCCTGCCCGGGAGACCGTGGAGGTGGACCCGGCCCTGTTCCGGGCCGTGTACGACTCACCCGCCTCGCTGCCGGGGCGGCACCGCTGGACCACCCCGGAACACGACGTGCGCCGGCTGGAGAAGCTCCTCGGCATGCCGGCGCAGAGCATCGGCGCACCCCTGTGGGTCAGCGGCGACGAACCGGACTGCCCCAAGTGCGGGCGCCGGGCCACCTGGCTGGACATCGTCGCCTCGGCCCTCAAGGGCGTGCACGACCCGACGATGATCGCCACGGTGATCCTCGGCGACCGCCGGTACGTCAACACCGAGGTCCCGGACGCGATCGCCGGGGTGCACTGCCTCGACTGCCACACCCCGGTCACCGGGCTGCGCAGCTTCAAGTGCCACAACTGGGCGTACGCCTTCGAGGAGCTGGCCGCCGTGCGGGAGCGGATGCGCGGCGGGTCAGGCCCGACGGGCGGGCACGGCGGCTCAGGCCCGACGGGCGGGCACGGCGGATCAGGCCCGACGGGTGGGCCGCCGGCCGTGCGGTGACGGCGGCTCCGGCCCCGGGTCGGGCACCGGCGGCATCGGCCGGGTCACCGCGGCCCCACCGGTGACGGTCACCGGCTCCCCGGCGTGCCGCAGCTCGACGGTCGTCGTCGGGTCGGCGTCGGGCAGCTCGTAGCGGGCCTCGTCCCGGGTCAGGGTGACCCGTAGCCGCTGCCCGTGCCACCGCAGGTGGAAGGTGAGCCGGTCGATCGGGGCCGGCAGCCGGGGGTCGAACGACAGCACGCCGGTGTCGTCGCGCAGCCCGCCGAAGCCCTCCACCACCGCGGTCCACGCCCCGGCCAGCGCGGCCAGGTGCAGCCCGTCGCCGGTCTTGTCGCCGAGGTCCGCGAGGTCGTGCAGCGCCGCCTCGGCGAACAGGTCGTACGCCAGGTCCAGGTGGCCCAGCTCGGCGGCGAGCACGGCCTGCGAGCCGGCCGACAGCGACGAGTCGCGGACCGTGCGGGCCTGGTAGTAGGCGAAGTTGCGGGCCTTGACCTCGGCGGTGAACTCCCCCGGGCAGCGCTGCATGGCCAGCACCAGGTCGGCCTGCTTGACCACCTGCCGCCGGTACAGCTCCAGGTAGGGGTAGTGCAGCAGCAGCGGGTAGTCGTCGTCGGTCATCGCCGCGAAGTCCCACTCGGGCTGGTCGGTGAAGCCCGCCGCCTGCTGGTGCACCCCGCGCTTACGGTCGTAGGGCAGGTGCACGGCGTCGGCGGCGGCCCGCCAGCCGGCGATCTCGGCCGGGTCGACGCCGAGCGCGGCGGCCCGCTCCGGGTGCCCTTCGGCGGCGTCGGCGGCCCCCCGCAGGTTGCGCCGGACCATCAGGTTGGTGAAGACGTTGTCGTCGACCAGGGCGGCGTACTCGTCGGGGCCGGTGATCCCGGTGACGTGGAACGCGCCGTCGTCGGACCAGTGGCCGTAGCCGGCCCAGAGCCGGGCCGTCTCCACCAGCAGTTCCAGCCCGGTGTCGGCGAGGAACACCTGGTCGCCGGTGACCGTGACGTAGCGCAGCACCGCGTCGGCGACGTCGGCGTTGACGTGCAGCGCGGCGGTGCCGGCGGGCCAGTAGCCGGAGCACTCCCGGCCGCCGATGGTCCGCCAGGGGAAGGTCGCGCCGGTCAGCCGCAGCTCGGCGGCGCGTTCCCGGGCCTCGGGCAGGTGGGCGTGCCGCCAGCGCAGTGCCCCCCGGGCCACCTCGGGCAGCAGGTACGTCAGCACCGGCAGCACGTAGCTCTCGGTGTCCCACAGCACGTGCCCGTCGTAGCCGTTGCCGGTGAGCCCCTTCGCCGCGATGGTCCGGTCCCCGTCGGGCCGACCGGCCTGGAGCAGGTGGAACACCGAGAACCGGACGGCCTGCTGGAGTTCCGGGTCGCCGTCGATCTCCACGTCGGCGGTGCGCCACCGTTCGTCGAGGACGGCCCGCTGGTCGGCCAGCAGCGCGTCGAACCCGTGCCGCCGGGCGGCGTCGGCCTCGGCGGTGACCAGATCGGCCAGCTCGTCGGGGGTGCCGTCGTCGACCGGCGCGCACCCGTACGCGGCGAACTTGGTCAGCCGCACCCGCTCCCCCGGGGCGAGCCGACCCTCGACGGTCATCCGTAGCCGGTCCGGGGTGTGGTCGTCACCGTCGGTGAAGCCCGCCGGAATCTCCGTCTCGTGGGTGACCGCGACGGCGACCCGTTGGGCGCTGCGGTCGGTGCGGTGCACCAGCACGCCACGGTGACCGTCCGGGCGGTGCAGTTCGGCGGTGAGCGGGTCGTGGACGATCGAGGCGGCCCGGGGGTCGTCGCCGCGTTCGGGCACCCGCTCGTTGGCCAGCACGTCCGAGCAGACCCGGATCTCGACCGGCCGGTCGTCGAGCGGTTCGACCTGGTAGTGGACGGCGGCGACCGCCTGCCGGGGCAGCGAGACCAGCCGGGTGCTGCGGATCCGCACCCCGTGCCCGGCCGGCGAGATCCACTCGGTGTGCCGGCGTACCACCCCGGCGCGCAGGTCGAGGGTCCGTTCGTGGGTACGCACGGTGCCGGTGCGCAGGTCCAGCGGTTCACCGGCCACCCAGAGCCGGATCAGGGCGGCGTTGGGCGCACTGATCACGGTGTCGCTCTCCTGCGGGAAGGCGTACCCGTCCTCGGGGTAGCTCTGCTCCCGCCGCTCGTGCAGACCGTTGAGGTAGCTGCCGGGCATGCCGTACGGCTGGCCCTCGTCGAGGGTGCCCCGCCAGCCGACCCAGCCGTTGGCGAGCGCGAAGACGGACTCGGTCTCGCCGAGTCGGTCCAGGTCGGTGGTGGAGCGCCGGAGCTGCCAGGTGTCGTCCATCTGCACGGCGAGGAGGTACCCGGCGTCGGTGGGCCGCCAATCGCCGGAGCCGCTGTGAAAAGGCTGTGACGAAGGTCCGGCGCGACCCCGCACCGTTGCACGATGTGAGCTGTTCGGGTGTTTCCTCCACGATGACGGATCTGGACCCGGTATGAATCTTTGGTGAGGTGAGTCATGTCCTGGAACGGCACAACCGACATTCCCGATATCAGTGCGGAGTGGTACCGCGACGTCGTCGAGCTGGCCGATTCCGCCCCGACCCCGGTGCAGTGGTTCGCGGTGCACTTCACCGAGGGGGTGATCCTGCTGCTCGGGCTGCTGCTGGTGGCCGTCGCCGCACCCCGGCTGCTCCGCGCCGACCCGTGGGGTCGGGCCGTCGCCCTGGTCGCGCCGGCCACCGTCGTGCTGGCGTACGGGTGCAGCGAGGTGCTCAAGTCGCTGATCGACGAGGACCGGCCCTGCCGGGCGGCGGTCACCGTCCTGGCCGGTCCCTGCCCGGCGATCGGCGACTGGTCGTTCCCCAGCAACCACGCCACCATCGCCGGGGCGCTGGCCACCGCGATCGGGCTGCTCTCCCCCCGGTGGGGGCTGCTCGCCGCCCCGCTGGCCCTGTTCGCCGCGTTCTCCCGGGTCTTCGTGGGCGTGCACTACCCGCACGACGTGCTCGCCGGCCTGCTCCTCGGCCTGGCGGTCACCCTGCTGACCACCCTGTTGACCGCCCGCCCCCTCGCCGAGGTGCTGCGCCGGCACTCCGGCACCGCCCGCCGGGAACCGATCGCCAGCAGCCCCCGCCCGTGAGCACGACCCCGCCGATCACGGCCCGGGATCCCGGGGATCGCGGCCCGGGGATCGCGGCCCGGGGATCGCGGCCCGGGGATCGCGGCCCGGCCTCAGGCGGGGAGGAGCAGGGCGGCGCAGGTGCCGGCGACCAGGAACGGACCGAACGGCAGGTGGCTGGACCAGCCGACCCGACGGGTCGCCAGCAGGGCCACGCTGACCAGCGCCGACAGCAGGAAGGTCAGCACCAGGCCGGTCACCAGCACGCCCCAGCCCTGCCAGCCGAGCAACGCCCCCACACCCAACGCCAGCTTGGCGTCGCCGAGGCCGAACCCCCGCCGGCCGAGCAGCAGCGTGGTGGCGGCGAAGGCCAGCCCGAGCGCCGCGCCGGCCGTCACCGCGCGCAGCCACGGCCCGGCCCCCGCGCCGGCCAGCGCGGCCACCCCGAGCAGCGCCCAGGTGCCGGCGGCGGCGGGCCAGGTGAGCCGGTCCGGTAGCCGGTGCACCGCGATGTCCACCAGGACCAACGGGACCGCGCAGCCCAGCCACCAGGCCAGCGCGACCCGCTCGGCCACCGCCCCGTCGACCAGCACCAGCACCGCCACGGCCAGCAGCGACAGCGCCTCGACCGCGAACGGGGCCGCGCCGATCCGTCCCCGGCAGCGCGGGCAGCGCGCCGTCGGCCCGAGCGCCGGCAGTGGCCGGTCCAGCCCGACCGGAGCGCCGCAGCCGGGGCACCCGGCCCGGTCCGCCACCCCCGGCGGTACGGCGTACCGGGCGACCGCCGCCCGGAGCACCGGGACGACCGCCAGGATCGCCGCCACCCGCCGAACGAAGAACACGGAGAGTGACTTCCCGCCCGGGTCCGGATAACGGTCCGATATCGGGGAGGTGTCCGGAGTGGATACCGGGGCGGCCCTTACCCCCTCGGGCATCCCCGGGACGGGATTAGCGGCGACCGGGGAACGGATCGGGCGAGCCCGATCGACCCGCCCCATATCCCCCGGTGACGCGGACGGTTCGTCGGCCGGACCGATCTGATCGGAGGCCGCCCGCCCATGATCGGCCGACACCGCCGACGCTGGCCGACCACCATGGACATCGCCCACCTTCGGTCACTCCTGCCCATCACTGAGAGTGTGCGGTTGAATTGCCTCTGTTGTATCGGCGCACGTCAGCCTATGCTCGCCCCTTGGGTGGGACGCAACCCCGAGAGTCGCGTCACCAACCGCACCGGACGACACGCTCCACATGTGACACAAGATCCGCAGAGGTAAATGCGGCAGCACCCGGAGATGTCCGATCGGCATCGTCCCGGCGTACCACCGCACGCCCGGAGACCGACCACGATCGTCGCCGCCGGGTGTACCGAGGAGGGGCACGGCAATGCGTACAGGGCATTCCCGCCGCTGGACCACCTGCCTGGTCATCGCCGCGGTGGCCGGCTCCGTCGCCGGTTGCGGCGACTCACCCGGGACGACCGCCGCACCCGCCCCCCGTCCGGCGAGCGACACCCGCCAGCCCACCGAGGCGGAACGGGCCGCCGAACGAGCCGCACTGGCGGCGTACGCCGGCTATCTGGAGGCCTCCCGCGAGGCGAGCCGGACCAGCGACCCCCGCCACCCGAAGCTGACCCGGTTCCTGGCCGACCCGCTGCTCACCCGGGTCCGGGTGACCCTCCGCGAAACCCGCCGGCACGGCGCGGTCCGCACCGGGACACTCAGGTCCGACCCCTCCGTCACCGCCGTCAGCCTGGACGGCAGCCCGCCGACCGTGGAGATCCAGGACTGCCTGGACGCCACCGCCTACCGGCTGGTCTACGCCAAGGACAAGCGGGTGGTGCCCGGCTCCGGCGGCACCCGCCACCTGGCGACCGCCACCGCGACCCGCTACCCGGACGGCCGTTGGCTGATCAGCTCCGGTGCCGCCCACGAGGACCAGCCATGTTGACCCGGGAAGGAACGCCCGTGCCGACCCACCCCGCCCCCGCCGCCCCGCCCCCCGCTGCCCTGACCCACCCCGTCCCCGCCGGCCCGGGCCCCGCCGGGCGCCGTCTGTCGCGGCTCGTCGGCTGGCCGTCCGGGAAGGTCGGCGGCCTGTCCCGCCGGGCGCTCGCCGGCCTGCTGCTCGCCGTGCTGGTCGCCGTGGTCGCGCCGCCGGCCCCGGGGCAGGCCGCCGGCCCGGGGGTGGAGTGCCCGCCCGGCCAGAACGACTGCAGCGTCTGGGACGACGACCCGGGCACCCCCGGTGACCCGGGCGGTGGCAACGGTCCGGGCAGCCCGAACAGCCCCGGCGCCACCCCGAAGTGCCAGTGGGAAGGCAAGCCGCTGCCCTGCTACGACCCGGACCTCGGCTGGTTCGACAACGACAGCGGCTGCTACTACAAGGTCGCCGAACCCCAGCCGGAGGCCCCGGAGGGCCAGGTGTGGTACGCCCAGACCTGCAACGGTGGTGCCCTCGGCTCCACGACCAACGTGCTGCTCGCCGGGCCGCCGCCCGGGTTCGGCACCCCGCCCGACCCGGAGGAGCTGGCCCGCCGGGCGCTCGCCTCGATCAGCCTGCTGCCGCCCCGGACGTCGGTGGCCCCCCGGCGCAGCGTGGGGCCCGGCCTGGTCGGCCTGCCGGTCTGGATGTGGGCCAGCACCGGCCGGAGCTACTTCGGCCCGCTGCGCGCCTCGGCCAGCGACCGGGGGCTGACCGTCACCATCACCGCCGAGGTCAAGCAGATCGTGTGGAACATGGGCAACGGTAAGAAGGTCGGCTGCTCCGGCCCCGGCACGCCGTACAAGGCGAACGGCCCGAAAGCCGGCAAGCCGTCGCCGACCTGCGGCTACGACGGATACCCCAGGGCCGGCACCTACCGGGTCAGCGCCACCACCTTCTGGGACGTCCGCTGGGCGGGCGGCGGCCGCAGCGGCACCATCCCGCAGACCCGCACCAGCGGCGTCATCGACATCCAGATCAACGAACTTCAGGTGGTGACCCGGTGAGCGTCCGCCGCGCGTCGCCCTGGCGAGCCCCGCAGTCCCGAACGGAGATCGTCCAGTGAGTCTGGCCACCCGCAACGGCATCCCGGTGGATGCACCGGTCACCCCGCCCAAGGTGGTCCGGCAGCGCCGTACCCGGCCCGGTCTGCTCGGGCTCGCCGTGCTGCTGATCGCGCTGGGTGGCCTCGGCGCGGCCTTCGCGGTCACCTCGGTCCGGGCCACCGGCAGCTACCTGGCGATCGCCCGCCCTGTCGAGGTGGGCCGGGTCCTGACCGCCGACGACCTGGTCAGCGTGCAGGTCTCCGGGGGCGCGGGGCTGTCTCCGGTGCCGGCGAAGAAGCGCGACGAGGTGGTCGGCAAGCGGGCCGCCGTGTCGCTGGTCCCCGGTTCGCTGCTCACCATGGCCCAGCTCACCGACGCCCCGCTGCTCGGCCAGGGGCAGCAGCAGATCGCGCTGGGCCTGGAACCGAGCAAGGTGCCGGCCCGCAAGCTGCACCCCGGTGACAAGGTGCTGCTGGTCAGCACCCCGGACGAGGACGCCGACAACCAGTCCTCCACCACCCGGTTCACGGCCACCGTGATCGACGCGGTCACCCCGGAGAACGACGACGTGGTGGTCTACCTGGCGCTCGCCGTCCGGGACGTTCCGGCGGTGGTGGTGCTGGCCGCGCAGGACCGGATCGCCCTCGTGCTGACCGAGGCGGCCTGACCATGGCCATCATCGCGCTGGTCTCGGCGAAGGGGTCGCCCGGCGTCACCACCACGGCGCTGGCCTGCACCCTGAGCTGGCACCGGCGGCTGGTGCTCGCCGAGTGCGACCCGGCCGGCGGCTCGGTGCTCGCCGGCTACCTGGGCGGCGCGCTCGACGGACCACGCGGCATCGGTGAGCTGGCCGTGGGTGAGCTGCGCGACGGCAGCCTGGAGGCGACGTTCTGGTCCCAGCTGGTCGACCTGGACGCGCCGAGGCGGGAGCGGCTGCTGCTGCCCGGCGTGGTGGACCCGGCGCAGGCCGGCAGCGTCGCCCCCCTGTGGCAGCGGTTCGCCGACTTCTTCCGCACCCTGGAGAAGGGCCGCCCCGGCTATGATGTGATCGTCGACTGTGGACGACTTCAGGTCTTCGGGCCGCCGTGGCCGTTGCTGCGCGCGGCCGACGTGGTGCTGCTGGTGACCCGCGCCCAGCTACCCGGCCTCTCCGGCACCCGGTCGATGATCCGGGCCATCGAACGGGACTTCACCGACCACCGGGTGCCCCCGGGCACACTGCGGCTGGTGGTGGTCGGCGACGGCCACGGCAACGGCGAGATCGGCAAGGCCCTGGGGATGCCGGTGATCGCCCGGATGCCGGAGGACCGGCGTACCGCGCAGGCGCTCAGCTTCGGCGGCACGGTCCGCGCCGGACGCCCGCTGCTGCGCGCGGCGGCGGCGCTGGAGGCCCCGGTCCGGGAGCTGCTGGAGCAGCGGCGGGCCCGACTGGCCTGGCCCACCCCGGCACAGGGGGTGCCGGATGCGGTTTGAGCCGGTCTCCCACGACCCGCGCACCCCACCGCCGGGGGTCACCTCCACCATGCCGCCGCTGCCACCGGTGAACGGCCGGCACCACGCCCCCGCACCGCCGCCGACCACCGGCACCGCCGCCGCCCCGCCCACGTCCGCGCCCGCGCCCGCCCCGCCCCGGCCGAAGGTCGACTTCGCGCTCGTCCGGGAGCTGCGTCGGGAGCTGAGCGAACGGCTCACCCAGTGGCAACGCGGCCGGGAGTTCGACGCCGACGCCGAAGAGGTCGAGCGGGCCCGGCTCGCCGTCGCCGTGGTCTCCGGCTACGCCGACGCGGTACGCCGGGCCGGCACCCCGCTCAGCGCCGACGAGGAACGGACCCTGCTCGACCAGGTGACCGCCGAGCTGGTCGGGCTGGGCCGGCTACAGACCCTGCTCGTCGACGACTCCATCGAGGAGGTGCACATCCTCGGCTGCGACCAGGTACGCATCACCCGGCACGGCGGCGGCGTCGACTGGGGCGAGCCGATCGCCGACAGCGACGACGAGCTGGTGGAGATCCTCCAGGCGGCGGCCCGCCGGGCCGGGGCCACCGAGCGGTCGCTGTCCACCTCCAAGCCGACGCTGGACCTGCAACTGCCCGACGGCAGCCGGTTGGCTGCGGTGTTCCTGGTCAGCCACCGCCCGTACGCGGTGATCCGCAAGCACAACACGCTGGACGTCAGCCTCGACGACCTGGCCGGCAGCCGCCCCGACCTGGACGAGATGATCGACCCGCTGCTGCGCGACTTCCTCCGCGCGTCCATGCGGGCCGGGCTCAACATCATGGTCGCCGGGCTGGCCGGGGCCGGCAAGACCACTGTCATCCGGGCGCTGATGGACGAGATCCCGCCCGACGAGCCGTACGTGCTGCTGGAGGAGAGCCGGGAGCTGCTGCCGGCCCGCCGCGGCGACAAGCACCGGGCGGTGATGAGCTTCGAGTCCCGGGAGGGGCACGGCGAACGCGGTCTGGACGGTCGCCCGGCCGGCGAGGTGAGCATCGCCGACCTGATCCCGGTGTCGCTGCGGATGGGCGTGCTGCGGATCATCGTGGGCGAGGTCCGGTCCCGGGAGATCGTGCCGATGCTCCAGGCGATGACCACCAGCCGTGGGTCGATGTGCACCATCCACGCCCGTACCCCGGCCGGGGTCAGCGAGCGGATCATCGAGCTGGCGCTGGCCCACGGCCGGGAGATGACCGTCGACCAGGCCCGCCGGATGGCCGGCAACGCCCTCGACCTGATCGTCTACGTCACCGTCGAGGACGAGACCGCGATCGGCGGGCGTAAACACCGGTTCGTCTCCCACGTGGAGGAGGTGATCGGCGTCGGCGACGCCAACCGGATCACCACCACCACCGTCTTCGGTCCCGGCCCGGACGGTCGGGCCATCCCCCGCCACCTGCCGGAACGGGTCCGGGGGCAACTGCTGCGGGTCGGCTACGACGCCCGGCTGCTGTCCCGCTTCATCGAGGCCGGCGCGGGCGCGTGGCGTCGCCCCCGGCACAGCCGCCTCGCCCCGGTGGTGCGCCGATGAGCACCATCGAACTGCTCGCGGTGGTCTCCGGGGCGGCCTGCGTCGGCGGGCTGGTGCTGGCCGTGGTGGCGCTGTTCGGCACCACCGAGCCGACCCGGCCGGCCAGGAGCTCGACCACCGGGCTGCGCCGGCTCTGGCTCGGTTCGGGGACGAACCGCCGGGACCAGCGCGCCCACCAGATGACGTTGGGCGCGGCGGCGGTGGCGGGCGCGCTGGCGTTCCTGCTGACCGGGCTGCCGGTGGTGGGGCTGATCGTGGCGGTGGCCGTACCGGGGGTGCCGTGGCTGTTCGCGGTGGGCCGGGCCGAGGAGCGGGCGATCGCCCGGATCGAGGCGGTCGGCGAGTGGACCCGTCGGCTCAAGGACGTCTCCAACACCGGGCAGGGCCTCCAACAGGCGATCATCACCACCATCGCCACCGTCCCGCACGAGGTCGAGGAGGAGGTACGGCTGCTCGCCGCCCGCCTCCAGGCCGGCTGGACGGCCCGGTCCGCCCTGCTGGCGTTCGCCGACGAGATCGGCGACCCGGTCTGCGACCAGGTGGTCGCCGCGCTGATCCTGCACCTGACCGACCGGGGCGAGCGCCTCGGCGACGTGCTCGGTTCGATCGCCGCCGCCGCGTCCGCCGAGGTGGCCACCCGGCGCGAGGTGGAAGCCAAGCGCACCCAGCCCCGGTTCGCGGTCCGCTTCCTCACCGGGATGACCCTGGCGGTGCTGGCGTACGGGCTGGTCAACACCGAGTACATCCGGCCGTACGGGACGTTCTTCGGCCAGGTGCTGATGGCGATGCTCGGGACGGCGTTCGTCGCCCTGCTGGTCTGGGTGCGCTCGATGAGCCAGCCCCCGCCGCCGCCCCGGTTCCTGCCGAGGCCCGACCCGGCGGAGCTGGTCGCATGACGCTCAACTGGCAGCTCACCATCGCGGTGCTCGGCGGGGCCGCCATCGGGCTCGGCCTGTTCCTGCTGGTCCGGGAGGCGCTGCCGGCCTCCCCGGCGCTCGGCCCCGCGCTGCGCCGACTGCACCAGCCCGCGGGTGTCACCGTCACCGCCGGGCGGGGGCCGGACTGGCTGGGTGGTTTCTCCCGTTGGCTGCGCCCGCCGCACCGCCAGCTCGCCCTGCTCGACCAGACCCCCGAGCAGTACGCCATGTCGATCCTGCTCTCCGCCCTGGTCGGGCTGGCCACCCCCACGGTGGCGGGGGCGCTGCTCTTCCTGGCCGGGGTGAGCATGCCGGTGGTCGTACCGGTGCTGGGCGGTCTGGGGTTGGCGCTGGTCTGCGCGCTGCTCGCGCACCGCGCGGTGCTGACCAAGGCGGACGCCGCCCGGGAGGAGTTCCGCGCGGCGGTCTGCACCTACCTGGACCTGGTGGCGTTGCAGTTGTCGGCGGCGCACGGCCCGGTGCAGTCCCTGGAACGGGCCGCGGCGGTCTGCGACGGCTGGGTGTTCGCCCGCATCCGGGAGTCGCTGCGGATCGCCCAGATGCAGATGCACTCGCCCTGGGACGAGTTGCAGGAGCTGGCCGAGAAGATCGGCATCGCGGAGCTGGGTGACGTCGGAGCGATCATGCGGTCCTCGGGCAGCGAGGGCGCGCAGGTGCACGAGACGCTGCGCAGCCGCGCCGAGTCGCTCCGCGACCAGATCCGCACCGACAACCTGGCCCGTGCCGAGGGCATCACCAGCCGGCTGGACATTCCCGGCTCGCTGCTGGTCTTCGTGCTGCTGGCGTTCGTCCTCTATCCGTTCGTCGCCCGCCTCTGAGCGATCCACCCCGAGAAGGAGCCCTCCCCATGCAGCTCGTCACCTTCCTCTACGTCGCCACCGTCGCCCGCCTGGCCGAGCTACGCCGCGAGGCGGAACGCGGCGACAGCCCGGTCCCGACCGCCGTCATCATCGCGGGTCTGGTCGCCGCCGGGATCGCCGTCACCGCCCTGGTCAAGACCAAGGCCGAGGGATGGATCAACGACATCCCGACCAAGTGACCGGCGTTCCCACGGTCGGCTCGCGCCGGGACCTGACAGACCGGTCCCGGTGCGTGCCCCCGTGCGCGTCCACAGCGGGGCGGGTCGCCCCGACCGGGCTACGGGCCACCGGGCACGCCGTCCCGACCGGGCTACGCGCCGCCGGCCGGGCCGCCCGCCGCCGGCTCACCGCCGGGGGTACGGACCGGGGGGCCAACCCCGTGGAACTGGCCGTGGTGATGCCGGCGGTGCTGGTGCTGCTCTTCGGCTCCGTCCAGATCGCCACCTGGTTCGTGGCCCGGTCCACGGCGATGCACGCCGCCCAGAGCGGGGTGAACGCGCAACGGGTCCTCCAGGCGCCGGCCGGGGCCGGTGAGTCCCGCGCCAAGCACTTCCTGGGTGCCGCCGGGGACTGGCTGGTCGGCGCGAGGACCACCTGTGCCACCACCGCCACCGAGGTGACCTGCACGGTCACCGGGAAGTCCCTGAGCGTCATCCCGGCCGTCCGGTTCGACGTGCGGCAGACCGCCCACGGCACCGTCGAACGGTGGACCGACCCGTGACCGCCGACCCGCCCCGGCGCCCCTGGCGCGACGTGCTGACCGGCCGGGCCGCACGCAGCGACCGGGCCGCCGTCCCCACCGGACGGTCCACCGCCGGCCCGTCGGCCCGGCGGGCCGCGGAGCGTACCCGGGGATCGGTGTCGGTGGAGGTGGCGGTGCTGGCCCCGGCGTTCCTCGCGCTGCTGATGGTGGCCGGGGTGGCCGGCCGGGTCGCGGTCGCCGACGAGGCGGTGGAGGCCGCGGCGCACGACGCCGCGCGGGCCGCCTCGATCGCCCGCGACGCCGGCACCGCGGAGAGCGCCGCCCGGGCCGCCGCCCGCCGGCAGCTCGACTGGCGTGGCCTCAACTGCGCCAGCGCACCCAAGGTCACGGTCTGGGGGTCCACCCTGCACTCCGACCACACGTCGGTCAACGCGGCGTTCCGCAGCCCCCTCGGCGAACCGGTGAGCATCTGGGTCCGGGTGAGCTGCACCGTCTCCTTCGCCGGCATGCGCTTCCCCGGGCTGCCGATGGGCGACAAGCGGGTCGAGGCGACCTTCGCCTCCCCCCTGGACCGTTACCGGACCCGGCGATGACCGCGCGCCCGACCGGCGACGAGGGCCGGATCAGCCTCTTCCTCGCCGTCACCATGCTCGGCATACTCGCGGTCATCGGTGCCGCGTACGACGGCGCGGGCCAACTGCGTAGCCTGCAACGCGCCGACGACCTGGCCGCCGAGGCGGCCCGCAGCGGCGGACAGGTGATCGACCGGGCCGCCGCCATCGAGGGCCGGCCCAAGGTGATCGACGAGCCGGGTGCCCGCGCGGCCGTCGCGCAGTACCTGCGCGGCAACCCCGACGTGACCGGCCAGCAGGTCAGCTTCCCGGTGGTCGCCGGCGAGAAGCAGATCCGGGTACGCGTCACCGTCGTCTACCGCCGGCACCTGCTCGGCCTGATCGGCATGGACCGCACCGTCACCGTCTCCGCCGAGGCGACCGCCCGCACCCTCACCGACCGACCATGACCCACCTGCCGCACCCTCCCCGACCGTGACCTGACTCCCCCACTCCCAGAACGTAGGCCCGCTCACCTGGTGACCCGCACCGGCGGACCGTAGGCCCGCTCATCCGGTGCCCCCGCACCGGCAGACCGTAGGAAGGAGGGCAGCATGACCACACCGCGTGGTTCCGCCGCCCGACGTACCGGGCAGTTGCTCACCGGCTTCGGGTCACTGGTGGTCCTGGTGGCGCTGCTGGCCGGCGCACCGGTCGCACTGCTCGCCTTCGCCGGCAACCCGCTGCCGGACCACCTGCCCACCCTCACCGAGATCGGCACCCTGCTGACCAGCCGGGACGACGGCCAGCTCTTCATCCGGGCGCTGGCGCTGGTCGGCTGGTTCGGCTGGGCGACGTTCGCCTTCTCGGTGCTGGTGGAGCTGGGTGCCCAGGTGACCCGTCGACAGACGCCCCGGCTGCCCGGGATGGGTCGGCAACAACGGGCGGCGGCGGCCCTGCTGGGCTCGATCGCACTGATCATCGCGGCCAGCCCGGCAGCGAGCGCGGCCGCCACCCTGACCCAACCACTACCGGCCGCCGCCGGTACCGGGGTGGCGACGACGCTCGACACCTCCCGTGCCGGTCTGGGCGCCGCCCCCAGCGCCGGCCTCGGTGGTGCCGCCCTCGGTGCCGTACCGGGTTCCGGTCTCGGTCCCATCCCGGGGGCCGGTCCCGCCCATGGTGCCGAGAAGCCGGTGTACCGGGTGGCCCGGGGCGACTACCTGGGTGAGGTGGCGGAACGCTACCTGGACGACTTCGAGCGCTACCCCGAGGTGGCCCGGCTCAACCACCTGCACGACGCCGACCGGATCCGCCCGGGTCAGCTCATCAAGCTGCCCGCCGAGGCCGACGACACCGGTGCCCGTCGGCACGCCAGCGGCCACCTGGTCCCGGGTAAGCCCCGCAAGCCGTCCCCGCGTCCACCGGCCACCACGCCCGGCAGCCCTGGCACCCCCGGCAGCCCTGGCACCCCCGGCAGCCCCGGCAGCCCTGGCAGCCCTGGCAGTCAGGCCGGCCCCCAGCAGCCGGATGCCCCCGGCACGCCCACCACCCCGGGCAAGCCGACCGGTCCGGTCACGCCCGCCACCCCGAAACCGACCAGGAAGCTCGGACCGGCCACCCCGCAGACCGCCACCCCGCAGACCGCCCAACCCCCGGCCGAACGGCCCGTCGGGGTGCCCCCGGCGATGGCCGCCGGAGCCTCCCGGGCCACCCCGGAGGACACGATCAACCGGCCGCTGGCCGTGTCGGCGGTACTGGCGGTGGCGAGCATCGTCGGCGCACAGATCGGCGCGGTACTCGGTCTGCGCCGCCGTCCCGTCCGGGTGGCCGCCGGCCGCACCTCGGCCGCACGGATCGTCGCCGCCCGGACGGCCACCGACCGCACCCCGGGCCGCTCGATCGGCAGCCGTGCCTCCGCCGCCCGGGACCTGGTGACCGGCCGCCACCGCCGCGACTGACCCAGCCCACCCCTTCCTGCCCCACCCACCCGCCCCGCCCCGCCCCACTCGCCCTCGGCCCCGCCCCGCTCGCCCTCGCCCCACTCGCCCTCGCCCCACTCGCCCTCGCCCCACTCGCCCTCGCCCCACTCGCCCTCGCCACGTTGATCAAGAGGTTTGCGTCAACTTGGAGATCAACTTTGACCTAAACCTCTTGATCAACGTGGTGATTTGACGCAAACCTCTTGATCAGCGGGATGGTCTGGCGTGAATCTCTTGGTCAACTACTGGCCGAAGAGGTACAGGGGAGGCATAAGGGGCATAGTCGGCGGGGCGAGGCGGGGTTGGCGGGGCAGGAAAGGGCGGGGCGGGTGAATGGGTGGAGCGGATGGGTGGATGGAACAGGTGGGTGTAGCGGACTGGGATGGGTGGATCGGGTGGGTGGAGCGCGGGTGGATCGGTGGGTGGGGTGGGGTTAGGGGAGGCGGGTTTGGAGGGTGCCGTCGACTATCCGGGTCGGGAGGATCTGCTGGTCGGTGGCGGAGGGGCCGTGGACGACCTCGCCTCCGTTGAGCCGGAACGCCGAACCGTGCCAGGGGCAGACCACACAGGCGTGCCCGTCGATCTCCTGGACCTCACCCTCACCGAGGGGACCACTCTGGTGCGGGCAGCGTTCCAGCATCACGGTGACCTCGTCGCCGTGCCGGTAGAGGATCACCGAGACGTCGTCCACCTCTCGGGTCACCAGTTTGCGCTGGGGCAGCCCGGCCAGTTCGGCCACCGGCTGCCAGCCGTCGCTCATCCGGTGCAGCTCCGAAACGCTCTGGCTGACCTGCGCGCCCTGCTTGTACGCCAGGTGCCCACCGAGGTACGCCCCGGCGCTGGCCGCGCCCAGTCCCAGGTAGGCCAGCGCCCGGCCGACACCGTGCCGACCGGTCAACCGGGCCGCGAGGGAACCGGCGTACAGGGTCAGGCCGACGGTGTTGGCGGCGGCATGGACCAGCCCCACCCGACGCTGGTCCCGGGAGAGTTCCGCCCAGTCGTTGAGCCCGGCCACGGCGGCGGGCACCGCGCTCACCGTGCCCAGGGCGACCAGGGTGGTGGCCGCCCGACGCTGACCGGGGAGCAGGTCGACCACTGCCGCGCTGATCCAGGCACCCACCGGCACCTGCACCATCGCCGGGTGCAGCGGATGGCCGAGGAACACGCCGTGCAGCAGGTCACGGACCCGCTGCGGGCGCAGGGTCGCCTGGACGGCACGCTGCAACCGGTCACCGGCCCGGTCCAGTGCGGTGGCCTGTTCGAGTTTCGTCATCAACGCTCGCACCTTCTCCGACTTCCCGGCTGAACCAGCGGCAAACCGGGCGGCCCGGACGAATCTGCCCGCCCGGCCCGAACCACTCGATCCCGGGAAGCCGGTGAACCGCCAGGAGCAACGACAGCCCGGCCAGCAACACCGACGCATGGCGCCGGTCATCGACGGGACGGCCCCGGACTGGACGTCGACCGCCGGGCTCTCGCACCTCCACCGGTCGCGCCGCCTTCCGCCAAATCCTGCCTCCCTGTGGTCAGACAGATACACCGCGTAGGCGTATGGTGGACGGATATTCGAGACGTCCAATGGAGAAGTCGTGAACGATGCGCTGCGCGCCGCCCTCAACGAGACCGGCTATACCACCGAATCCCTCGCCGAGCGCGTCGGTGTCGATCCCAAGACGGTGGGTCGCTGGCTGAGTGAGGGGCGGATCCCGCATGCCCGGCACCGGGTCGCCGCAGCGGAAGCGCTCCGGCGGGACATCGTGGACATTTGGCCGGACACTTCAAGACGTCGTGAGCCGGTGTGGTTCCGCCCCTGGCAGGAGATCGAACGCGACGCCCTGTCGTTGCGCTCATTCGAGTCCGCGGTAGTACCCGGTCTTCTCCAGACAGAGTCGTATGCCCGAGCCGTCCTGCTCGGTGCCGGCACCCTCCCCCGGGGGGAGGTCGACCGGCACCTGGCGGCCCGGCTCGCCCGCCAGTCCGTCCTGAAGCGCGACGATCCGCCCCAGCTCACCGTCGTCCTCGACGAGACGGTCCTGCACCGACCGGTCGGCGGCCGGCAGACCATGCACGAGCAGCTCCTCACCCTCGCCGAGGCCTGCGACCAGCCGCACGTCCGGGTGCACGTCGTGCCGGCCACGGTGGGCGAGTACGCCGGCCTGAACGGCCCCTTCGTGATCGCCACCAACCCCGACCACCGGATGGCCGGCTACCTCGACAACCAACTCCAGGGACAGGTGGTTAGCGATCTCGATGACCTCGCGGCCATGATGGCAGCGTGGGAGAACGTGCGCGGCGAAGCGCTCTCCCACTGGCAGTCCGTCGATCTGATCACGAAGGTGGCCCAGGCATGGAACTGAACGACGCACGCTGGCGCAAGAGCACCCGCAGCAGCGGCAACGGCGGAAACTGCGTCGAGGTGGCCGGCAACCTGCCGGGGGTGGTCGCCGTCCGCGACTCCAAGGACCCCGACGGCCCCACCCTGACCTTCACCCCCACCGCCTGGCACATCTTCCTCGCCCGGATCACCGACCGCGCCTGATCCCGCCCCGCACGCCCACCCGGCCGGGGTCCGGACGCCCATGATCGGTTCAACGTCGCGCAGGTAGCGACATCAAGGCCCCCGGCCGCAACAGCACCACCCACGCCGGCGGGCCGGAGCCGGGACGACGGGGGACGGCTGTCGACAGCGCCACCCACCCGGGTGGGCCGGGGTGGGGGATGCTGGGGGGATGGCTGTGCATGTTGCCCGCAACGGGGCGGTGACCACGGTGATCCTCGACCGGGCGGCGTCGCGCAATGCCGTCGACGGTCCGACCGCACGGGCGCTCGCCGACGCGTTCCGTGCGTTCGAGGCCGACCCGGACGCCCGGGTCGCGGTGCTCTGGGGCGCGGGCGGCACGTTCTGCGCGGGTGCCGACCTCAAGGCCATCGGCACCCCCAGCGGCAACCGGGTCGAGCCCGACGGCGACGGCCCGATGGGTCCGACCCGGATGTCACTGTCCAAGCCGGTCATCGCGGCGATCTCCGGGTACGCGGTGGCCGGCGGCCTGGAGCTGGCGCTCTGGTGCGACCTGCGGGTCGCCGAGTCGGACGCGGTGCTGGGGGTGTTCTGCCGACGGTGGGGGGTACCGCTGATCGACGGGGGCACCGTCCGGCTGCCCCGGCTCATCGGGGAGAGCCGGGCGATGGACCTGATCCTCACCGGCCGTCCGGTGCCCGCCCAGGAGGCGTACGCGATGGGGCTGGTCAACCGGGTGGTCGCGCCGGGTGAGGCGCGGACGGCGGCCGAACGGCTGGCCGCGGAGATCGCCCGCCATCCGCAGACCTGCCTGCGTAACGACCGGGCGGCGGTGCTGGCCGGTGCCGGCCTGACCGAGCCGGAGGCGCTCGCCACCGAGCTCGCCTACGGGATCGACTCGTTGGCGGCGGACGCCGCAGCCGGCGCGGCCCGATTCGCCGCCGGCGCCGGCCGACACGGCGAATAACCCGCCCCCGCCGACACGATGAACGAGTCACCCGGGCCAACACGGCGAGTGACACACTCTGGCCAGCACGGTGGATGACCCACCCCGGCCGGTACGGCGGGCCAGCCACCCCGGCCGGCGCGGCTGAGGGACCACGCGGCCCGGCGCGGGGGAGGAAACGCGCCGGACCGTCGTGGGTGGGGGTTCAGCTCAGGTCGTTCAGGGCGCTCTGGATAGCCCGGTGGAACGTGGGGTACGCATAGATCATGTGCCGGAGCTGGCTGACCGGGACGGCCGCGTGCACCGCCACGACCAGGGCCGACAGCACCTCGCCCCCGGCCGGGCCGACCGAGGTCGCCCCGATCAGCACCCCCTGGTCGGCGTCGGCGATCACCTTGATGAAGCCGCCGGGCTCACCCTTGTGGATCCAGCCCCGGGTGGACGACGACAGCTCGGTGAAGCCGACCTGCACGTTGATGCCCCGCTCGCGGGCCTGCCGTTCGGTGAGGCCGACCGCGCCCACCTCCGGGTCGGTGAAGGTGACCCGGGGCAGCGCCCGGTAGTCGGCGCGGGGGACGGTGCCGGCCGCGCCGCTCGGGCCGGCCGCGCCCATCGAGCCTCCGACGGCGCTGGCCGCGCCCATCGCGCCGCCCACCACGCTGGCCGTACCGCTCGCGTCGGGGCCGCCTTCGGCCCGCCGGGCGTGGTCGAGCAGGTCGGCGACCACGATCGACGCCTGGTACATGGCGATGTGGGTGAACGCGCCCTCGCCGGTCACGTCGCCGACCGCCCAGATCCCGTCGGTGACGTGCATCCGGTCGTCCACCGGCAGGTAGCGCCGGGTGGCGTCCACCCCGACGGTGTCCAGCCCCAACTCGTCCAGGTGGGCCCGGCGGCCGGTCACCACCAGCAGCTTCTCGGCGCTGAACGACCGGTCACCGGCGTACACGGTGAAGGTGTCGTCGTCGTGGCCGACCCGTTCGATCTTCACCTCGGTGGCGATCTCCACCCCGTCGGCGCGCAACGCGGCGGCGGCCACCTCGGACGACTCCGGCTCTTCGAGGGCGAGCACCCGCCCGGACGCCTCCAGCACCGTCACCGCGACCCCGAAGCGGGCGAAGACCTGCGCCAGCTCCAGGCCGATCGCCCCGCCGCCGATGATCAGCAGGGTCGCCGGCAGCTCCGCCACCTCGATCGCCTGGTGGTTCGTCCAGTACGGGGTGCCGGCCAGCCCGTCGATGGGCGGGATCGACGGGCGGGTACCGGTGCCGAGGACGATCCCCCGCCGGGCCTGGAACACCTGGTCACCGACCCGGACCCGACCGGGGCCGTCGAGTCGGCCGCTGCCGCGCAGGAACCGCCCGCCCTTGCCGGTGAACCGGTCCACCGCGGCCCGGTCGTTCCAGGTGTCGGTGGCCTCCTCCCGGATGCGTTTCGCCACCGGCGCCCAGTCGGCCCGGACCTGCGCCGACCCGGCCAGCCCGTCGACCCGCCGCGCCTCGGCCAGCGCGTTCGCCGCCCGGATCATCATCTTGCTGGGGATGCATCCCCAGTAGGGGCACTCCCCACCGACCAGGTCCCGTTCGACGCCGACGACGCTGAGGCCGGCCTCGGCGAGTCGCCCGGCCACCTCCTCGCCGCCCACGCCGAGCCCGACCACGACCACGTCCACCAGTTCCGGCTCTGCCATCCCGCCAGCATTCCGCACGACCCCACCCCCGACCACCTGTCCGCCCCGCAATTCCCGCGCCGGTGATCAGCCGACCACCCCGGCACCCCGCACCGCACCACCCCTTTGCTCCGGCTTCACCGTCCCAACCGCCGCACCGCCCTACGGCACCACGCCGCACCGCACCGCGCCCTGCAGCACCGCCGCCCCGTGCCCTGCCGAACCGTCGCACCGCCAGACCGCACCGCCGCACCGCGCTCTGCCGCACCGCCGCCCCGCCAGACCGCACCGCCGCACCCGCCTGAGCCGCTGCGCCGCGCTCCGGTCCGCCGCCTGAGGTGGTGACGGAAAGACGACCGACGATCGACGGCGTCAGCGCTGTCATCGGTCGCGCACCATGCGTACTCTTCCTTCCTCGTGGAACACGACGTGTCTGCCGCCGATCACTCCCGGGGAACCTCCGCACCCGCCCGGTCCCCCGACCACTCCAGCCTGGTCGCCAACCTGGTCACCGCCGCTGCCGGGTTCGTCAGTCTGGTGCAGGTGTTGCGGGCCGATCCGTGGTGGCCGCTGTGGGTCCTGACCGCCGCACTCGCCCTGGTCGGGCTACTGGCGTACCGGCTGCGGCAGCGCCGTTGGCTGGCGGCGTCCGTGAGTCTCGGGTTGCTGCTGCTCCTCGGCGGTGCCGGTGTCCTGCTGGCCGTCACCCGCCCCGACCACCGGACGGCGACCGCCGGCCCGACATCGACTGCTCCGACCGCCGGCCCGACGACGGCTGCTCCGGCGGCCGGCCCGACCGCCCCCGCCTCGACCACCAGCGCACCGACCTCCAGCGCACCGACCCCCACCGGCCCGGCCACGGTCCTCTTCAGCGACGTGGTGCAACTCGGCAAGAAGACCGGGGTGGAGCTGGACCGGGGTCGGGCCGAACGCCGGAACACCCAGGACGCCGACGTCGACGTCTACCTGGACTGGGGCTACATCCTCTACTCCAGTGCCCGGCACAGCGCGATGTACGACGACAGCAACAAGGGTCCGGAGCGGGACGCCGACGCGCGTTGCCGCGACTACCGGGAGTCCGGGCAGCAGAGCTTCGCGCACCACTACATCGGCGGCGGCAACCAGCAGTACTGCTTCACCACCTCGGAGGGTCACCCGGGCTGGTTGCAGGCGGTGAACACGCTGGACGACGGCGGACTGATCATCAAGGTCACCGTGTGGCGCGGGTGACGGTGAGCGCGAGGAGTGCAGCGCAGCGGGAGCCCCGCAGTCGCGAACGGGGGTGGGATCCGGGCCGGGCCGCGCGGCGGAGTCAGCGCAGCCAGACCGGGTCGGCCCCGGGCACCTCCAGCGGCGGCGGGTAGTCGAGCGTGCGACGGACCTCGGCGGGCAGTCGCCACGGCTGGTGCACGGCCTTGCCGGCCACTGTCGCCAGCTCGGGCACCCAGCGCCGGACGTACCCGCCGTCGGGGTCGTAGCGTTCGGCCTGGCGTACCGGGTTGAGCCCCCGGTAGGGGCGGCTGTCGTTGCCGGTGCCGGCCACCCACTGCCAGTTGCCGGAGTTGTCGGGCACGTCGCCGTCGAGCAGCCAGCGGGAGAAGACCGCGAGGCCGGGCCGCCAGTCGAGGCCGAGCACCTTGGTCAGGTAGCCGGCGGTGATCAGCCGGGCCCGGTTGTGCATCCAGCCCTCGGCGTGCAGTTGCCGCATGCCGGCGTCCACGATCGGCATCCCGGTCCGGCCCTCGGTCCAGGCGTCCAGCGCCGCCGCGTCGGACCGCCAGTCCTCGGTGGCCCCCCGTCGGTACGCCTTCGCCGCGATCTCCGGGAAGGCGGCCGTGACCTGGTAGTAGAAGTCCCGCCAGCAGAGCTGCCGGACGAACGGGTGCCCCCGGTCGCCGGCCCGGTTCGCCACCGCCAGCGGGGACAGGCAGCCGAACCGCAGGTACGGGCTGAGCCGGGAGGTCTGGTCGCCGGCCAGGTCGTCGTGGATGTCGTCGTACCGCTGGAGGGTCGGCAACCACTGCGTGAGCCGGCGCTGCCCGACGGACTCGCCGCCCACCACGGCGGCCGGCGACTCGCCCTTCGGCAGCGCCGGCAGCCGGCCCACCGCGACCCCGTCGGGCAGGGTGACCCGTCGGGGCGCGGCCAGCTCCTCCCGCCACCGCGCCGCCGACCAGACCCGGTGGTAGGGCGTGAACACCTTGTAGTGGTCGCCGCCGCCGGGCCGCAGCTCCCCCGGCTCGACGACGGTGACCCCGGGGAAGAGGCGCAGGAACAGCCGGTGCCGGTCACACTCGGCGCGCAGCCGGCGTTCCCGCCGGTGGGCGTGGCGACTGACGTCGGCGGAGAGGCCGATCCCCTCGGCGTCGACCTCGCGGGCCACCCGGATCGTCTCGGCCACCGGGTCGCCCCGGCGGATGACCAGGTCGCCGCCGAGCCCGCGCAGGGTGTCCCGCAGCTCGGCGAGGCTCTGGTGCAGGAACCGGGTGCGGTTGGCCGAGCGGTCGGCCAGCGCCGGGTCGAGGACGTACAGCGGCACCACCCGGTCGAAGGCGGCGCAGGCCGTCGCCAGCGCCGGGTGGTCGTGCACCCGCAGGTCGCGGGTGAACAACACCACCGCCGCACGGCCGCTCACGACACCGCCGGGCCGGGTACCACGACCGGGGTGCCGGTACGGGTCAGCAGCGCCCTCGCCGCCACCGACAGCCGTCGCCGCTGGGGCACCACGGCCCGCCGGGCGAACACGTCGTAGTCCTGGGCAGCCACCTCGTCGAGGATGCCGCCGTAGAGGGCGTAGGCGGTCCGCATGCACGCCTGGGAGGCGGGGGCGAGCAGGGTGATGCCCGGCGCGGCGGCGGCGTAGTGGGCCTGGGCGCGGGTCACCTCGTACTCGATCAGGTCGCGGATCCGGTCGGTGCTGCGGCCGGCGTCCCGGGCGGCGCGCAGGTCCTCGACGGTGACGTTGAACTTGGCCAGGTCCTCGTCGGGCAGGTAGGTGCGGCCCCGGTCGAGGTCCTCGGCGACGTCCCGGATGAAGTTGGTGAGCTGGAAGGCGAACCCGAGCTGGCGGGCCGGTTCCCGGGCGGCGACCGGGTCGGAGCTGCCGAGGATGGGCAGCATCATGGTGCCGATGACCGCCGCCGAGCCCTCCATGTAGTCGAGCAGGTCGTCGTAGGTGGGGTAGGACATGACCGTCAGGTCCATCGCCATGCTGCGCAGGAACGACGCGAAGTCGGCCCGGTCCAGGTCGAACACGGCGATGGTGTGCAGCACCGCCGGCAGCAGCGGGTCGTCGACCGGCTCGCCGTGCAGGCCGGCGACGAAGCGGGAACCCCAGGAGTCCAGGCGGGCGGCGCGTTCGGCGGGCGGCAGCTCCTCGGTGCGGTCCACGATCTCGTCGGCGTAGCGGGTGAACCCGTAGAGGGCGTGCACGTGCCGCCGTTTCCATGCGGGGAGCAGCCGGGTGGCGAGATAGTAGGTGCGCCCGTGGTGTCGGTGCAGCTCCTGGCAGCGGGCATAGGCAGCGGTGAGATCGGTGTCCACCGGACCTCCTCCGGATTCGACGCAGCAATCGACGCAACTCGTAACCCTAGGGTACGCTCCCCCACATGGCCAACGACGCAGTTGCGGGTAATGCGCTCCGCGTCGCGCCGGCACAGCCGGAAGCGACGGACGATCCGGTCCGCGGCGTACTGGCCGCTTTCGCCAGGGATCTGGTCCACAGCGTCGACGACACGCTGGCGGCGTTCCTCGCCCGCGAGGTCGAAGCGCTGACCGAGATCGACGCAGCGATGGGCGGTTTCGCCGCCACGGCCCGCGACGCCGTGCTGGCCGGCGGCAAGCGGGTCCGCCCCACCTTCGCGTACTGGGGCTGGCGCGGCGTGGTGGGCGGCGAGGAACCGCTGCCCCCGGTGCTCCCCGCGCTGGCCGCCCTGGAGCTGCTGCACACCTTCGCGCTGGTGCACGACGACGTGATGGACGCCTCCGACACCCGCCGCGGCCTGCCCACCGCGCACCGGGCCGCCGCCGCCCGGCACGTCACCGCCGGCCACCGCGGCGACCCGGGCCGGTTCGGCGAGTCGGTCGCGGTGCTCATCGGCGACCTCTGCCTGGTCTGGGCCGACCGGCTGCTCGCCCACGCCGGCGTGCCGCCGGCCCGGCTGCTCGAGGTGCGGCGCTGCTACGACCAGATGCGCGTCGAGACGATCGCCGGGCAGTACCTCGACGTGCTCGGCGAGAACGACGCGACGAACTGGTCGGTGGACCGGGCGCTGCGGGTGGCCCGCTACAAGACGGCCAGCTACACCGTCCAGCGTCCGCTGCTCTTCGGTGCCAGCCTGGCCGGCACCGACGCCGACGCGCCGCTGATCGCCGCCTACACCCGCTACGGGCTGGCCGTCGGTGAGGCGTTCCAGCTCCGCGACGACCTGCTCGGCGTCTACGGCGACCCGGCGACCACCGGCAAGCCGGCCGGCGACGACCTGCGTACCGGCAAGCCGACCGCGCTGCTGATGCTCGCCCGCCAGCTCGCCACCGGCGGCCAGCGGCGGGCGCTGGAGCGGGCCGGCAGCGCGACCGGCGTGCGGGAGCTGGCCCGGCTGGCCGACCTCGTCGCCGACACCGGGGCGGTCGCCCGGGTGGAGAGCATGATCTCCGACCGGGTCACCGACGCGCTGGCCGCGCTGGAGACCGCGTCGATCGACGAGACCGCGCGCACCGCGCTGACCGGTCTCGCCACCGCCGCCACCACGCGGCGGGCATGATGGGCAACTCTGCGAAGGAGGTGGTCGCGTGCGGACCGTGACGGGACGTACGGACCGGGTCGTGGTCGTGGGCGCGGGCCTGGGTGGGCTGGCGTGCGCGCTGCACCTGGCCGGCAGCGGGCGGCAGGTCACCGTGCTGGAACGCGAACCGGTGCCGGGCGGCCGGGCCGGACGGCTCAGCGTCGACGGATACGAGTTCGACACCGGCCCCACCGTGCTCACCATGCCCGACCTGATCGCCGAGGCGCTCGGCGCGGTCGGCGAGGAGCTGCACGACTGGCTCGACCTGACCCCGCTGGACCCCGCCTACCGGGCCTACTACCCGGACGGCTCCAGCCTGGACGTGATCACCGACACCACCCGGATGGCGGCCGAGATCTCCCGGGTCTGCGGCCCCCGCGAGGCCGACGGCTACCTGCGGTTCGTCGACTACGCCCGCAACCTGTGGAACTGGGAGCGGGCCGACTTCATCGACCGCAACCTGGACGCCCCGACCGACCTGCTCACCGGCAACCTGCTGAAGTTGCTGGCCAACGGGGCGTTCCGCCGCCTCCAGACCAAGATCAACCAGTTCTTCTCCGACCCCCGTACCCAGCGGATCTTCTCCTTCCAGGCGATGTACGCCGGGCTCGCGCCGCACGACGCGCTGGCCATCTACAGCGTCATCGCGTACCTCGACTCGGTGGCCGGGGTGTACTTCCCGCGCGGCGGCATCCACGCGGTCTCCAAGGGGATGGCCGGCGCGGCCGAGAAGCACGGCGTGCAGATCCGCTACGGCACCACTGTCGCCCGGGTCCAGACCGCCAACGGCCGGGCCACCGGCGTGGTCACCACCGACGGCGAACTGGTCCCGGCCGACGTCGTGGTGCTCAACCCGGACCTGCCGGTCGCCTACCGCGACCTGCTGCCCGAGGGCCGGCGGCGGAAGCTGACCTACTCCCCGTCCTGCGTGGTCCTGCACGTCGGATCGACGCAGGGGTATGGGAAGATCGCTCACCACAACATCCATTTCGGACGGTCGTGGAAGGGCACCTTCGACGAGGTGATCGGGCGCGGCGAGCTGATGACCGACCCGTCGCTGCTGGTCACCAACCCGAGCCGGACCGACCCGTCGGTCGCCCCGGCCGGACGGCACACCTACTACGTGCTGGCCCCGGTGCCCAACCTCGACCGCGCCCCGTTCGACTGGCGGGGCGACCTGAGCCGACGCTACGCCGACCAGCTCGTCGCCACCCTGGAGGAGCGCGGGTACGTCGGCTTCGGTGCCGGTATCGAGGTGTTGCGTACGATCACCCCCGCCGAATGGGAGGAACAGGGCATGGCCGCCGGTACGCCCTTCGCCGCCGCACACAGCCTCTTCCAGACCGGGCCGTTCCGCCCGTCCAACCTGCACCGCAGCCTGCCCAACGTGGTCTTCACCGGCTCGGGCACCCAGCCCGGTGTGGGCGTGCCGATGGTGCTGATCTCCGGCAAGCTCGCCGCCAACCGCATCACCGGCGCGGGTCGGTGACCGCGTGAAGTCCCGGGAGAGTCACCTCGTCGAACTCGTCGACGACAACGGTCGGGCACTCGGCGAGGCCACCGTCTCCGCCGCCCACCAGGCACCCGGACGGCTGCACCGGGCCTTCTCGGTGCTGCTGGTCGACCCGGACGGCCGGGTGCTCCTGCAACGACGGGCCGAGGTCAAGACCCGGTTCCCGCTGCGCTGGGCCAACTCCTGCTGCGGGCACCCGCTGCCGGCCGAGCCGCTGCCCGAGGCGGCCAACCGGCGGCTCGCCGAGGAGCTGGGCGCCGGGCCGGTGTCGCTGACCGAGGTCGGGGTCTACCTATACTACGCCGAGGACCCGGCCACCGGTCGGGTCGAGTTCGAGTACGACCACGTGCTGCGCGCCGACGTGCCGGCCGACCTCACCCTGGCGCCGGACCAGGACGAGGTGGCCGAGCTGCGCTGGGTCGACCCGACCCGGTTGATGGCCGAGATCGACGCCGACCCGCGCACGTACGCGCCCTGGCTCGGCGGGGTGGTGAGCCGGCTGCTCCGCCCGACCCCGCCCGCCGGCCCCGCCGTGGCCGTCGGCTCCGACGTCGCTGCCGGTGACACCGCCGGGTCCACCACCCCGTCCGGCCGCCGGGTGGGCGACGCGTCGGAGCGGTCGGGTGGCCGATGAGCCGCTGAGCGCGGGGGCCGTGGCACGCCGGCTGGGTGTGGCGGTCACCACGCTGCGCACCTGGCACCAGCGCTACGGCCTCGGCCCCAGCCAGCACGTCCCCGGCCACCACCGGCGGTACACCCCGGCCGACCTGGCCCGGCTGGAGATCATGCGGAAGCTCACCGCCGAGGGGATCACGCCGGCGGAGGCGGCCCGCTGGGCGAAACAGAGCCCCGCCCCCGGTGCCGCGTTGCAGCTGCGCGCCGGGAGCGCCCGGGACGGCGGCGGGCAGACCATCCCGGTCGGCCGGGCCGGGCCGGTGGCCCGGGGGCTGGCCCGGGCCGCGATGCGGCTGGACGCGGCGGCGATCGGGGACACCATCTCGCACGCGCTGGCCACCGACGGGGTCGTCGCGACCTGGGACGGGCTGCTCCGGCCGGTGCTGGCCGGCATCGGTGAGCGGCACGTCGCCACCGCCGGCCTGATCGACGTGGAACACCTGGTGTC
The DNA here is from genome assembly GCF_900090265.1 of Micromonospora rifamycinica. Lineage (NCBI taxonomy): Bacteria > Bacillati > Actinomycetota > Actinomycetes > Micromonosporales > Micromonosporaceae > Micromonospora > Micromonospora rifamycinica. The sequence continues at coordinate 4,185,244 of NZ_LT607752.1, forward strand.
CCGGTGCGTCTCCGAAGCGTTCGCCGCCGTCGCCCGGTCGGGCCGGGCCACCGGCCCGGCCCGCATCCTGCTCTCCTGCGCCGACGAGGAGCAGCACACCCTGCCCCTGGAGGCGCTGGCCGCGGCGCTGGCCGAGGCCGGCGTGGCCTACCGGATGCTCGGCGCCCGGGTACCGGTGGCGGCGCTGGTCGAGGCGGTCAACCGGACCGGGCCGGCGGCCGTGGTGGTCTGGTCGCACACCCGCCCCACCGCCGACCCCGGGCAGCTCTCCGCCCTGCTCGCGGTGCCCCGCCGCCCGCTGCTGGTGCTCGCCGCCGGGCCGGGGTGGCGGGCCGACACGCTGCCCGCCGGAGTGGTCCGCCCGGTCGACCTGGCCGAGGCCGTCTCGCTCGCGCTGGCCGTCCGGGATTCGTTGGACCAGTCGACCGGGAGCGACCGGGCCTGACATATTTCGCTTTCGTGAACTACCGTCGGGGCCGTCCGCGTACCCCCATCTCCCGGAGTGACGATGCGTTCACGCCCCGTCCTGGCGGTTGCCCTGGGCCTGCTCCTGCTGATCGCCGGCTGCGGAGACCAGCCCCGGCATGTCCGGCCGGCTGCCGCGCCCGCGCCGAGCACCCCCGCGCCGGAGCCGACCCAGACCCCCGCCCCGACGCCGCCACCCACCAGCAAGCCGAAGCCCCGGCTGCGACCGAAGCCGAAGGTGCTCCCGGCCGGCCTGCGCAAGGCGACCGGGGTACGCGCGGTGGCGCTCACCTTCGACGACGGACCCGACCCGACCTGGACCCCGAAGGTGCTCAACCAGCTCCGGGCGGCCAAGGTGAAGGCGACGTTCTGCGTGGTCGGCACCCAGGTCCGCAAGCACCCCGAGCTGGTGGCCCGGATCGTCCGGGAGGGGCACCAGCTCTGCAACCACAGCTGGCGGCACGACGTCGACCTGGGCCGCCGGCCGGTCGCCGACATCCGGGCCGACCTGGTCCGCACCAACCAGGCCATCACCAAGGCCGTCCCGGGGGCGAAGGTGCCGTTCTACCGTCAGCCCGGCGGCCGGTGGACGCCGGAGGTGGTGCAGGTGGCCAAGGAACTCGGCATGCGGTCGCTGCACTGGACCGTCGACCCCCAGGACTGGGCCAAGCCCGCGGCGGGGGTCATCACCGGCCGGGTCGAGCACGCCGCCCGCCCCGGCGCGGTGGTGCTGATGCACGACGGAGGCGGTGACCGGAGCCGTACGCTCGGTGCCGTACCGCACGTCATCGGCGACCTGAAGCGCCGGTTCGGCATCGCGCCACCTCGCTGAGCTGCCACTTTGCCCGACAGCTCCCGGACGGGCACACCGGTTTGGCCGACTGGCAGGAGATGACATATGCTTCTCATGCCTCCGGCGGGGCCGGATGGGAGCAAGTCCGCTTGAAGTTGCGAGTGTGCAATGATGGCGGGGCCGCCCTCATCGTCTAGCGGCCCAGGACGCCGCCCTTTCAAGGCGGTAGCACGGGTTCGAATCCCGTTGGGGGCACGATCCGGCCCGGCCGGAGGCAAGATCAGCAAGGTCCTGTGGAGCAGTTGGAGTGCTCGCCGCCCTGTCAAGGCGGAGGTCGCGGGTTCAAGTCCCGTCAGGACCGCCAGCGCCGACGCCGCGTGCACATTGCGCGGCGTTCTGCGTATCGGGACGAACGACCCCACCGGCGGAGACCCCGCCCTCCGGGTAACATGTCCCGAAGTACCAGGCCAGGTAGCTCAGTTGGTACGAGCGTCCGACTGAAAATCGGAAGGTCGGCGGTTCGACCCCGCCCCTGGCCACATAGCCTTTCGCCGGGCTACAGAGGTCCCCACCAGCGGAAACGCAGGTGGGGATCTTGCTGTGTACCGGCCCCCGGGCACCGTCGACCCGTCGCGCGGGCGTCGCCTCACCCCCGACAGCACCCCCACACCTCGATGACCAGCGATATCCCGCCCGGCCCTCGGCGCAGCTACGGGGTACTGCCCACCGTCCGGGAGGAGCAGGTACACGAGGCTGCACAGCGCTTCGTCAGCCGGTATGGTCCGGGCCTATGGGACAGGAGAACGTGAATCCGGAGGACGTCCACCAGGACGTCGACCGGTACTCGCTGCGCTCCGTCCTCCTCGTCCCCGCCACCGCGGAGCAGGCCTTCGCGGTGTTCACCGGCTCGCTGGCCGACTGGTGGGTACGCGAGTACACCTGGTCCGGGCCGGCGGCCCTGGCCGAGCTGGGGATGGAGCCCCGGGCCGGCGGCATGCTCTACGAGATCGGCCCGTACGGCTTCCGGGGCGACTGGGGCCGGGTGCTCACCTGGGATCCCCCGCGCCGGCTCGTCTTCACCTGGCAGCTCGGCCCCGACCGCCTCCCGGTGCCCGACCCGGCCCGCGCCAGCGAGGTGGAGGTGCTGTTCCTGCCGGACGATTCGGGGCAGACCCGCATCGAGCTGGAGCACCGGCACTTCGACCGGCACGGGGAGGCCGCCGAGGGCTACCGCGCCGCGTTGACCGCCGGCTGGCACGAGCTGCTCGGCCGCTATCTCGCCACGCTCACCCGCACCGCCCCCGACCCCCGCTGACCCGCCCGGGGGCGGACGTCCGGCCGGCCGCCGCTCACCGGGCCGGGCCGAGCCGCCGCTCACCGGGCCGGGCCGGCGTCGGGGCCGCCGAGGTGCGGCCGGCGGGTAGGGCCGCCCACCGCTTCCGGGTCGCCGAGGTTCGCCCGGTGTCCGGCCATCGCGCCCGCACCGAAGCCGGAGCCGGCGAGTCGGCGGACCGGCGCGCTGCGGAGCCGGGGATAGACCTCGGTGACCCGGCGGGCCACCCGGTCCGAGCGGTCGGCCAGCACCAGCGCGACCGACGGGGTGCCCCGGTCCGCCGCCGCGCCCGCCTCGGCGATCCGGAGCCGCTCGGAGACCACCCGGGCGAAGCCGGCCAGCCAGGAACGGCGGAACGCCGCCGGGTGCTCGCCGGGCGGGACCACGGTGCCGGCCAGGCCGTGCGCCGCCTGCACCAGCAGCGAGGTGAAGAGCAGATCCACCCGTTCCAGGTCGCTGGCGAAGCCGAACAGGTGCAGCGTGAAGCCCTGACCGGCCGGTCGGCGCACACAGCGGCAGCGCAGCGGGTCGGCCACCGCCGCGAGCAGCCCGGCCTTGTCCCGGGCGTACGGGGCGACGACGTCGACCACCCGGTCGCCCACCGGGTCGGTGGTGGGGTCGCGGGCGGCCAGCAGGGCACGGTCGACGCCGTAGCGGGCGATCAGCTCGGTGGCCTTGGCGGTGAAGGCCGCCGACTCGGCGGGGGTGCAGGCCGCGTCCTCCGCCTGGGCCAACAGCTTGCGCACTTTGCTGAGCATCGCCTCGGACATCACCCACAGGTACCACAGACCGCTCGCGGACCTGTCACAGCAGGATCAGAGATCGACAGCTATCATCACCACTCACCGCACCCTGTCCGCGACTCAGGGTCCACCCCTCTTCCCTGGAGGCACGCATGGCATTCCGGCCCACCCGCCTGACCGCAATCGCCGCCACCCTGCCGCTGCTCTTCGTCGGCACCCCGGCACAGGCCGCCCCGGAGACGAACCTCTCCGCCTCGGCCGCCACCTGTTACGGCGGGGCGGTCCGGTCCTACTTCCAGGTCGGCGGCTGGGGCGGCGACGCCGGCCCGTACCGGGCGAGCACCCGGTGCAAGGACGTCAACGTCAAGAACACCAGCGAGTTCGGCACCGAGGCGTGCGTGGTCTTCATCGACAAGACCAACAAGTGCAACTACCTCACCTACCTGCCGGCCAAGTCGGACTACATCACCGTCGCCACCAACGTGAAGGACGGGGCGAACTTCAAGGTCCGCTTCTCCAACCTGCGCTACGAGTACGAGCCACTGGTGGCGTACCACGCGTTCTGAGCGACCGCCGAGCCGTCCGCCACGCGTTCTGAGCGACCGCCGAGCCGTCCGCCACGGGTGTGCCGGCGTGCCGGTGGGGCGCGGTGTCAGCCGGCCCGGCTGCGCAGGGTGGCCACGGTCGAGCCGGCGAGGGTGAGCAGGCAGTCCGGTAGCTGCCCGTCGGCGACCGCCGCCCCGAACAGCGCCTCGCCGGTGTCGGCGTCGTCGTTGGCGTACGCGCTGACGAAGCGGGCCACCCACCTGGTGTCGTACCCCGCCTCGTCGATGCCCGGGAAGTCCAGCGCGCACGCGCCGGGCGGCGGCGGGTCGCCGACCATGGTGGCGGCCAGGGTCCAGGCGACCGTGTACGCCCCGGCGAGGCCGGACCGGTCCACCACCGCGTCGAAGGTGCCGACCACCGCGGCTCCGTCTCCGGCCAGCGCCGAGTCGAGCACGGCGGTAGCGTCGGCCAGCGTCTGATCCGGTACGTCGGTCACCTGGGGCACAGTAGGAGGGCAGGTCAAGCGAGAGATCCCGGAAAATGGTGACCACCTGCTGAGACGGCGTGACGGAGCGTACGGGCGACTGTCGGGCCGACGACGAGGGCTGCCTCCCTGGTCCCACGGTCGTCGCTGGCACGCTATGGTGCCCACCGGACCTGCGCCGGAGGAAGGACGACCATGCTCGTTACACGCGGCCCGCGCGCGGCCATCCTGGCGACGTGCGCGTCGTTCCTGCTCGCCGTCAGTGCGTGCGGGACGACCGACAAGCCCGAGGAGGCGGCCACCCCGCAGGTGCGCCTGTACGGCACCGACGGCAACATGCAGAACTCCTTCGCCGCCGAGCTGAAGGACCGGGCCGACCTCGTCGACGGCATGAAGGGCACCACCCCGCTGACGCCCCTCAGCGACGACTTCAAGCAGCGGCTGCGCGCCGTCGATCCGAAGTTGACCGACTACCTCTACGCGGCGGAATCGTACGACGCCGTCATGATCAGCGCGCTGGCCGCCCAGCTCGCCGGCAGCACCGATCCGGCCGCCATCGCCAAGCAGATCGTCGGGGTCACCACCAACGGTCAGCGCTGCACGGACGCGGCGAGCTGCCTGACCCTGGCCCGGGACGGCCAGGACATCGAGTACCGCGGCCCGTCACTGAACCGCGCCGGCTTCACCGACATCGGGGAGCCGGCCACCGCCAGCTACGCCACCCTGCACTTCGACAACCAGAAGATCAACGACGCGAAGACCGAGTTCGTCGGCGCCGGCGACGAGTCCGGGGTGAGCACCAGGGCCGCCCCGAAGCCGAAGAAGCAGCGGGGTGGCCGCAACGACGACAGCGACGGCTCGCCGCTGATCCTCGGCGGTCTGCTGCCCAAGACCGGCGACCTGGCCCTGGCCTACCCGCCCCTGGCGGCCGGCGTGGCGCTGGCGATCAAGGAGATCAACGCCGCGGGTGGGGTGCTCGGCGACCCGGTGACCTGGTTCGACGGTGACGACGGCACCAACCCGGCCGTCGCCAAGGCCGCCGTGGCCGCACACGTCAGGAACAAGGTCGACGTCATCATCGGGGCCGCCGCCTCCGGGATCTCCGCCGCCGTGCTGCCCGACGTGGTGGCGGCCGGCAAGATCCTGTTCTCGCCGTCCAACACCGACGCGGGGTTGAGCCAGGCCGACGACAAGGGCCTGTACTTCCGCACCGCCCCGCCGGACAGCCTCCAGGGTCGGGCGCTGGCCGACGTGATCCTCCGCGACGGCCCGCACAAGATCGTGGTGGTGGCCCGCAAGGACTCCTACGGCGAGGGCCTCCAGGAGACCGTCCGGGCCGAGCTGGAACGGGCCGGCTTCGGCAACGACCGGGTGAAGCTGTTCACCTACGACCCGCCGGCCGACGCCAAGGCCCCGCCGGTCGACTTCGGCAGCCTGGCCGGCGAGATCAAGAACTACAAGCCGGAGGCCGTGCTGGTCATCGGCTTCGGCGAGTCCGCCGGGCTGATCAAGGCACTGGCCGACGCGGGCGTGCCCATCCGGCACTGACCCGACGTCGGCGGGGGCGGCACCGGGGTGAGGTACCGCCCCCGCCGACGTTCAGCGGGGCCGACGACGCTCCAGGAACTCGGTCATCCGGCGGTGCTTCTCCTCGTCCTCGAAGAGCACCGCCTGGCTGACCAGGTCGAGCTGCGGGTGGGCGGCGGGCGGGGCGTCCACCGCGAGCTTGGTCAGCCGCAACGCCAGTGCGGAACTTTTGGCCATCTCGTCGAGCAGCCCGTGCGCGGTGGGCAGCAGCTCCGCCGGCTCGGCCACCACCCGGTTGACCAGGCCGATCCGCAGCGCCTCGTCGGCGTCGACCCGACGGCCGGTGAAGAGGAGTTCCTTGGCCCGGCCCTCGCCGACCAGGGCCGGCAGCCGGTGGGTCGCCCCCGCGCCGGCCAGGATGCCCAACCGCACCTCGGGCTGGCCGAAGACCGCCCGGGCCGTGCAGACCCGCAGGTCGCAGGCGTACGCCAGCTCCGCACCACCGCCCAACGCGGGACCGTCCACGGCGGCCACGCTCGGCATGGGCAGCGCCCGGAGCCGGGCGAAGGCCGCCGAGTTGATCGCGGCGAGGGCGTCCAGCCGCCCCCGCTCGCGGAGCTGGCCGATGTCCGCGCCGCCCGCGAAGAGACCGTCCGCGCCACCGGTGAGCAGCAGCAGCCGGGGACGCGCCTCCAGGGCGGCACAGACATCGTGCAGCGCACCGATCAGGTCGGCGTCGATGGCGTTGCGCTTCTCCGGCCGGTCCAGCGTGACCACCACCCGGTCGGCCAGCTCCTCCACCCGCAACCCGCTCATCGCCGCCGACCGTCCTGCCACGAGTAGAAGCCCTGCCCGGACTTCTTGCCGAGCTTCCCGGCGGCGACCATCTCGACCAGCAGCGGCGGCGGCGCGAACCGGTCGCCGTAGGCGGCCTGGAGGGTACGCGCGATGTCCAGCCGCACGTCCAACCCCACCAGGTCGGTCAGCTCCAACGGGCCGACCGGGTGCCGGTAGCCGAGCACCATCGCCTTGTCCACGTCGGCCGGGCTGGCCACCCCGTCGGCCACCATCCGGATCGCCTCCAGCCCGAGGGTCACCCCGAGCCGGGAGGTGGCGAAGCCGGGCAGGTCGCGTACCACGACGGGGTCCTTGCCCAGCGTGCCGGCGAGCGCGACGGCCGCGGCGGTGGTCTCCGGCGCGGTGGCCGCGCCGACCACCACCTCCAGCAGGGCCATCGCCCAGACCGGGTTGAAGAAGTGCAGCCCGAGGAAGGACTCCGGGCGGCTCAGCCCCTGCGCCAGCTCGCCGATCGGGATGCTGGAGGTGTTGCTGCCCAGCAGCGCCGGACCCAGCCGTTCCGCCTCGGCCAGCACCGACCGCTTCAGCTCCGGCCGCTCGGGCACCGCCTCGACGATCACCTCCGGCGCCGGGGCGACCTCGGCGAGCGCGCCCCGCAGGGTGATCCGCGACCGCTGCGCGGCGGCCTCGTCGGCAGCGAGCTTCCCGCGCTGCACCGCCCGTTCACACAGCTCGTCGAGGCGGACGGCGGCGGCCTCGGCCCGGCCCCGGTCCACCTCCACCAGCTCGACGGCATAGCCCGCGCCGGCCGCCACGTAGGCGATGCCGAGCCCCATCGTGCCGGCCCCGACGACGACAAGACGACTCATCACGCTCCCTCACCGCGCACGGCGACGTGCGGGGTCTCCGGCACGCCCTGCCGCTCGCTTCGCTGACCCATGGGTGCGACCCTATGCAGCACCGTTCCCGGCGGCATGCGTGGGGCACCGCCACACCGGGTACAGACGGCCCCAACGTCAAGGGAAGGAACCAGTCGACATGAGCCAGGCACCGGAGACCGTGGACGGCAGCGGCACCACCGACGGCACGGCGGTCGTGGAGACGCGCGGCAACGAGCGCGTCGACCTGCTCCGCGCCGACACCAACAACGACGGCAAGACCGACGTGTGGGTGGTGGACACCGACGGCGACGGCCGGGCGGACCTGTTCCAGTTCGACACCGACGGTGACGGCAAGGTCGACATCACCATGGTCGACATCGACGAGGACGGCACCCCGGACGAGGTGGTCGACGGCGACGGCGGCCTGCCCCCGGAGCAGCTCCCCCCGACCGTCCAGGTCTGACGCGGGCGCGGGGGCCGGCCGCCGGCCCCCGCCTCACCCCGCCAGCCGCAGGGTGGCCAGATAGTACGGGGCGTCGCGGTCGTCCACGTCGGTCAGCCGCCACGGGGTGCCCCGGACCAGTCCGGCCAGCTCCTCGGCGGAACAGACCAGGTAGTCGAACCACTCGGTGCCCAGTTCGCGGTAGCGCAGCCGCAGCCGCAGCTGCCCGCCGAGCCGACCCCGTTGCCGGTTCCGCTCGTGGTAGCCGGTGTGCACCGGATCCGTGGTGCCGTACGGGTCGGTGCCGTGCGCGATGACCTGCGCCCCGGGGCGGGCCAGGGCGGCGAGCGCGGCGAGGAACGCCGGTGCCCGCTCCCGCCCTTCGATCAGCCCCAGGTTGTTGCCGAGCAGCAGGAACGTGTCGTAGCGCCGGCCGTCGGCGACGTGCTCGTCGACGGTGCCGAGGACGAGGTCGCGGACCCCCCGGTGCCGGCTGACCCGCAGCGCCCCCGGTGAGGTGTCCAGCCCGGTGACCGGTACGCCGCGCTCCTGGAGCACCAGCGCGATCCGCCCGCCACCGACGCCGACGTCCAGGGTGGCCCCGCGGGTCCGCTCCACGGCCCGGTGGTCGTACGGCTGCCAGTGCTCCGGCCCGTCCAGGTAGTGCGCGGCGGGTGCCCCGTTGACCAACCCGTCGTCCCGCTCGATGATCTCGATGACCGGTCGGGGCAGCCGCCCGCCGACCAGTGGCCGGGGGCCGACCCCGGTGTGCACCGCGTACGCGTCGCGCAGCAGTTCTCCGAACACGTCGCCCAGCCGAGGTTCTCCGGTCACGACGTGCACGTTATCGGGGGCCGGTCGCCGTATCCTGGGCGGCGTGACCGACCTGGACCGCCTGACGGCGGAGAAGTACGTCCTGCTGACGACGTTCCGCAAGGACGGCCGCGCGGTGTCCACCCCGGTCTGGGCGGTGCGCGACGGCGACGCCCTGGCGGTCTGGACGGTCACCGACTCGGGGAAGGTCAAGCGGATCCGGCGGGACGGCACGGTGACGGTGGCCCCGTGCGACGTGCGGGGTCGTCCGCTGGGGGCGGCGGTGCCGGGTCACGCGGTGCTCTGCGGGCCGGCGGAGAGCGACCGGGTGCGCCAGCTGCTGCGGCGCAAGTACCGGTTGCTGGGCCGACTGACCCTGCTCGGCAGCCGGCTGCGCCGGGGCGAGGCGGGCACCGTCGGCATCCGGATCACCCTGGATCAGTGACCGACAGCCCGGCCCTGCTGAGCCGGTGACCGCGACGGCCGGTCGGTGGGCCGGGGGCGCGGTGGGCCGGGCACGGTGGGCCGGGGGGGCGGTGGGCCGGGGCGGCCGGGACGGCCCGGCCGTAGACATGGCTCAGGGGCGGTGGATCGCCGCTTGCCGCGACGTCCGCCCGCCCCTGAGTCCGGAACGCTCTGACCGGGTCAGTCCCCCTGGCGTTGCTGGGGGATCTGGCCCTGTAGCAACGCCCGCACCTCCGACTCACGATACCGACGGTGTCCGCCGAGGGTTCGGATCGCGCTGAGCTTCCCCGCCTTGGCCCATCGGGTCACCGTCTTCGGGTCGACACGGAACATCGACGCCACCTCGGCCGGCGTGAGTAGCGGCTCTGGTTCGTGCGTTCGCGATGCCATCGGTCACTCCTCCACATGGATAGACATCGGCCGGGGTCCCGCCGGCCGACGCGTCTCCCATGGTCCGGCTAGTCCCCGATGTCCGACATGGGCCGAACGGCCGAAGGTCCCTAGACGGACGGATGAACCATGCCCGATTTATCTGACTTTTACACGTCAGAAAGTACCTTATTCGGACTCATGATCACGGTTCGTGATGCGTCAACTACGAGAGTGACTCATAATTGACACCCTCACTGGGCGTTTCATGGTCAATTGCACCTCTCCAGGAGCTGGATCGCCCGCCACCGGGCGACCAACCGGTCGTACGCCCCCGACGCCTCCTCCGTCTCGCCCCGGGAGAGCCCGGCCAGTCCGATCGCGGCCAGCTCCGGCGAATCGTCCGCCGCCAGCGTCTCGTCGGAGAGCAGCTGCACCAGGCCGCCGTAGTCCAGCTCGACCACCGAACGCGGGTGGAACTCCTCCAACCACCGGGCGGCCTCCTCCACCGCCTCGGTGATCGGGGCCTCCCCGATCGACTTCTTCAGCACCGACAGCGCCCGGGAGGCCCGCCGACGGGCCTTGGAGATCTCCGTCCGGTAGCGCAGCGTCCGCCGCCCCGGCCGGGTGACCAGATCCCGCTCACCCGCCTCGAAGAGCACGAACCACCGCAGCGGCACGCCCCAGGTGGCGATCTGCTCGTGCAGCCGGGGCACCCCGTGCTCCAGCACCCGCGCGCCGCTGCGCCAGTCCTCCACCACCGTCTTGGCCTGCCCGGCCAGGACCGGCGGGACGAACGCGTCGGCGATCACCGACGGCACCCCCTCCCGGGCGCTGAGCGCCGCCTCGGCGACCCGGACCCGCAGGTTCCACGGGCAGACCAGCAGCACGTCGTCGGACTCCAGGACGTACGCCTCGTCGGGCAGCTCGGGCAGCCGGGTCCACCCCGCGCCGAGCGCCGCGATGACCGAGGTCCGTTGCCGGCCCGGCCCCTCCGACGGGGCCACCGCCCGCCCCTCCCGCACGTAGCGCCGCCAGTACGACTGACGGTCCCGGTCGAAGGCGGTCAGCGGCTCGTACACGCGCAGGTAAGAAGCGAAGAGCGACGGCACCGCGCGATCCTCCCACGAAACCCCGTGCCGGTGCCGCCGCCGTCGTACACTGCCGGACCCGGCCGGGCCGGCCGGTGGGCGGGGCCGCCGCGCGGACCACGCCACCCGTGTCGAGCGACACTAGGCTCACCAGGGTCGGCAGCATCCCCGCCGGCACACCCCCACCAGGTCCGCGCCCCACGAGGACGCACACCGACACAGGAGCAAGCCATGGGCGTATTCGCGAGCACCGACGACCCGGGAGCCACCGGTCACGAGCAGGTCGTCTTCTGCCAGGACAAACAGAGCGGCCTCAAGGCGATCATCGGCATCTACTCGACCGCGCTGGGTCCGGCGCTCGGCGGCACCCGGTGCTACCCGTACGCCAGCGAGGAGGCGGCCCTGGCGGACGTGCTGGACCTGTCCCGCGGCATGGCGTACAAGAACGCCCTGGCCGGGCTGGACCACGGCGGCGGCAAGGCGGTCATCTGGGGAGACCCGGACCAGGTCAAGAGCGAGGCGCTGCTGCGCGCGTACGGCCGGTTCGTGCAGTCCCTGGGCGGGCGCTACTACACCGCCTGCGACGTCGGCACCTACGTGGCCGACATGGACGTGGTCGCCCGGGAGACCCGCTACGTCACCGGCCGCAGCGTGGAGCACGGCGGCGCGGGGGACTCCTCGGTCCTCACCGCCTGGGGCGTCTTCCAGGGCATGCGGGCCGCCGCCGAGCACGTCTGGGGTTCACCCACCCTGCGCGGACGCCGGGTCGGCGTGGCCGGGCTGGGCAAGGTCGGCAAGCACCTGACCGGCCACCTGATCGAGGACGGGGCCGAGGTGGTGGCCACCGACGTCGACCCACGGGCGCTGGAGTGGGCGCGGGTGCACCACCCCGGGGTCGACCTGGTCGCCGACGTCTCCGCGCTGGTCGCCGCCGACATCGACGTGTACGCCCCGTGCGCGCTGGGCGGCGCGCTGGACGACGACACGGTGCCGGCGCTGCGGGCGAAGGTGGTCGCCGGTGGGGCCAACAACCAGCTCGCCCACCCGGGCATCGAGAAGCTGCTCGCCGACCGGGGCGTGCTGTACGCCCCCGACTACGTGGTGAACGCCGGTGGTGTGATCCAGGTCGCGGACGAGATCGACGGCTTCAACTTCGAGCGGGCCAGGCTGCGGGCCACCCGGATCTACGACACCACCCGGCAGATCCTCCGGCTCGCCGACGACGAGGGGGTGCCGCCGGCGGTGGCGGCGGACCGGCTGGCCGAGCGCCGGATGGCCGACGTGGGCCGGCTACGCACCATCCACCTGCGCTGACCGGGTGTCCCGGGTGCGGACGGCGGTCCGCACCCGGGTCCGCTTCCCGCCGCACGGCCCGGCACGGATGCGGCGATCGTCCCGCTCCGGAACGGCCAACCGACCTCTCACGCCATGCGACTTTCCTGACGTTTTGTCGGGCGTCACGGGCAGCTCCGGCGACCGCCCCTTACCGGTACCATCGGTGACGGCCGGGTGACTGCGACGCGCAGGGCCGGCAGACGGTAACCCGAGGTGCCGAACGGTGGCATCCCCATGTACCGTAAGAGCCACGAGAGATGCCTGACGTCATCGGGGCCCGCCTTCGGGCTGCCCCGCATTCTGTGCGAGGGGGTCGAGCCATGGGGCGCGGCCGTGCTAAGGCCAAGCAGACGAAGGTGGCGCGGGAGTTGAAGTACCACTCCCCGAACACCGACCTCACCGCCTTGCAGCGCGAACTGGCGAGTGCCGGTGGTAAGTCTGAGCAGCACTTCGACGACGACTACAAAGAGTATGTCGACGACGACGAGGATCACGCGGACGACGACCCGGACCCCTGGGCCCCTCCGACCCGCTGACCTCCGGGTCACATCGAGCACGCGGCAACTCTCCGCGTGCTCAGTCATGTGCCCGACCGGAACGGCGCGACCATCGACGATCAGGGACCTCGCCGTCCCGGAGCACCCTCCGGCCGGTCGGTGCGGTCCCTGATCCCGACGGTCACGGTTCGCCCCGCGGCAGCGCGTCGGCGACCCTGCCGGCCCCGCACCCGCGGTCCGGTGGTCTGCCGCCCGCTCGCCATCCCGCTCAGCGTGGTCGGTTGTTCCAGTTGTAGAACGTCGGGATGTTCTCGAAGTGGTTCCAGGCGCACACCGCGCCGGCACCCTCCCCGCCCGGTGCCTCCGCCCGGGAACGCCGTGCCGCCTCCGCCTCGTGGAGCAGGGCGGAGATCTCCCCGGCGGCCTCCCGTACCCGGTCGGCGACCTGGTCCGTGCCTGTCCCGACGCGCTCAGCCGGCCGGTGACTCGTGGTCTCGGGCATGCTCCAACACTCCCTCCAGTAGGCGGATCTTGCTGTTGCGGCAGTGCTCGGTCTCCGTACCGTCGAAGCGTCCCTGCTCGAAGTAGCGGTTGGCCGCATGGCCACCACCGCAGAAGCCGAAGTACGCGCAGGACGACCGGCACGCCTCGACCCCGGTGAGGAACTCACCCACCCAGTCGGTGCCGGTCACCCCGGCCAGGATCTCCGCCAGCGGGGTGACCAGCACGTTGCCGCTGCTGAAATCGCCGTACCGGGCGTCGGTGAAACCGGCCAGCTCCGGGGAGAGCACGGTCACCGAACCGTCGTACCCGATCGTCGGGATCGGGTCGAGCTGCCGGGGCAGCAGGTCGCCCTCCGCACCGGCCAGCACCGCCGCCGCGTACCGCAGCGACCACTCCACCTCGCGCAGGTGCACCCGGGGCGCCCGCCGCCAGGCCGCCACCAGCTCGGCCCAGAAGGCGGTCACCGCCGCCGCGTCGTGCGCGTTGCTCCGGGTGTTGACCCCCTCGGTCTCCTCGATGTTCAGGCCGAGGACGTCACAGCCCAGGTCGAGGAAGTACGCGTACAACTCGGTGGCGAGCCCCGGCGTCGGCCGGCTCACCACCGCCAGCGCCGAGAACGGCAGGCCGTGCCGGTGCAGCGCGGCGATCCCCCGGACGATCCGGTCGTACGCCGGCCGACCGGCCCGGGTCACCCGCTCGTCGTTACGGGCGCGCGGGCCGTCCACGCTCACGCTCACCCGCATCCCGTGCTCGACGAAGAACGCGCACCAGGAGTCGTCGATCAACGTGGCGTTCGTCTGCACGTGGTGCTCCACCCCGGCGGGGAACGGGGCCATCAGCGCGGCCAGCCGGTCCCGCCCGGCGGCGAGCGGCTCGCCGCCGTGCCAGACCACCGAGAACCGACCCTGCGCCGCCCACGGCGTCACCGCGGCGGCGACCGCCTCGGCCACCGCCACCGGCATCCGCCGATCGGACGCCCGGTGCGGCAGATAGCAGTACGCGCAGTCGAGGTTGCACAACGTCGTCGGCTGCATCACCACGTACGACGGAACCGCCGCGACGCCCCGCATACCCGCCACGGACCGAGCCCGAGCCCGAGCAGCCATCGACCCTCCTCCCGTGCCCGAAGTGTCCTTCAGGCTAGGCGGCGACGACCGCTCGGGTGAACCCCCGACCAGGTGCCCGGCCGATCGAGCCGAGATGGTCAGCCCCGGGTGTGCTGGCCGATCATCTGGACCTTGCCGGTGCCCTCGATGATCTCGCCGGCGTGCCAGGCGTCCACGCCCCGGCCGGCGAGGGTGGCCAACGCGCGGTCGGCATCCTCGGCGGAGACGATGGCGAACATACCGACGCCCATGTTGAACGTCGACTCCATGTCCTGGTCGTCGATCCGGCCCTTCGACTGGATCAGGTCGAAGATCGGCTGCGGCTTCCAGGTGGCCCGGTCGACCACCGCGTCGACGTGCTCGGGCAACACCCGGACCAGGTTGCCCGGGATGCCACCGCCGGTGACGTGGGCGATCGACCGCACCTCCGCCTCGGTGATCAGCTTCAGGCAGTCCTGCGCGTAGATCTTGGTCGGGGTGAGCAGCTCCTCGCCCAGCGTGCGCTGCCGGCCGAAGTCGTCGATCACCACGTCCAGCCGCATCCGGCCGGCCCCCAGCAGCACGTGCCGGACCAGCGAGTAGCCGTTGGAGTGCAGACCGGACGACCGCATCGCGATCACCACGTCGCCCACCTCGACCCGGTCCGGGCTGAGGATCTCGCTCTCCTCGACCACGCCGACGCCGGTGGCGGAGACGTCGTACTCGTCGGGGCGCAGCACGCCCGGGTGCTCGGCGGTCTCGCCACCGAGCAGCGCGCAGCCGGCGTACCGGCAGCCGTCGGCGATACCCGCGCCGATCTCGGCCACCCGGTCCGGCACGACCTCGCCGGTGGCGATGTAGTCGAGCAGGAACAGCGGCTCGGCCCCGCAGGCCACCAGGTCGTCGACGACCATCGCGACCAGGTCGATGCCGATCGTGTCGTGGATGTCGAGCTGCTGGGCGATGACCAGCTTGGTGCCAACCCCGTCGGTGGAGGATGCCAGGATCGGGTTCTTGTACTTCTTGGTGTCCAACCGGAACAGGCCGGCGAAACCGCCCAGGTCGCCCATGACCTCCGGCCGCCGGGTCTCCTTCACCTTCGACTTGAGCAGCTCGACCGCCCGGTCGCCCGCCTCGATCGACACCCCGGCGTCGGCGTACGAGACCGAGCGTTTGCGGGTGGTGCGGCCGGTGCCCGCCGTCCAGGGCTGGCGGTCGCCACCGGCGCCGCTCGGGCTACTACCTGCGCCGCTGCGCTCGGACACGTAGGTCACGGTTCTCCCCTTTGTGGTTCTCGGTGCCGCGCCGACGGTGGCCGGACGGCCCCGGTGTACTACGGGCGGTGGGCGGTCGCGCCGCCCGGAGTGGCGACGAGCGGTGTGTGGTGCTCGGGGGCGTCCGGGGCGTCGGCGACCCGCCGGCCCACCCCTTCGAGCACGTGCTTGCCGATCAGGTTCCCGGCCGGCAGGTCGATCGGGTACTCCCCGTCGAAGCAGGCCCGGCAGAGCCGGGTCCTGGGCTGTTCGGTCGCGGCGATGAGACCGGGGAGCGAGACGTAGCCGAGGGTGTCGGCACCGATGGAGCGCCGGATGCCCTCGTTGTCCAGCCCGTTGGCCAGGAGTTCGGCCCGGGTGGCGAAGTCGATGCCGTAGAAGCACGGCCAGTTGACCGGCGGGGAGGAGATCCGGACGTGGACCTCCAGGGCACCCGCCTCCCGGAGCATCCGGACGATCGCCCGCTGGGTGTTGCCGCGCACGATCGAGTCGTCGACCACGACCAGCCGCTTGCCCCGCACGTTCTCCCGCAGCGGGTTCAGCTTGAGTCGTACGCCGAGTTGGCGGAGGGTCTGCGACGGCTGGATGAAGGTACGCCCGACGTACGGGTTCTTCATCAGGCCGGCGCCGTACGTGATGCCGGACGCCTCCGCGTAGCCGATGGCGGCCGGCGTGCCCGACTCGGGCACCGGGATCACCAGGTCCGCCTCGACCGGGTGCTCCTTGGCGAGCTGCCGGCCGATCTGCACCCGGGCGGCGTGCACGTTGCGGCCGGCGATGGTGGCGTCCGGGCGGGCGATGTAGACGTACTCGAAGAGGCAGCCCTTGGGCTCCGGGGCGGCGAACCGGTTGGACCGCAGGCCCTGCTCGTCGATCGCGATCAGCTCCCCCGGCTCGACCTCGCGGACCACGCTCGCGCCCACGATGTCCAGCGCGGCGGTCTCGCTGGCCACCACCCAGCCGCGTTCCAACCGGCCGAGCACCAGCGGGCGGACGCCGTGCGGATCCCGCGCGGCGTAGAGGGTCGACTCGTCCATGAAGACGAAGCTGAACGCGCCGCGCAGCTGGGGCAGGACCTCCAGCGCGGCGGCCTCCACCGACAGATCGGGGCGGCTGGCCAGCAGCATGGTCACCAGCGAGGTGTCGTTGGTCGCCCCGTCGTCGAGCAGCCCGCGCTCGGCGACCTCCTTCTGCAGCTCGGCGGTGTTGACCAGGTTGCCGTTGTGCGCCAGGGCGATGGTGGTGCCCGACGTGGTCGACCGGATGGTCGGCTGGGCATTTTCCCAGGTCGAGCCGCCAGTCGTGGAGTAACGCGCGTGCCCGATCGCCAGGTGGCCCCGCAGGCTCTTCAGCGTCGGCTCGTCGAACACCTGGGCCACCAGGCCCAGGTCCTTGTAGACCACCACCCCGGACCCGTCGCTCACCGCGATGCCGGCGGCCTCCTGGCCCCGGTGCTGGAGTGCGTAGAGACCGAAATAGGTAAGGTTGGCGACCTCTTCACCAGGAGCCCAGACGCCGAAGACGCCACACGCGTCCTGGGGGCCGGGTCGCTGGGGGTCAAGGTCGTGGCTCAGCCGGCCATCGCCTCGGGGCACTGCCGCTCCCTCATGCTGGTCTGGACTGGCCTGGCGGAGCCGGGGGGCTGCTCCGCGCCTTTCGGCCCTGGACCACTGTCGTCGCCTGACAGTGTACGCGAACACGAGTCGATACAGAAAGTCACGATCCGCCTCCGACCGGTCACCTGATCACGGGAAACGGCGCAGCTAGAGCGGCAGATGGTCGGAGAGGTCCGCCCGGTTTCCGCTCACCTGCACGCGACCGTCCGTGACCGCCTCCGCCCAGGACAACCGGCCCGTGGCGAGCTCCAGCCAGGTTGCCGGCCCCATCTCCACCACGTTCGGCGGGGTGCCCCGGGTGTGCCGGGGACCGGGCAGACACTGAACTGCGCCGTAAGGGGGGACGCGCACCTCCACCGATCGGCCGGGTGAACGGTCCGCGAGGGCGGCCAGAAGGGCACGGACCGCATCCCGGTACACCGCCCGTTCGGGCGTGCGCCCCTCATCGAGTGCGGTCAGCGCCGCCAATACCACGGCGGACTTAATGTGCGGAGAGGACACGACGGGACGATACGACCCCAGGTTGTCAGGTGCCACGCTGGCCCCTGGGTCGCGCCGATCCGGTCAGACAAGGCATAGTTGCCGACGGCGTATTCGTACCGTGATGATCCCCGGCCCCCGCCGGGGAAGTCAGACCGGAAGGCGGTGGACGTGTCAACACACCGACGTGCCTGGACGCAGCGGGCCGGTGTGGTCGTAGCGCTGGTGGCCGGCGCCCTGCTCACCGTCCCCGCAACACCCGCCTTCGCCGCTCCGAGCGTCAACAACGTGTCGGCGTCCCCGAGTTCCGTCGAGGCCGGAAAGACTACCCGGGTCAGCTACTCGCTCACCGTGGGTGACGGCTCCCCGGTCGACGTCTCCGTCACCTCCAGCAACGGCAAGTTGCGGTGCGTGGACGGTTGCAGTCGTAACAAGGTCGACCAGAGCGGCGGATCCAGCGCCAGCTTCACCCTCGCCGACGACGCGTCGAACGGCTCCGCCACGATCACCGTGAAGGCCGTCGACGCCAACGGCGGCGAGAACTCCGCCAGCACCACCGTCACCCTGGTGGCCAGGGCCGCGCCGCAGACCACCCCGCCGCAGGACAAACCGACGGTCAAGTCGATCTCCGGCAAGGTGGTCGTGACGGCCACCGGCGACCCGGTACCCAACGCGGTGGTGGGGCTGGAGGACTCGACCGGCAAGCAGTTCAACACCACCAGCGACGGCAGCGGCAACTTCCGGATCACCGGCTCCACCGCCAACCCGATCGCCCCCGGCTCGATGGTGCTCGGCGCCAGCAAGGACGGCGTGGTCGCCACCAAGCCGATCAGCGCCGGCGCCGGGCAGAGCCTGAGCAACCAGCGGATCAGCCTGGCGCTCAAGGTCGAGGTCAGCCCGAGCGCCACCCCGTCGCCCACCACCGAGGAGACGCCGACGGCGGAGACGACCGACGAGACCACCGAGGAGACCACCGAACCGGGTGGCGGGCAGCAGCAGGCCGCGTCCCAGGACGAGGAGAGCGGCTTCGGCTCCTTCCTGATCATCCTGCTCGGCGGTCTGTTGGTCGCGGCCGGTGTCGGCACCATCGTGCTGCTCTGGATCCGGCGCAAGAACGCCGACGCGGACGACGGGGACGCGCCCGCCGCCGCGGCAGCGGGTGGCGTGCCCGGTCCACGCGGCGCGGACGACCAGACCCGGGTGGTCAACCGGGTCGGCGCCGGCCCCGACCCGACGATGGTCGGCAGCTCCGCGCTGAGCGACGCGCCGACGATGATGCAACGACCGATCGTCGACGACGTCCCGCCGGACCCGTACGCCGCGCCCCCGCAGCCCTACGGCGGCCCACAGGACAACTGGCCCGGCGCCGGCGGTTACGGCGAGGAGCCCCCCGGCCAGGGCGGTTACGGCCAACAGGCCGGTTACGGCGGCACGCCCTCCTCCGGTGGCGGTTACGGTGCCGCCGGCGGCTACGGCGCGGCGGCCTCCCCCGCGGGCGGCTACGGCAACGCCCCCTCGTCGGGCAGCGGCTACGGCAACGCGCCGTCCTCCGGCAGCGGCTACGGCAACGCCCCCGCCTCCGGCGGTGGTTACGGCAACGCCCCCGCCTCCGGGGCCGGCGGCTACGGCGGTCGGGACTACGGCGCGTCGGCCGGGGCCGGCTACCCGGCACAGGAGCCGACCGGAGGGTACGCCGGCCAGCGCTACGACGAGCCCACCGGCCGGTACACCGGCGACAGCACCTCGTACGCGCCGGCCGCCGACCCGTACCCGACCAGCACATACCAGCCGGAGCCGGACGCGTACGGCCAGCCCGGCGCGGCCGGCTACAACCAGCCCGAGCAGGGCGGCTACGGCCGGGGTGCGGAACCGACCGGCGCCGGCGGCTACGGCCGGGGCGCGGAACCGACCGGCGCTCGCAGCTACGGCCGGGGCGCCGAGCCCACGGGCGCTGGCGGGTACGGCCAGCAGGCGGGCTACGACGCCGACCCGGCCCAGGGCTACGGCGGCCAGCACGGCGGCGGCTACGACCAGCCCGGCGGCACCCAGGGCGGCTACGATCAGCGCGGCGGCGCCCACCAGGGCGGGTACGACCAGCCGGCCGGCACCCACCAGGGCGGCTACGACCAGCGCGGCTACGACCAGCGCGGCGGTGCCCACCAGGGCCGATACGACCAGCCGGGTTACGACCAGCAGCCCGGCTACGGCTCCCCGCAGGGCGGGTACGACCAGCCCGGTGGCTACCCCGCCGAGCAGCCGCAGGGCGGCCACGGTCAGGAACCGCCGCACCAGCGTGGCGGCGGGTACGACCCGCAGGGCTACGACCAGCACCAGGGCGGCTACTACGGCGACCCGGCCCAGGCCGGTCGGGACCAGCCCCCGGGCGGCCAGCCGCCGTCGGGCCGGGCGGCCCGGCCGGACGGCCCGCCCCCGGAGCGCGGCGGACGCCGCCTCGACTGGCTGGACGACTGACCCTCAGGCAACACCGACAGCGGGCCGCCCGGAATCCCACCGGGCGGCCCGCTGTCGCTTCCGGGATTCCGCAGGGTCCGCAGTGCACCGGCCCGGAGTCAGCCGGCCGAGAAGACGCCCTGGCGGAGCACCGGCACCACGCTCGACACCTCACGCTGGACGGCGATCTCGACGTCCCCGGCGAAGCCGCCCTCGATCAGCTCACGGCCGGAGACGCAGCCGCGTACCGCCGCCGGCACGTCGGGGGTGCTGGCCAGCGCGGCGAGCGCCATCGCGGCCTCCACCGAGAGTCCACCGGGCACATCGGAGAGCGCGTCCAGCACACTGGCCGCACCCAACTGGTCCTCCACCGAGGGGCGCAGGGTGCCGTCCGGCCATCGTTCACCGGCGGCCACCACCCCCACCGGGGCGTCCGTCGCGCCGTACCCGTGGTGGCGCAGCCATCCCCCGACGGCGCGGGCGTTGCGCAGGCACGCCGCGACCACCGGTCGGCCGGTGGCGCTGGCGGCGGCGCTGATCGCCGAGCCGTTCGGCGACGGCAGCACCAGGTCGGCGGCGAACGGCGCGCTGCGCAGGGCCGCCGGGGAGAGCGACCACGGATGGTCGGCGTCGGCCTGCCGACGACCCACCGCGGCCACCGCACCGACCCGCACCGCGTAGTCGGCCGCCTGCTCGCCCCAGGGGAACGGGTGCACCCGCATCCCCCGGGCGACCGCCACCTCCACGGCGGTGGTGAACGAGAGCACGTCCACCACCACCAGGACGGCGCAGACCCGGCCTAGTTCCGCCGCCCCGGTCAGCCCCCAGTCGAACCGGGCACCCGATCCGGGCTGGGAATGGACGGCCGGGGTCACCGCCTCAGCGCTGGTCGGGCGTCGGACGCTGTCCGTCGCCGGACCCGGCCGCCGCAGTGTCGTCCGCACCGGCCGCCGGGGTCGACCCGGCCGCAGGCGCACCGGTGCCGTGCCCGGCGTCCGGCGACGCGGCGTCCGGCGTACCCGCTTCGGGGGTGTCCGCCCCGGCCGGGCCGCCCGACGCCGGTCCGGCGTCCGGTGCCGGCGCGGGGTGTGCGGTCGTCGGCCCGGGGGCCTCCGGTGCCGGCACGGGGTGTGCGGCGTCCGGGCCGGTGGGCGACGGGGCACCCGCCACCGCAGCGGCCACCACCTCGCCGGCCGGGTCGTCCGCGTCCGCCGGCTGCTCCCGGTCGGGTACGTCCACCGGCTGCCCGGCGGTGGCCGGCGCGATCGTGGTGGTGCCGGTCCGGACCGCCTCCACCTGCACCTGGGCCGCCTCCGGGCCGCCGAAGAGCCGGGGCAGGGTCGCGGTGTGCGCGGCCCGCAGCTCGTCCAGCCCGATCCGGAACTGGCCGTGCACGTCCAGGGCACCGCCCGCCGGATCGGTCACCCCGATCAGCTCCCACGGCACGCCGTGCTCGGCGCA
This sequence comes from Micromonospora rifamycinica, assembly GCF_900090265.1. Lineage (NCBI taxonomy): Bacteria > Bacillati > Actinomycetota > Actinomycetes > Micromonosporales > Micromonosporaceae > Micromonospora > Micromonospora rifamycinica. The sequence goes on from NZ_LT607752.1 coordinate 4,206,697, forward strand.
GAGCGCGGTGAACGCCTTCTCGTGCCCGCGCGGCACGGTCACCAGCGCCCGGCCGGACGACTCGCTGAACAGGAAGACGAACGGCAACGAACCGTCGGCGAACCGCTCCGGCACCCCGATCCGGACCCCGACGCCCCGGCGCAGGCTGGACTCCACCAGGCTCTGCGCCAGGCCACCGTCGGACAGGTCGTGGGCGGAGCTGAGGTGACCCACCCGGGCCGCCGCCGCCATCAGCTCGGCGAGCTGGCGTTCCCGGCCCAGGTCGACCTGGGGCGGCATGCCGCCGAGGTGCTCGTGCGTCACCCAGGCCCACTCGGAGCCGGACAGCTCGACGTGCGTGTCGCCGAGCAGGTAGACCTGGTCGTGGTCGCCGTTGGCCCGCGGGACGAAGCCCATCGGCACCCGGTCGGCGACGTTGTCCAGCACACCCAGCACGCCGACCACCGGGGTGGGGTGGATCGCGGCGGCACCGGTCTGGTTGTAGAAGCTGACGTTGCCGCCGGTCACCGGGATGCCCAGTTCGAGGCAGCCGTCCGCCAGGCCACGGACGGCCTCGGCGAACTGCCACATCACGCCCGGGTCCTCCGGCGAGCCGAAGTTGAGGCAGTTGGTCACGGCGATCGGCTGCGCGCCGGTCACCGCCACGTTCCGGTACGCCTCGGCGAGCGCCAGCTTCGTCCCCTGGTACGGGTCGAGGCGGGCGTACCGGCCGTTGCCGTCGACGGAGAGGGCGACCCCCAGGCCGCTCTGCTCGTCGATCCGGATCACGCCGGAGTCCTCCGGCTGGGCGAGCACGGTGTTGCCGAGCACGTAGCGGTCGTACTGCTCGGTGACCCAGGTCTTGTCGGCGAGGTTGGGCGAGGCGATCATGCGGAGCAGGGTCTCCCGCAGCGCCTCCGGGTTACCCGGCCGGGGCAGCGTCTCGGCCCGGTCGGCCTGGAGCAGGATCAGGTCGGCCGGCTCCCGCATCGGGCGCGCGTAGACCGGACCGTCGTCGACCAGCGACCCCGGCGGCACGTCGACCACCACGTGGTCGTTCCAGGTGACCAGCAGCCGGCCCGGCCGCCCGTCGGGCGACGGCGCGGTGACCTCGCCGATCGCGGTGGCCAGCACCCCCCACTTCTCGGCGGTCTTGAGCACCGCCTCCAGCTTCTCCGGGGTCACCACCAGCAGCATCCGCTCCTGGGACTCGCTGGCCAGGATCTCGTGCGGCTCCATCGACGGCTCGCGCAGCGGAACCCGCTCCAACCAGACCCGCATCCCGGTGCCGGCGGACGCGGCGGTCTCGGTGAGCGCGCAGGTCAGGCCCGCGCCGCCGAGGTCCTGGATGCCGACGACCAGCTCGGCGTCGTACAGCTCCAGGCAGGCCTCGATCAGCAGCTTCTCGATGAACGGGTCACCGACCTGCACCGACGGGCGGCGCTGCTCGCTGCCCTCGTCGAAGGTGGCGCTGGCCAGCACCGACACGCCGCCGATGCCGTCCCGGCCGGTCTTCGCGCCGAGCAGCACCACGACGTTGCCGGGGCCGGCGGCGTCCTTCTTCTGCAACCGGTCGACCGGCAGCACCCCGAGGCAGAGCGCGTTGAGCAGCGGGTTGCCCTGGTAGCACGGGTCGAAGACCAGCTCGCCGCCGATGTTGGGCAGGCCGAGGCAGTTGCCGTAGCCGCCGACACCGGCCACCACCCCGGGCAGCACCCGGGCGGTGTCCGGGTGGTCGGCCGCGCCGAACCGCAGCGGGTCCATCACCGCGACCGGGCGGGCGCCCATCGCCAGGATGTCCCGGACGATGCCGCCGACGCCGGTCGCCGCACCCTGGTAGGGCTCGACGAAGCTCGGGTGGTTGTGCGACTCGACCTTGAAGGTGACGGCCAGCGTGTCGGAGACCCGGACCACGCCGGCGTTCTCCCCGATGCCGGCGAGCAGCCGGTCGCTCGGCGGGGCCTTCTCGCCGAACTGGCGCAGGTGCACCTTGCTGGACTTGTAGGAGCAGTGCTCGCTCCACATGATCGAGTACATGGCCAGCTCGGCCTGGGTGGGGCGGCGGCCGAGGATGTGCCGGATCCGGTCGTACTCGTCGTCGCGCAGGCCCAGCTCGGCGTACGGCTGGAGCTCGTCGCCGGTGGCGGTGGCCCGCTGCACGGTGTCCACGCCGTCGGCCCAGTCGGTGGTCGACGCCGGACCGGTGTGCCGGCCGGCGGTGGCCGGCGGCGCGACGGCCGCGTGCGGCCCCGCCGGGACGGAGCCCGCGGCGGCCCGTACGGCCGGGTCCTGGTGGGTGGTCATGACCTCTCCTCGCTGCGCTCGTACCCGCCCCGGGGGCGGTGGAGCCGACCGATGTTCCCGCCGTGCATCGTCACGCCGGCGTCCCCACCAGGTGCTTGAGCACTGAGGTGAAGAAGCCGAGGCCGTCCAGGGAGGGGCCGGTGAGCGCCTCGACCGCGTGCTCCGGGTGGGGCATGATGCCGACCACGTTGCCGGCGGCGTTGGTGATCGCGGCGATGTCCCGCTGCGAGCCGTTCGGGTTGCCGCCGACGTAGCGGGCGACGACCCGGCCCTCGGCCTCCAGTGCGTCCAGGGTGGCGGTGTCCGCCACGTAGCAGCCCTCGCCGTTCTTGACCGGGACGAGGATCTCCTGGCCGGGCTGGAAGGTGTTCGTCCAGGCGGTGCCCGCCGACTCGACCCGCAGGTGCTGGTCGCGGTTACGGAAGTGCAGGTGCTGGTTGCGGGTGAGGGCGCCGGGCAGCAGGTGGGCCTCGCAGAGGATCTGGAAGCCGTTGCAGATGCCGAGCACCGGCAGGCCGCCCCGGGCGGCGTCGACCAGGGTCTCCATCACCGGAGCGAAGCGGGCGATGGCCCCGCAGCGCAGGTAGTCGCCGTAGGAGAAACCACCCGGGAGCACGACGGCGTCCACCCCGTGCAGCTCCGGGTCACCGTGCCAGAGCCGGACCGGCTCCGCACCGGCGATCCGCACGGCACGGGCGGCGTCCCCGTCGTCCAGCGAGCCGGGGAAGGTCACCACTCCGACGCGGGCGGTCACGAGTGCGCGTCCGCGGTCTCGTCGGCCTCGACCCGGACCGTGAAGTCCTCGATGACGGGGTTGGCGAGCAGCTTGTCGGCGATCTCCCGGGCCCGGTCCAGGTCCGGTTCGCCGGTGAACTCGATCTCGATCCGCCTGCCGATGCGGACGGAGGCGACGTCACCGACGCCGAGCCGCGGCAGCGCGTTTGCGACGGCCTGGCCCTGAGGATCGAGGATCTCGGGCTTGAGCATGACGTCGACGACGACGCGAGGCACTGGGCACTCCTGACTGTGTACGCAGTTGGGTGCCGGCCCACTACGGGCGAGCGCAGCCAGCGTACCTGGCAGATTCCGGTCCGGACGCACCGGCCGGGCGCAGTTCAGGCAGTGATCGACATTACCGTCCACCGGGGCGGTCGACCGAGATCCGTTCGTTGCCGCTCTGATACGGATTTGTTGCCGATCGTCGTCGCGTCGACTCGACACAACCCATTTGAGCAGGCAATACGTGGCTCAACGCCAGATTTGGGACCGGTATCCGACAAACGGGGACGAGCGCCCCGCGAGTCATGTCTGTCACAACGACCGATCCCGATCACGAGCTTGTGTGTGATCCGGACGACCTCTAACCTCAATCGTCATATGTCGATGTCTGGTCGGCGTTCACGATGGGCCACCCCCGCCCCGCGCCGGCCACCGCGGCCCGGTGACCCCGGGCTGCCCGACGTGAAGGGAACCCGACATGCGCCTCCGGTCCACCCTCGCCGTGCTGACCACCGCCCTCGCCGGTGTCCTGGCCACCGCCTCCGGGGCCACCGCCGCCCCGGCCGGTCCGCAACCGATCATCGGCGGCAGCACCGTCTCCTCCGCCCCCTGGGCCGCCGCCGTCTTCAGCAACGGGTCGTTCACCTGCTCCGGCAGCGTCATCGCGGCCCAGTGGGTCCTCACCGCCCGGCACTGCGTCAGCGGCACCATGTCCGTCCGGGTCGGCAGCGTCTACTACGCCTCCGGCGGCACCACCCGTAGCGTCAGCGCCTCCTACACGCGCAACGACCTCGCCCTGCTCCGACTCGCCAGCACCGTCACCAACACCCCCGTCAGCCTGGCCAGCAGCAACCCGCCGGTCGGCTCCACCAACACCATCTACGGCTGGGGCATGACCTGCTACAGCGGCTGCGGGGCGTCCAGCCAGCTCAAGACCGCCTCGGTGCAGGTGACCAGCACCAACGCCACCGACGCGTACGGCGGCCAGGCGATCCGGAGCACCCGGATCAACGGCAACGCCTGGCGCGGCGACTCGGGCGGCCCGCAGTTCTACAACGGCCGGCAGGTCGGTGTCGCCTCCACCGCCGACGGGTCGAGCATCCAGAACTACGGCAGCGTCGCGTACAACCGGGCCTGGATCACCTCGACGGCCGGTGTCTGACGGTTACCACCGCAGGCGGCGCGGATGGCCGGTCGCGTGCCGACCGTCCGCGCCGCCTGGTTTTGCAGCATCCGACCAGGTGCGTACGGCACGCTTCGACGCCGTACGGCTACTGACAGCATCGAACCGTGCTGGTCGTGACGACGGATCAACTGCCCGGCTACGAGATCCGCCAGATCCTCGGCGAAGTGGTGTCGTCGATGGCGCGGACCCGTAATCCGTACCGTGAGGGGGTCAAGAACCTGCGCGGTGGCGCGTACGACCCGATGGCCCCGGACAACCTCACCCGGTGGCGTACCGACTCGGTGGCCCGGCTCGGCGAGGAGGCCCTGCGCATCGGCGCGAACGCCGTGGTGGGGATGCGCTTCGACAGCCGGGACTGCGGCGAGATGTGGATGGAGATCTGCGCCTACGGCACGGCGGTGATCGTGGTGCCCAAGGTCCCCGACGTCATGCCGCACGACCAGCCCCTGGTCGCCGCGGAGACCGCCCACGAGCCCGGCTTCGCCGAGGCCCCCGGCGGCATCGCCGAACCGGCGAGCGCCCCCAACCTCTCCTCCGCCGCCGAAACCCCCACCCGGGACTCCTGACCCGCCCGTCCCTGCCGCCCACCGCCCCTTTTGACCTCGGTGATCAAGAGGTTTACGCCAATTCGATCTTCATTGGTGACGCAAACCTCTTGATCACGGGGGCGAGCCGACGCCCGGCCAGGACTGCGGGGCGTGATCAAGAGGTTTGGGACTGGTTGATCTTCGTTGGTGACGCAAAGCTCTTGATCACCGGGGCAAGGGTGGGCGGGGCGGGCGGGGGAACGCGCGGGGCGGAGGGGGGTCAGAGGATGGGGGGTGGGGAGTAGGTGGCGGCTTCGGGGTGGGCGGTGACGACCGTGGTGATGCGGCGGGTGATCGCGTCCACCTGGGCCTGGGCGGCACCGGTGAAGGTGGCGGGGTCGGCGACCAGGGTGTCGATCTCGCTGCGGGTGAGGCCGAGGCGCGAGTCGGCGGCCAACCGGTCGAACAGGTCGTTGTCGGGAGCGCCCTTCTCCCGCATCGCAAGGGCCACCGCGACCGCGTGCTCCTTGATCACCTCGTGGGCGGCCTCCCGGCCGACGCCCCGGCGCACCGCCGCCACCAGGATCCTGGTGGTGGCCAGGAAGGGCAGGAAGCGCTCCAGCTCCCGGCTGATCACCGCCGGATACGCCCCGAACTCGTCGAGCACGGTGAGGAAGGTCTGGAACAGCCCGTCGGCGGCGAAGAAGGCGTCCGGCAGGGCCACCCGGCGGACCACCGAGCAGGAGACGTCCCCCTCGTTCCACTGGTCGCCGGCCAGCTCGCCGACCATCGACAGGTACCCCCGGATGATCACCGCGAAGCCGTTCACCCGCTCCGACGACCGGGTGTTCATCTTGTGCGGCATCGCGCTGGAGCCGACCTGGCCCGGCTTGAAGCCCTCGGTGGCCAGCTCCTGACCGACCATCAGCCGGATCGTGGTGGCCAGCGACGACGGCGCGGCGGCCACCTGCGCGAGCGCGGAGAGCACGTCGAAGTCCAGCGAGCGCGGGTAGACCTGCCCCACGCTGTCCAGCACCCGGGCGAACCCGAGGTGACCGGCGACCCGACGCTCCAGCTCGGCGACCTTCTCCGCGTCGCCGTCGAAGAGGTCGAGCTGGTCGGCGGCGGTGCCCACTGGACCCTTGATGCCGCGCAGCGGGTAGCGGCCGATCAGGTCTTCCAGCCGCTCGTACGCGATCAGCAGCTCCTCGGCCGCCGAGGCGAAGCGCTTGCCCAGCGTGGTGGCCTGCGCGGCGACGTTGTGCGAACGGCCGGTCAGCACCAGGCCGGAGTGCTCGTGGGCGAGCCAGGCCAGCCGGGCCAGCGCGGCGACCACCCGGTCCCGGATCAGCTCCAGCGAGGCGCGCACCTGGAGCTGCTCGACGTTCTCGGTGAGGTCGCGGGAGGTCATCCCCTTGTGCACGTGCTCGTGCCCGGCGAGCGCGCTGAACTCCTCGATCCGGGCCTTCACGTCGTGCCGGGTGACCCGCTCCCGCTCGGCGATCGACGCCAGGTCGACCTGGTCGACCACCCGCTCGTACGCCTCGACCACGCCGTCGGGGACCGCCACGCCGAGGTCCCGCTGGGCGCGGAGCACGGCGAGCCAGAGCCGCCGCTCCATCCGGACCTTCTCCTCCGGGGACCAGAGGGCGACCAGTTCGGGTGAGGCGTACCGGTGGGCGAGCACGTTCGGGATCGTCGTCACGTACCTCATTCTCGCCTACCCGACGACCGCCGCCCTGGTCGGGCCGACCAGGGGCCGGGCGGCGGGCCCTGCGACAGCGGCCGGTGGGGGGCCAGCCGGACCGCGCGGGCCACGCAGTCCGGCGTCAGACCTTCGGGATGTCGTGCACCGGCGCGGTGACCACGAGGGTCCTCGTCTGCTTGCCGTGCGCGTTGCGCGCCGTCAACGTGTACGTGTGCCGCTGGGTGTCACCCTCGCCACCCGAGCACGGGAAGGTGAGCTCCTCACTGCCGGTCGACGGGTAGTCGTCGCGGTAGACGCCGGGGCCGTCGACCGACAGGGCCACCGAGGTCGCGTTGCCGACCTTCCACTCCATCCGTACCCCAGTGCCGGGGATCGGGTTGACGGTGGTGCCGGCCGGGCAGCTCGGCTTGCGGGTGACCCGGAAGGAGCTGATGGTGGGGCCGCTCGCCGTCGTACCGGACGGGACGCCGCCGGTGTCCCCGCCACCGCCGGCCGTGGGGCTGCCGGTGGGGTCGGCCTCCTGGATCCCCACGCCCGGGGCGCCGCCGTCGGTGACCGTGCCGGTGTCGCCGGAGCCGCTCCTCGCGTGGCCCGACCCCGCCGGACCGCCAGCCGTCCCGACCGCCGGAGGCCCCTCGACATCCCTCGTGGTGGGGGCACAACCGCCGGCCGCGAGCACGCCGGCAAAAGCAACGGCAGCGGTACGCAGCAGGGCACGACCAGGCATGACGCTCCTCCACGGGGCACCGCCACCAGGACGCCGGGCGGGCTGACACCACGGTACGGAGCCCCGGCAACACCGCCCTGAGCTGCGCGAGCGCCGAGTGTCCGACCACAGTGGTCAGCAGATGCACGGGCCCTGCGCAGGTACCCCGGCGGGTATCGAGGACCGTCAGATACGGAACCCGTAACGAAGCTCGTGCAGATGACTGCCCTTGATCAGCACCGACACCTCGACAGGCTGTTTCGTCGCGGTGAGAACCACCCGCAGCTGGCGCAGCACAGGCACGTACGGCGGCAGCGCCAGCCTCTCCACCTCCTCGGAGGTCGGCATCCGGGCCGACACGTGATCGACCACCTCGTACTCCGGATGGCCGAGGTCCGCCAGGACCCGGGCGGCTCCACCGCTGATCTTGCGGCGTTCGGCGAGTTCGGTGCCCCGAGCCATCGAGGCCGGATAGTACGACCAGCACAACTCCGTCGGCTCCCCGCCGTGCAGCATCAGCCGCTGTCGGAGCACCACCGTGTCGTCGCTGCCCAGAGCCAGTAGCCGCGCCACCTCCGGGGAGGGCTCCACCTCCTCGACGGCGAGCAGGCGATAGCTGACCCCGTTCGGCTGCGGCGCGAGATAAGCCGAAGCCTCCATGACAAGGGCCTGGCGGTCGCGGACGTAGACACCTCTGCCCATCTCACTGCGCACCGATCCCTCCGCCTTCAATGCGGCAAGCGCCCGTTGAACAGTTGCCGTGGCAGCGGCATACCGCGTCGTCAAGGTAGGGATCGACGGCAGTTGAGAGCCGGCAGGCAGATCGCCAGACATGATGCGGGCCCGCAGGTCGGCCGCGATCTGCTCATGCCGAGGACGGTCGTCGCCTGTGCTGGCCATGTGCCGCTCCCTCGATCCGCTATTCGACGGTCAATTCGTACCGTAGGCGCCGGCCCTGCGGCACCATCGTCATGACGCTCAACTCGACAGGCACGCCCTCAGCGGTGCTGAGTAGCCGGGTCAGCCCGAGCACCCAATCTCCGGCCGTCAGCCCGAGCGCGCTCCGCTGGGATTCGGTGGGCTGCCGGGTGTAGACGTCCTCCGTGGCCCGCCCGGGACGATAGCCCAGCTCGGCGAGCAGACTGACCGCTCCTCCCCGGATCTTGCGGGGCTCACCCAAGGCCGTGCCGCGAGCGATCGAGGCCGGGTAGTACGAGTCGGTCAACTCGACCGGTTGCCCGTCGAACATCATGAGCCGCCGTCGAACGACGACCGGCGTGTCGGCATCCACCAGCAGCGCTTCCGCCACCTCAGCCGTCGGCGACACCTCCGTCACCTCCAACAGCCTCTGGGTGCCGAGCCCGCCCTGCTGCGCCGCCTCGGTGGCCCACATGTCCCCGCCTGCGCGCGATCGGGGCGTCACGTAAGGCATCGAGACACTGATCCACTCGGGGCGACTCACCTTCGACTCCTCTGCACCGGCACTGGCCAAGGGTAGTTCAGCAAAAACGATCTACCCATCCATCCTTAATGCCTTATTCGATAGGCAGTAAGGTTGTCGACGCCAGTGAAGCTGCCCTGCGTGCATCCGCGAACGACAGGAGTGGAAGATGGGCGCCTATCGGTCGACGAACAGCCAGGGCATGCTCCGGCAGGCACCACTGTTGACCTTCGCCTGGATGCTCCGGCTGCGCGCAGCCGCCACCGGGCCGCACTCCTCGGTGTCGTCATGACCGTCCGGCCGGTGGTCCCGTTCGGGATCGGCGACGTGGTGACGGTGGCCGAGCAGCACTACTGCTACGGGCTCGGCACCCTGACCCTACGGATCGTCAAGGTGGGCCGTCGGGAAGAACACAGCGACGGCCTGTGGATCCATCTGCGTGGCGTCGAACTGGGTCATCCGTCCGGGGCACGGCAGCGGCGGGTGCTCGCCCGCCTGGAGGCGATCCGGATCCGGCCGGTGCCCGCACTGGGTGCTCACGTACCGGCCCGCCCCGGCTGGCAGTGCACCGGATGCGGCGAGTCCTGGCCCTGCCGGGTGCGCCGCGACCGACTACTCACCGAGTACGCGGACGATCGCGCCGCCCTCGGCGTCTACCTCGGTCTGCAACTGGTAGAGGCGTTGACGGACCTGAGCCGTCAGCCGGCCGGCGACCTGCACGCCCGCTTCCTCGGCTGGCTGCGGACGAGGTGAGCCCGTACGGAAGCCGCCTCAGCGTTCCAGGATGGCGGTCACGCCCTGCCCGCCGGCCGCGCAGATCGAGATCAGCCCCCGGCCGCCGCCCTTCTCGGCGAGCAGCTTGGCCAGCGTAGCCACGATCCGGCCGCCGGTGGCGGCGAACGGGTGCCCGGCGGCCAGCGACGAGCCGGCGACGTTGAGCCGGTCCCGGTCGATCGCGCCCAGCGGGGCGTCCCGCCCCAGCCGGTCCTTGCCGAACTCCGGCGACTCCCAGGCGGCCAGGGTGGCCAGCACCTGGGAGGCGAACGCCTCGTGGATCTCGTAGAAGTCGAAGTCCTGGAGGGTCAACCCGGCCCGGTCCAGCATCCGGGGCACCGCGTAGGCGGGGGCCATCAGCAGCCCCTCGTCGCCGTGCACGAAGTCGACCGCCGCCGTCTCCGACCAGGAGAACCAGGCCAGCACGGGCAACTGGTGCTCGCGCGCCCACTGCTCGGAGGCGAGCAGCACGGTGGACGCGCCGTCGGTCAGCGGGGACGAGTTGCCGGCGGTCATGGTGGCCTGCCCGGCGTCCGGGCCCCGGGTGCCGAAGACCGGCCGGAGCGCGCCGAGCTTCTCCGGGCTGGTGTCGGGCCGGAGGTTCTGGTCCCGGGTCAGCCCGAGGTAGGGGGTCATCAGGTCGTCGAAGAACCCCCTGTCGTACGCGGCGGCGAGGCGCTGGTGCGAGCGCAGCGCCAACTCGTCCTGCGCCTGCCGGTCGATCTGCCAGCGCAGCGCCGTCCGGGCGGCGTGCTCGCCCATGGACAGCCCGGTGCGGGGCTCGGCGTTGCGCGGCAGCTCGGGCCGGAACGGCTGGTGCGGACGGAGCCTGGCGGCGATCTTCAGCCGCTCGCCGAGGGTCCGGGCGCTGTTGAGCTTCAGCAGGGTGCGGCGCATGTCCTCGTTGATCGCCAGCGGTGCGTCGGAGGTGGTGTCGACACCACCGGCGATGCCCACGTCGAGCTGCCCGAGGGCGATCTTGTTGGCGACCAGGATGGCCGCCTCCAGGCCGGTGCCGCAGGCCTGCTGGATGTCGTACGCGGGGGTGTGCGGGTCGAGCTTCGAGCCGAGCACCACCTCCCGGGTCAGGTTGAAGTCCTTCGCGTGCTTGAGGACCGCCCCGGCCACCACCTCGCCGACCCGCTGCCCGGCCAGCCCGAACCGGGCGATCAGCCCGTCCAGCGCCGCGCCGAGCAGGTCGGCGTTGGACGCGTCGGCGTACCGGGAGTTGGACCGGGCGAAGGGGATGCGGTTGCCGCCGATGACCGCGACCCGCCGGATGCTCTGCACGATCCCGCCTCCGTTTCAGGACTTGCCCACAACCTACTGGCCAGTAGGCTACGCCTATGACCGACAGGTACGCGAGCTTCGTCCGATCGGGGGCCGGTCGCGCGCTGGTCAAGCGCCTCGGCCTGCCCGACCCACCGCGACTGCGCCGGCACACCCCCGGCGAGCCGCTGCTGCCCGGTCCGGCCCTGCTCGGCGCGGCCGGCGGATCGAGGCTGGCGGTGCAGGTAGGCCGGATACTCCTGGACGCCGGGGTCGAGTTGCGCGACACCCCGGCGAGCAGTACCCCGGACCCGACCACCGGCCGGTTGCCGGGGAACGGCGCCCTGGTCTACGACGCCACCGGCATCACCGACTCCACCGGCCTGCGCCAGCTCTACGACTTCTTCCACCCGCAGGCGCGCTCGGTCCTGCCCAGCGGCCGGGTGATCGTGCTGGGCACCCCGCCGGCCGGGTGCGGCTCCCCCCGGGAGGCCACCGCCCAGCGGTCCCTGGAAGGGCTCGTCCGCAGCATCGGCAAGGAGTTCGGTCGTGGCGTCACCGCCCAACTGGTGTACGTCACCCCGGACGGGGACGCCGGCACCGCGACCAGCCTGGAGGCGACCCTGCGGTTCCTGCTCTCCGGCCGCTCCGCGTACGTCTCGGGGCAGGTGGTCCGGGTCGGCACCGGGACCGCGACCGCCCCGGCGGACTGGAACCGGCCGCTGGCCGGGCAGGTGGTGCTGGTCACCGGCGCGGCCCGGGGCATCGGCGCGGCGGTGGCCCGGGTGCTGTCCCGCGACGGCGCGCAGGTCGTCGCGCTGGACGTCCCGGCAGCCGGGGACGCCCTCGCGGCGGTCGTCAACGAGATCGGCGGCACCGCCGTACAGCTCGACCTGACCGGCGCGGACGCGCCCGCCCGGCTCGCCGACCACCTGGCCGACCGGCACGGCCGGGTCGACGTGGTGGTGCACAATGCCGGCATCACCCGGGACCGGACGCTGGGTCGGATGGACGCCGACCGGTGGGACGCGGTGCTCGACGTCAACCTCTCCAGTCAGGAACGGATCAACGACGTGCTGTTGGAAAGGGAGTTGATCCCCGCGGGCGGGCGGCTGGTCGCCGTCTCGTCGATCGCCGGGATCGCCGGCAACCGGGGCCAGACCAACTACGCGACCAGCAAGGCCGGGGTGATCGGCCTGGTCGACGCGCTCGCCCCGGCGCTGGCCGGGCGGGGGATCAGCGTCAACGCGGTCGCCCCCGGGTTCATCGAGACCCGGCTGACCGCCCGGGTTCCGCTGGTGATCCGGGAGGCGGGTCGCCGGATGAACAGCATGGCGCAGGGCGGCCTGCCGGTGGACGTCGCCGAGACGATCGGCTGGCTGGCCTGGCCGGCCTCGGGCGCGGTCAGCGGCAACGTGGTCCGGGTCTGCGGCCAGAGTCTGCTGGGGGCGTGATGGCACGGCGCAGGAACCGACCCGGGGACTCCGACGACGGCGAACTGTCGGTCGGCGACCTGATCGATGGGCCGACCGAGGTCATCTCAGCGGCCGCCCTTGCCGCCGCCCGCGCCGCCGGGCCGGACCACAGCGCCGACGAGACCCACGACCTGTCGGCGTACGCCACCCGGGACCTGACGCCCCCGGCCGGCACCGACCCGGCGGCCGGCACCGAGGACCTGACGGGCCGGTCGGGCGGCCACGACGGCGGGCCTGCGGCCCGGCCCCGGGTGGTGCTTCCGGGGCTGCCCCGACCGGGTGCGCTCCGCCGGCGGGCGCTGCGCGACGCGTTGCCAGGGATCGGCCGTTCCCGCCGGCCGGATGCCGCGCCCCCGGTCGAGCTGGCCGTCGCCGGGGTCACCGTGGACCGGGCCCATCTCGCGGAGTACGACCGGGTGTGCGGTTTCCGGGTGGCCGACGCGCTGCCGGCGACCTACCCGCACGTACTGGGGTTCCCGTTGGCGCTGCGGTTGATGACCCTGCCGGAGTTCCCGTTCCCGCTGGCCGGGGTGGTGCACGTGGGCAACCGGATCACGGTCCACCGGCCGGTCCCGGCCGACGTGCCGTGGGACTTCGTCGCGTACGCCGGGAATCTGCGGCCGCACGCCCGGGGGCGGCAGGTCGACGTCGTCCTGGTCGGCTCGGTCGACGGTGAGCAGGTGTGGCGCGGGGTGTCGACGTACCTGGGTCGGGAGCGGGGGGCCGGCGGCGGTGGACGCGACCCCGGTGGGCGGCCCGCACCGCCGGCCGCCACCGCGCACTGGCGACTCACCCCCCGGGTGGGTACGGACTACGCCCGGGTCTCCGGGGACCACAACCCGATCCACACCTCCCGGTTGGGGGCGCGGCTGTTCGGTTTCCCCCGGCCGATCGCGCACGGCATGTGGAGCAAGGCCCGCTGCCTGGCCGCGCTGGAGAGCCGGCTGCCGGAGGCGTACACGGTGGAGGTGGCGTTCAAGCTGCCGGTGCCGCTGCCCTCGACTGTCGCGTTCAGCGCCGTGCCGGGCTGGGACTTCGCCCTGCACGACGCCCGGAACGGCCGCCCGCACCTGGTGGGCACCGTCCGCTGAGGCCGGACGCCGCCCGGCCCGGCACGGTGCCGGGCGGCCAGGTGACGGGACGCACAGCGCCGTCGACTGCTGCCCCCGTTGCGGAGCACTTTTTCGTCAGCTAAGTTGTTCTCAGAACGAGTAATTCTCACTCTGAGAGGGACGCCGTGAACGAGCAGGAATTCCTCGCCGGTTACGACCCGAGCGCCTACCCCTCGACCGCGGTCACCGTGGACGTGGTGGCGCTGACCATCCGCGAGGGCGCGCTGCACCTGCTGCTGATCCGGCGCGGCCAACCGCCGTACCAGGGGCACTGGGCGCTGCCCGGCGGCTTCGTCCAGCCCGACGAGGACCTGACCACCGGTGCCCGCCGCGAGCTGGCCGAGGAGACCGGCCTCGGCGGTGACCGGCTGCGCCGCGTCCACCTGGAACAACTCGCCAGCTACGGCAGCCCGGACCGCGACCCGCGGATGCGGATCGTCTCCGTCGCCCACCTCGCCTTCGCCCCCGACCTGCCCGACCCGGTCGCCGACTCCGACGCCGACGAGGCCGGCTGGCTGCCGGTCACCGCCCTGCCCAGCCGGCAACTCGCCTTCGACCACGCCCGGATCGTCGACGACGGGCTGGAGCGGGCCCGCTCCAAGCTGGAGTACACCCCGCTGGCCACCCGCTTCCTCGGCCCCGAGTTCACCATCGCCGAGCTGCGCGGCGTCTACGAGACGGTGTGGGGTCACCCGCTGCACGCCGGCAACTTCCACCGCAAGGTGCTCTCCGTCCCCGGCTTCGTGGAGAGCACCGGTGTCAGCACCGAACGCGGCGGCACCCGGGGCGGCCCCCGCGCCCGCCTCTACCGGGCCGGCGACGCCCGACTGCTGCACCCGGCGCTGCTGCGCCCCGCCCGGGAGGAGACCGTCCGGTGAGGACCGACGAGGCGATCCGGCTGGTCGCGGCGGCCCGCACCGACACCGACCTGTTCGGCGTCGACACCCCGGCGCGGCGCTACCGCGAGCTGGTCGCGGCCCTGCACCCCGACCGGCTGGGCGCGCTCGACCATCGGGTACGCGCCGCCGCCACCGACGCGTTCGTCCAGGTCACCACCCGCTGGCAGGCCACCCGGACCGCCGCCCCCGGCGACCCGACCGGCACCCCCGGCGACCCGACGGCCGCCTCCGGCCGACCGGCACCGGACGGCCGCACCGCCACCGACGGGACCACTGTCGTGCTCGGCGGGTACCGGCTCGGCGCCCTCGCCCACCGCGGCGACCTGGCCGACCTCTACGACGTCGGGGCGGACCGCCTGCTCAAGCTGCCCCGTGACCCGGCCGACAACGACCTGCTGGCCCGCGAGGCGCACGCCCTGCGGCAGATCGAGGAGCGCGGCGACCCGCGCCACCTGCCGTACGTGCCCCGGCTGGTGGACAGCTTCCGGCACCGCGACGCCGCCAGCGGGGCGGAACGCCGGATCAGCGTGCTCGCCGCCGTGCCGGGGCTGCACGACCTCGACGCGGTCCGCCGGGCGTACCCCGACGGGCTGGACGCCCGGGACGCGGCCTGGATGTGGCGGCGGCTGCTGGTCGCCCTCGGCCTGGCCCACCGGGCCGGCGTGGTGCACGGTGCGGTGCTCCCCCGGCACGTGCTGATCGAGCCGGACGCGCACGGCGTGGTGCTCGTCGACTGGTGCTTCTCCGCCGTCGACGGCGGCACCGTCCCGGCGCTGGTCCCCGGCCACGAGGACTGGTACCCGCCGGAGGTCACCGCACGGCGACCCGCCGGCCCCGGCACCGACCTGGCGATGGCCGCGGCGTGCATGAGCTGGCTGATGGGCGACCGCGCCCCCCGTGAACTGCGCGCCTTCGCCGACGGCTGCCGCCGCCCGGCGCTGGCCGCCCGACCCGACGACGCCTGGCGACTGCTCGGCGAACTCGACGAGGTGCTCGACCGGCTCTACGGGCCGCGCACCTTCCGACCGTTCACCCTCAACCCCTAGGGAGGCTGCCATGGGCAGCGGAATCTGGTCCACCGACGTGTACGACGCCGCCGACCGCTACCGGAA
This sequence comes from Micromonospora rifamycinica, assembly GCF_900090265.1. Classification (NCBI taxonomy): domain Bacteria; kingdom Bacillati; phylum Actinomycetota; class Actinomycetes; order Micromonosporales; family Micromonosporaceae; genus Micromonospora; species Micromonospora rifamycinica. The sequence continues at coordinate 4,222,188 of NZ_LT607752.1, forward strand.
GAAGAAGGGCAAGAGCGCCTTCTCCTACAGCGACAGCGGCGCCCGCACCGTGCACCCGGCGCTCGACCCGCGTGACGCGCTCCGGGAGAGCCGGGACTCGGCCGAGCACCCGCAGTCGACACCCATCGCGGTGCTGTTCGACGTGACCGGCTCGATGGGGCACGTGCCCCGCACCCTCCAGGCCAAGCTGCCGCAGCTGCTCGGGCTGCTGCTGCGCCAGGGCTACGCCCGCGACCCGCAGGTGATGTTCGGCGCGATCGGCGACGCCACCTGCGACCGGGTGCCGTTGCAGGTGGGGCAGTTCGAGTCGGACAACCGGATGGACGACGACCTCGGCCGGATCGTGCTGGAGGGTGGCGGCGGCGGTCAGATGACCGAGTCGTACGAGCTGGCGATGTACTTCATGGCCCGGCACACGGTCACCGACAGCTGGGAGAAGCGGGGCCGGCGCGGTTACCTGTTCATCATCGGCGACGAGCTGGCGTACCCCCGGGTGAGCCGGCGGGAGGTGCGCCGGCTGATCGGCGACGACCTCGGCGAGGACGTGCCGTTGCGGCAGATCGTCGACGAGGTGACCCGCCGCTGGGACACCTACTACCTGCTCCCCGCCGGCAGCCACTACGCCGGCAACGCCACGGTGCTCGACTTCTGGCGGGACCTGCTCGGGCAGCGCGCCGTCGTCCTCGACGACCTGGACGCGGTCTGCGAGACCATCGCGCTCACCGTCGGCCTCGGCGAGCAGGCCATCGACCTGGACGAGGGGCTGCGTGACCTGGACCGGGCCGGCTCCACCGTCGGCCGTACCGTGTCCAAGGCGCTGGCCCCGCTGGGCGGCGGCCGGCGCACCGAGGTCTCCACGCTGCCCACCACGCCGCACCGCGCCGGTGGGGTGACCCGGCTGTGACCGCCCTCCCCGCCCCCGGACAGCCCGGCCGGCACGTGATCGTGGTCGACCTCGGTTACGGCGACGCCGGCAAGGGAACCGTCGTGGACTGGCTCTGCGCGACCCGCCACGTGCACACCGTGGTGCGGTTCAACGGGGGTGCGCAGGCCGCCCACAACGTGGTACGGCCCGACGGCCGGCACCACACGTTCGCCCAGTTCGGGGCGGGGACGTTCCACCCCGGGGTACGCACCCACCTGGCCCGGCAGCAGGTGGTGGATCCGCTGGCGCTGGCCGCCGAGGCCGACCACCTCGCCGCGGTCGGGGTGCCCGACGCCCTCGACCGGCTCACCGTGGACGGGGAGGCGCTGCTGGCCACGCCGTACCACCGGGCCGCCAACCGGCTGCGGGAGATCGCCCGGGGGGCCGCCCGGCACGGCTCCTGCGGGCTGGGGGTGGGCGAGTCCGTCCGGTACGGGCTCGCCCACCCCGACGAGGCCCCCCGGGTGGCCGACTGCCGGGATCCGGAGCTGCTGCGCCACCGGCTCACCGTGCTCCGGGAGCGGCTCACCGCCGAACTCGGCCCGCTGGACGCCCCGCCGGTGGCGGACTGCCTGCCGGCGTTCACCGGCTTCGCCGACCGGGTGGCGATCGTCGACCGGTCGTACCTGGCCGGGGTGTTGCGGGCGGGGACCTGCGTCTTCGAGGGGGCGCAGGGGGTGCTGCTGGACGAGTGGCACGGCTTCCACCCGTACACCACGTGGAGCACCACCACCTTCGCCAACGCCGAGGCGCTGCTCGCCGAGGCGGGGGCGGCCGGGTCGGCGTACCGGCTGGGGGTGGTGCGGACGGTGACCACCCGGCACGGGCCGGGTCCGCTGGTCACCGAGGACCGGTCCCTGCCGTTGACCGACCCGCACAACCCGACCAACCCGTGGCAGGGCCGGTTCCGGTTCGGCCACTTCGACGCCGTGGCCCACCGGTACGCCCTGGACGTGGCCGGTGGGGTCGACGGGCTCGCCCTCACCCACCTCGACCTGGCCGAACCCGGCCCGGACCGGCCCGCGCTGCGGCTCTGCCGCCGCTACGAGGATGTCGACCGGTTGCGCCCCGGCCCGCCCGGTGACCTGGACCGGCAGGCGACCCTCACCGCCCGGCTGCTGCGGGCCCGCCCGGTGTACGACGCCCCGCCCGCCGACTGGCCGGCGGCGGTGGCCGGGGCGCTGGCCGCCCCGGTGGTGCTCACCTCACGCGGTCCCACCGCCGCCGACAAGCGCGAACACCCCGCGCCGGCCCCGGCCCGCCCGGTGGGCTGATCCGCCGACTCGGCCCCGGGCCACGGACTGACCACCGACTCGGCCCCGGACCACGGGCTGATCCGCCGACTCGGCCCCGGGCCGGTCGTCCAGCGTCGAGCATGGGGGCATGCAGTCGGTGCTCGACCTGCTCCACCACACCGTCACCTCACCCTGGGTGTACCTGGTGATCATCGTGGTGACCGCGGTCGACGCGTTCCTCCCGGTGGTACCCGGCGAGACCGTGGTGATCACCGCCGGGGTCTTCGCCGCCAGCGGCGAGCCGAACCTGGCCGCCGTGCTCGCGTCGGCGGCGTTCGGCGCACTCGTCGGCGACCACGTCTCGTACGGCATCGGCCGGGGCGGCGGGGCACGCCGGCTGGCCTGCTCGCCCGACGGCAGCCGGCGGCGGGCCGGCTCGGACTGGGCCCGCCGGGCGGTGGACCGGCGGGGTGGCTCGATCCTCACCACCTCCCGTTTCGTCCCCGGTGGCCGGACCGCCGTCACGCTCGCCATGGGCGCCGTCCGGTACCCGCTCCCCCGCTTCCTGCTCTTCGACGCCGTCGCCGCGCTGGTCTGGAGCGGGTACTGCGGCCTGCTCGGCTACTTCGGCGGGCTGACCTTCGAGCGGGATCCGCTCCGGGGCCTGCTCGTCGGGGTCGGCCTCTCGCTGGCCGTCACCGGGCTGTTGGAGCTGGCCCGCTGGCTGCGCTACCGCGCCGCCACCCGCCGCTGAGCCGACCGCTGCCGGGGAGGTCAGTCGTCGGCCGGGGGCCGCCAGGTGACGCCGTCGAGGAGTTGGGCGGCACCGAGCCAGGCGACGTTCATCATCCGGGTGGCGGTCCGCTCCGGCTCGGCCTCCGGATGGTCGGCCAGCCAGTCCGCCAGCGACTCGCCGGCGCCGACCAGGGCGTACGCGACGACCTCCAGCTCCGTCGCGGCGATCTCCCGGCCCCGGGCGCGCAGCGCGTGGTCGAACATGCCGGCGACCACCTCGACCAGCCGGGCGCGCATCGCGGCCAGTTCGGTGGCGAACGGCGGGGAGCCCCGGGCCTGCCGGTAGAGCACGGCCCAGCCGTCGCGGTGTGCGCCGACGAAGCCGAAGAAGGCCCGCAGGCCGCGCCAGAGCCGCTGGTCGGCCGGGAGGTCGGGATCGGCGGCCCCGGCGATGGTCAGCATCATCCGGGCCGCCTCCCGGTGCAGGCAGGCGATGAAGAGCTCCTCCTTGGTGCCGAGGTACGCGTAGACCATCGGTTTGGAGATGCCCGCGTCCTCGGCGATCTCGTCCATGCTGGCGGCGTGGAACCCGCGTCGGGAGAAGACCTTCACCGCCGCGTCGAGCATCTGCTGCTCGCGTACGGCCCGGGGGAGGCGCTTGAAGCTGGGGGTGCTGGACACCCTTGCGAGCATACCTACTCGTGCGTAAGGTTACGCGAGAGTAACCAGAACCGGTCCGCCCCGAGAGGTGCAACTTCCATGACTGACTTCGACCCGGCCAACTTCGCCCACTACGGCCCGAAGGAGTTCGCCCAGCTGGTCAAGTCCACCCCGGACGACAAGATCGCCGAGGTGATGTCCGGCGACCTGCGCGGCAAGGTGCTCAACGAGGTCTTCGGCCGGATGCCGCAGATCTTCCGCGCCGACCGCGCCGGTGCCACCAACGCGGTCCTGCACTGGAACATCACCGGCCGTCCCGACGGTGGCACCGACACCTACGAGATCGTCATCGAGAACGGCACCTGCGCCGTCTCGGAGACCCCCGCCCGCGACCCGAAGCTCAGCCTCACCATGGGTCCGGTCGAGTTCCTCAGGATCGTCTCCGGCGGGGCCAACCCGGTGATGATGTTCATGACCGGCAAGCTCAAGGCCAAGGGCGACCTGGGCCTGGCCGCCAACATCGCCAACCTGTTCGACATCCCCAAGGCCTGACCGTGGCCGAGTTCTCGCTCGACCTGAACGAGGAACAGCGGGACCTGCGGGACTGGGTGCACGGCTTCGCCGCCGAGGTCGTGCGCCCGGCCGCCGCCGAGTGGGACGCCCGGGAGGAGACCCCCTGGCCGGTCATCCAGGAGGCGGCGAAGATCGGCCTCTACGGCTTCGAGTTCCTCGCCACCTGCTGGGCCGACCCCACCGGCCTGTCCCTGCCGATCGCCAGTGAGGAACTCTTCTGGGGCGACGCGGGCATCGGCCTGAGCATCTTCGGCACCTCCCTCGCGGTCGCCGCCATCTACGGCGCCGGCACCCCCGACCAGCTCGTCGAATGGGTGCCGCAGTGCTTTGGCACCGTCGACGAGCCCGCCGTCGCCGCGTTCTGCACCACCGAGCCGGAGGCCGGCTCCGACGTCGGGGCGATGCGCAGCCGGGCCGTCTACGACGGGGCCACCGACGAGTGGGTGCTGCGCGGGCAGAAGGCGTACGCCACCAACGGCGGGATCGCCCGCGTGCACGTGGTGACCGCCTCCGTCGCGCCCGAACTGGGCTCGCGCGGGCAGGCCGCGTTCGTCGTACCGCCGGGGACGGCCGGGCTGCACGCGACCCGCAAGCTGAAGAAGCTCGGCCTGCGCGCCTCGCACACCGCCGACGTCTTCCTCGACGACGTCCGGGTGCCGGGGCGCTGCCTGCTCGGTGGCCGGGAGGCGCTGGAGGAGCGGCTGGCCCGCGCCCGGTCCGGCCAGCGGGCCAGCGGCCAGGCCGCCATGCGTACCTTCGAGCTGTCCCGGCCGACCGTCGGCGCGCAGGCGCTCGGCGTCGCCCGGGCCGCCTACGAGTACGCCCTCGACTACGCGAAGGAACGGGTCCAGTTCGGCCGGCCGATCATCGAGAACCAGGCCGTCGCGTTCGCCCTCGCCGACATGAGGACGGAGATCGACGCCGCCCGGCTGCTGGTCTGGCGGGCCTCCTGGATGGGCCGCAACAACCGGCCGTTCACCGCCGGCGAGGGCTCGATGTCCAAGCTCAGGGCGGGCGAGGTGGCCGTCTCGGTGACCGACCGGGCGGTCCAGCTCCTCGGCGGGGCCGGCTTCCTGCGCGACCACCCGGTCGAGCGCTGGTACCGGGACGCCAAGATCTACACCATCTTCGAGGGCACCTCGGAGATCCAGCGGCTGGTCATCTCCCGCGCCATCTCCGGCCTCCAGATCCGCTGACCGTCGCCGCCGGTCGACAGGCCGGTCACCCCCCGTCCACGCTGGGCGGCCCCCGCCCCGCGGCGGTTGGGCCGCCCACCGGAACAGGCGCATGATCGAGGAGGAACCCCTGGTGAGGGCACCCGCCCGCCCTCACGACGCACCCCGAAGGAGGCCGCCGGATGGACCTGCCGTTCATCGTGGCCACGTTGACCAGACGGGGACTGCTCAACCCCGGACACCCCGTCCGGGTGGCCTCGCAGCTCGCCGCCCTCCGTCGGTGGGGCTGGGGGATGGCCGGTGAGCTGCGGCAGGCCGCCGCCCGCGACCCGGACCGGATCGCCGTCGTCGACGAGCACGGCGACCAGCTCACCTACCGGCAGCTGCTGGACCGGGCCGAACGGCTGTCCCGGTCGATGCGCAGCGGGCTCGGGGTGCAGGCCGGCGACCGGGTGGGGCTGCTCTGCCGCAACCACCACGGCCTCATCGAGGGCATCGTCGCCGCCACCCTGCTCGGCGCGGACGCGGTGCTGGTCAACACCGGGCTCTCCGCCGCGCAGCTCGTCACCGTCGCCGAGGAGCAGCGGCTCAGGGTGCTGGTGCACGACAGCGAGTTCGCCGAGCGGATCCTCGGCGTCCCCGCCGAGGTGCGCCGGGTCGACGAACACGGCCTCGACGACCTGATCGCCGCCGCGCTCCCCGGCGACCGGCCCGCACCGCCCACACAGGACGGCCGGACCATCGTGCTGACCTCCGGCACCACCGGCGCACCCAAGGGCGCCCGCCGGCCCGTCCCCACCGGCTTCGGCCCGCTCGTGTCCATCATCGACCGCATCCCGCTGCACGCCCGGGACACCGTGCTGATCGCCGCCCCGATCTTCCACACCTGGGGGTACGCCGCACTCCAGGTCGCCTTCGCGCTGCGCGCCACCATCGTGCTGCACCGCCGGTTCGACCCGGCCGCCACGCTGGACGCGCTCGTGACGCACCGGTGCCAGGCGCTCTTCGCCGTACCGGTGATGCTGCAACGCCTGCTCGACGTGCCGCCACCGGATCCCCGGCCGCCGCTGAAGGTGGTCGCGGTCAGCGGCTCGGCGCTGCCCGGTGGCCTCGCCAACCGGTTCATGGACAGCTACGGCGAGGTGATCTACAACCTGTACGGCTCGACGGAGGTCTCCTGGGCCGCCATCGCCGGCCCCGCCGACCTGCGCCAGGCCCCCACCACCGCCGGTCGCCCCCCGCACGGCACCCGGCTGGAGATCGTCGACGACGCCGGGGAGCCGGTGCCGGCCGGGCGGGTCGGCCGGATCCTGGTGGGCAACGAGATGCTCTTCGAGGGCTACACCTCGGGCGTCCGCCGGGAGACCCACGACGGGCTGCTCGACACCGGCGACCTCGGCCGGGTCAACCACGAGGGTCTGCTCTTCGTCGACGGCCGGGCCGACGACATGATCGTCTCCGGTGGGGAGAACGTCTTCCCGTCCGAGGTCGAGGACCTCCTCACCCGGCTGCCGCAGGTGCGCGAGGCCGCCGTGCTCGGCGTGCCGGATCCGCAGTACGGGCAACGGCTCGCCGCCTTCCTCGCCCTGCACCCGGGCACCGCGCTCGACCCCGAGGCGGTACGCGAGTACGTCCGGCACTATCTGGCCCGGTTCTCCGTACCCCGGGATGTGATCTTCGTGAAGTACCTGCCGCGCAACGCCACCGGCAAGGTGGTCCCCCGGGAACTCCGCCGCTACTACGGCTGACGCCCGACCCGACGTCCGGGCGGGGCTGGCGGGGCCTGGCAGGGCAGGGCGGGGCCTGGCGGGTCAGGTCGATGAGCGGGGGTGCGGGCCGGCCCCGGCCGGTGACCCCGAGTCGACGATCGGGGTCGGGCGCGGGAGTCTCCCGGATGCCGCCGATCGCCGCGGCCGGCAGGCTCGACACCATGAAGATCATGAATCGGCGTACCGTGCTCGTCGCCACGACGCTCGGTGCCCTGCTCGCTGTCGCGGCACCCGGGACGGTCGCCGCAGCCGCCCCCGCCCGCGTTCAGTCTCCCGCCGCTGCCGCCCGCTTTCAGTCTCCCGCCGCTGCCGCCCGCGTTTCCTCTCCCGCCGCTGTCGCCGGTGACCGTCGCGGCGATCCGGGTTGCCGGCCCGGCACCCTCGACCCGGCCCCCCTCCAGCAGGCGATAGCCGGGCTGCCCGACGGCGACGCCACCAGCGCCCAGGTCAGGATCACCACGCCGGACGGCTGCTGGACCGGCACCAGCGGCGTACGGGACCTGCGCAGCCAGGCGCCCGTGCCCCCGGACGCCCGGTTCCGGGCCGGCAGCGTCACCAAGGCCTTCACCGCCGCCCTGGTGCTGCAACTCGTCGCCGAGGGTCGGATCGGTCTCGACGCACCGGTGCAGCGGCTCCTCCCCGGCCTGCTCCCCGCCGGCTACCCGACCGTCACCGTCCGGCAGCTGCTCGACCACACCAGCGGCCTGCCCAGCCCCACCGTCCCCGACGGGATCGAGTGGCAGCTCGCCCACCGGTACGACCGGTGGACCCCGGAGCAGCTCGTCCGGCTCGGGCTCCACAACCCCCGCGAGTTCGACCCCGGCACGAAGCAGCACTACACCAACATGGGCTACATCGTCGCCGGGATGCTCATCGAGAAGGCCACCGGGCACTCGTACGCGACGGAACTGGACCGGCGCATCGCCCGGCCGCTCGGCCTGCGCGACACCTACGCGCCGGGGGACGACCCGCGTATCCGGGGACCACACGCCCACGGTTACCAGGCCGTCGTCCGCGACGGTCGGACCGAACTGGTGGACGTGACCACCTGGAGCCAGACCTTCACCCCGGCCTCCGGCAACATCATCTCCAGCCTGACCGACCTGGACGTCTTCCTCACCGCGCTCCTCGCCGGGAGGGTGGTGCCGGCGGCGCAGCTCACCACGATGTTCACCCTGCCGACCGTGCCGGACGTCGACGGCGGGCCGGCCCGCTACAGCACCGGGCTCACCGCGTTCCCGCTGCCCGACGGCGACGCCCTGTGGATCAAGACCGGTTCCCGGTACGGCTACCTCGCCGGCATCGCCTCCAGCCGGGACGGCCGGTTCCGGGTGGAGTACTCGATCACCGGCACCGACGCCAAGGGCGAGGAGCTCAGCGCCACCGCCCAACGGGTCATCGCCGCCGCCCTCGCCCTGCTCTGATCAGTCGGGGACGGTGATCCGGCCGTCGATCGCGGTGGCCGCGATGTCGCCACGGTGGTGCGAACCGGCCAGCTCGATGCCGCGTACCAGGGCGTAGGCGGCATCACGGGCGGCGGTCAGATCGGGGCCGGTGGCCGTACCGCAGAGGACCCGGCCGCCGGCGGAGAGCAACGCGCCGTCGGCGGCCCGGCGGGCGGTGCCGGCGTGGATGACGCCCGGGTGGTCGGCGCCGGTGATCACGTCACCGGTACGTGGCGCGGCCGGATAACCCTCGGCGGCGACCACGACGGTGACCGCCGCGCCGTCGCGCCAGCGCAGCGGCGGGTGCGCGGCCAGCGTGCCCGTCGCCGCGGCGTGCAGCAGCCCGGCCAGCGGGGTCTCCAGCAGCGCCAGCACCACCTGGGTCTCCGGATCACCGAACCGGGCGTTGAACTCGATCACCCGGGGGCCGGCGGCGGTGAGCGCCAGCCCGACATAGAGCAGACCGCCGAACGGGGTGCCCCGGCGGCGCAGCTCGGCCAGCGTCGGATGGACCACGTCGGCCATCACCTCGTCGACCAGGCCGGGCGGCGCCCACGGCAGCGGCGCGTACGCCCCCATGCCGCCGGTGTTCGGGCCGGCGTCGCCGTCGCCGACCCGCTTGAAGTCCTGCGCGGGTAGCAGCGGCAGGGCGGCCTCACCGTCGGTCACCACGAACAGGGACACCTCGGGGCCGGACAGGTACTCCTCGACCACCACCCGGCCGCACTCCTGCGCGTGTCGCAGCGCGGCGGCCCGATCGTCGGTGACCACCACGCCCTTGCCGGCGGCCAGCCCGTCGTCCTTCACCACGTACGGCGTGCCGAACTCGTCCAGCGCCCACCCGACACTCTCCGCGTCGGTGCAGGTGTACGCGCGGGCGGTCGGCACCCCGGCCGCCGTCATGATCTCCTTGGCGAAGGTCTTGGAGCCCTCCAGCCGGGCCGCCTCGGCCGACGGCCCGAACACGGCCACGCCCTTGGCGCGTACCGCGTCGGCCACTCCGGCGACCAGCGGCGCCTCCGGCCCGATCACCACCAGGTCGGCACCGACCTCCACGGCCAACGCGGCCACCCCGGCGGGATCCACCGGATCGACCTGCCGCAGCTCCGCCAAGCCCGCGATCCCCGGGTTACCGGGCGCCGCGAACAGGGCCTCGACAGCCGGATCCCCGACCAACCCGAGGGCGAGCGCATGCTCCCGCCCGCCACCACCCAGAAGAAGTACGCGCACGGCGTCGAATCCTACCCACCACCCCCGAACCCCCACCCTCCCCGCCCCGCCCCCACCCACCCACCCACCCACCCACCCCGCTCCGCCCCCACCCCGCTCCGCCCCCGACCCACCCCACTCATCCCGGTGATCAAGAGGTTTGTGACAAGTTAGAGATCAACTTTGACGCAAACCTCTTGATCGATTGACGCAAAGCTCTTGATCACCGGGCTGAGGGAGGGGTCGGGAGGGTGAGCCGGGTGGGGAAGCAGGACCGGCTGGGCCTGGTGGCCTGGTGGCCTGGTGGTCTGGTGGTCTGGCCGGGCGAGGCGGGATGGGGCTGGGACTACCGGGGTTGATGGGAGGGAGGGTTCGTTGGGGGGCTAGTGCGGGTTGGTGGGGCGGGAGGTGCGGCGGATAAGGGACATCGCCTGGCGGACCGTGTGGGGGATGTAGTCCGGGCGGAGAGCGTCGGACCAGGTGAATCGGAGGATCCTCCAGCCCGCGTTGACCAGCCGGTTCTGCCGACGGCGGTCGGCGAAGAGGGCTTCGGGCGTACCGTGTGGACCTGCCCCGTCGGTCTCGGCGATCAGCCGGGCGGCACGCCAGGCCAGGTCACCGAGGCCGAGCAGGTGACCGTCCTCGTCACGGACCTCCAGTTGCAGCACGTCGGGTGGGACGCCGCCGTCGACGCACCGCAACCGCGCCCAGGTCTCCAACGGTGACTGCGCCCGCCCGTCCGCCTCACCGAGGTGGCTCCTGGCCGCCGGGGCACCTCGTCGGCCCCGGACCAGCGCCGGCACGGTCGCCAGGCTCTCCGGGGTGACGAACCCCCGGTTCAACGCCGAGTCGAGCACGGACACCGCCGGATACCGGCCCAGCCGGAGGATCAGGTCGGTCACCGTACGCAATGGTGACGTGGCGGGAATGCCGGCCACGTCGACGATGTCGTCGGGGTCCACGGTCAGTTGATGGATCACGAGCGCGGAGTCGGTGCGTCGCTGCGGGCGGGGCCGGTCCACCGGTACCGAGACGTGGATGGCCGGGTGCCGGCGTGTTCCGGTGATGCCGTGCAGCTCCAGCGCGCTGCCGAGGACCGCGAAGGCACCCGGGCCGAGGCTGGTCACCGCCGCCCGGATGCGGACCCGGTCGGGTGTCGCGCCGGGCGGCCCTCCACCCGGCGCGAAGCAGCCACGGGACAGCCTCGTCCACCGACCGGAGCGGCAGAGTTGTCTGATGTGGTCGCGGGTCAGCCCGGCCGCGAGGGCCTGCGTGGTGGTGACCATCCCGTCCTGCCCGAGGGCGACACGGTGGATGAGTTCGAGCGGCATCACCGCCCCACCCTCACCCACCATCCACAAGAACGTCGACCCCTGTGGAAAACCCTGTGGACAACCAGCCATCGCCGATCGATGACCAAGAGATTTACGTCAAGATCACGCGCCATCCCTGACCCAAACCTCTTGATCACCGCACACCAACCCGTCAGACACCGGTGATCAAGAGGTTTGGGTCAACACGTCGCAGGACGTTGACGTGAATCTCTTGATCACCGGGGCGGGCGGGGGTGGGGCGGGCGGGGGTGGGGCGGGCGGGCGGGGATGGGGGTGGGGAGGGGGGCGGGGGGGTCAGGGGAGGAGGGGGTGGCGGACCACGTTTTCTTCGCGGCCGGGGCCTACACCGACCACGCTGACGCGGGTGCCGGTGATCTCCTCGATGCGGGCGATGTAGCGGCGGGCGTTCTCCGGCAGCTCGTCCTCGGTACGGGCCTTGCTGATGTCCTCCCACCAACCGTCGTGCTCTTCGTAGATCGGGGTGGCGTGGTGGAAGTCGGTCTGGGTCATCGGCATGTCGTCGAAACGCTCGCCGTTGATCTCGTACCCGATGCAGAGCGGGACCTTCGGCAGGCCGGTGAGCACATCCAGCTTGGTGATGACCAGGTCGGTGACGCCGTTGAGGCGGCAGGAGTACCGGGCGACCACGGCGTCGAACCAGCCGCAGCGCCGCTCCCGGCCGGTGGTGGTGCCGTACTCGTGGCCGACCTTGCGCAGGTGCTGCCCGTTGTCGTCGAACAGCTCGGTCGGGAACGGACCGGACCCGACCCGGGTGGTGTACGCCTTGCTCACCGCGATGACCCCGGTGATCGCGGTCGGCGGGATGCCCGCGCCCACGCACGCCCCACCGGCCGTCGGGTTCGACGAGGTGACGAAGGGGTAGGTGCCGTGGTCCATGTCGAGCATGGTGGCCTGGGCACCCTCCAGCAGCACCGTCTCACCCCGGTCGAGGGCGTCCCAGAGCATCACCCGGGTCTCCGCGATGTACGGCTTGAGCCGCTCCGCGTACCGCAGATACTCCTCGACGGTCTCCTCGACGTCGATCGCCTTGCGGTTGTAGACCTTGAACAGCAGCTGGTTCTTCTCCCGCAGCGCGAGTTCCAGCTTCTTGCGCAGGATGCCCGGGTCGAGCAGGTCCTGGAGCCGGATCCCCATCCGGGCGACCTTGTCGCCGTACGCCGGGCCGATGCCGCGCCCGGTGGTGCCGATCCGGGACGACCCGAGGTAGCGCTCCACCACCCGGTCCAGTGCCCGGTGGTGCGGCATGATCAGGTGCGCGTCGCCGGAGATCCGCAGCCGGGACACGTCCACCCCGCGCTCGGCGAGCCCGTCGATCTCGGCGAGCAGCACCTTCGGGTCGACCACCACCCCGTTGCCGATGACGATCATCGCGCTCGGGGAGAGCGCGCCCGACGGCATCAGGTGCAGCGCGTACTTCTGCCCGTCGGGTGTGATCACGGTGTGGCCGGCGTTGTTGCCGCCGGAGTAGCGCACCACGTAGTCGACCCGCTCACCCAGCAGGTCGGTAACCTTGCCCTTGCCCTCGTCGCCCCACTGAGCACCGATGAGCACGATCGCTGGCATCTTTTCCGCCTCCAGAAGGCTCGGGTGCCAGGTGGCGACCGGTTGGCGAGCCCGGGGTGTCAGGCTAACAAGTAGAAACGGCGTGGCCGGCAGGGGTTCGCGTCGGAAGGCAGGAGGCCCGGGGTGTACGACGTGGTGCTGCTCACTCTCGGCTCGGACCGGGACGCTCCCGGTGGGGGCTGCGGCAGTGGCGACGCCTGCTGTGGCGGTGCTCCCGAGGCCACCGGGAAACCGGCCGCGCCGCCGGGCGGGGAGCGCTGCGAGACGCCGCGTGTGCCGGTGCTGGCCTGCGCGGACGCGCTGACCGCCCGGGGTGCCCGGGTGGAGACCGTCACCGCCCGCTCCGACGCCGGGATCGACGAGGTGCTGGCCCGGCTGGACGCCCCGGCCCGCCCCGACGGCCTCACCTGGCCCGACCCGGACAGCAAGGTCCGGCTGGTGGTCGCCGCCGCCAGCGACGCCCAGTTGCGCGCCGTCGTGCGCCGGCTGGTCCGTCGGTACGCCCCACCGCCGAGCCGCCGCCCGGCCGAGCTGGCCGGCGACCGGACGCTGCCCGATCTGCCGCCGATCGGCGTACTCCCGCTCGACCCCGCCCGGGGTGGCCCGCACCGGGACCTGGCCGGGCAGCTCGGCCTGCCCCGGGATCCGGCGGCGGTGGCCACGGCGGTGCTCGACGGCCGCGTACGCCGGCTCGACCTGCTGCGCAACGACGGCGGTTCGGTGACCCTGGACGGCGCGTTGCTCGGCGCCGCCGACGACGCCGGCCGGCCGCTGCTCTGGCGCGGCCGGGTCGAGGTGGACGACGCGGTGCTCTCCGACGGCACGGACCCGATCCTGGCCTGCGCGATCGGCAACGCCGGCGGGTACGCCACCCTCGACTCGCTACCGCTGCTCACCGCCCCCGATCCGGCCGACGGTCTGGTGGAGGTCGCGGTGGCCGTTCCGGTGCCGACCCGCCCGACGTTGGGCAGGAAGAAGAAGATCAGGTACGAGGTACGTCGGGCCCGGGGCCGGGCGGTGGCCGTGATCCCCCGCGACGACCGGGTGCCCTTCCTCGACGACGGGGCCGAGGGTGAGCTGAGCCGCAAGCGGTCCTGGTGGATCGAGCCCGCAGCCTGGGCGGTCTTCACGGGCTGACCACCACCCGCCCCCGTCACCCGGCGTAGTGGGAACGGGACGCCTATCCTCGACGGGAGGAATGGAGGGGATCCGTGGTGGACGACAACGCCGACCGGGCAGGACCCTCCGGCCAGCAGCCTGGGCCGGGGCGGGACATCGAACCGCTCTGGCCGCCCGACCCGGCCGACCCGGTGCCCCAGTGGGCCAGCGAGCCCACCCCGGTGTACCCACCGACGGCGTACCCGTCGCTGGCCCTGGAAGTGCCGCCGGTCCCGCCCGACAGTGGCTGGACCCCGCCCGGCGATGGCTGGACGCCCGCCCACCAGGACCCCGCGCGGTTCCCCGCCCCGGATCCGCCGTACGGCTATGACGGCTTCCACGGGTACGGCACCCCGTCGGGCGACGGTCCGGTGGCCGCGTTCGACGATGCTCCCGCCCACGACGGCCAGCCCGGGTACGGCGATCTGACCCGCCACGAGGAACAGCCCAGACACGAGGAACAGCCCCGGCGCGACGGCCCGCCGGGGTACGACGGTCGGCGTCCCAACTCCGGCGGTCCCCGGTCGGAGGTCGGGGGTAGTACGGCGGCCCGACCGTCCACAGCCGGGCTCCGGCCGGAGGCCGGGGGTGCGGCCGGCCGGGAACCGTCCGCGGTGGTGCCGGATCAGGTCGGTGCGGTGGATCTCGATCTGCCCTTCAGTCTGGACCCGTCGCTCGCCAGCGCACCGTCACAGCCGGCCGGACCCACCCTCGGGCCTGCTCCGTCCACCGAGGCGGAACCGCCGGAAGGTGCACCTCACCCTGTCCCGTCGGCCCGTCCGAGCAATGGGAACGTCATGACCAACGGAACCGACCCGACCGAGTTGGATCTTGGAGGTTTTCGGCCCCTGGAGGGGCCGAAAACCTCCAAGATCCATGAGCCTGATCCAGCTACGACGGGTCTGGCGGCGGTGCCGGCCCAGCACGCCGGCCGGGGCGAATCCCCGTGGGCGCTACCACCTCAGCGCGTCTCGGTCGGTGTCGACGACGTGGCCGGTGCCGCCGTGCCGGTTGGCGCGGTCAGCCAACCGTCGGCGGCGGTGCCCGGTCCGTCGCCATCGGAACCGGCACCGTCGGTCGACCACCCACCGGAGGCAGGCGTGACGGTCGTCCCCCCGTACCCGGCACCCGACGCGTCCCTGCCCCAGGCACCGGTCTCACCACCGCCTCCTCCCACCGTGCCCGACCAGACCGGAACCGCCCCGACACAGGCCGACCCGACCGGAACCGCCCCGACACAGGCCGACCCGACCGGAACCGCCACGACACAGGCCGACCCGACCGGAACCGCCACGACACAGGCCGACCCGACCGGACCCGGACCGGAACACGCCGACCCGAGCCGGTCCGACCCGGGCGCAGGCAGCCCGGCCGGCACCGGACCGGTGGTTCCCGGGTCACTCCGGCCGGGGTCGACGGGCCCGACGGGACCGGTGCCGCCCGGGCAGCAGTCGCCCGGCGGCTGGTACCGACCGTCCTGGCCGGAACAGCCGACCCCGGGCGGGACGCCCGCGCCGGCGTATCCCGACCCGGCAGCCCTCGCCGGGTACCCGGATCTGGGGTGGTCGCCGGAGAGTGGGATCGCGCCGACCGCCGAGGACTTCGCCCGCCGTCGCCAGATCAGGCCGGCCGACCCGGTCGCCACGATGGGCGTCCGCGCCATGGTCAACAAGATCGGCCTGGTGAAACTCCCGCCGGGGCAGCACGAGCAGGAGGTCAAGCGGGACATCGAGATGGTGCGCCGCAACTTCGGCGGGCTGCGCCAGGTGACAGTGGTCAACCCCAAGGGCGGCGCCGGCAAGACCGTGGCCATCCTGCTGCTCGCGATGACCTTCGGGCAGAAGCGCGGCGGTTACGTGCTGGCCTGGGACAACAACGAGACCCAGGGCACCCTCGGCATGCGGGCGCAGCAGGACTTCCACTCCCGTACCGTCCGGGACATGCTGCGGGACCTCGGGCAGTTCCAGGGGCCGCACGGCCGGATCGGCGACCTGTCGCAGTACGTCCGCTCCCAGGGCGAGGGCATGTTCGACGTGCTCGCCTCGGACGAGTCGGCCACCGGCGGCGAGATGCTGACGGCGGCGGCGTTCGCCGAGATCCGCGAGGTGGTGAGCCGGTTCTACAAGCTCATCTTCGTGGACACCGGGAACAACGTCCGGGCACAGAACTGGCAGGCCGCGATGGACGCCACCGACCAGCTGGTGGTCACCATGTCGGCCCGTAACGACTCGGCGGAGACGGCCGCCCGGATGCTCGACCACCTGGAGCAGAGCGGCCGGCAGCGGCTCGTCCGGCAGGCGGTCACGGTGGTGTCCATGCCGCCGTCCCGCAAGGAGATCGACCTGCCGGCCATCCAGGAACACTTCGCCGCCCGGACCAGGGCGGTGCTGCTCGCGCCGTACGAGCGGCTGATCGACACCGGCGAGCCGATCCGGTACGGCGGGCTCTCCTCCGCCACCCGGGACGCCTGGTTGAAGATCGCCGCCGCGGTGGCCGAAGGGCTCTGAACCACCCCGGACCCACGGCCCGCCCCGACTGGAGTCGGGGCGGGCCGCACGACAGGGTGAGGCCCGTCGGGCGGGTCAGGCGCTGGCGAGGGCGTCCCCGGCCGCCGGGTCGCAGTCGCGGAGGAACTGGGCACACCGGGCGGCCTCGTCCGCCTCGCCGATCTCCCCGGCGGCCCGGGACAGGACGTAGAGGCAGCGGAGGAAGCCCTCGTTCGGGGCGTGCGACCACGGGACCGGGCCGTGCCCCTTCCAGCCGTTGCGCCGCAACTGGTCCAGACCGCGGTGGTAACCGGTGCGGGCGTACGCGTACGCCGCGATCACCGCCCCGCTGTCGAGGGCCCGGGTGGCCAGCGCCGCCCAGGCCGCGCTGTGGGTGGGAAAGCGGGCCGCGACCTCGGCGTACGCCTCGTCGGTGCCCGTTTCCGCGGCGGCGGCCAGAGCGGCGTCCGCCTCTTCGTGGGCGGGCAGGAGGGTGGCCGGAGGCTCAGGCAACAGGTTCTGCATCGCCCCATTCAACCCGCTTCGCACCGCGCGGCGCGAGGGGGTCGGGTGGGTACGCTGGCTGAACGGTGGAGGTCTGGATCACGCCTGTGACCTGATCGGGTGAACCGTCGGTCCGATCGGGTGAACCGTCGGCCGACGGTACCGGCCCGGCGGCCCCGCCGGTGGACCTCCCGGCTCGGATGGTCGATCCCGGCGGTCGCCGTCGGCCGACCCTGTGGCCCATGCCGCCCGGTAATTTTTTCCACTACAACTATGGGTCCGGAGCCTCCCCAGGACCCGGTTACGCAGGAGCCCGGTGGCCTCGGTCACCGGGCTCCTGTCGTCGTACCCCGGTCGCCGCGCGGTGGTGGCGGGCTGGGGGCAGGATGGCGGGGTGCCGACCCCACCTCCCGCGGACGTCCTCGCGCCGCACGACACCAGTCATGACGAGATCGAGACCCGGGCCGAGTTCGACCGCCACCTGGTCGCCGGCAGCCTCGCCGGGTTGACCGTGCAGGGGCTCCGCCTCGATCTCGATCCGATTCCCGACCTCACCGCCACCGACGTGGCCGGCACCCTCTTCGTGGGCTGCCGGTTCGCCGGTCGGGAGGTGGGGGCCGACCTGGTCCGGCGCGGGGCGAACGTGGTCCCGCCCTTCTCGGGCCTGCCCTACCCGACCCAACCGGCCCACCTCTACACCCCGACCGACCTGGCCGAAGGGTTCGCCGACGCCGGGTTCGCCGGAATGTACGACACCCGGGTCTACGACCATTTCCGCGCCCACGGCGGCGCCCTGCCGGACGTGAAGGAGGCGCTCGGTCAGCGGCTGCACGACCACGGGGTGGACAACGCCCTGGCCGACGCGACCCGCACCTGGCTGGCCACCCACGGGCCACAGTCGGTGGTGGGGGTGATGGGCGGGCACGCGGTGCCGCGCGGCAGTGCGCCGTACCGGATGGCGGCGGTGCTGGGCTGGGAGCTGGCGCGGGCCGACCGGCTGGTGGTGACCGGCGGCGGCCCGGGGGTGATGGAGGCGGCCAACCTGGGCGCGTTCCTCGCGGCCCGGCCGGCACGGGAGCTGGACGCCGCGATCGACCTGCTGGCGGTGGCCCCCGACTTCACCGACCACGACCGGTACACGGCCGCCGCGCTGGCGGTCCGGGACCGCTACGCCGCCACGGTGCCGCAGCAGCGCGGCCCCGGCCTGGACTGGGCCCGGTCCGGCGGGCTGGCCATCCCCACCTGGCTGTACGGGCACGAGCCGGCGAACCTGTTCGCCGGCCGGATCGCCAAGTACTTCTCCAACGCCATCCGGGAGGACACCATCCTGCGGTTGGCCCGGGGCGGGATCGTCTTCGCGCCCGGCCGGGCCGGCACCGTGCAGGAGGTGTTCCAGGCGGCGACGAAGACGTACTACGGCACGGACGGGGCGAGCGGCGCGTACGTCTTCCTGGACCGGGCGTACTGGACCGGGGAACTGCCGATCGAGTCCCTGCTGCGGCCGCTGTTCGCCGGCTCGCCGTTCGGTGACCTGTCCGGCAGCATCCACCTCACCGACGACGTGCGGGAGGCGGTCCGGGTCCTCACCGCGACCGCCTGACGTCCGTCCCGGCCACCATTGCGAACGCCGGGCAGCGTCCCGGCCACCGCCACGACCGTCCGACAGCCGTCCCGGTCACCGCTGTGAACGCCGACGGCCGGCTCCCCGGGCGGGGAGCCGGCCGTCGGCGGGACAGGTGGAAGGGTCACTTCATCCGGGTGCCGGTGGAGCGCAGGTGCTCGCACGCCTCGACGACCCGGGCGGCGAGACCGGCCTCGGCCAGCTTGCCCCAGGTACGCGGGTCGTACTGCTTCTTGTTGCCGACCTCACCGTCGATCTTGAGTACGCCGTCGTAGTTGCGGAACATGTGGTCCGCGACCGGCCGGGTGAACGCGTACTGGGTGTCGGTGTCGATGTTCATCTTCACCACGCCGTAGTCGAGCGCCTCCCGGATCTCCTCCAGCAGCGAGCCGGAGCCGCCGTGGAAGACCAGGCTGAGCGGCTTCTCCTTGCCGTACTTGGCACCGACCGCCTCCTGGATCTGGTTGAGGATCTCCGGCCGGAGCTTGACGTTGCCCGGCTTGTAGACGCCGTGCACGTTGCCGAAGGTCAACGCCGCCATGTAGCGGCCCTTCTCGCCCAGGCCCAGCGCCTCGACCATGGCCAGACCGTCCTCGACGGTGGTGTAGAGCTTGTCGTTGATGGCGTTCTCGACGCCGTCCTCCTCGCCACCGACGACGCCGACCTCGATCTCCAGGACGATCTTGCCCTTGGCGGCCTCGTCGAGGAGCTGGGCGGCGATCTCCAGGTTCTCGGCCACCGGCACGGCCGAGCCGTCCCACATGTGCGACTGGAACAGCGGCTCCTGGCCGCCCTTCACCCGCTCCTGGGAGATGGCCATCAGCGGCCGGACGAAGCCGTCCAGCTTGTCCTTCGGGCAGTGGTCGGTGTGCAGCGCCACGTTGACCGGGTAGTTCTTGGCCACCTCGTGCGCGTACGCGGCGAACGCCACCGCGCCGGTCACCATGTCCTTGACCGACGGGCCGGACAGGTACTCCGCGCCACCGGTGGAGACCTGGATGATGCCGTCGCTCTCCGCGTCGGCGAAGCCCTTCAGCGCCGCGTTCAGGGTCTGCGACGAGGTCACGTTGATCGCGGGGTACGCGTACCGGCCGGCCTTGGCCCGGTCCAGCATCTCCGCGTAAGCCTCGGGGGAAGCGATGGGCATGTGAAAAGCTCCTTAACTTACCGCTCTCGGCCGCGCTGGCCGCTGACTTCCATCGGTGCGCCGGACCGCGCTGTCCACCGTCGGCAGTATCCCGCAGGAGGCGGCGGCGGACACCACCGCCCCGGCGACCGTCCACCCGTCGGCCTCACCGGGTCTCCCGACGGTCCGGCACGACGACGCTGATCAGCCAGGTCACCACCGCCATCACGATGGCCCCCCAGAAGGCGGCCCAGAAACCGTCCACCCGGAACGGCAGGTCGAGGGCGCGGGCGATCCGGTCGGTCAGCAGGAACAGCAGCGCGTTCACCACCAGCGCGAACAACCCCAGGGTGAGCAGGTAGAACACGCAGCCGACCACCTTGATCACCGGCTTGAGCACCGCGTTGACCACGCCGAAGATCAGCGCCACCACCAGCAGGGTGAGGGCGGTGTTCGCACCGTTGCGCCCGGAGACGTCGACCCCGGGCACGATCAGCGTGGTGACCCACAGCGCGATCGCCGTGATCACCAGTCGGATCAGGAAGCCCACCGGCCCATCCTGGCACCGCCCGGTCGTCCCGGTGGGGCGTTCCGGTGTTCCCGCGCCTCCGGGCGACCACCCCCACCAGCCCGTACGGTGGACGGGTAGGCCACCGGAAGCAGGGAGGGACGATGGCTCAGCCCGACGAGGACTTCACCCCGACGGACCACCTCGACCCGGAGGAGCGCGACCCGGAGGCCGAGCCGGCCGACGCGGTGGAGCAGGCCGCCGTGATCGGCCCGGACGAGACCGACGCCGAGCCGCACCGGGGCCTGGAGGTCGACGACTGGGACGCGATGGAGCAGGCCCGGGTGGTCACCGCCGACGAGGACGACTACCGCTGACGGCGGGCGGACGTCGGCGCGGCGGGGGAGAGATACGGCCGGAAGGCGTCGTCGGCGGGCGTGGCGGGACAACGGAAGCACGAACAGCGTGAGAGGCTGACCACTTTCCGTAACCCATCCGGAAGGCGGTCGTCATGCTCCGGCACCACCCGCGGCGCTGGTTCGCCGCGTTCGTCGTCGTCGGCGTGTTCGGCGGCGCCGCGGCCACACCCGCCATGGCCGCTGGCGCGGTCCCCTCCACCGCCGCCACACCCGGCCAGGTGCGGATCGAATCACGGGACCTGCTGGTCGCCCCCGGGCACAGCACCTCGGGCCAGGTCCGCATCGAGACCCTCGTTCCCCATGCCGAGCCTCTCCACCTCGACCTGGAGCTGTCCGGGCTGGAGAAGGTCGGCCGCCTCACCACCTCGGGCGACGGCTGGAGCTGCGCCCAACCCGACAAGCACCTCAGCTGCACCGCCCCAAAGGGCACGCGGGCCAACTCGAATGTGTACCCCACCTTGTTCTTCCAGATCGACGCCCGGTCCGATGCGCCACTGGACACCCGGGTCGAGCTTCACTTCGACGTGACGTTGTCGGGAACCCACGGCACCCGGACCACCACGTTGACCGTCGTCGGAGGGGTCGACCTTCAGACCGCAGCGAAGACGGAGCTGAGCGCCGAGCCCGGCGACCTGCTCGACGTCACCAGTACCGTCCGCAACGCCGGCCCCGGACCCGAACGCGGTGTCGTACTCACCATGAGCCCGGACTGGCTGTTGACGTACCGCGACAACTTCCGGAACTGCCGGTGGCAGGAGGGCACCCCGCTCGTCTGCCACTTCGACACGGAACTCGAACCCGGCGTCACGTACCGCCTCTCGGATCCGCTGCCGTTCAGGGTGAACAGCATTGCCCGCAGCGGCCTGGTGCTCACCAACCGGCTCCAGTGGTGGACCGCCGACGACTGGGCGCTGGTCGAGAAGGACCCGACCGCCCCGAAACCGCCCGACACTCCCGGCAACGGCGTCGAGCTGCGCCTGGTCGCCCAACCGTCCGCGGCGCGGACCGATACCGCTGTCCGGAACAGCTGGACCGACCTCCGGGTGACCATCACCGGCGACCGGACAGCGGACGGGACCGCCCTGGGCGACGAGGCCCGGGTGCGGGTCGGTGACCGGGTGAAGATGACCATCGGCTTCCGCAACCTGGGCCCGACGATCGTGGAGTCCTGGCGGGAATCTCCCCTGGTGCAGGTCGAGATCCCGGACGGCCTGACGGTGGTCGACATCATCTGGTACTGCCACCCGTTCTCCGACGGGGAGTGGACCGGCGACGGAGGCGAGCCCGGTGCCCGGTCCTACGGCTGCATCGCCCACGGAGACCTCATCCGTCCCGGGGAGACCTACTCGTACGAGATGACGCTGCGCGTCGACCGGTTGACCCGACGGACCGCCGGGGCGGTGACCACCGGCCTCGACGGTGACACCGATCCCCGCAACGACCGGGCGGAGATCGTGTTCCTGCCGGCCGCCGACGGTGGCGGTGCCGGAGATCCGGACGGTGACGGTTCGCTGCCGATCACCGGCAGCGCCACCGTGCCCCTCGTCGTCCTCGCCAGCCTCCTGCTCACCATCGGCGTCGGCGGCTACCTGCTGGCCCGCCGCCGGACCCGTTTCGTGGCCTGATCTCCGCTGCACCTCCGACACCCCGCCGACCCACCCCGGTCGGCGGGGTGTTCCGTTGCACCGTCCACGGACCTGCTCCCGCCGGTTGCCCTGACGGTGGGCGGTCCCGGAGGAATTCAGGACGACGCCGGAACGGCCGCGCTGGGATCATGGGCGGGTGCTGCTCACCCTGACCACCACCCACCGGCCTGCGACCGATCTCGGTTACCTGCTGGTCAAGCACCCCGACCGGGTGCAGGAGTTCGACCTGCCAGCGGGCACCGCGCACGTGTTCTATCCGGAGGCCACGGAGCAGCGGTGCACCGCCGCCCTGCTGGTCGAGGTCGATCCGCAGCGACTCGGGGTGGGGCGGCGGCGGAGCGCGTCCACCCCGGAGCACTTCACCCTCGGGCAGTACGTCAACGACCGCGCCTACGCCGCGTCCAGCCTGCTGTCCTCCGCGCTGTCCACGGTGTTCCGCTCCGCGCTGCGCGGGGTGTCCCGGGAGCGGCCGGAGCTGGCCGGCACGGCGATCCCGCTGGGCATCCGGGTGCCGGTGCTGCGCTGCCGGGGCGGTGCGGAGCTGGCGGTACGGCTGTTCGCCCCGCTCGGTTGGGCGGTCACCGCAGCCCCGCTCCCGCTCGACGAACAGCACCCCGAATGGGGTGACAGCCGGTACGTCGACCTCGGCCTGACCGGCACGGTCCGGCTCGCCGACGCCCTCAACCACCTGTACGTCCTGCTGCCGGTGCTGGATGACGCCAAGCACTACTGGGTCGCCCCGGACGAGATCGACAAGCTGCTGCGGGCCGGGGCCGGCTGGCTGGCCGACCACCCCGAACGGGCGTTGATCACCCGGCGTTACCTGGCGCACCGCCGGGCGCTGGCCGGGCAGGCGCTGGCCCGGCTGGCCGAGTTGCGGCTGGCCGACGTACCCGCGGCGGACGACAGTGTCGACGAGGCCGCCGGCCCGGCGGACGGCGACCCCCGGCGGGCGTCGCTGGCGGTGCGGCGACGCGAGGCGGTGCTCGCCGCGTTGGCGGCCAGCGGCGCGACCCGGGTGGTGGACCTGGGCTGTGGCGGTGGCGCGCTGCTCACCGCGCTGCTCGCCGACCGCCGCTACACCGAGGTGGTGGGGGTGGACGTCGCCCCGCAGGCATTGACCATGGCCGCCCGCCGGCTGCGGCTGGACCGGCTGCCCCAGCGGCAGCAGGACCGGGTCCGGCTGTGGCAGTCGGCGCTGACCTACCGGGACGACCGGCTGCGCGGCTACGACGCGGCGGTGCTGATGGAGGTCGTCGAGCACCTGGATCCGGCGCGGCTGCCCGCGTTGGAGGACGCCGTGCTGGGGCACGCCCGGCCGGGCACGGTCGTGGTGACCACCCCCAACGCCGAGTACAACGTGCGGTACGAGGGGTTGCCGGCGGGCCGGTTCCGGCATCCCGACCACCGCTTCGAGTGGACCCGTGCCGAGTTCGCGGCGTGGATCGACCGGGTGGCCGCCGAGCACGGCTACACGGCCACCATCAGCGGGGTCGGCGACCACGACCCCGAGCTCGGCCACCCCACCCAGCTCGCCGTCCTCACCGCCGTGGGCAGCCGGGAGGCGACCCGATGACCACCCTCGACATTCCGGAACTCGCCCTGGTGGCGCTGGTCGGTGTCTCCGGCTCGGGCAAGTCCACCTTCGCCGCCCGGCACTTCGCCCCCAGCCAGGTGCTCGCCTCGGACGCCTTCCGGGCGATGGTCGCCGACGACGAGAACGACCAGTCCGCCTCGGCCGACGCGTTCGCGGCGCTGCACCACGTGGCGGGGGTCCGGCTGCGGCGGGGCCGGCTCACCGTGGTCGACGCCACGAACCTCCAGCCGCACGCCCGCGCCGGGCTGGTCAGGGTGGCCCGGGAGCACGACGTGCTGCCGGTGGCGATCGTGTTGGACGTGCCGGAGGCGCTGGCCTGGGAACGGACCGAGGCCCGCGCCGACCGCACGCACGGCCGGCAGGTGCTGGCCCGGATGCAGCGGGACCTGCGCCGGTCGTACGGGCACCTGGAGCGGGAGGGGTTCCGCCGGGTGCACGTGCTGCGCGGGGTCGAGGAGATCGACGCCGCGCGGATCCGGCTGGAGAAGCTGTTCAACGACCGGCGGGAGCTGACCGGGCCGTTCGACATCGTCGGTGACGTGCACGGGTGCCGGGCGGAGCTGGAGGAGCTGCTGGAGCGGCTCGGCTTCGTGCTGCACCGCGACGACGCGGGTCGCCCGGTGGACGCGGCGCACCCGGGTGGTCGTACCGCCGTCTTCGTGGGTGACCTGGTGGACCGCGGCCCGGACTCCCCCGGCGTGCTGCGCCTGGTGATGGGCATGGTGGCGGCCGGGCACGCGATCTGCGTGCCGGGCAACCACGAGCACAAGCTGCTGCGCAAGCTGCGGGGCCAGGACGTCAAGCTCACCCACGGCCTGGCCGAGACGATGGCGCAGCTCGACGCCGAGGACCCGGCGTTCGTGACCGGGGTGGCGAGCTTCATCGACGGCCTGGTCAGCCACTTCGTGCTGGACGGCGGCCGGCTGGTGGTGGCGCACGCCGGCCTGAAGGAGGCCTACCACGGCCGCGCGTCGGGCCGGGTCCGCTCGTTCGCGCTCTGGGGCGAGACCACCGGCGAGACCGACGAGTACGGCCTACCGGTGCGCTACCCGTGGGCGCGCGACTACCGGGGTGCGGCGACCGTCGTGTACGGGCACACCCCGACGCCGGTGCCGGAGTGGGTCAACAACACGATCTGCGTCGACACCGGTTGCGTCTTCGGCGGGAAGCTCACCGCGCTGCGCTACCCGGAACGGGAGCTGGTCTCGGTCGACGCCCGACGGGAGTGGTACGCCCCGGCCCGGCCGCTGGTCAGCCCGCCGACCCGCCCGGACACCGTGCTCGACCTCGCCGACGTGGCCGGGCGGCGGCACCTGGAACACGCCTACGGGACGCTGACCGTGCCGGCGGAGAACGCCGCCGCCGCGCTGGAGGTGATGAGCCGGTTCGCGGTGGACCCGGGTCGGCTGGTCTGGTTGCCGCCGACCATGGCCCCGTGTTCGACGTCGACCGTGGCGGGGTTCCTGGAGCACCCGACGCAGGCGTTCGCGGACTACCGGGCGGCCGGGGTGGAACGGGTGGTGTGCCAGGAGAAGCACATGGGTTCCCGGGCGGTGGTGCTGGTCGAGCGGGAGCCGGGGCCGTTCGGCGGTGGGGTGGTGCACACCCGGACCGGTCGGCCGTTCTTCGGCCCGCCGCTGGACGGGGAGCTGCTGGACCGGGTCCGGGCGGCGGTCGGCGCGGCCGGACTGTGGGACGAGCTGGGCACCGACCGGCTGCTGCTGGACTGTGAGCTGCTGCCCTGGTCGGCGAAGGCGGACGGGCTGATCCGCGAGCAGTACGCCGGGGTCGGCGCGGCCGGGCGGGCGGTGTTGCCGGCGGCGCTGGACGCGTTGGACGCGGCGGCGGCCCGGGGGCTGCCGGTGGACGCGCTGCGGGACCGGATGACGGCCCGTCGGGCGGAGATCGAGGCGTACTCGGCGGCCTACCGGGCGTACGTGGCCCCCGTCGAGGGGCTGCGCGGGGTGACACTGGCGCCGTTCGCGGTGCTGGCCGGGGCGAAGGTGACCTTCACCGACCGGGACCACGGCTGGCACCTGGCGTTGGCCGACCGGCTCTGCGCCGCCGATCCGGAGTTCTTCACCCCGACCCGGCGACAGGTGGTGGAGCTGTCCGACGCCTCGGCGGTGGCGGCGGCCACCGACTGGTGGTCGACGCTGACCGCGGCCGGTGGCGAGGGGATGGTGGTCAAGCCGTACGCCGGCCCGGCGGCCCGGTCGGCGCGGGGTTCGCTGCTCCAGCCGGGGATCAAGTGCCGGGGCCGGGAGTACCTGCGGATCATCTACGGCCCCGGGTACACCGATCCGGCCCAGCTCGCCGCGCTGCGTCGCCGCTCGCTGGGCCGCAAGCGGGGGCTGGCACTGCGCGAGCACGCGCTCGGCCTGGCCGCCCTGGACGGGTACGTCGCCGACGTCCCGCTGTGGCGGCGGCACGCACTGGTCTTCGCGATCCTCGCCTGCGAGTCGGAGCCGGTCGACCCCCGGCTCTGACCGTCGGTCCCGGGGCTGCTGAGCGTGCCGTGATGGGTCGACCGGGCGGGGTACCCGGGCCGTTGGGGTGGAATCGCCGGTCGTTCGGTCCGTTCCGTCGCCACCCTTCGTCGCGGGACGCCCCGGCCGGGACGGATTCCCTAGGCTGCGACGACCGCCGTAGCCCTTCCTCTCAGGACAGGATCCGCTGATGCGCAAGCACGCGATGCGTCGTTGGCTGGCCGGACTCGGTGTGGTGGGCGTGTGTGTCGTCGCCACCGCCGCCCCCGCGCCCGCCGCCCCGGCCAGCCCCGGAGCCACCCCCGGCGGGGTCGTGGCGGCCGGGTTCACCATCTCCGCCGACAACGTCACCCTGGCCCCGGGCGGACCCGACAGGACGGTGGTCCTGCGGACGTCGGGCGAGAAACTCCGGGACAGCTACGCCATCACCGTCGACTTCGGCGCGGTCGACGCCTTCGCCGAGGTTCGCGGTCCCGCCGCCCCGGCCTGCACCCGCGCCGGCACCGTGCTGACCTGCACGGCCTACCAGGAGGACGCGCCCGAGCTGCTCGCGTTGTCGGTGCGCCCCCGCCCGGGTGCCCGGGTGGATCAGGAGGGCCGGATCCGGTTCACCGTGACGACCACCGCGGCGGGCACGAGCAGCACCGCCTCGACCGTCCTGATCGGTGAGGGGGTCGATCTGGTGGCCGGTCCGACGGTGACGCTGACCGGTGGCCCCGGTGCCACCGTGCCGGTGGGGTTGTCGGTCGGCAACCGGGGTCAGCAGACCGCGCGGGGGGTGGTGCTCCTGGTATCGGCCATGTACGGCCTCACCCCGTCGAAGCGCTACCAGAACTGTCGTTACGGCAGCAGGGGCGGCCTGACCAACTGGACGCCGAACCTGTTCGTCTGCACCTTCGACGACGAGATCGCGCCGGGCCGGGCGTTCCGGGTCGGGGGCGGCTTCGGGGTCACCGTGCCCGGCGACGTCTCGGCACCGAACACCCAGACCGGCACCGCCACCTGGTTCACCCCGCAGGACTGGGCGGACGTGCAGTCCAGGTACACCCTCGACCAGCAGGGCACCGGCGGTGTGCTGCGGCTGGAGCCGACCGGTGCGCGCCTGCCCGGCGGCACCTCCCGGGCGGCGCAGACCGACGTCGAGCCGACCGACAACGACACCGCCGTCGAGTTGACCGTCACCGGCAACCTGCGGGCCGACCTGGCCGCCGACGAGGTGCGCGTCACCGCCAAGGTGGGCGCGACCGTGCCGGTCACGATCGGCTACACCAACCGGGGACCGGCCTCGTCGTCCAACGGTGGCCGCGACTTCTACACCATCGTCAAGATGACCGTGCCCAAGGGAGTCACCGCCGTCAAGGCACCCAGGAACTGCCTCGACGCCGACATCCAGGACGAGGAGGGCGGTCGGCCGGGTGCCCGCGCCTACCTCTGCTACCAGTACGACGTCATCCACCCCGGAGGGAAGGTCGCCCTGCCGTTCTCGTTCCGCATCGACCGGGCGGGCACCCTGACCGGCACGACCGAGCTGCTCTACGGCCCGCAGGACACCGAGGACCTCGACCCGCGCAACGACACCGCCAGGATCCTGGTGAACCCCGCCTCGGGTGGCCAGGGCGGCGACGACGGCTCGTTGCCGATCACCGGTTCCCCGACCGGCCTGGTGGCCACCGTCGGCGGCCTGCTGCTGGTGGCCGGGGTCGGCAGCTACCTGGCGGCCCGGCGTCGCCGGTCGCGCTTCGTGGCCTGACCGGACCGGCCCGGCCCGGCGCTCGGTGGCCGGGTCGGGCGGGTCCGGTGGGGTGAGTCGCCGGCCGGAGGGACGCGTGCCGCGACCGGCGCCTCCCGGGCTCGGTATGGTGTGTGGCCGTGGACACAGGTGAGAAGACGCGGGTGGTCGCCGAGACGGTCGCGCTGAATCCGCTCGACCCCAAGGATCTGCTCCAGACCTTCGGTCTGGTCGGCGTGTGGGTGATCCTCTTCGCCGAGACCGGCCTGCTGGTGGGGTTCTTCTTCCCCGGCGACTCGCTGCTGTTCCTGGCCGGGGTGGCCGCGTCGCCGGTGGCTGACGCGATCTTCGGCAGCGGCACCCGGCTCTCCCTGGCCGGGCTGCTGATCGGCGGCCCGCTCTGCGCGATCGCCGGTGCCCAGCTCGGGCACTGGCTCGGCGCCCGGTACGGCCGCAAGATGTTCGAGCGCCCCAACTCCCGGCTCTTCAAGAAGGAGTACGTGGAGAAGGCGGAGTTCTACTTCCAGAAGTTCGGCCCGGCCAAGGCCGTGGTGCTGGCCCGGTTCATTCCGATCGTGCGGACGTTCCTCAACCCGGTGGCGGGTGCGCTCGGCATGCCGGCGAAGCAGTTCTTCCTCTGGAACGTCGTCGGCGCGATCCTCTGGGTGGACGGCATCCTGCTGATCGGCTACCTGCTCGCCGACCAGATCTACAGCGCCATCGGCGACAAGATCGACCGGTACATCCTGCCGGTGGTCGCGCTGATCATCCTGATCTCGGTACTGCCGATCTTCTTCGAGTTCCTGCGCGACCGTAAGGCGCGTCGGCGCGGTGAGGCCGTCGCCGTGATCGCCGCCGCGAGCGCGGTCGGGGCGGTCGAGGCCGTCCGGGACGCCGTCGAGCACCACCACCACGACCAGCCGCAGTCCGGGCAGCCCTACGACGGGCAGCAGCAGCCCTACGGCGGCGGGCAGTCCGGCGGGGCGCACGGCCCCGACCAGCAGTTCCCGCCGCAGACCTACGGGCGGCCCCAGCCGCCGTCGGAGAGCGGGCGGTACCCGGAGCACGGGCAGGGCCGCTGACCGGCGGATGCGGGACGACGAACAGCCGGCCCCCGGGGAGAGGGCCGGCTGTCGCGTGCACGTACTCCACCGCGGGCACGGTGGTGGATCAGCGAACTGACCGGTGACGGGCAGCCGTCACCACCCGATGACGCCACCCCTGGTACGCCATCGGACGCCGCCCCCGGCGGGGGCGACGGGTGCAGTCAGCGGGCCTTCTTGGTGGCCCGCTTGCGCGGCGGCGTGAGGAGGTCGGCGATCGTGGCGATCGCCGACGGCACCAGCCGGTAGTAGGCCCACACACCACGCTTCTCCCGCTCCAGCAAGCCGGCCTCGGTGAGGATGCGGAGGTGGTGGCTGACCGTCGGCTGCGAGAGGCCGAGCGGCGCGGTGAGGTCACACACGCACGCTTCGCCCTCGGGCGCCGACTGGATCAGGCTGAGCAGCCGCAGCCGGGCGGGGTCGGCGAGGGCCTTGAGGACCCCCGCCAGCCGCTCGGCGTCGGCACGTTCGATCGGCTCGCCGGCAAGCGGCGAGATCTGAGGCATGGTCATTTCAGCCAACGCAGTTCCCACGTATTCCATCCTTCCACCAGCAGCATCGATCCGCCTGCATATCAGCAGATCCGAATCGGCAAATTTTTACGCCACAAGGCCGAGGTCAGCCAACGTAAAGGCCGCCCGATACGGCAGTCCGGCGGCTCGTACCACGTCGCCGGCGCCCCGATCGACGACGACCGCCACACCCACGACCTCCGCCCCGGCCTCGCGTAGAGCTTCGACGGCCGTCAGCACGCTGCCGCCCGTCGTCGAGGTGTCCTCCACCGCCAGTACCCGCCGGCCGGCCACCTCAGGACCCTCGATCCGCCGTTGGAGACCGTGCGCCTTGCCGGCCTTGCGGACGACGAAGGCGTCCAGGGGGCGAGCGGTCTCCGCGGCGGCGTGCAACATCGAGATGCCGATCGGATCGGCACCCAGGGTCAACCCACCGACCGCGTCGTAATTCCAGTCGGCGGTCAGCTCCCGCATCACCCGACCGACCAGGGGAGCGGCCCGGTGATGGAGAGTCACGCGACGCAGATCGACGTACCACTCCGCCTCCCGCCCCGAGGAGAGCACGACCCGGCCATGGACCACAGCCAGGTCAGTGATGAATTTACGCAGGTCGTCGTGGTCCCCCATGCCGATAGAGGGTACTGCTCAAGTCTGTGCGACGTGTGTGCGGCCCACCCGGATCCGTCGCATGAGCGACCGATGGCTGGCGATGGACGGCTACGCTGCGCGATCACACGGACAGAGTTGTGGTTCGATGTCAGGCCGACCGGGCGTCGTCCGGCACCGGCGGAAACTCACCGCCCGGTCGGGTCGACCCGCCCCCGCCGGTCCCGGAAGGCGCTGCGCAACAGCCGGCGCGGCACGTGCCGCAGGCTGGCCACGGCCAGCTTGTACCTCCAGTCAGGAACGCTGACGGTTTTGCCTTTCCGCAGGTCACGCAGGGCTTCGGCGACCACGTCGTCGGCCCGCAGCCAGATCCAGCCCGGCATGCTGGACATGTCGATGCCGGCGCGTTCGTGATACCCGGTTCGGGTGTAGCCGGGGCAGAGAGCCATCACGTGTACGCCCGACGCGCGCACCGATTGCCCGATCGACTCGCTGAAACTGGTCACCCAGGCCTTGCTGGCCGGATAGGTGGAGCCCGGCATCACCGGGCCGAATCCGGCGACCGAAGAGACATTAATCACTGCCCCATCGCCGCGCGTGGTCATCGGGCCGAGGGCCGCCAGAGTGAGCCGCAACACCGCATGGACATTCAGCCGCAGCAATTGGATCTCGTCGGCGACGGTGGAACGCAGAAACGGCCGGCTGAGGCTGGTGCCCGCATTGTTGACCAGTAGGTGCACCGGATCCCCGGTGGCGAGCCGCCGTTCCACCCGGGCGCAGCCGTCGTCGGTGGACAGGTCGGCCGGGATGGTCTCCACCCGGATGCCGTGCCGGTCGGCCGTCTCGGCGGCGGCGGTGGCGAGCCGGTCGGCGTCCCTGGCCACCAGGACGAGGTCCCAGCCCTCGGCGGCGAGCTGCCGGGCGAACGACTCGCCGATACCGGCGGTGGCACCGGTGATCAGCGCGCGGCGGCCCCGGGCCGGTCGGTCGGCGGTCACTGTTGCTCCTCAGCGGTGTGGCGGCGCCGGCGGGACGGTGCCGTGGGGTGGCGCGGGGACGGGGGTGGTGCCGTGGGGTGCAGCGGTGCCGGCTGCCGGGGCGGGGCCAGGTGCCGGGGTGGGGAGCACCGGCCGGTGGGGGGCGAACCAGGTGTTCGCCGACGGCAGGCCCAGCAGCACGGCCACCACCAGGTAGCCGAGGGCCTGACCCGCCGAGACCCCCGCGTTCGCCGGGATCCACCAGGACGGGTAGGCCTCCCCGAGGGTGCCGAACAGGTCGGCGACACCCTGGTCACCAGCGCCCAACCGCACCGGCGCGGCCCGCTGCCCGGCCAGCACGACCAGCGCGCACCCACCGGCGAGCAGGCCCAGCCCGCAGACCGCCCAGACGATGATCCTGGCCGCCCGCCGCCGGGCGAGCAGCCCACCGGCGAGGCCGACCAGCAGCAGCCCCACCAGCACCGTCAACACCGCCGCGCCGATCGTGCTGAGCCGGAGCAGCCGGACCAGGCCGTCGACGTCCCCCGGCCCGGCGGCGGTGCCGGCGGCGGCGGAACGGAACCGGTCCACTGTGCCGCCCAGGGCGAGCAGGATGGTCACCGCGTAGGCCCCGGCGGCCAGCGCCATCAGCCCGAGCAGCGCCGCCGCCGCGCTGACGGCCGCCGGCCGGCGAACCGCCACCTGATCCGGGTACGACACGACGATTCCCTCCGGTAGGCCTCGGTGTGCAACCTACTCGGAGGGAATCGTCGCTGTCGTTGTTACGCGCCCGTCAGCTGCCGGCGGGCCGCTGCGGGTCGTCCGGTCCGCTGCCTCCGGCGGGCCGGTCCGGCTCCCCGCCCGACGGCGGCGGCGACCAGGACGAGCCGTCGGACGGCGGGGACTGGTCCGGCACGCCCGGGGTGGAGCCCGGACCGGCCGGGGCCGACTGACCGGGAGCACCGGGCTGACCGGGAGCACCGGGCTGCGGGTAGCCGGGCGTGGCCGGGTAGCCCGGGGTAGCCGGGTAGCCCGGAGCGGCCGGATAGGCGGCACCCGGAACCGGCGGTTCCCAGCCCGCCTTGGGCTTGCGGAAGAACTCGTTGGACTGCGGCAGGGCGAGCAGGATCAGCGCCGCCAGCAGGGCGAGCAGGCTGACCACCCCGAGCAGGGTGCTGACCGGGTTGTACCAGGAGGGCAGCACGGCGTTCATGCTGCGCTCAAGCTCGTCGGCGCTCGGCGCGTCCCCGGAGGTGGAGCCGGCGGAACCGCTGAAGCCCGCGGCGCCGTTGACCAGCCCACCGCCGACGCAGCAGACCATGATGCCGCCGACCACCCAGGTGGCGATCCGGCTGCCGTTCTTGCCCCGGTTGTTGAAGATCGCCAGGACGACGAGGGCCAGCGCGATGAGCAGCAGCACGACGGACGCGCCGACGGCGAAGACCACGACGGCGGTGCCGAGCCCCTCGACCTCGCTGGCGGTCCCCTCGAACGCGTCCTCGAACGCCTGACGGAGTTTGCCGCTGATCGCGAGGGTCAGGATCAACCCGATCAGTTGGAGCGCCGCGAAGAACATCAGCAGATAGCTGGAGAGTGTCACCAGACCCGGACGGGTCCGAGCGGGCGTGCTGTGGGAATCGACCATGATTCTCCTTCCTAGATCACGGCACCACGGTAACGTCCGCAGGCCCGTCGTACCGGGTACGACGGTGCCGTACCCGGTGACGGACCTGCCGAATCACCCGCGCCCCACGGGCGCCTCCGCGACCGAACCCGATCAGGTTCACGGACGGCCCGGGGTTCGCGGACACCCGGGCGTCGCGGAGCAGTCGGACCGCGGGGGTCGCGCCGCGCCCCGGTCAGGAGTCGCGGACCAGCCGGCGGTGTTCGGCGGTCACCACGGCGAGCAGCAGCAGGTCCACCCCCAGCCCGGTCACCGCGTCGAACTGGTTGACCGTGAAGTTGAAGATCTGCCCGAACAGCAGGTCGACCAGGAGGGCCAGCTTGAACAGCCGGAACGCGGCCCGCCGGTCGTCGCGGAGCAGGAACGCGGCGCGGATGCTCAACACCCCGGCGACCAGCGCCGAGGCGGACACCCCGAGCACCGCCCCCCACTCGCCGGCCTGGTCCAGTTCGCCGGTCACCCCCTCGGTGGTCACCACCACCACCGTCGCCACCGGCTCGACGACCAGGTAGGCGACCACCAGCAGGACCACCCAGCGCTGGGCGGTCAGCCGGACCAACGCGTCGCGCAGCCGGGCCACCCAGGGCTGCCAGAACCGCCGGGGCGGCGGTTCCCGGCGCGGCACCACGTCCAGCAGCGCGGACACCGCCGACTCGACCTCCGGGCCGGCGCCCCGGACCAGCCGCAGGGTGGCCACCCGCCGCCGGTCGGTGAGCCCCCGGCCGACCCCGCCGACGATCACGTCCAGCGCGTTCGCGACCCGTTCCCCGGGGGTCAGCCGGACCCGTTCACGCAGCGCCTGGGTGATCACCACCAGCAGGGCGAAGACCGCGTAGATGATCCCGGCGGCCGGGCGGTAGAAGTAGTTGGTGCCGGCGGTGACGAACTTGCCGACCTCGTCGATGAAGAGCCCGAAGCCGATCCCGGCGAGCACCGCACCGGCCATCCGGGCGGCCCCGCCGAGGAACACCAGCGCCACGCCCAGGCCGACGGTCATCAGCAGGCCGCCCCAGAGCACGTGCGCGATGTGCAGGCCGCCGCCGCCGAGCTGCGGGTAGCCGGTCGCCCGCAGGAACGCCCGGGTGACCAGCACCGTCGCCACCCCGGACAGCACGAACGCCTGGAGGTACGCCGCAGCGTCCACCGCACGCGGTGGCAGCCGACGGCGCGACGACGGTGACACCAGTCCGAGGCTAGTAGCCGCGCCACTCGCTGCGGGCGTAGTCGAGCACCCTGGGCCGCAACAGGGTGGAGGCGGGTACGTCCAGCCGGCCCCGGTCGGCGGGGAAGGCCGCCGCCGCCCGCAGCACCGCCGGATCGAGGAACCGCAACCGGGGCGCGTCGGCCGGCAGCTCCAGCACCGGCGGGGTGCCGCCCGGGGCGGCGAGCACGAATCCCCAGTCACCGAAGGACGGCACGTCGACGTGGTACGGCGCGGTGGCGAAACCGGCCGCGCGTACCGACGCCTCGATCGACCAGTACGACCGGGGAGCGAAGTACGGCGACCCGGACTGCACCACCAGCCGGCCGCCCTCGGCGAGCACCGCGCGGATCAGCGTGTAGAACTCGACCGTGTAGAGCTTGGCGGTGGCCGTCTCGTCCGGGTCGGGCAGATCCGCGACCACCACGTCGAAGCGTTCCGTGGCGGTACGCAGCCAGCCGAAGGCGTCGGTGTTCAGCACCCGGACCCGGGGGTCGTCGAGGGAGCCACCGTTGAGCGCGCGGAGCTGCGGCTCGGAGCGGGCCAGCGCCACCACCGCCGGGTCGAGATCGACCACTGTCACCCGGCGCACGTCCGGATAGCGCAGGATCTCGCGGACGGCGAGGCCGTCGCCGGCACCGAGGACCAGCACCTCGCCGCGCGGGCCGCGCATCGCCGGATGCACCAGCGCCTCGTGGTAGCGGTACTCGTCGATCGAGCTGAACTGGAGGTCACCGTTGAGGAACAGCCGCAGGTCGGTGTCGGGGTGGCCGACCTCGCGCACCGACCGGGTCAACACGATCTCCTGGTAACGGGAGCGTTCGGCGTGCACCACCGGATCCCGGTAGAGCTGCTGGCGGCTGGTCACCTCGAAGTCGGCGGCGGTGACCCAGGCGTACCCCAGGCAGAGGGCGACCACGACGGAGCCGGCGCCCAGCACGAGCCGCGCCCGGCGGCTCAGCTCGGCGCGGAACACCGTGCAGACCAGGGCGAGACCGGCCACCGCGTTCACCGCGCCGACCACCAGGGCACCCTTGAGCTGGCCAAAGACCGGGATCAGCAGGAACGGGAAGGCCAGCCCGCCGAGCAGCGCGCCGACGTAGTCGGCGGCGAACAGGTCGGCGACCGCACTGCCGGCGGCCTGCTCACGGATGCGCTGCAGCATCACCATCAGCAACGGGATCTCCGCGCCGATCAGCAGACCCAGCACGAACGCGGTGCCGACCAGCGCCGGGCCGTACAGGTCGAGCCAGGCGAACGCGGCGTAGAGGCCGAGCACCGACAGGCCGCCGAGCAGCGCCAGGGTCAGCTCGATCACCGCGAACGCGGCGGCGGCCCGGGGCTGCAACGGCTTGGCGACCAGCGCGCCGACCCCCATCGCGAAGACCATCACCCCGAGCACGATCGACGCCTGCCCGACCGTGTCACCGATCAGGTAGCTGCCGAGCGCGACCAGAGCCAGCTCGTACACCAGGCCGCAGGCGGCGCAGACGAAGACCGCGACCAGCACCGCCGCGCGGGCCAGCCGCCAGCGCGGCCGGACCGCCGGGGTGTCGTCGACCGTGGTCACCGTGTCCCCCGGGTACGCCCGGCCGGGGCCGCCGCCCGCTGCCGGCCGCGCTGGACGAACCCGACGGTGATCAGCAGCGCGGCGACCAGCAGCAGACCGGCGGCGGCCAGCACCGTACCCCAGCGGTCGCGCCAGAAGTCGCTGCCGGTGTCCGGCAGCGGGGCCGCCACCGCGTCGGGGTCCGCGGACGGGGTGGCGGCCGGTGGTGCCGCCCCCGTCTCGGCGACCAGCAGCGGCAATGCCACGGCGGCGCGGCAGATCGCCCAGCCCGGGTCGTCCACGAACACGTCCTCGTGCAGGCCGAACCGGGTCAGGCCGGTATCGACGGCGTAGAGGTCGGCGCGGGAGAAGTCGCCCGAGCCGGAGACCGTGACCGTCGCCCAGTCGTTGCTCTCACTGCTCTCCGCGGTGTACATGACCCGGGCCCGGACCTCCACCCACCGGGGGCAGCGGGCGTCCTCGGTCACCGGCACCCCGTCGCCGAGGTTGGAGCCGACGCTCACCTCCGCGCCGGACGACCTCTCCAGCCGCCAGCCGTAGCAGATGCCCTGGCTCTCGGCCGCCTGCACGAGCAGCGGCACGGTGTCGGCGCGCTCGTCGGCCGCCGGGGCGGGCACGGTGGTGCCCCCGGAGTCCCGGTTGAAGATGCTGCTGCCCACGCAGACCACCACGACCAGGCCGAGGACGATCCAGACGACCCAGGCACCGGCGTTCTGTTTCGGCTTCGCCGGCTGCTTCGCCGTGGTCATCAGCTGATGGCGGCGGCGATGATCGCGCCGGTGGCGAGGTGCACCACCGCCGACACCCAGACCGCCGGGTGCGGCTGCTGGTCGACCAGCAGCGTGCCCAGCTTGCCCGGGGTCAACGCGTCGAGCAGCACGAACGCCAGGGCCATGATGACCAGGCCGACGATCCCGTACGCGGCGGAACCGACCAGGCCGAGCAGGAAGTCGTCCTCGCTGGCGGCGATCGCGGCGACCACGATGATGCCGACGCCGGCCAGGTTCGAGGTGAGCAGCAGCGCCGCGTTGCGGTTGCGTTCGGTCCAGATCAGCTCATGGAGCTTGCCCGGGGTGGCCACGTCGACCAGCACGTAGCCGATGGCCATCAGGACGACGCCGACCACCCCGTAGGCGAGGGTGACCAGCAGATCGGTGACCAGGTTCTGCACAGCGTGCTCCAGGGGTTCGTTCGGTCGGGAATCGGTGGGCGCTACTTGCCGGAGCCGGGGCCGCCGCCGCGTACCGTACTGCCCCGCCCCCAGCCCCAGTGGTTGCCGACCGTCGAGTGGTAGCGCGGGTAGGCGGTACGCATCCGCTCCAGCAGGATCAGCGAGCCGGCCGCGATCGGCAGGATCACCAGCGAATCGTCGTCGTAGCGCAGGTAGACGCCGCTGCCGTCGACGTACTGGTCGGCCGGCTTCCAGGCGCCGGTGACGTCGTCCGCCACCTGGCTCGGGGTCCGGTTCGAGGTGTACGCCATGGCGTCCCGCCCGATGTCCCGGCTCGCCGCCCGGGTGTAGCGGTCCTCGATGTAACCCCGGGGGGAGAAGTTGCCGTAGAAGATGGCGAAGGCGGCGACCAGCGCACCGATGACCGCGAAGGCCACCCCCACCACGAACCAGCGTCGGTACGTCACCGGAACTCCTTTGTTCGCGACTGCGGGGCTCGCAAACCCGGCTCACTCCTCACGCTCACCGATCCCCCTCCGTTCGCGACTGCGGGGCTCGCAAACCCGGCTCACTCCTCACGCTCACCGATCCCCCTCCGTTCGCGACTGCGGGGCTCGCAAACCCGGCTCACTCCTCACGCTCACCGATCCCCCTCCGTTCGCGACTGCGGGGCTCGCAAACCCGGCTCACTCCTCACGCTCACCGATCCCCCTCCGTTCGCGACTGCGGGGCTCGCAAACCCGGCTCACTCCTCACGCTCACGGGGGCCTCCTCAAATCGCGGCTGCGGGGCTCGTGGGAGGGCCACCGCCGTCTCGGTCAGGACCAGTTCGTTGGTCTGCGGGTACGCGTGCCAGGTGCGCCAACGCACCGACCCGTCCGGCGCGTCGGGGCGGACCGCCAGCGCGGTGACCGCGTCCGGGTCGCCGGGGAAGACGCCGACCAGGGCGTACGGGTCGTCGGCCAGCTCGGCGCGGAGCGTGGCGATCCGGGTGTGCAGCTCACCCACGGCGGGGCGCAGCACGGAGGCGGTGAACCGGTAGCCGCCCGCCTCGTCGTGCAGAGTGCCGGGCAGGTGCGGGGACCGTCCGGGCAGGCAGGCGACCGTCTCGACCAACCCACCCGCAGTGCTCGCCGCCCCGGGTCGGATCGGCGCGTTCGCGCCGGCACCGCCAGCCGCGCCGACACCCCCGGTCGGGACGGCACCGCCGGTCGGGACGGCACCGCCGGTCGGGACGGCATCCCCGGTCGGGACGGCACCGCCAGCCGCGTCGACATCGCCGGTCGGGGCGGTGAGCACGACCTGGTGGGAGGCACCGAGCAGGCGCAGCCGCAGCCGGATGCCGCCGGGCAGCGTCAGCTCACGGACGTGCAGCGCGGGGCGTTCCGGGCCACCTAGCGCCAGGCTCAGGTCGGCGGCGCAGGTGTCGACGTAGGGGGCGTCCAGGCTCACCAGCACGATCAGGGCGCTTCCGGTGCGGACTGCGGGTACACCATCACGTCGGCGCGGTGCAGCCGCTCGCCCCGGCCCACCTCCCAGCCGGCTTCGCCGTACGCCTCGAAGGAGAGCCGCTCGTCGCCCTGCCCCCGGTAGTCGTGGTAGCGGACCGTGCCGTACGGGTCGAGGCCGGTGCTGCCGGTGGCCGAGTAGCGGGCCTGGCCGGACTCCTCCCAGGAGTAGCGGCGGCCGGCGAAGTCGAGGGTGGGTGCGCCCGGGGTGACCGTAGCGGCCGGCTCGGCCGTCCAGAGCACCAGCTCCAGGTCGGGGTCCTCCTCGACGGAGAGCCAGCGCTTGTCGCCCTCCACGGTGTCCAGCAGGTGCTCGGCCCAGCTCCAGCCGCCCTCGACCAGGTGCACCGAGCCACGGACCGCGTACGACACCCGGCGGATCTCGACGATGTCGCCGGGCTTGAGCTTGCGGGGGTCACCGCGCAGCGCGTCGGAGTCGGTGTCGCGGAACGGGTCCTTCGCCGTCGCCGGGGGGCGGGTCGGCTTACGCCCCTTACGCAGGGCCACCACCGCCACCACGATCCCGGCGACCCCGATCAGACATCCCAGCGTCGCCACGACGTACGCCATCGGACCGTTCACCCCGACCACCTCCCCAAGTGCGTCGGCGGAGACGGTAACAACCCCGCGCACCCCGCGCACCTGGGGAAACTCTGCCTATCCTGAGTGATCGGTCAACTACTCAGTGTCCCGGTCGGGTGGTCGGGCGGCCAGCCGGTCGGCCGCGTACCCACCCAGCGTGGTGGTGCCCATCAGGCAGCCGTCGAAGGTGGTGAACTCTCCATCGTCGTCGCGCAGCGCCGCCCAGGCGTCCCGACCCGCCGCCCGCCCGACCCCCTCCAGCAGCGTCGCCGCGTAGGCCCGGCCGGCGGGCGAGCCGTGCCGCAGCAGCCAGTCGACCTGTTCGCGGGCCTGCCGGGGGCGCTGCACGAGCGCCTCGGCGACCCGTCGGTACGCCTCGGTCACCGGCAGTAGCGTGCCGGCGAACCCCACCCCGCCGAAGGCCACGGTGTCCGCCTCGGCGAGTTCCCGCACGGCGGCGTCCAACTCCGAATCGCCGCTCTTCTTCCGCATCCCGAACATGTCCCCATCCTTTCCCCGCCGCGCCCCTGACCACCCACCCCGCCCCCTACCACTCACCGCACCTCCGCCCAACCCACCCCTCCTCCGCCCAACCCACCGCGCCTCCGCCCAACCCACCGCGCCCCGCACCCAGCCCCCTGCCCAACCGCGGTGATCAAGAGGTTTACGTCACCAGAAAGCGCTCCCGGCGACGCAAACCTCTTGATCACCGGGGCGGGCGGGCCGACGGCGGGGTCGATCAAGAGGTTTACGTCCAGGGAAAGCGCTCGCCTGACGTAAACCTCTTGATCACCGGGGCGGGCGGGGAGGCGGGCGGGGCGGGCGGGGCGGGCGGGGCGGGCGGGGCGGGCGGGGCGGGCGGGGAGGGCGGGGCGGGCGGGGCGGGCGGGGCGGGCGGGGAGAGGGAGCGGTCGGCGGGGAGAGGGAGCGGGAGGACGGCGGTGGACGGGCCGACCCCGCCGGGGTGGCGGGGTGGCGGGGTCGGCGCGGCGGGTGCGGCGGTCAGGCGGCGGTGACGGTCAGGCCGTCCTTGCCGTCGGACAGCTCGACCCGCACCGTGTCGCCGTCCCGGATCACGCCGCCCAGCAGGGCCTTGGCGAGCTGGTCGCCGATGGCCGACTGGACCAGGCGGCGCAGCGGGCGGGCACCGTAGATCGGGTCGTACCCGTGCTCGGCGAGCCAGGTCCGGGCGGTGTCGGTGACGTCCAGCGCCAGCCGGCGGTCGCCGAGCCGCCGACGCAGCCGGTCGAGCTGGATGTCGACGATGGCCCGCAGGTCGTCCCCGCGCAGCGCGGCGAAGACCACGATGTCGTCGAGCCGGTTGAGGAACTCCGGCTTGAAGTGCGAGCGGACCACCGCGAGCACCCCCTCCCGGCGCTGCTCCTCGGCGAGCGTCAGGTCGCTGATCACCGACGAGCCCAGGTTGGAGGTCAGGATCAGGATCGCGTTGCGGAAGTCGACCGTACGACCCTGGCCGTCGGTGAGCCGACCGTCGTCGAGCACCTGGAGCAGGATGTCGAAGACGTCCGGGTGGGCTTTCTCCACCTCGTCCAGCAGGATCACCGAGTACGGCCGGCGGCGCACCGCCTCGGTGAGCTGGCCGCCCTCCTCGTAGCCGACGTAACCGGGCGGGGCACCCACCAGGCGGGCGACGGAGTGCTTCTCGCCGTACTCACTCATGTCGATGCGGACCATGGCCCGCTCGTCGTCGAAGAGGAACTCGGCGAGCGCCTTGGCCAGCTCGGTCTTGCCGACGCCGGTGGGGCCGAGGAACAGGAAGCTGCCGGTGGGGCGGTCCGGGTCGGCGACACCGGCCCGGGCTCGGCGTACCGCGTCGGAGACGGCACCGACGGCCTCGGCCTGGCCGACCACCCGGCCGCCCAGCGACTCCTCCATCCGCAGCAGCTTGGCGGTCTCGCCCTCCAGCAGCCGGCCGGCCGGGATGCCGGTCCAGGAGGCGACGACGGCGGCGATGTCATCCGCACCGACCTCCTCCTTGAGCATCGCGCCGTCGGCCTGGAGCCGGGCCAGCTCCTCCTCGGCCCTGGCCAGGTCGGCCTTCAGCGCCGGAATCCGGCCGTAGCGCAGCTCGGCGGCGCGTTCCAGCTCGCCGTCGCGTTCGGCCCGCTCGGCCTCGCCGCCGAGACGTTCCAGCTCCTCCTTGGCGGTGGAGAGCTTGGCGATGTGGCTCTTCTCGGTCTGCCAGCGCTCGGACAGCGCGGTGAGCTGCTCACGCTTGTCGGCCAGCTCCTTGCGCAGCCGCTCCAGCCGCTCGGCGGAGGCGGCGTCGGGCTCCTTGGCCAGCGCCATCTCCTCGATCTCCAGCCGGCGGACCGCGCGCTCGATCTCGTCCACCTCGACCGGCCGGGAGTCGATCTCCATCCGGAGCCGGGACGCGGACTCGTCCACCAGGTCGATCGCCTTGTCCGGCAGGAACCGGTCGGTGATGTACCGGTCGGACAGCGACGCTGCGGCGACCAGGGCGGCGTCGGTGATCCGGACGCCGTGGTGCACCTCGTAGCGTTCCTTGAGGCCGCGCAGGATGCCGATGGTGTCCTCGATGGTCGGCTCGCCGACCAGCACCGGCTGGAAGCGACGCTCCAGGGCCGGGTCCTTCTCGATGTGCTCGCGGTACTCGTCGAGGGTGGTCGCGCCGACCATCCGCAGCTCACCGCGCGCCAGCATCGGCTTGAGCATGTTGCCGGCGTCCATCGAGCCCTCGCCCTTGCCCGCGCCGACCACGGTGTGCAGCTCGTCGAGGAACGTGATGACCTGGCCGTTGGAGTTCTTGATCTCCTCCAGGACGGACTTGAGCCGCTCCTCGAACTGACCCCGGTACTGCGCCCCGGCGACCATCGCGCCGAGGTCGAGCGAGACCAGCTTCTTGTCGCGCAGCGACTCGGGCACGTCACCGGCCACGATCCGCTGGGCCAGGCCCTCGACGATCGCGGTCTTGCCGACGCCGGGCTCGCCGATCAGCACCGGGTTGTTCTTGGTACGCCGGGAGAGCACCTGGATCACCCGACGGATCTCCGAATCCCGGCCGATCACCGGGTCGATCTTGCCGTCCCGGGCGCTGGCGGTGAGGTCGACGCCGTACTTGGTAAGCGCCTGGTAGGTCTGCTCCGGGTCGGCGGTGGTGACCCGACGGTCCCCGCCACGCACGGTGGGGAACGCGGCGACCAGGTTCTCCTCGGTGGCCCCGGCGGCCTTCAGCGCGTCGGACACCGCGCCACCCACCCGGGCCAGGCCGGCGAGCAGGTGCTCGGTGGAGGTGTACTCGTCGCCGAGCGGCCGGGCGATCTGCTCGGCGGCCCCGATGGCGTTGACGAACTCGCGGGCCAGGGTGGGCTCGGCGATACTGGAACCACGGGCGGCGGGCAGCGCGTCGACCGCGCGCTGGGCGACCCGGCGCAGCTCGGCGGGTTCGGCACCGACGGCGCGCAGCAGGCCGGCGGCGGTCGAGCCGTCGGTGTCGAGCAGGGCCGACAGCAGGTGCCAGGATTCCACGGTGGCGTGGCCACGCTGGTTGGCCAGCGCGACGGCACCCGTGATGGTTTCGCGGCTCTTGGTGGTGAGTCGTTCCGTGTTCATGGGCTCCCCCGGGATCGGCGTGTCCACTAGTAAGAGACACCACCAGAGTTGAGCCTATTCCACTCAACTCTGCCAACGTGGCGTGGGTCACACTCCTCGGTGACGGACGGCGTTCGGTGGCCGGCGGGGCAGGCGGGACGTGCAGGGCGTCTCGTGGTCGGCCCGCAGCACACACCGGCGGCCGGTCTCCAGCCGGACGTCGCAGAAGACCCGGTGGCGTACCCCCTGATCGTCCTCTGCCGAGACGGTGGTCTCGCCGGGGTCGACGTGGGCGAGGAAAGCCAGCGAGCGGGCCGCCGTCCGGGCGAGCATCCTGGCCCGCTCCAGATCCGCGGCGACGACCGGCAGGTGCACGACGTACCGCCCGGTCATCCCCGCCGCCCCCCGTCGGCGCGGAGGGCCGGAGCGGCGCCCGGCAACCCGTCGTCCCGGACACGAGCAACATCGGCCCGATGGCGGTGTCGAACGGGATCGGACCCCGCACCGTCGGCCTCGACGAGTGGATCTGTCATCACGGTTTCTCCTGGAC
Organism: Micromonospora rifamycinica; assembly: GCF_900090265.1. NCBI lineage: Bacteria > Bacillati > Actinomycetota > Actinomycetes > Micromonosporales > Micromonosporaceae > Micromonospora > Micromonospora rifamycinica. Next base: position 4,265,152 of record NZ_LT607752.1, read on the forward strand.
GGTCGGCTGTTCCGACGGATCGGCGTGGTGCGAGGGGGTCGGTGCGGTGGCGATAGGGATCGGCGTGGTGGTGACAGGGGTCGGTGCGGTGGTGACAGGGGTCGGTGCGGTGGTGACAGGGTGGAAGGGCGGCCCGGTCGGAATACCGGTCCGACCGGGCCGCCCGCCCTGCCGCCGCAGCCCTGCTCGGCAGTACGACGACAGAGCCGCTTCACCTGATCGACAGGTTCAGGGCTGGCACGACCGGTGCGCTTGTCGAACCAGTCGTGCCAGCCCACGGATGCCAACCGGAGGCCGGTTTGCCTACCAGGCTTTCCGCTGAAGGCCCCGCCGAAGCAACATACAATGCAAACCATTTGAAGACAACCACTCACCATGCAAAGCACGCGAAGTCTTGGCGGGTCGCGTCCTGCCATGGGAGGATCTTGGGGCCTACCAGGAGTTGCCGCCATGCCCCGAGTTTCCGACCGTCAGCGCATCGCCCAAGACATCCGCGACAAGATCGCCTCCGGCGAGTACTCGCCGGGCGACAAGTTGCCGTCCCTGCGTGAAATGATCGCGCACTATGAGGTGTCCGCCGAACCCGTGCGCTCCGCACTGCTGATCCTCCAGGCCGAGGGCCTGATCGAAGGGCACCAGGGCAAGGGAACCTACGTCACACCGCGCAAACCCACGTCCTGATCCGACCGGCCCGCCAATCGGGCCGAGTCGGAGTGAATCTTGGTAGCAAACGGCCCCCCTGGGGGCCGAAAACTTCCAAGATCTACATGTGGACGCGGGCGCAGCGACCGGGCGGGGCGGGAGCGGCGGGGGCGGGTGACCGGGCGGGGCGTGGTTGACCCGGCGGGGCGGGGTTGACCGAATGGGCGGGCGCAGCGGGCGGGGTGACCCGTCGAGGGGTGGGTGGACACGGGCGGTGGCGGTGGGTGAGGGCGGCGCGAGCAGGGCAGACGTCCAGCAGGCCCAGCTTGGGCGCAGGGTATAGCCTCTCGTCCGTGCGAGTACGTGTCGAACAGACCGCCCTACCGGGAATCGGCGTACGTCATGACCTGATGACGGAGTCCGGACGTCGGCTCGGAGTGGTCTCCCACCGCAATGGCCGCCGCGATCTTGTCCTTTATGACCCGGATGATCCTGACTCCTGCCAGCATGACATCCCGCTCACCGACGACGAGGCCGAGGCGCTGGCCGACATCCTCGGCGCGTCGCTGATGCTGGGTCAGCTCTCCGGTCTGCGCGACCAGGCGGCCGGGCTGCTCACCGAGCAGATCGCCATCCCGGCCGGTTCGAAGTACGTCAACAAGCGGCTCGGTGACACCAAGGCACGCACCCGCACCAGCGCCTCGATCGTGGCGGTGCTCCGGCAGGGCGAGGTCAACGTCTCGCCCGATCCCACCTTCCGCTTCGCGGCCGGTGACGTGGTGGTCGTGGTCGGTACCCGGCAGGGTCTCGACGGGGTGACCGCCATCCTCGCCGACAGTGACCCGGACGGCTGAGGCGGATGCACGAAACCACGACCCTGCTCATCGAGGTCGGCGCGCTCCTGCTCCTGCTCGGGCTGCTCGGCCGGCTCAGCCGCCGGTTCGGCGTCTCCCCCATCCCCCTCTACCTGCTCGCCGGTCTCGCGTTCGGCCACGGTGGCCTGCTCCCGCTGGCCGCGAGCGAGGAGTTCTTCGCCGTCGGCGCCGAGATCGGCGTCATCCTGCTGCTGGTCATGCTCGGCCTGGAGTACAGCGCCAACGAGCTGGTCGGCAATCTGCGCTCGGCGGCCCCGGCCGGCCTGATCGACGCGGCGCTCAACGCCCTGCCCGGTTTCGGCTTCGCACTGCTGCTCGGCTGGGGCTGGGTGGCCGCCGTGGTGCTCGGCGGCATCACCTGGATCTCGTCCTCCGGGGTGATCGCCAAGGTCCTCGGCGACCTCGGCCGGGTCGGTAACCGGGAGACCCCGGTCATCCTCTCCGTGCTGGTGATCGAGGACCTGGCGATGGCCCTCTACCTGCCGCTGGTCACCGCGCTGCTGGCCGGCGTGGGCCTGGTCAAGGGCGGGATGGCGCTGGGCATCGCGGTGCTCACCGTGGTGGTCGTGCTGGTGGTCGCCATCCGCTTCGGCCACCTGATCTCCGCCGCCCTCTCGGCGAAGGACCCGGAGGCCCTGCTGCTCGGGGTGCTCGGCCTGACCCTGCTGGTCGCCGGCATCGCCGCCCGGCTCCAGGTCTCCGCCGCCGTCGGGGCGTTCCTGGTCGGCATCGCCCTGTCCGGGCCGGTGGCGCACCACGCCACCGAGCTGCTCTCCCCGCTGCGGGACCTCTTCGCCGCGGTCTTCTTCGTCTTCTTCGGCCTGGTCACCGACCCCCGGGACATGCCGCCGGTGCTGCTGCCCGCGATCGTGCTGGCCGTGGTCACCATGGGGACGAAGCTGCTCACCGGCTACCTGGCGGCCCGACGGGCCGGGATCGCCGAGCCCGGCCGCTGGCGGGCCGGCTTCGCGTTGATGCCGCGTGGCGAGTTCTCCATCGTCATCGCGGGTCTCGCCGTCGCCGCCGGCACCGTCGAGCCCAAGCTGGCGGCGCTCGCCACGGCGTACGTGCTGATCACCGTGATCACTGGGCCGATGCTCGCCCGACTGCCCGACATGCGCTGGTTCAAGCAGCGGCTCCGGCGACGGATCGCCGCCCAGCATCCCCGGCCGGTCCCCGCCACCGAGTGAGAATCCCCTGGCCAGGTCGACTTGTTGGGCGGCCTGGCCAGGGACTCCGTTGCATAATTGCGCCCGGCGGGGTCTTCCGCCGGCCGGGCGGCGGCGGCTAGCGTTGCGCCCCAGCAAGCCAGGGTCCGCGGGTGGCCGGAGGCGCCCCGCGGCTGCGAGCGGAAGGTTGCCGGTGAACGCGCAGGGTCCGACGTTCCGCGGCTTCGCCAACCCCGTCGACCCGTCGCCGACGGAGTTGCGGGCCTGGGCTTACCAACCCGACTCGGTGCCGTTGACCTCCCTACCACAGGACTGGGACCTGCTGGTCGCCGGTGACCACCTGGTGTCCACCCTCTTCGAGCTGGCCATGGATCCGGCCTGTCCGGCCCGCCGGTTCGCCCTGCACTGCCTCTACATCTACGCGGCCGACGGCATCCGGACGAACTTCCGCGCCCATCCCCGGCGGCGCTTCCGCAAGCTCGTGGAGCAGGCCGAACGCGACGGCGACGAACTGGTGCGCAACTGGGCGCACAACAGCCGGGTGCTGCTGGCCCGACAGGAACTCTTCACCTACCACGACTGGTGCGAGGGCGGCCTGGTCCGGGACAACCGCCGCCTCGGCTGAGCGGGCACCCCGGCCCGGCCGCAGCGGCGGTCGGCTGCCCGGCACCGACGACGGCCCCTCCGGTCGTACCGGCGCCTTCGCATTCCACCGGCGACCGGCCGGGGTGGCGAAGCGCCGGAGCGATCACGTCGTCCCCCTCCCCGCGGCCACTGTGCGACCCGGCGAGGTACGACGACTCCGGCCCATCACGCAGTGCCATCGAGGCCCCACCCCCACCATCCACCCCCGCACCCTTTGCTCTGCCGCCCTGACAGCGACAGTCACGATGGGTAGCTGCACCTTGATGCGAGCAGAGAGCGCTCTCAATGCTCAACTGCAGGCCACATCGGGTGGTGCCGCGATGGCAGCAGAGCAAAGCGGAGCAGGGTGACAGGCAGGGGGAGCCGCCTCGGTCACGATGGGCAACCTTACGGAAAGTTACTCTCTGCAATCTACGGAGGCCCAGCGGGCGAGTCGTCCGGGTAGGCGGGTGATCGGGCGACAGGACGGCGAACGGGCCGGGATCCCCCGTGGATCCCGGCCCGCACGTCGGCGGATCGTCAGCCTTCCGATCCGCCCTGGTCCCGGTGTCGCTCCTCGGCCCGCCCCCGGTCCACGCCCCGGTCGGCCGGGTCGGCGAACCTGCCGTTCTTCACCGTGTCGGAGAACTTGCCCCCGGTGACCCGGTCGAACTGCTCCCGGACGTTCTCGGCCACCTTGTCGAGCCGCTTCTCGGCCTGCCGGGCCACCTTCTTCGCCGATTCCGCCACGGTTCCCCCCGCCATCGGAGCCCGGATTATCCGGTCGGTCCTGATTGAGAGGTTAGCGGAGCAGCCGCCGTGCCGCTGCGGAATCCGCGATCCCCGCCGGCACCACGCCCACCCGTCCAGCCCGCCGACCACGACACGGCGGCGTCCGGCACCGGGGCACCGCCGCGCCCACCCGGCACACCGGGCGGGCCGGCGGTCAGCGGCCGGGGGTACGGCGGGGACGCCAGACGACAAGCGCCGTCGAGGTGCGGCTGGTCGGCACCAGGTCACCCCGGGAGAAACCGCTGGCCAGCGTCTCCAGCTCGGCGATCCGCCGGTACGCGGCATCCAGCTCCGCCTCCAGCCGGGCCACCCGCTGCTGGGCCTGCTCCACCAGGCGTTCCAGGCCGATGATCCGCTTCACCCCGGCCAGGTTGACGCCCTCGTCCTGACTGAGCCGCTGCACCTCGCGCAGCAGCACCACGTCGCGCACGCTGTAGCGTCGGCCGCCACCGGCCGCCCGGCCGGCCTGCACCAGGCCGAGCCGGTCGTACTGACGCAGCGTCTGCGGGTGCATGCCCGCCATCCGTGCCGCGACCGAGATCATCAGCACCTTGGCCTCGTAGGCAGGGTCACCCGAACCGACGAACCCGTCCGACATCCCACTCACCTCCGCACCCGTCCACCGGTCAACCGACCCGACGCACCCGCGCGTCGAGATGTTCCCGGGCCGCCGGCGGCGTCGCGGCGGCGAACGACTCCAGGGCCGCCCGTGCCTCGTCCGACACCGTCGCCGGCACCACCACGTCCAGCGTGACCAGCAGGTCGCCGGCCTGGCCGTCCCGCCGGACCACACCCTTGCCCCGGGCCCGCAGCACCCGCCCGGACGGGGTGCCCGGCGGGACGCGCAGGGTCACCGCGCCGTCCAACGTGGGCACCCGCAGGTCGGTGCCGAGCACCGCCTCGGCGAAGGTGATCGGCACGACCAGGGTCAGGTCGTCGCCGGTACGCCCGAACAGCTCGTCCGGGCGGACCTTCACCTGGACGAACAGGTCACCCGCCGGCCCGCCGCGCTGGCCCGGCTCGCCCCGCCCGGCCAGCCGGATGCGCTGGCCGTCAGCCACCCCGGCGGGGAAGCGGACGTTCAGCGTGCGGGTCTTGGTGACCCCGCCGGTGCCCCGGCACTCGGGGCACTTCTCCTCGACGATCGTCCCGACGCCCTGGCAGTTGCGGCACGGCTCGGAGAAGCTGAACGACCCCTGGTCACGGGTGGTCACTCCGGCACCGTGGCAGACCGGGCAGGTGGTCGGCTGGGTACCCGGCTTGGCGCCGTTGCCGTGACAGGTGTCGCAGATCCCGGGTGCCCGCAGGCTCAACGGCAGGGTCACGCCCCGGACCGCGTCGCCGAAGTCGAGGGCGACCTCGGCCTCCACGTCCCGGCCCCGGGCCGGACCCCGCGCCCGCGACGCACCGGGGCCACCGGAACCGCCGGAGAAGATCGAGCTGAACAGGTCGGTGAAGCCGCCGCCGCCGAACCGGGTGTCCCCGCCACCGCCGCCGCCGAACAGGTCGGAGACGTCGAACGGGACGCCGCCGGGCTGACCCGCACCACCCGCGCCCCGGCGGAACGCGCCCGAGCCGAACAGCGAGCGCATCTCGTCGTACTCGCGGCGTTTGGTGTCGTCGCCGAGCACCGCGTACGCCTCGGAGACGCCCTTGAACCGCTCCTCGGCCTGCGGATCGCCGGGGTTGTGGTCCGGGTGCGACTCCCGCGCCAGCTTCCGGTACGACTTCTTGATCTCGTCAGAGGAGGCGGACTTCTCCACGCCCAACGTGGCGTAGAAGTCCTTCTCGATCCAGTCCTTGGAGCTCACCGGTCCACCCCCTTGAGTGAGATGTGGCCCGGTCGCCCCGCCCGCCGGGGACGGCGGGCGGGGCGACCGGATGGCCGTGCACTATTCCGGGTCGGCGACCGCGACCATCGCCGGCCGCAGCAGCCGCTCGCCGAGCAGGTACCCCCGGCGCATCACCTGCACGCAGGTGGGCTCCTCGACGTCCGGTGAGGTCTGGTGCGCGACCGCCTCGTGCCGGGTGGGGTCGAACGGGTCGCCCTGTTCGCCGAAGGGCGTGAGGCCGAACTTGCCCAGCGCCGTGGTGAGCTGCTCGGCCACCGTGCCGAACGGCCCGACCAGGTCGCCGTGCTCCCGGGCCCGGTCCAGGTCGTCCAGGATCGGCAGCAGCGCCGCGAGTACCGAGCCGGTCGCCTGCTCCTGCACCACGCCCCGGTCGCGGTCCACCCGCTTGCGGTAGTTGGCGTACTCGGCCGACACCCGTTGCAGGTCCCGGGTCCGCTCGTCCAACTCGCCGCGGACGGCTTCCAACTCGGCGCCGAGCGGCGAGCCCGTCGCGCTGCCGTCGACCGGCTGGGCGGGGGCGTCCACCACCGGCGGGCCGGTCGGCGCCGGGTCGTCGAGCGTGGTCGCCTCGGCTTCGATCTCGTCGACCACCACCTCGGCCTCCTCGACCAGCCCTTCGGCCGGGACGTCCGCCCCGGCGTCGGCGGCGGCGGGGGGGTCCTCGGTCCTACCGAGCTGGTGATCGTCCCGGATGACGACCCGCGGCCCGTCGTCGGCGGGCGCGGAGCCACCCGGCGCCGGCCCGGAGGCGCCCGGGTCGGCGGCTCGTGGCTTCTCCGTCATACGACTACCTCGATCCCTGTGCGGTGCCGGTGCGGACCGTCACTTCTTGTCCTCGTCCACGATCTCCGCGTCGACCACGTCGTCCGCGCCACCGGCCTTCGGGCCACCGGCCGCACCGGCCGCGCCCGCGCCGGCCGCACCCGCGCCCGGACCGGCCTCGCCCGGCTGCTCGCCCTGCTCGGCCTGCTGCGCGTAGAGCAGCGAACCGGCCTGCTGGGAGACCTGGGCCAGCCGCTCGTGGGCCGCCTTGATCTTCTCGATGTCCTGGCCGCCGAGCGCGCCACGCAGCTCACCGAGGGCCTCGTTGAGCTGGTCCCGGTTCTCGGTGGGCAGCTTGTCGCCGCTCTCGGCGAGGAACTTCTCGGTCTGCCACTGGAGCGCCTCGGCCACGTTGCGGGCCTCGGCCTCCTCCCGGCGACGCTTGTCGTCGTCGGCGTGCTCCTCGGCGTCCCGGCGCATCCGCTCGATGTCGTCCTTCGGCAGCGAGGAGCCGCCGGTGATCGTCATCTTCTGTTCCTTGCCGGTGCCCAGGTCCTTGGCGTGCACGTTGACGATGCCGTTGGCGTCGATGTCGAAGGTGACCTCGACCTGCGGCACGCCGCGCGGCGCCGGCGGGAGGCCGGTCAGCTCGAAGGTGCCGAGCTTCTTGTTGTACGCCGCGATCTCGCGCTCGCCCTGGAACACCTGGATCAGCACCGACGGCTGGTTGTCGTCGGCCGTGGTGAAGACCTCGGAGCGCTTGGTCGGGATGGTGGTGTTGCGCTCGATGAGCTTGGTGAAGATGCCACCCTTGGTCTCGATGCCCAGGCTCAGCGGGGTCACGTCGAGCAGCAGGACGTCCTTGACCTCGCCCTTGAGCACACCGGCCTGCAGGGCCGCGCCGACGGCGACGACCTCGTCCGGGTTGACGCCCTTGTTGGGGTCGCGGCCGGTGAGCTGCTTGACCAGGTCGGTCACGGCCGGCATCCGGGTGGAGCCGCCGACCAGGATCACGTGGTCGACGTCGGAGATCTTGACGCCGGCGTCCTTCACGGCCTGCTCGAACGGGCCCTTGCAGCGGTCCAGCAGGTCCTGCGTCATCCGCTGGAACTCGGCGCGGCTGAGCGTCACGTCCAGGTGCAGCGGGCCGGCCGAGCCGGCGGTGATGTACGGCAGGTTGATGTTGGTGGTGGCCGCCGCGGACAGCTCGATCTTGGCCTTCTCGGCCGCCTCGCGGAGCCGCTGGAGGGCCATCTTGTCCTGGGCCAGGTCGATGCCGTGCTCGCCCCGGAACGTCTTGACCAGGTGGTCGATGACCCGCTGGTCCCAGTCGTCGCCGCCGAGCTGGTTGTCACCGCTGGTCGACTTGACCTCGACGACGCCCTCGGCCAGCTCCAGCAGGGACACGTCGAAGGTGCCGCCGCCCAGGTCGAAGACGAGGACGGTCTGCTCCTTGGAGCCCTTGTCCAGCCCGTAGGCCAGGGCCGCCGCGGTCGGCTCGTTGACGATCCGCAGCACGTTGAAGCCGGCGATCTCACCGGCCTCCTTGGTGGACTGGCGCTGCCCGTCGTTGAAGTAGGCGGGAACGGTGATCACCGCGTCGGTGATCTGCTCGCCCAGGTACGCCTCGGCGTCCCGCTTGAGCTTCATCAGCGTGCGCGCCGAGATCTCCTGCGGGGTGTACTTCTTGCCGTCGATGTCGACGGTCCAGTTGGTGCCGATCTCCCGCTTGACCGACCGGATGGTCCGGTCCGGGTTGGTCACCGCCTGGCGCTTGGCGACCTCACCGACGAGCACCTCGCCGTTACGGGCGAACGCGACGATCGACGGGGTCGTCCGCGAGCCCTCAGCGTTGGCGATGACGGTGGGCTCACCGCCCTCGAGAACGCTGACGCAGGAGTTCGTCGTGCCGAGGTCGATACCGACCGCACGTGCCATCTTCGCTTCCTCGCTTCGTTACGGGTGGGCAGGTCGGAGGGCCTGCCCGGGAGGGTCGCCCGCAGCGACCGCACCACAAGTTGAGTGAACTTGACTCAATAGTGCCACGGGATCGCCAAAGCGCAAGTCGAGTTGAGCCGACCCGACGCAACCTGTCCGTTACTACCCTCCGGTTGTCTCTGTTGCCTCGGTCGGGCACGCTTTAGCGGTGACGACGCACGGCGATCCCGCCACCCGGTCCGGTGCGCCCACCGTCGCCGCCCGCACCGGGCCGCCGGAGATCGACGAGACGCCGACCGGACCCACCGGGGACGGCCTGCCCGCCGCCCTCACCGGCCTGCGGGCCGCGATCGACGCGACCCGGTTCCCGCTGGCGCTGCCCTCGGCCGAACCGGCCCGGCACACCGCCCGTGCGCTGACCGACCAGCTCGACGACTACCTGCTGCCCCGGCTCGCCCGGCTCGACGCCCCGCTGCTGGTGGTCGTCGGCGGCTCCACCGGTGCCGGCAAGTCGACCCTGGTCAACAGCCTGGTGCAGGCCCGGGTGAGCGCCGCCGGCGTACTCCGCCCCACCACCCGCTCCCCGGTGCTGGTCTGCAACCCGGCCGACTCCGCCTGGTTCCGCCAGGGTGAGCTGCTGCCCGGCCTCACCCGGACCAACGAGCCCAGCGAGGACCCGGGCACGCTGCACCTGGTCACCGCCCCCGCGCTCGCACCGGGGCTGGCCTTCCTCGACGCCCCCGACATCGACTCGGTGGTCGACGCCAACCGGGCCCTCGCCGGCCAGCTCCTCGCCGCCGCCGACCTCTGGCTCTTCGTCACCACCGCCGCCCGGTACGCCGACGCCGTCCCGTGGGAGCTGCTGCGCACCGCCCGCTCCCGGGGGGCCGCGATCGCCATGGTGCTCGACCGGGTGCCCCCCGAGGCCGCCGACGAGATCGCCGCCCACCTGTCCGAGATGCTCGCCGCCCAGGAGCTGGGCGCGGCGCCGCTGTTCGTGCTGCCGGAGACCTGGGTCGACGGCCAGGGCCTGCTGCCCGACCGGGTCACCGCGCCCCTGGGCGCCTGGTTCGCCCGGCTCGCCGCCGACGCCGACGCCCGCGCCGCCGTGGTCCGGCAGACCCTGGACGGCGCGCTCGCCTCGCTGCACCCGACCGTGGAGGCGCTCGCCGACGCGGCCGACGAGCAGGTGGCCGCCGCCGACGCGCTCGACGATCGGGTCCGGGCCGCCTACCAGGGGGCGCACCGCACGGTGGCCGAGGGGCTGAAGGACGGCCGGCTGCTCCGCGGCGAGGTGCTCGCCCGCTGGCAGGAGTTCGTCGGCACCGGGGAGTTCTTCCGGACGCTGGAGGCCCGGATCGGCCGGCTGCGCGACCGGCTCGTCGCCGCCGTCACCGGCCGGCCCGCCACCCCCGCGACCGAGCTGCGCCACGCCATCGAGTCGCAGCTGGTCACCCTGCTGCGCGGGGTCGCCGCCGAGGCGGCGGAACACACCTACACCGCCTGGAAGGCCCACCCGGCCGGGGCCGCACTGCTCGACCCGCCGCTGGCGCACGCCGGGGCCGACCTGCCCGAACGGGCCGAGCGGCTGGTCCGGGACTGGCAGCGCGCGGTGTTGGAGCTGGTTCGGGAGGAGGGCGGCGACCGGCGGTTCGTGGCCCGGACGGCCGCGTACGCGGTCAACGCCACCGGGCTGGCCGTGATGATCGCCGTCTTCGCCTCCACCGCGTTCATCCCGACCGGGCTGGAGGTGGCCACCGGGGCGGGCACCACCGTCGCCGCGCAGGCCGTACTCCAGGCGATCTTCGGTGACCAGGCGGTGCGTACCCTCGCCGCGAAGGCCCGGGGCGACCTGCTGGAGCGGGTCCGCGCGCTGCTCGACGAGGAGGCGGCCCGTTACCTGACCCGCACCGACGCGGCCCGGCCCGGCGCGCAGGACGCCGCCGGGCTGCGCCGGGCCGCCGGCCGGGTCGAGGTGGCCCGGCACCACAGCGGCCTCGCGGACCCGTCCGGCCAGGCCCTGCCGACACCGACCCCGACCTCCGAGGACGGCATCCGTTGACCAACATCGTCGGCCGGATGCGCGGGGCGCTCCGGGGTGACCGCCGCGTCGACGCCGATGCCCTGGTGACCCGCCTGGACGCCGTCCGCCGGTTCCTCGACGCGGTCGACGGCGAGGTGCCCGACACCCAGTTGGTGGGTGCACACACCCTGGTCGAACGGGCCGGCACCCGGTTGTCGCTGTCCCGGGACCACACCGTGGTGGCGTTGGCCGGCGCGACCGGCAGCGGCAAGTCCAGCCTGTTCAACGCCCTGGCCGGGATGGATCTCTCCCCGGTCGGGGTGCGCCGCCCCACCACCGGTGTCGCGCACGCCTGCGTCTGGGGGCCGCTGGACGGCGGCAACCGGCTGCTCGACTGGGTCGGCGTGCTGCCCCGGCACCGGTTCGTCCGGGAGAGCGCACTGGACGGCGACGACGAGTCCGCCCTGCACGGGCTGATCCTGCTCGACCTGCCCGACTTCGACTCGGTGCAGCGGTCCCACCGGCTGGAGGTGGACCGGCTGCTCGGCCTGGTCGACCTGGTGGTCTGGGTGGTCGACCCGCAGAAGTACGCCGACCGGGTGGTCCACACGAGTTACCTGCGCGAGTTCCACCGGCACCGGGAGGTGACCGTGGTGGTGCTCAACCAGGCCGACCGGTTGCCCCCGGCCGAGCTGCCCCGGGTGCTGGCCGACCTGCGCCGGCTGCTCGACGTCGACGGGCTCGACGGGGTGCCGCTGCTGGCCACCACGGCGGTCGAGCCCGCCGGGATGACCGGGCTGCGGGAGGCGCTGGAACGGGCGGTGTCGGACCGGCAGGCCGCGCTGCGCCGGCTCTCCGGTGACGCCGACGCGGTGGTGGCCACGCTGGGCGAACTCGTCGCCGTCGAGGCCCCGGGGCACGTCCCGGACGCCGCGACGGTCCGGGTCCTGGACCGCGCGCTGGCCGACGCGGCAGGGGTGCCGACGGTGGCAGGCGCGGTCGAGGGGGCGTACCGGCACCGGGCCGGTGGTGCCACCGGCTGGCCGCTGGTACGCGGGTGGCGCAGGCTGCGTCCCGACCCGCTGCGCCGGCTGCACCTGCCCGGCCCGGAGACCGACCCGCAGCGACCGGCGGAGCCCCTGCTCGCGGCGACCTCGGTGCCCGACCCGACGGCCGCCCAGCAGTCCGCTCTCGGGTTGGCCATCCGCGCGGTCGCCGACCGGTCCGGCGAGCGGCTGCCGGCCCCGTGGCCGGTCGCGGTGACCGCCGCCGCCCGGTCGAGGCTGGCCGACCTGCCGGACGCGCTGGACGGGGCGGTCGCCGGCACCGACCTGGGCATGGACCGCCGGCCGGCCTGGTGGCGGCTGGTGGGTGCGCTCCAGTGGCTGGTCACCCTCGCCGCCGTGGCCGGGCTGGGCTGGCTGGTGCTCGGCTACGCGCTGCGCGCCCTCGGGCTGCCGGCCCTGGAGTACCCCCGGGTGGGCGACGCCCCGCTGCCCACCGTGCTGCTCCTCGGGGGCCTGCTCGCCGGCCTGCTGCTGGCCGCGGTGACCCGACCGGTGGTCCGCTGGGCGGCCCGGCGGGCCCGGCGGCGGGCCGAGCAGCGGCTCACCGACGAGGTCGCCCGGGTCGGCGCGGAGTACGTCCTCGTTCCGGTCCGGGCCATCCTCGACCGGTACGCCCTCGCCCGCCAGGCCTGGGAGGAAGCCGCCCGGTGACCGGCCTGCGGCCGGGCGTGGGCCGCCGGGTACCGCCCGCCGGTGACCGCCCGGCCGATCGCCACCGAACGCCACCGTCGGCACGGGTGTCCGGGGCGGCACGGCGGCGTAGGGTCGTGCCATGGCCACGCCACAGACCCCCTACGACGCGGTGCTCTCCGCGGCCCGCGACGTGACCAGGCTGGACTGCGCGCTCGACGCCGAGATGCTCGGCACGGCGCTGCTGGGCAGCGTCTACGCGATCGCCGAGACCGACCGGGAGACGGCGGTCCGGGACTTCGTCTCCGGTTTCCTCGCCGCCACCTCCCGCCGCCGCACGGCCGCCGCCACCACCATCCGCCAGGTCTTCGCCGCGCTGGTCCCCGATGCCGAGGGCGCGGCGAAGGTCCGCCCCGGTGCGCAGGCCCCGGCCTGGGCCGGTCAGCTCGGCCGGGTCCACCTCACCGGCACCTGGGCGTACGGCGACGTGTACGGCGACCAGACCTCCTACCTGGCCACCTTCGCCTACGACGACGCGACGGGCGGCCCGGAGCACGCCCTGGTCGCGCTGGTCGACCACAACATCGGCATCGCCAAGGACGTCTTCGTCGGCGGGCCGGCCGAGCGGATCCTGGAGCAGGTCCGGCAGATGTGCGCCGACGACGACCTGACCTGGTTCCGCGAGGAGGACCCGGCCCGGATGCACGGCGAGGTGGGCCGCCATCTGGCGATCACCGACGACCTCGGCGACCTGCCCGCCGAGGGGTCGCTCGCCACCGACCGGGCGCTGGTCGGGGCGCGGTTGGCGGTCCTGCCGGAGGCGAGCCCCGACACCACCGGCTGGCCCGCGGAGCCGCTCGACACCGACGAGCGCACCGCGCTGGTCCGCGCCTTCCTGGCCTCTCCCGCGGCGGCCCGGCACGGGCTGAACACCCTCGACAGCGACGCCGAACTGGCCTCGCTGCACTTCTGCCTGGGGTTGCTCTTCGACCACTCGGCGAGCTTCCCGGACGCCGACCCGCTGCGGTGGAGCCCGGCGGTGGCCGGGCTGTTCCTGCTCGACTGGGTGCACCGGCGGGCCGTGCTGGACATGGACGACGCAGCGCTGCTGCCCCGGGTGCTGCGTGCCTGGGCGGCGTTCGCGGCCCGGCGACGGGGGTTGCCCGAGCGGGCCGGCATCCAGACCGACGAGGCGATCGAGGAGCTGGTGCCGGAGTTCGCCCGGCTCTACTCGACCGGTGAGCGGCGCAGCCCGGCGACGGCGGCGGTGGCCCAGTTGATGGCCGACGGGGTGGACCCGGACGACCCGGTGGCCCTGGACGCCTGGATCGAGGCCAACCGGCAACGCCTCGGCGACGACACCCCCTGAGCACCCGACGACACCCGTGCACCCGACGACACCCGCGCGCCCGGTGACGCCCGGGGCCTGACGGCGCGCTGCGTGTCCCGTGGCCCCTGACCGGTCTACGGCTCGACCAGGGCCAGCCGGCCGGGGGCGACGTCGAGGCGGATCCGCTGGCCCCAGCGCAGCGTCAGCCGGTCGGCCTCCAGCCCGTCGGCGAAGGCCACCAGGCCGTCGGACTCGGCGGTCAGCTCCAGCGCGCCGGTGCCGTCGAGGCGGCCGGCGACCAGGTCGGCGCCGGTGACCGGGGAGGGCCACGCCTCCCGGACGAACCAGCACAGGGCCGCCTCCTGCGGGGCGGGCAGCGCCGGGCCGGTCGGTCGGCCCCGGGCGATCGAGGCGCACCAGCCGGTGGCCCCGGTGCCGGTGCCGACGACCACCCCGGAGGAGGACTGCCGTTCCCTGCGGGGTCGGCCGTCCCCGGTCACGTCGAGCAGGTAGCGGGCCGACTGGTGGGAGGGGTGTCCGACGTACACCTCGTTGAGGCCGACCAGCTCCTGCCCGTCGTCGAGGGTGGCCCGGACCATGACCCGGTGGCGCAGCGGCGCGGTGCCGGCGACCACCGCCGGGAGCAGGGCGGCCACCTGGTCGCCGGTGCACCGGACCAGCACCCCGGCGTTGCGGCCCGGCTCCGGGTCGACGCCGACGACGGGCTGCCCGCCGAGGTACTTCGCCACGTTGGCGACCAGGCCGTCCGGGCCGACGGCGACGACCACGTCCTCCGGGCCGAACAGGAACCGGGGCAGGTCGTCCCGGTCCACCGTGCCGCGTCGCCATTCGGCGGGGACGGCGGCCGCGACGGCGGTCAGCGCCGCCTGGAGGGCCTCGTGCCGGTCGATCACCTCGGCCAGGTCCCGCCCCCGGGCGCGCAGGTACCACTGGGCCGCCGCCCGGGTGCCGTGCCGGGCGAGCAGGTCGTCCAGCTCGCTGGCGCGGCGGACCACCACCACCCGGGGGGGCAGACTGCCGCTCACCGGTCACCTGTCGAGCCCGGCCCGGTGAGCCGGCCGAGCAGGTCGGCCAGCAGGTCCGGGGTGACGGTGAGCTGGCCGATCTGCGGGAGCTGACCGGCGAGTTCCCGGACGGTGAGGGCTTGCAGCACCGCCGGCGGCAGTTCGGCGTACGCGGCCAGTTTCGCCGCCTCGGCCTCGGCCTCGGCGGCGCCGACGGCGCGTACCGTCTCGGCTTTGGCCAGGGCGAGCACCCGCTCGCGGTCGGCCGCGCCCCCGGCGAGCAGGCGTTCCTTCTCCGCTTCGGCAGTGGCGAGCACCCGGGCACGGTCGGCGGCGGCGGCGTTGGCGACCTGTTCCCGTTCCGCCTTGCCGTGGGCGGTGGCCAGCTCGGCGGCGGCGTCGAGTTCGGCCCGGCGGCGGGTGTTCGCCCCGTGCTGCTCGACGAGCTGCTGCTCCCGCCGGGCCAGCTCGATCTTGTTCTGGAGTTCGTTCTCGGCGATGCCGCGTTCCTGCTCGACGGCCTGCGCCCGGCGGGCGTAGGTGGCCCGGTCGGCCTGCACCTGCACCGCCTCCCGGGTGGGGGTCTGCAGGGCGCGTTCCAGCTCTGGTTCGGGCCGGACGGCGACCACCCGGGCGCTGACCACGGCGACGCCGATGTCGGTGAGCCGGGGCTCGGCGTCGAGCGCGGCGGAGACCGCCTCACGGACCGGTGCGACGGTGGTCAGCGCCTCGGCCAACGGCACCCGGGCGAGCAGGTCGAGCGCGGGTTGCTGGGCCAGCTCGGCGAGCAGCTTGGCCACCTGGTCGAGGGGGCGGGACCGGGGCCTGCCGGTGCGCGGGTCGACCGAGAAGTCGAGCCGGCCGGCGGCCAGGGCCGGGTCGGCGATCCGGTAGGTCACGGTGGCCTGGACGGTGATGTCGGCGAAGTCGCCGGTCCGGGCGTGGAACAGCAGCGGCAGCTCGCGGTCGTCCACCGGCACCTCGCTGAGCACGGCGGTCAGCGGCCGGTACCAGAAGGACTGACCGGTCCCCTCCCGCCGGACCCGCCCACCGACGTGCAGGCGCACCCAGTTGGTCGGGGTTCCGCGCAGGTGGCGCAGGAAGAGTCGTCTCGTCACGTCGGCCATGTCTCGCACCCTCCCTTTTTTCGTCCTCACGACGATAAACCTTCTGCTAGGTTATCGTCAAGGTGGTGATAAAGAGATGAGCGAGTACCCGCCCTTCGCCGTGACGGTGGACCTGGTGGTGCTCACCGTGCGCGCCGAGGAGCTGCACCTGCTGCTGGTCCGCCGGGGCATCCCGCCGGACCGGGGCCGGTGGGCGCTGCCGGGCGGCTTCGTCGGCATCGACGAGGACCTGCCCGACGCGGCCGTCCGGGAACTGACCGAGGAGACCGGACTGCCCGAGCCGGCCGGCCACCTGGAGCAGCTCGGCACGTACGGCCGGCCCGACCGCGACCCGCGCGGCCGGGTGGTCACCGTGGCCTGGCTGGCCCTGCTCCCCGACCTGCCCACTCCGGTGGCGGGCTCGGACGCCGCCTCGGCCGAGTGGCTGCCGGTCACCCGGCTCGCCCCCGGACAGCTCGCCTTCGACCACGACCGGATCGTCGCCGACGGCCTGGAGCGGGCCCGCGCGAAGCTGGAGTACACCCCGCTGGCCAGCGCCTTCTGCCCGGCCGAGTTCACCGTGGCCCAGCTACGGGCGGTCTACGAGACGGTCTGGGACACCCGGCTGGACCCGCGCAACTTCCACCGTAAGGTCACCGGCACCCCCGGCTTCGTCACCCCCGTCGGCCGGGCCACCGAGGGTGACCGGGGCCGTCCGGCCCAGCTGTTCCGCCGGGGTCCGGCCACCCGGCTGCACCCGCCCATGCTCCGCCCTGAGCCCTGAGCCCTGAGCCCTGAGCCCCTGAGGCCGTGGTGGCGTGGTGGCGTGGTGGCGTCAGGAGAGCGTGCCGAAGACCAGCCCGGCCACCAGGCCGCCCACCAGCGCGCCCACCACCACCTGCGCGACGGTGTGGTCGCGCAGCCGCACCCGGGACCAGCCGACCAGGCCGAGCAGCGGCACGGCGGGCAGCAGCCGGGGGCCGAAGGTGAGCATCAGCACCACGAGTGTGCCGGCGGCCACCGCCGCATGGATCGACATCTTCCACCAGTGGCTGACCGACACCGCCACCACCAGGCCGACCACCCCGGCGGTGACCAGGGCGAGCAGCGCACGCGGCGCACCGAGCAGCACCAGCAGGGCCAACCCGGCGGCGGCCGAGGCGAGACCGAGGAGCAGCGGCACCCGGCGCTGCTCACGCCGACCGATGTGCCGGTCGGTGAGCCGGCCCCGCCGTACCCCACCCAGGATGTACGCGCACGGGACACCGGCGGCGAAGACCGTGGCGAGCAGCCCCCAGCCCAAGCCCCGCAATCCACCCGCACCGTGCCAGCCGATCAGCACGGTCAGCCCGGTGACCAGCACGGCCGGCGCGGTCACCTCGGTCACCCACCGGGCCACCCGGGTCGCCGCGCCCGTCGGCCGGCGGGACGGGTCT
Organism: Micromonospora rifamycinica; assembly: GCF_900090265.1. Taxonomy (NCBI): domain Bacteria; kingdom Bacillati; phylum Actinomycetota; class Actinomycetes; order Micromonosporales; family Micromonosporaceae; genus Micromonospora; species Micromonospora rifamycinica. Next base: position 4,282,424 of record NZ_LT607752.1, read on the forward strand.
CGGCGTCCGCGCCACACCGGCGACGCGCTCAGCCCGCGGCGCCGACGGTCGCCGTACCCTCCGGGGCCGCGCGGTCGTCACCGGCCGACGCGGGTACGGCGGGTGCCTGCGGCGCGGGGGCGGGGGTGGCGGACGGCCCGGCGGCCGGGGCCGACAGGCGGGCCGGGGCGGCGGGCGGCCCGGCGGCCGGGGACCACAGGCGGGCCGGGGCCGGGAGGCGGGCTGGGGCCGGGCCGATCCGGCGCACCGGACGTGCTCCGTCCCGGGCGCGGGGGGTGCCGGCCGGGACCGCCGTCACGGAGGGCCGGGGGCGCGCGGTGGGAACCAGGGTGACGGTGACGGTGGGTCGTGGGTCGACCGGCACGGTGGACCCCGGCGTGGGGGTGGGGCCGGGCGTCGGCTCGGGGGCCGCTGTGGGCTCGGGGTCGGGTGTCGGCTCGGGCGTCGGGCCACCGGAGGGCGCGGCGGTCGGCGACGGGTCCGGTGGCGGCCCGGAGCAGGTGGTCGTCGGTACGGCGCTCGGGCTCGGGTCCACGCTCGGCACGGCGGTGGGTGCCGGGCGGGACGGGCCGTCGGGCGCGGACGTCCGGCGGATCGGCGGGGCCGTGGCGACGGGTGCCCGGGGCGGTGGAGCGGGATGGTGGGCGGGGCCGGTGGCCGGCGCCGGGGTGGTGGCCGGCGCGGGAGGGGTCGGTGCGCCGGTAGGGGCCGTCGGCGGCCGGGCCGGCTGGCCGGTGGCGGGCGCCGGGACGACCACCGGGCCGACCGAGGGGGTGGGCAGGAACGGGGTGCCGCCGCCGGGGAGGGCGGTGCTGCCCACGGTGGCTGATCCGCTGCTGATCGCGGCGAGCACGGGCATCGAGGCGGCCCCGGCGAGCAGGGCGACGGTGAACAGGTAGCCACGGTGCGGCCCGGCGGAGCCGGGAGCACGGTGGACGCCGATCATCCGCCGGTAGCTACCGCCGCCGGCCCGGTGCCGACCGAGGAGCGGGACCGGAGGACCGTCACCATGCTCGGACACCGCACCACCCCTCGTCGACCTGGACGCGATCGGCGGCGGGCAGCGGAACCTGAACGGACATTCTTCGCTAAACACCCACCGATACCGGTCAGCTTGACCCAGTGACGCCCAGTTCACCAGGCACTACCGCGTGTCGACACACAAAAAGTCCGTCGAGGCCGGACGCCCGCCACGGCAAAAAGGTCCACGGGTCGTGAAGCGGACATGTCACCACCAGCCGGCGGACCATACTGTGGGGCCGCTCACCACCTCTGCAATCATTCAGACACGACGGCAACGCAGCCGCACCTCCGCGTACCCCGTGGCAGGCGTAGCTGGTCGCCGGAGCTCCCGAACCGGGTTCGACCCTTGGATCCGGCTCAGGCAGTGCGGCAACCCCCACCGGGGCTAGGCACGGCCGCCAGGAACCAGTCCGGCAACAGCCGGGCCGGCGCACGTTGTGCGCGGACGGGTGACCCCCCGGCTCGGGCACAGACACGACAGGGAGAGACGGATGGCAAAGGGCGACCCTGCGGTCTCCAGCCGCGGCCGGCGAGCCGCACCCCGGTCCCGGCGAGCCGCCGCGACCGGCGAGCCGGAACTCGTACAGCTGCTCACCCCGACCGGCGAGCGGATCGAGAGCGCCGTCGGTCCGGACGGCACCGAGTACCGCGTCGACTTCACCGACGAGGAGTACCGCGGCCTCTACCGCGACCTGGTCCTGGTCCGCAAGCTCGACGCCGAGGCGACCGCGTTGCAGCGGCAGGGCGAGCTGGGCCTGTGGGCCTCGCTGCTCGGCCAGGAGGCGGCCCAGGTCGGTTCCGGGCGGGCGCTGCGCAGCCAGGACATGGCCTTCCCGACCTACCGGGAGCACGGCGTCCTCTACTGCCGGGGCATCGACCCGATCATGCCGCTCGGCCTGTTCCGTGGCGTCGACCAGGGCGGCTGGGATCCGAACGAGTTCAAGTTCAACATGTACACGATCGTCATCGGGGCACAGACCCTGCACGCGACCGGGTACGCCATGGGCGTCCACATGGACGGCCGCACCGGCACCGAGGACGGCGAGGCGGTGATCGCCTACTTCGGCGACGGCGCCACCAGCCAGGGCGACGTCAACGAGGCGTTCGTCTGGGCCAGCGTCTTCAACGCCCCCCTGGTCTTCTTCTGCCAGAACAACCAGTACGCCATCTCCGAGCCGCTGGAGCGCCAGACCCGGGTGCCCCTCTACCGGCGGGCCGGCGGCTTCGGCTTCCCCGGCGTCCGGGTGGACGGCAACGACGTGCTCGCGTCGTACGCGGTGACCCGGCACGCGCTGGACAACGCCCGGCTCGGCCAGGGCCCCAGCCTGATCGAGGCGTTCACCTACCGGATGGGCGCGCACACCACCTCCGACGACCCGACCCGTTACCGGATCGCCAGCGAGGTCGAGGCCTGGCAGGCCAAGGACCCGATCGCCCGGATGAAGGCGTTCCTCGACAAGCAGCAGATCGCCGACGCAGACTTCTTCGCCGAGGTCGACGAGCAGGCCCGCGCCGAGTCGGTGCACCTGCGCGAACGGGTGCTCGACCTGCCCGACCCGGCTCCGGTGTCGATGTTCGACCACGTCTACCCGCACGGCTCACCCGAGGTGGACGCGCAGCGGGCGCAGTTCAGCAGGTACCTGGAGTCGTTCGAGGGGAGCGCGCACTGATGGCCACGGAGACGCTCACCCTCGGCAAGGCCCTCAACACCGGCCTGCGCCGGGCGCTGGAGAACGACCCGAAGGTCGTCATCATGGGTGAGGACGTCGGCAAGCTCGGCGGCGTCTTCCGGATCACCGACGGCCTCCAGAAGGACTTCGGCGACCAGCGGGTGATCGACACCCCGCTGGCCGAGTCCGGCATCATCGGCACCGCGGTCGGCCTGGCCATCCGGGGTTTCCGGCCGATCTGCGAGATCCAGTTCGACGGCTTCGTCTACCCGGCGTACGACCAGATCGTGTCGCAGGTGGCCAAGATGCACTACCGCTCGCAGGGCAAGGTCACCATCCCGATGGTGATCCGGATCCCCTACGGCGGCGGCATCGGCGCGGTGGAACACCACTCCGAGTCGCCGGAGGCGTACTTCGCGCACACCGCCGGCCTGAAGGTGGTGACCTGCGCCAACCCGCAGGACGCCTACGTGATGATCCAGCAGGCTGTCGCCTCGGACGACCCGATCGTCTTCCTGGAGCCGAAGCGGCGCTACTGGGAGAAGGGTCCGGTCGAGCTGGACGTCCCGCTGTCCGGGGCGTACCCGCTGCACGCCGCCCGGGTGGTGCGGCCCGGCACCGACGCGACAGTGCTGGCGTACGGCCCGATGGTGCGGACCGCGCTGGACGCGGCGACCGCCGCCGCCGAGGACGGCCGTGAGCTGGAGGTCGTCGACCTGCGCACCCTCTCTCCGCTGGACCTGACCGCCGTCTACGAGTCGGTACGGCGCACCGGCCGGTGCGTCGTCGTCCACGAGGCCCCGGGCAACCTGGGGCTGGGCTCGGAGATCGCGGCCCGGATCACCGAGGAGTGCTTCTACTCCCTGGAGTCCCCGGTGCTGCGGGTCACCGGTTTCGACACCCCCTACCCGGCCAGCCGGGTGGAGGAGGAGTACCTGCCCGACCTCGACCGGGTGCTCGACGCCGTCGACCGCACCTTCGGCTGGTGAGCGCGATGTCCCGGATCAAGGAGTTCAACCTGCCCGACCTGGGCGAGGGCCTGACCGAGGGCGAGATCCTCGCCTGGCTGGTCAAGGTGGGCGACGTCATCGAGCTGAACCAGCCGATCGTCGAGGTGGAGACGGCCAAGGCGGCCGTCGAGATCCCGGCGAAGTGGGCCGGTGAGGTGCGGTCGATCTTCCACCCGGAAGGGAGCACCGTCGAGGTCGGCACCCCGATCATCGCGATCGACACCGACCCGGGTGCCGGCCCGATCGCCGAGTCCACCACCGCCACCGCCACGCCGGACCTGCCCACCCCGTCGGCCGCGTCACTGGCCGCGGTGCAGGTCGCCCCAGCCGAGGGCATGGTCGAGCCGGGCCTGATCGGCGGCGTCGCCCCAGGCGGCCGGACCGCCGTCCTGGTCGGCTACGGCCCCCGCACCACCCCCGCCAAACGCCGCCCCCGCAAACCCCCCACCCCACCCACCCCTTCCCCCTCCCTCTCCCCCCACCCCCTCCCTCACCCTCACCCTCACCCCCAGCCCCAGCCCCAGCCCCAGCCGATCATGGAGTTGTGGTGGGGGACAAAACTGTCCCAGTTACCGCAAATTCGGCACCACGAGTCCATGATCGACGGAGTGCGGGTGGGCCGGTGTTGGCGAAGCCGCCGGTGCGGAAGCTCGCGAAGGACCTCGGGGTCGATCTGGGGGTGCTGGTCGGGTCCGGTCCGCTCGGTTCGATCACCCGGGAGGACGTCCAGCGGGCGGTGGCCGGGACAACGGCGGCCGGGGGCGCGGTGGCCGGTGGCATGGTCGTGGCGGGGGGCACGGCCTCGGCGGGGAGCGCGGCGGGGACGCTGTCGGGCACCTCGGGCGCGAGCTTCGGCGCGGACCGCGAGCAGCGCATCCCGGTCAAGGGGGTACGCCGACTCACCGCCGAGAACATGGCCCGCTCGGCGTTCACCGCTCCGCATGTCACGGAGTTCCTGACCGTGGACGTGACCCGGGCGATGAAGGCGCTGGACCGGCTGCGCGACCGGCGGGAGTGGCGCGACGTGCGGGTTTCGCCGTTGCTGCTGGTCGCCAAGGCGGTGCTGCTGGCGGTCCGCCGGCACCCGATGGTCAACTCGACGTGGGCCGGCGACGAGATCGTCGTCAAGGAGTACGTCAACCTGGGCATCGCGGCGGCAACCGAGCGCGGCCTGATCGTGCCGAACGTCAAGGACGCCGGCCGGCTCACGCTGCGCGAGCTGGCGGACGCGCTGACCGGGCTGGTCCAGACCGCGAAGGCGGGGAGGACCTCCCCGGCGGACATGTCCGGCGGCACCCTGACGATCACCAACGTCGGGGTCTTCGGGGTGGACACCGGCACTCCCATCCTGCCCCCGGGCGAGGCGGCGATCCTGGCCTTCGGGGCGGTCCGCGAACTGCCGTGGGTGCACAAGGGGAAGGTCAAGCCACGCCTGGTGACCACTTTGGGACTTTCCTTCGACCACCGGATCATCGACGGCGAGCTGGGCTCGAGGTTCCTCCGGGACATCGGGGACTTCCTCGCCGACCCGGAGGCGGCGCTGCTCGCCTGGACCTGACGACGGTGACCGTCCGGTGACGGCCGGTGTGCCCGGGGTGAACGCCCGGCACACCGGCCGTTGCCGTTGAGGGAAGAAAACGTGACCCAGACCTCTTCTCAACCTTCGATCCTTAGGCGGGTGTCTCAGCTCACCTAATAATCGATGGCGAACGACGGCCGATCGGTGTTCAATGGAGTCATCAGGGACTGACAACCGAATAGTTCGGAGGAGAGACACCATGAGCATGATCGAGCGAATCCGCACCCGTCGTGACGCCACCCGTCGGGCCCGTGCCATCGAGCACGCGCTGCGGTCCGCCAACTCGCCCGCGGTCCGCGATGAGATCATCGCGATTGCCCAGCGTCACATGAGCTGACCCGGCACCGACTTTCATCTCCCTCCTCCAGATCGATGACCCGCCCGGACCCCGGGCGGGTCATCGGCGTTCCCGACCGGTTGAGACCGGGATTCCACCTCGCCACGACGCCCGGTACGGTGGTTCCGGTCGCCACCCGCCGACCTGGACACCGATCGCGCCGGATGGACGCCGATCGACACCGTCCGGCGACGCGGAGTGACGGTCGGTGCTCCCTGGGTGCCCCGCGCGCGAACCGGATACCGTGCGGGGAGCCCACACGGCCGAGCCGGCCGGGCACCGGTGACACAGCCGACCGGACGGACGGCATCGGCGGCCGACATGTGATGGAGGAGGCGAACCCATGACGTCCGAGGGCCAGCATCGCCCCGGCCAGGAGCCGGACGAGGTGCCACCGGGCTCCGGGGGACCGGCGTCGTACGGCGACCGGCAGCCGCAGCAGGACCCCGGGTACGGCACCCCCGCCACACCCGACCTCGGCTGGGCGCCGCCGCCCCCCACCGGTCGGGCCGAGCCGACCGGTCCCTCCTGGACCCCACCGGCCCAGCCGGCGGCCTGGGGTGGCCCGCAGGCTCCCCGGCAGTCCGAGCCGACCGAGGCATGGACTCCGCCGGCCGGTGCCACGGCACCCGCCTGGGCCGGGCAGCCCGGCCAACCGGCCTGGGCGCAACCCGAACCCGGTGCCCGTGGCGCCGCCCGGGTGCCGCAGCCCGACAACCCGTCCGGTGGCGGTTGGTCCGCCCCGCCCGACCCTGCTCCGGCCGCGCCCGCCGGCTGGCCCGCCCAGAGCTCCACACCGCACGACGCGACCCCCGGCGCCAACGGCTGGGGCACCGCGCCCGCGCCCGCGCAGGAGGAGCCCCGCGCCGGTGGCTGGCCGGCCGACGACCGGGCCGACGCCGGCCGCGGCAACGGCTGGTCCGCCGACGAGCGGGTCGGGGCCGCCCCGACCCGGGACGGCTGGCCCGGCGGCCCCCAGGACGCACCGGGGAACTCCGGCGGCTGGGCGACCGGCACCGCGTCCCACCCCGACGAGGCACCCCGCCCCGCCGGTCGGGCCTCGGTCCCCGTACCGGCCCAGCCTGAACCCGCCAACCAGACCGCGCCCTGGCCGCAGCCCGAGGCCCCGAACCAGACCGCGCCCTGGCCGCAGCCCGAGACTCCGAACCAGACCGCGGCCTGGCCACAGCCGGAGGCCGGCGGCCACGGCGGCGCCCAGGTGCCGGCGGCCGACGCTCCGGCGGGCGAGGGCTGGTCCACCGGGGAAGCCCCGGCCCGGGCCGGCAGCTGGCCCGCCAACCGGCCCGGCCCGGACGACGCCGGCCGCTCCGGTGACTGGCCGAACGGGTCGCCGAACGACCGGGCACCACAGTGGGCACCGGACGAGCCCGCCACGGCCCGCTGGGAGGGCCGCCGCGAGCAGCCGGCCCTCGACAACTGGCCGGCTGCGGCATCCCACGACGACCAGCCGCGTCAGGACGACCCGGCCCCGGGCCAGCAGTGGCCGACGCCACAGTCCGGCTCGCGGGGTGCGGCCGCCGTACCCTCCCGGGAGGACCGTCCCGAGTCCGGGGCGGCCTGGCCGGCACCACCGGAGCTGCCCGCCCGGTCCGCCACGTCGGTCGCCGCACCGGACGGTCCGCCCTCCTGGGCCGGTGCCACCGGTGACCCGCAGCCGCCACACCGGGCGGGTGTCGAGATTCCGGTCGTGCCGGACGCCGAGCCGTGGGCACCCGGGCAGGCGTGGGGCCGTGTCGAGCCCGCCGCACAGCCCGCCGAAGGCGGCTGGGAGCCACGTCGCGGCGACGACCAGCCGATCTACCAGCCGGGGCCGGCCCCCGGCATCTCACCGGCCAACGCGGTGCCGCTCCCGCCGCAGGAGCAGCGCGTCCCCGGGGCCAGCCTGGCCGCCGCACCGCCGGCCGATTACGTCCCGCCGGCCCAGCCCCAGCAGGGCGGCCCGGTCGACCAGCAGCCACACGGCCGTGAGGCGGCCGGCTGGGGCGCGACCGAGCAGCCACCGCCGACGGCCGGGCCGGTGTTGCCCGCCCAGCGGACCGCGCCCGAGTCCGAGGGTGCCGGCCGTGCCCCGGTACCGGCCGCCGACAGCGGGGATTCCGGTGCCGTCGGCCGGGCCTCCGCCAGCGCCTCGGTGCCGACGGCCAGCCGGGTCGCGCCGCCGTCCGACCAGGGGGCACGTCCAGGTGGTCCGGTGGTCCCGCAGCCCCGGGTGTACGGGCGGGCGACCCGCCCGGAGCCGGCGGACGAGGCCGAGGAGCGCGACGCTCCGCGTCCCGACCACGACTCCCGCTTCGACGACCAGGACCGGGCGCACGGCTTCGGTGGTGAGAAGCCCTCGTCCGCCCCGCCCGCGTTCGGCGGCGGCATCCCGGCCTTCGCCGACCCGGCCGGCAGTAACCGGCCGATGAACGGCACCCGGCCGCACGGGCCGGCCGACCAGCCCGCCGAGCCGTTCGGCAGCCGCCCGACCAGCGGTGGCCCGACCAGTGGTGCACCGGCGGGTGCCGCGCCCGTGCCGGGGTACGGCCACCCGGCCCACGACCCGGCCCACGGCGGGTACGCGTCGCCCTTCCCGCCCGCCGGGCAGCAGTTCCCGTCCACGGGGCAGCAGTTCGGCCCGGCCGGGCAGCAGCCCGGCACCGCCAGTTGGCCGGTCGAGTCCGACTCGGAGCATGGGCGTTTCGACGCGTTCAAGCCGGAGGCCGAGCCGGAGCAGAAGGCCGAGCAGCCCACGCCGAAGGTACGTAACGGTCGGGTGCTCGCCCTGGTGCTGATCGTGGCGGTGCTGATCCTGGCCGTCCCGCTGGGGCTGCTGATGCTCCTCGGCAAGATCGGTGCGGACGACGAGCCGGCCCCGTTCAACCCGGCCGTCGGCTCCTGCGTCAAGCAGTCCGGCACCGGTGCGAGCGCGGCGGGCTGCAGCGAACCGGGTGCCTTCACGGTCGTCTCCAAGGTGGACGCCAAGGAGAAGTGCACCGACCCGACCCAGCCGCACGTGGTGCTCCAGGGCGGCGGGGTCGACCGGGTGCTCTGCCTGAAGCCGGCCGGCCAGTAACGACGTACGGCGGCGGGGGCGCGGTCTACCGTGCCCCCGCCGTCGGTGTTTCGGCGGCCGCACACTGGGCAGTCTTGAGGGCACGCAGACGTTGAGCCCGAGGAGGTCCCCCATGGCCGGCAACGAGCACGAGGTCAACCGCAGCGCCCGCAGCGGTAGGTTCGTCACGGAGAGCACCACCGAGCGGGAGCCCCGGCACACGACCACCGAGCAGGTCGGCGGCGGCGGGGACCGCGAGGTCAACCGCAGTGCGAGCACCGGCCGGTTCGTCACCGGGACGACCGCCGAGCTGCACCCCTCGACCACCGAGACCCAGCACGTCTGACCACAGGCCGACCAGCGCCCCCCGCGTCCGCGCGGGGGGCGCCGTCAGGTCCGGGAACCGAGCCGTACGCAGGGGGTCCGGGCGCTCGCCAGCAGGCGGCGGTTGTCCGCCGCGGTGATGTCCACGGTGACCGACACACAGCCCCCGGTGGTCCGCAGCACGTTGCCGAAGACACTGTAGACCTGGCGTTTCACCATGTACGGATAGTCGAACCGGCTGGTCGCCCCGTCGGACGGGCGGGTGGCGGCCAGCCGGACGGTCGCCCCGGTCGGCACCCGCTCGGTGGAGACGAAGAGCGGCCAGGCCGCCTGGCAGCGCGGCGAGTGGCGCAGCGTCAGGCTGCCGTAGGGCTGTTGTTTCGGGTCGGGGTCCGGGACCGGGACGGTCTCCACACTGACCGCGTCGACCTGGCAGCGCGCCTCCTGCGGGTCCGCCCCGTCCGCGACGGCGGCGGTCGTGGGTGCCGGGGTCGAGGCTTCGGTGGGCCGGTCCGCCCGCCGGTCCGGGCCGATGCCCGAATCGGCCAGCAGCGGAACGACCGAGCCGGCGACGAGCACCGTCAGGCCCGCCGTCGCGGCCAGCGCCCAGCGGGACACCGCCGGCCGCCGCGTCGGCGTCGGTCGCCGCTCCGCCGGTCGTCCCGGGTCCGGCTCGGTCGCCTGGCCCGTTTCGGCCTCCCGGTGCCAGCGCACCCGCCAGGCCTCCTCGTCCCCACCACAGGCCCGGACGAACGCCATGGTCAGTTCCAGCGACGGCAGCCGGGTGCCGGACAGCACGCCCGCCAGGGCGGTGTGTGAGTAGTGCGCGGTCGCGGACATCTTGCGCAGGGAGGGTTGCCCTGCGTCGCGCCGCAGCCGGGCGAGGTCGGCGACGAACTCGCGGTGCCGGGTGTCACCGCCGTGGTCCCGGATGTCGCCGGGCACCTGGCCGTCGGGTCGTCCGCTTCGCCCCGTCATGAACCCTCCCCTGCGTGTAAACCCTGGTGTCAACGTCCGTCACGCCAGTGCTTTACAGGCGGGCGTCACGACAGGATCGACCCGGAGCAGCCACCCGCCTGATAGGTGCCGGTGAATATGATCTCACGGGGAGTGTCGAGTGGGGCACGCATCCGGACCGTCCGGTATCGACGTTCGCCCCGGACACGGATCACCCGGCTCACCGTCCGACGGAAACACCGCGCCGGTCCCGGGGCGGTGCCGAACTCTCGACAGGAGAACCGCGTGTACCACACGAACGGCACGAACGCCCCGGGGTCGACGCCCCGCCGGCGGCTGCCGAGGCTCGTCGGACGGGTCCTCGCCGCCTGGGGTGTCACGGCGATGGTCCTGGTGGGCACGGCCTCGCCGTCGTTCGCCGGCATCACCGGCTACAGCGTCGCCGGCACGGGCGGCGCCGGCCTGATGGTCCGCACCAGCCCGTACGACGCGAACGCCGGCACGGTGGCCGTCCTCGGCGACGGCACCGGATTCACCGCCGAGTGCGCGGTACGCGGACGCAACATCTCCGGCAACTCGGTCTGGCACCGGATCAGCGCCCCGGCCAGTGGCTGGATCAGTGACTACTACACCAACACCCCGGGGTTCAACCAGTACCTGCCCAACGAGCCGGAGTGCACCACCACCCCGCCGCCCACCGGTACCCGCGAGGACCGGGCGATGGCCTGGGCCCGGTCGGTCATCGGCCAGGCGTACACCAACGGGGACCTGGGGGACTCCAACCACCAGTGGGACGGTTGGTGCGACAACTTCGTCGGGCACGCCTACGGTCGGGCCGCCAGCGGCTACGCGTCCGCCATCGTGCACTACAACTCGCTGCTCTCGCGCGGCATGATCCGCACCTCGGGCACCCCGCCGGCGGGCGCGCTGGTCTTCTACGCCGCCGCGTCGATCAACGGGTACTACGGCCACGTGATGCTCTCCGAGGGCAACGGCAACTACATCACCTCGGCGGCCACCGTCCGCCGCGTGTCGCTGACCTGGCCCGGTGCGCCGTACCTCGGCTGGTCCTACGCCGACCCGGAGTGGACCGGGCGCTGACGCCCCCACCCGGCTCCCCTCCGGTCGTCCGCCGAAAGGATCATGATGCGTCTCCCCCTTCCCACCCCTGCCGCCCGGCGTGCGCTGCGGCTGGCCCTCGGCCTGGCGCTGGTCGCCGTCGCCGGTGCCGGCACCATGCCCGCCGCCGCCACCGCCGCGCCCACCACCACCGCCCCGGCCGCCCACGCCAGACCGGCTCCCGGTCCCGCCGACCAGCAGGCCAAGCCGGCTCCCCGGCCCGCCGACCAGGCCAAGCCGGCCAGTGTCGGTGGCCCCGCCACCAGCGCGAAGACGGCCCGGGTGGGCGTCAACGCGGTCGGCATCGACCTGTGCGCGCAGGTCGCCTACGCCGCCGGGTTCCGGAACAACCCGCTGGTCACGGCCGTGGCCGTCGCGATGGCCGAGTCCTCCTGCAACCCGTCGGCGGTGGGCAGCAACGGCCCCACCGCCGGCTGCTCGAACGGTTCGCTGGACCGGGGGCTGTGGCAGATCAACAACTGCTACCACCCCACCGTCACCGACAGTTGCGCGTACACCGCCCAGTGCAACGCCAACGCCGCCTATAACATCTCCAGCGGCGGCAGCAACTGGCAGCCCTGGTCGACGTACAACAACGGGGCGTACGCGGGCTATCTGTCCGCCGCGCAGGCCGCAGTGGCCCGTCTCGGCGGCACCGGCGACCCACCGACCGGCGTGACCGGCACGATCCTGGCCAACCCGTCGCTCAACATCCGCACCGGGCCCGGCACCACCTACGGCATCGCCGGCTCCGTCTCCTACGGCGCGACGGTGAACATCGCCTGCTACACCTTCGGCGAGTACGTCAGCGGCGGCTACTGGCCGTCGTCCACCTGGGACCGGATCACCAACCCGGCGACGGGCGTGACCGGCTACGTGGCCGACACCTGGGTCAACACCACCTACGACGTGAAGACGATGGTCGGTCGCTGCTGACCTTCCCGTTCGTGGCCGCGCGGGCAGGGTCGGACCCTCCCGCGCGGCTCCGTCGTGACCGCCGCCGTCCCGACTCGGCAGCGGCGACCCCTCGCCTCGCCCCTCCCTTACGCAGCGACGACCCACGTCTCGTCCCTCCGGGCGCGGCGGCGTCCCACGCCCACCCTCCGGGCGCGGCGGCCTCCCACGCCCCACCCCTCCGGGCGCGGCGGCGGCGACCCACACCGTCTCCGGAGAGCGGTATGCCTGACAGGCATAAACATGACTGACAGGCATACCGGTGTACGCCGACATCACTTCCCGGCCCGGTAGTGGCCGGCGGTCACGGCTCTCCCTCACGTTCCCGGGGGCCGGCCGGTGTTACGGTCGGCGTGGAGCTTTCACATCGACGACGGAGGCCCGGATGGGTCATCGGGGATCGTTCCCCTCGGGATTCGCCCGGACGTTCAACGCCCGGATCATGGCGCTGCGGTCCTCGCCACGCTGGGGGCGGTTCCTCCGGCGGCACCTGACCGTGGTCACCTATACCGGTCGCCGTTCCGGGCGGACGTTCAGCACGCCGGTCGCGTACCGACAGGCCGGCGATACGGTGGTCATCCGGGTCGCGATGCCCGATGCCAAGCAGTGGTGGCGGAACTTCCTGGGCGCGGGCGGCCCGATCTCGCTGAACCTCGACGGGGTCGACCGGGCCGGGCACGCGGTGGCCCGCCGAGACGACCGGGGCCGGGTCACCGTCACCGTCGACCTGACCCCCTGACCAGGAGCCGGTCGGCTATACGACTATCCCTTGTGGTCGGTCCGCCTACACTTGCCGGCCATGGACCCTGTCGCGCTGGCCACGGCGCTGGCGAAGCCGATCCTGGCGCAGCTCGGCAAGGAGATCGGCACCGCCGCCGCCAAGGGCGTCAAGGCCCGCGTCTGGGGAGACCCGGAGCACAAGGCGTTGGAGCGCGCGTTGCGCCGCGCCCTCACCGAGCTGAACCGGTCGTACGGCGACCGGCTGGCCGAGTTCGACATCAACGACGGCTTCTGGGTGCACGAGGGCGCTCCCGAGCTGGCGAAGGTACTCGTCCCCGGTGTGCCGCCCTCGCCGGTGCGGCTGGCGGAACGGGCCGTCGACGCGTTGGACCCGGCCGCCTCCGACGACGAGCGGTACGACCGGGTCGGCCTGCTGCGGCCGGCGTTCAAGGCCCTGCTCGACGGGCTGGCCGCCGAGGTACGCCGCGAGACGGCCCTCCAGGGTGTGCTCGGCCGCTCCGATGCCGCCTCGACCGCCCAGGCGGCCAGCCGCATCGCCGAGCACCTGGGCGCGGTCGACGCCACCGACGAGGACCGGATCGCCTACCTGCACTGGCTGATCGACCAGCACCGCTACCTGCGTACCGTGGGGGTGGTCCGGAACACCACCGTGCAGCTTCCGTTAGGCGAGGTGTTCGTCGGGTTGCAGGCGCGGCCGGACCGCAACCCCGGCGACCGGGCGCGGGCCTGGTTCGAGCGCGAGCGGGAACGGCTGGCCGCCCTGGTGGCCGAGGGGGCGCTGGACCACACCGGTTTCGAGGCCGCCCTCGACCGGTTGCAGACGGAGTACGGCCACCGGTTCGCCGCCGAGACCGAACAGCCGGCCCGGCAGCCGGTGCTCGACGAGGCCCGCGACGCCGCCCAATTGCTGGTGCTGGGCGATCCGGGGACGGGCAAGACCACCCTGTTGCGCTACCTGGCCCTGACCCACGCCCGGGCGCTCATCAGCGGCGAGCAGGTCCAGGGCCGGGACGCACTGTTCCCGGTCTACCTCCGCATCGGCGAGTACGCCCGCCACGGATTCTCCACGGTGGGCATCGGCGACTTCCTGCCCGGCCAGCTCCGCCGAGCGGAGTGCACCCTGCCGGGCCTGGCCGATCTGCTGCGCCGCCAGCTCGACGCCGGCCGCTGCCTGGTGCTGCTGGACGGCCTGGACGAGATCGCCTCGGCCGAGCTGCGCCGGGGCGTGGTCACGGCGGTGGTCAACTTCGTGACCGCCCACGCACGGCAGGGCAACCGGTTCGTGGTGACCAGCCGGATCGCCGGCTATCAGGCCGCCCCGCTGCCGGAACCGTTCCGCGCGGTGCGGCTCCAGGACATGGACGACCCGACGATCACCCGGTTCCTCGACGTCTACTGCCGCGAGGTCGAACGCGCCGAAACTCCGGGCCGGTCCGCCGAGGCGACCCGGCTGGCCGGCGCACGCGAGGCCGCCGCGATCGAACAGGCCCTCACGACCAACGCCGGGGTACGCCGGCTGGCCGCCAACCCCCTGCTGCTGACCGCTTTGGTGCTGGTGCACCGGGCCAGCGGCCGGCTCCCGCACCGCCGCGTCGAGGCGTACGTAGAGGTGTGCAACGCGCTCGGGCGCACCTGGCGCAGCGCCCAGGGGGTCGCCGAGGCCGACCTGCCCGACGAGCGGATCCTGACCCGGTGGCTGACCGAGCTGGGCTGGTGGATGCACGAGCACCGCCCGGAGGGAGCCGCCACCCGCCGAGAACTGCTCGACGTCCTCGGCCCGCTCTGGGCGGCGCACCAGGGCACCGGGTGGGATCCACGCGTGCTGGAAGCCGCCGACCCGCTGCGCACCGACGCCGGGCTGGGGGTGCTCGACTTCGTCGACAAGGCCGACACCCATACCGGCCTGCTGGTCGAGCGTGCTCCCGGCCGCTACGGCTTCGCCCATCTGACCTTCGAGGAGTACTACGCCGGCCGGGCGCTGGCGTTCCGTGGCTCGGCCACCGACCGGATCAGCGAGATCCGCCGCCGGCTGCACGACCCCCGCTACGAGGAGCCGATCCTGCTCGCGCTCGGCCTGATCGGCACCGACTACGTCGAACAGATCGACGACGTGGTGGCAAAGGCGATCTATCCGGGCGAGGGCGATCCGAGCCCGTACGAAGAACTGCTGGGCCGGGACTTCCTGTTCATGCTCCGGGTCCTGGCCGACGACACACCGCTGAAGACCGCGACCATCGACGCGGTGATCAACCAGGCGGTCGACGAGTGGTTCGACCAGGAAAACGGCCGGTGCCGCTTCTCCGCCTATCGGAACGCCCTGTCGGAGCGGTTCGCCGCGCTGGGCGGCACCAAGGCCGCAGATCGACTCCGCGCCGCCCTGGACAGTCGTGCCGTCCCATCGGGTGACATCACTCTGCAGCGCTGGTGCCAACTTGCGGCCATCGCAGCCCGGCTCGGCGCGCTGAACGAACCCACCACCACCACACTGACCACCCTCGCCACCACCGACACCTACTGGCGCGTACAGATCGAGGCGTTCCGGGCGCTGAGGGAATCCGGCGCACTCACCGAACGCGCCATCACCGCACTTACCACCCTCGCCACCACCCACATCCATTCACGCGTACAGATCGGAGTGATCCGGGCACTGGCCGAAGGCGGCGCACTCCCCGAACCCACCACCACCACACTGACCACCCTCGCAATCACTCACAACGACCCTTACGTACAGATCCGAGCAATCCGGGCACTGGCCGACGGTGCCGCACTCACCGAACCCACCATCACCACATTGACCACCCTCGCCACCACCCACACCGACCCAGAGGTACAGATCGAAGCGATCCGAGCACTGGCCGAAGCAGGCACACTCACCGAACCCACCACCACCACACTGACCACCCTCGCCACCACCCACACCAACCCAGAGGTACAGATCGAAGCGATCCGAGCACTGGCCGAAGCAGGCACACTCACCGAACCCACCACCACCACACTGACCACCCTCGCCACCACCCACACCAACCCAGAGGTACAGATCGAAGCGATCCGAGCACTGGCCGAAGCAGGCACACTCACCGAACCCGTCACCGTCACGGCGACCACCCTCGCCAGCACCCACACCAACCCGGACATACAGATCGAAGCGATCCGAGCACTGGCCGAAGCAGGCACACTCACCGAACCCACCACCACCACACTGACCACCCTCGCCACTACGCACACCTACTGGCGCGTACAGATCGAGGCAATCCGAGCGCTGACCGAAGCAGGCACACTCACCGAACCCACCATCATCGCGATGACCAATCTCGCCAGCACCCACACCAACCCGGATACACAGGTTGAGGCAATCCGAGCGCTGGCCAAGGTCGGCATATTCACAAAATCCACCACTGCCACATTGATTACCCTCACCACCGAGGACAAAATAGCGCAAACAAGGGCGAAAGCGGTTCAGGCGCTGCGTCACGCGCCGGCCTCGAAAAAACTCCAAAAGGTATTCCTGCCCTTACTAGTGGACAGAAATGATGACGTACGCCGAGAAGCAAGGGAAACATTAATCGAGTTTTCACGCCGCCATCCACAACTAGCGCCCGACCTCCTGCCGGAACTAGCCAAAGCATGCAGTCACAGTACGTGGGGAAGAATATTCGCGTGGGACGAATTATATGAAACTCTTCGTGCCTACGCCGAATTCACATCTCCCTCGATCGACCAACAATGAACGGCTTTACAGTCAGCCAGCACGCGCACATCAGTTCCCTCCCTGAGAGGGTCCTCTCCCTGAGAGCACAGCCGCTCGATTGCACCCGCGCTCTACGGCGTTGGAACGATCAGGCCCGCTCGGGAAGTCGGCCGACGAATGCTCGCCAAGCCGCTGGGGCGAAGACGAGAGCAGGGCCGTTCGGGTCCTTGCTGTCCCGTACGCCGACCGCGTCGACCAGATTCCCGGCAACCTCGACGCATGCGCCGCCATTGGTGGACGAGCGGGAAGACTTCCGCCACGTGGCTCCAGTCAGGTCCATGTCCTCGCTACTTCCGTGAGAAGGTCCAGGGTCAGGCCCAGCGGCAACGCTTCACCTCGGATAGCGTCCCACGACACACCGAGGTCGGCAATCAGTTCAGCCTGCCCAATGACCTGCGCCGCCAGTTGGTTGTCAACGTATCCGGCCCGGGAGCCGTCGGGCATGTCAGCAATGATAAATGCCCCGGCCAGGCCCGGATACATGCCAGCGGACATCGGGACGACGCGCAACTGGATATGCGGCTGTTCAGCACAGGCTATGAGGTGCGCAAGCTGCTCTGCCATGACGGCAGGCCCACCGCACGGCCGTCGAAGGACGGCCTCGTCCAGGACGACGAAGAGTTGGGGTGCGGGGTCACGGTCAAGGACGACCTGCCGTTCGAGACGGGCCGCAACCCGTCGGTCAAGCTCCGAGGTCGGCACCCGGGCCGCCTGAAAAGTGGCACGGGCATACCCCTCGGTCTGCAGGAGACCGGGCACGAAGGCGTGCTCATACCAGCGCAGTGCGGTCGCCTCGCGCTCGATCTCGATCCACTCGCGCAGCCACACCGGGGCCGCATCGCTCTTGACCAACTCGTCCCAGAGAGTCGTGAAGTAGCCCTCCGTTCCCAGCGCCTCGTCCACCGACGCCAGGTAGGGCAGGGTCGGCGGCTTCACGCCGGTCTCGATCGCGCTCACCTGCGAATCCGAGCAGAAGATCCGCTCGCCGAGCTGCGTCTGGGTGAGCCCGGCAGCCGCCCGACGTCGCCGCAGTTCTCGAAGGAGGTACTCCGACGGAGAGATTCCCACGGCTTCCACACCCTTCCACGGCAGCCCGCTGTATTCCTTGCCAGCTCACAACGTTTCGTTGCGCTCCGCAATCACCTGATCACTATTCCGAAGCCGAAGGGCGGAAGTCCAGGGTGGAAAACGGAACGGCGCGACCGGTGCGGAGAAGCCCGGCGGTCGCGTTCGTGGTCGGGCTGCCCCGACAGCAGCACCGGGGCAGCCCGACGCCACACCGTCACAGGGAGAGTCGTGTCCACAGAGCCGAAGAAGCCCGCTCCGAAGCCCCAACCAACCCCGCCGCCCGCACCACCACCACCGCCCGCACCGCCGATCGTCCCCGGCCCGATCGGGCCGTTCATCCCGCCCTACCGGGGACCGGGCCGCATGACGAACGTCGTCTTGGCGGGTCGCTGGACGGAGAGCCGGAACCGGGGGCCGGGGCGATGAAGGAACCGAGACTGAGGGGCGGCGACCTGCTCCACCTGACCCGCGAGGCCAGCCCGCAGTTCGTCAGGCCGATCACGGTGCGGGTGATCCGCGAGCTGACCGACCGCCACACGTACGACGGCTGGGCCTGGATCGAGGCGTACGAGCTGGGGCCGGACGGCCTGGCCCGACGACGGCGCGAGCTGTACGTCCGCCGCGCCGGGGTGCGTCGGTTTCCCTCCCCGCCTCCGGCAGCGGCCCGGCCGCCCGCACCACGGGCAGCGACCAGGTCGGCAGCTCGCGGCTCGGCGGTGTCGGCGTGACGCCGCTCGACGGGCTCGCCCACCGACCGCTGCGCCCGATCTGGCTGTGCCGCCTCGACGCGAACCCGTGGCCGTGCGGGGAGGCGAAACTCGTCCTGCTCGCCGCGTTCGCCGACGACCGGCCGGCTCTGCTGGCCCTGCTGTCCACGCTGCAACGGGAGGCGGAAGATCATCTCACCCAGCTCGACAGCGGCCGGTCGAACAATCTCACCGACCGTTTCCTGTCCTGGGCACAGCCACCCGACCACTGAGCCCTTCGTGCGACCCGTCGGCAGGCGGTGCGGCACGATGGGGGCATGAGCGCACGGGTACGGGCACCAGAGCTGCGGGGTCGGGGCTGGTTGAACACCGGTGGGCGGGAGCTGCGGCTCGCCGACCTGCGGGGAAAGATCGCCTTGTTAGATTTTTGGACCTTCTGCTGCATCAACTGCCTGCACGTGCTCGACGAGTTGCGCCCGCTGGAGGAGAAGTACGCCGACGTGCTGGTCGTCGTCGGGGTGCACTCGCCGAAGTTCGAGCACGAGAAGGACCCGGCCGCGCTGGCCGCCGCCGTCGAGCGGTACGGCGTGCACCACCCGGTGCTCGACGACCCCGAGCTGGACATGTGGCAGCAGTACGCGGCGAAGGCGTGGCCCACCCTGGCGGTGGTCGACCCGGAGGGTTACGTGGTCGCCACGATGGCCGGCGAGGGCCACGCCGAGGGGCTGATTCGGCTGGTCGACGACCTGATCGCCACCCACGAGGCCAAGGGCACCCTGCACCGGGGCGACGGGCCGTACGTGCCGCCGACACATGCGGAGACGACGCTGCGCTTCCCCGGTAAGGCCGTGCTGCTCGACGGCGGGAACCTGCTGGTCTCGGACTCGGCCCGGCACAGCCTGGTCGAGCTGGCCCCCGACGGCGAGACGCCGGTCCGGCGGATCGGCTCCGGGGAGCGGGGTCGGGTCGACGGGCCGGCCGCCTCGGCGGGGTTCGCCGAGCCACAGGGGCTCTGCCTGCTGCCCCCACACGTCGCCGAGGTCGCCGGCTACGACCTGCTGGTCGCCGACACCGTCAACCACCTGCTGCGCGGCGTACGCCTGGACACCGGCGAGGTGAGCACGGTCGCCGGCACCGGCCGGCAGTGGCGCTCCACCGTTGACGACCACGCCCACGACGCGCTCTCCGTCGACCTCTCCTCCCCCTGGGACCTGGCCTGGTACGACGGCAGGGTCATCGTGGCGATGGCCGGCATCCACCAGCTCTGGTGGTTCGACCCGGTCAAGCGGACCGCCGGCATGTGGGCGGGCACCACCGTCGAGGCGCTGCGCGACGGGCCGCTGGCCGAGGCGTGGCTGGCCCAGCCGTCCGGCCTGTCCGTCTCGGCCGACGGCGCGCGGCTCTGGGTGGCCGACAGCGAGACCAGCGCCATCCGGTACGTGCAGAACGGCGTGCTCGGCACCGCCGTCGGGCAGGGGCTGTTCGACTTCGGGCACGTGGACGGGCCGGCCGACCTGGCGTTGCTCCAGCATCCGCTGGGGGTGTGCGCGCTGCCCGACGGCTCGGTGCTGATCGCCGACACCTACAACGGCGCGGTCCGCCGCTTCGACCCGGCGACCGGCCTGGTCGCCACGGTGGCCGACGGGCTGGCCGAGCCGAGCGACCTGGTGCTCACCGCCGACGGCGGGGTGCTGGTGGTGGAGTCGGCCGCGCACCGGTTGACCCGGCTCGCCCCGGGCGCGTTGACCGCCGCCGGGGCGGACACGGTGGACGGCCCCCGGCACCGGCTGGAGCGCAAACCCACCGACGTCGCGGCCGGCGAGGTGACCCTGGAGGTGATCTTCACGCCGGCGCCGGGGCAGAAGCTGGATGAGACGTACGGCCCGTCGACCCGGCTGGTCGTCTCGGCCTCACCGCCGGAGCTGCTCATTGAGGGGGCGGGCACCGGCACCGAGCTGTCCCGCCGGCTGGTGGTCGACCCGGCCGTGCCGCAGGGGGTGCTCCAGGTGACCGCGCAGGCCGCCACCTGCGACGCCGACGTCGAGCACGCCGCCTGCCACCTGACCCGCCAGGACTGGGGCGTCCCGGTACGGGTGGCAGGCGACGGCGCGACCCGGGTTCCGCTGGTGCTGCGCGGCCTGGACACCTGAGCGCGAGCCGTCAGGCGAACGGGGTGGGGGTGACTCCGGCGTCGATCAGCGCGGCCCGCACCAGGGCGGCCGAGGCGACCGCGCCCGGGCTGTCCCCGTGCAGGCAGATCGAGGCGACCGGGCACGGTACGACGGTCCCGTCGACCGCCACCACCGTGTGCTCGGTGGCCATCCGGACCGCCCGCAGTGCCACCTCCTCCGGGTCGGTGACCAGCGCGCCCAGCGCGGTGCGCGGCACCAACGTCCCATTGGGCAGGTAACCCCGATCGGCGAAGCCCTCGGCGACCGCCCGCAGGCCCGCGCCGACGGCGAGCTGGGCGAGGGTGGAGCCGGGCGCGCAGAGGATCGGCAGCTCGTGGTCGTACCCGCTGACCGCCGCGACCAGGGCGGCGGCCTGCACCTCGTCGGTGGCCGCCGCGTGGTAGAGCGCGCCGTGCGGCTTGAGGTACCGGACCCGGGTCCGGTACGGCCGGCAGAACGCGTCGAGCGCCCCGAGCTGGTAGGTCACCTCGTCGCGCAGCTCGTCGAAGCCGTACGCGATGTGCCGGCGGCCGAAGCCGGCGAGGTCCCGGTAGCCGACCTGCGCACCGACGGCGACGCCGCGTTCGGCGGCGGCGGCGCAGACCCGCCGCATGGTCGACGGGTCGCCGCCGTGGAAGCCGCACGCCACGTTGGCGGAGGTGACCAGGTCGAGCAGCGCCTCGTCGTCGCCGAGCCGCCAGATGCCGAATCCCTCGCCGAGGTCAGCGTTGAGGTCCATGGAACCTCACCGTAGTCCCCGGTCGGGCCTGCGCGAGCCCGGTCACGTCGTCCACCACGCCGATCACCGGGTAGCCGCCGGTGGTCGGATGGTCCGCCAGGAAGATCAACGGCTGGCCGTCGGCGGGCACCTGCACCGCGCCGAGCACCACGCCCTCGCTGGGCAGCTCACCGGCCACCGCGCGGGGCAGCGGCGCGCCGACCAGTCGCGCGCCGACCCGGTCACTCACCGGACTCACCGTGTACGCCGTGCCGAGCAGCGACGCCATCGCCCCGGCGGTGAACCAGTCGGCGCGCGGGCCGGGGCGCAGGGTCAGCCACAGCTCCGCCGGCACCGGTCGGCCCACGGTGAAGTCCACCGGTGCGGGCGGCCCGGCCGGCGGACCGAGCGGGAGCCGGTCGCCGTCGCGGACCGGGGGTGGGCCGAGGCCGGAGAGGGTGTCGGTGGCGCGGCTGCCGAGCACCGGGTCGACGGCGATCCCGCCGTCGACCGCCAGCCAGTTGCGCAGCCCGTGTCGGGGTGGGCCGATCCGCAGCACCGCCCCCGCCGGGACCGCCAGTGGTCGGCCCACGTCGCCGGGTCGCCGGTCGACCCGGACGTCGACGTCGGCCCCGGTCACCGCCACCGTGCCGGCGCGGGTCAGCCGCAGCTCGCACCCGCCGAGGGTCAGCTCCAGACCGGCGGTGTCCGCCGGGTTGCCGACCAGCCGGTTCGCCAGCGCCAACGCCGCCGGATCGAGCGCCCCCGACCGGGGTACGCCGAGGTGCGCCCAGCCGGGCCGCCCCAGGTCCTGCACGGTGGTACGCGGTCCCGCCCGCCGTACCTCGATCGCGCCCGCGGTTTCCTGCTCCGCGTGCCGCCCGGTCACACCGTCACCAGCCGGACCCGGGTGCCGGGGGTGAGGGTGGCCGGCGGGTCGGCGGACACGTCGAAGAGGGTGAGCGTCGTCCGCCCCACCAGCAGCCAGCCGCCCGGCGAGGCGGTCGGATAGATACCCGCGTACGGCCCGGCGAGGGCCACCGAGCCGGCGGGCACCCGGGGGCGCGGGGTGGACAGTCGGGGCACCGCGTACCGCGTGGGCAGCCCGGTCAGGTAGCCGAAGCCGGGGGCGAAGCCGCAGAACGCCACCCGGAACTCGGTGTCCGCCAGGCGTCGCACCACCTCGGGCACGGTGGTCCGCCAGTGCTCGGCGACCCGGGGCAGGTCTTCCCCGTCGTACACGGTGGGGACGTCGACCGTCGCGGTGCCGGCCGTGGTGGTGACGGGCGCGGGGGTCCAGCCGGCGATCCGGGCGGCGGTGGACTCCGGGTCGGGCACCCCGTCGAGCAGGACGGTGCCGGCCCCCGGGACGATCTCGGTGGCGCTCAGCTCACCGGTCGTGCGGCGTCGCCACAGCTCGGCCCGCCACTGTTCGACCTGGCCGGGGTCGTCGCAGTCGAGCAGGAGGGCGTGCCGGCCCACGGGTCGGATCCGCATCCCGCCATACTCCCCGATCGATGCTCGGTCCAGGGTCGGTGGACCCGACCGGCGTGGTGACGGGTCGCACTACCCAGAAGTAACCTACGGTGTCGTAACCTGATTCCGTGACCACCTCCGCACCGCTTCGACTCAAGCCTGTCGACATCGGTAAGCCCCGGATGCGCGGCTGGCTGCACACCTACGCGTTCTTCGTCGCGCTCGTCTGCGGCATCGTCCTCAGCGCCGTCGCGGCCACCCGGCCAGGCTGGACACCCCTGGTCAGCTGCCTGATCTACAGCGTGACAGTCTGCGGTCTGTTCGGCACCAGCGCCCTCTACCACCGCCGGGTGTGGTCGGAGCGCGGCTACCAGATCATGCGCCGGATGGACCACTCGATGATCTTCGTGTTCATCGCCGGGACGTACACACCGCTCTGTGTCCTGCTGCTCGACCGGTCGACGGCCATCCTGATGCTCGCCCTGGTCTGGGGCGGGGCGCTGGCGGGCGTCGCCGTCAAGCTGATCTGGCCGCACGCGCCGCGCTGGGTCTCCGCCCCGCTCTATCTGGCCCTCGGCTGGGTGTCGGTGGCGATCCTCCCGCAGATCCTGAGCCAGGGCGGGGTCACCGTGCTGGTGCTGCTGGCCGCCGGTGGCGCGGTCTACAGCATCGGTGCCGTCTGCTACGCGCTGCGCCGGCCGAACCCGTGGCCCACCGTCTTCGGCCACCACGAGTTCTTCCACGCCTGCACCCTGGTCGCCGCCGGATGCCACCACATCGCGATCTACTTCGCCCTCTTCTCCTGACCCCACCGGCGGTGCCCTCGGCGGGAAAGGTTCGAGGACCCCGCGTCGTTGCGGGGTCCTCGAGTTCCTGTGCGCGGTCAGACCGGGTAACCCGGCCCCCGCGACTCGCGGTACTCCTCACGCACCACCCGGTCGCCCTGCACCGGCACCACCCGGTCGGCGACGACCTGGTCCTGACGAACGCCGGTGGTGACCACGGTCCGGCGGCGGCTGTTCCAGAAGTAGAGGGTGGTCAACAGCCCGACGAGACCGGCGAGCATCAGCACCCAGCCGACCACGTCGAGATTGAGCCATCCCACTTCGGCGTCGACGGCGAACGCGAAGATCGCACCCACCGCGATGAGGAAGATACTGGCACCGATGCCCATGACATGCCTCCCTGGCTGTCCGCTGGCGTTACCCACCCGCCACGGCCATCGAGGGCATCGATGAGCGAGTGGCCCCATCGACATACCCAGGCGACACGCGCGCCAATCAGGCAAGCTGTTCCCATGACGGACGGTGGGGCCGAGACACGGACACTGGTGCTGCTGCGACACGCCAAGGCCGAACAATCCGGGGCCGGCCCCGACGTCGAGCGACGGCTCACCGCACGTGGGCACGCGGACGCCGCCGCCGCCGGGGTCTGGCTGGCCCGCCGGGTCCTGCCGCCCGACGTAGTGATCTGTTCGGCGGCCCGCCGCACCCGGCAGACCTGGCACGACGTGGCGCTGGGCCTGGCCGGGTGCCCACCGGAGGACGCCCCGGCGGGGACGGCACCGGTGGTGCGCTACGCCGCCGCCGCGTACGAGGCACACCCGGACGACCTGCTCGACCTGGTGCGGACGGTCGAACCGGAGGCCCGCACGGTCCTGCTCGTCGCCCACAATCCGGGCATCTCGCTGCTGTCGGCGCTCCTCGACCCGGAACGGGCCGACCGGGAGGGGCTGCGTACCACCGATCTCGTGGTGCACCGGGTGGCCACGCCGTGGGCGGCGCTGACCCCCGGCGACGCCCCGATCGTCGACCGGCACACCGCCCGCGGCTGACCGGTCGACGGACAGGTCAGCCCAGACGCGCCGGGTCAGGCATGCCGGCCTCGCGCCAGGTCGGGCGCGCCGGTCGGGCGCGCCGGGTCAGGACGGGGGTGCGGTGGGCGGCGGCGGGTCGGGCGGCGGCGGCATCATCGCGGTCGGATGGGAGAGCCGGTTCTCCTCCACGATGAGCGTGCGCGCCCGCTTGCGCCGGTCCTGCCAGAACCACAGCGTGGTGAGCAGCACGGCCAGCCCGGCTAGGATGAACACCCAGCCGACCGCGCGCAGGTCGATCCACCAGACGTTGGCCCGGATGGCGAACGTCATGATCGCGCCGAGCGCGATGAGAAAGATGCCGCTACCAATACCCATGTGCGCTGCACTCCCCGTGCGGTGGCCGTTGGGCGTGCCCTGACGACGTGGTCCGCGCGGCTTACCCGCCCAGCCTCCCGCCTATCGGGATCGGGGCGGGCAATCTGGGCGGTTGGTGGGGCCGATGTTGCGGTGTCCAGGCGTTCGGATACCGCAACATCGGCCCTGTTGCGAACTATCGACCGGCCGGGGTCAGAACGCCTCCTCCGGGAGGTCCATGATGTCCAGGTCGGCGGCCTCGATGATCCGCCGGTCGGCGCCGATGCGGGGCAGCACCTCGCGGGCGAAGAACCGGGCGGCGGCCACCTTGCCGGTGTAGAACGCCTTGTCGGCGGGGGAGACCTCACCGGCCAACGCCTTCAGCGCCACGTCGGCCTGCTTCTGGAGCAGCCAGCCGACCGTCAGGTCGCCGAGGGCGAGCAGGAAGCGGCGGCTGCTCAGGCCGACCTTGTAGAGGCTGCGGGCGTCGCCGCCCTGGGCCTCGCCGAGCCAGCCGGTCAGCACGCCGAGGATCTGCTGGATCTCGGCCAGCGCCCGGCCGAGCGCCTGCCGCTCCTCCTTGAGCTGGCCGTTGCCGGCCTCGGTGCTGATGAACTCCTGGATCTCACCGGCGACCGTCGTCAGCGCCCTGCCGTTGTCCCGGACGATCTTCCGGAAGATCAGGTCGAGGCTCTGGATCGCGGTGGTGCCCTCGTACAGGGTGTCGATCTTGGCGTCCCGGACGTACTGCTCCAACGGGTAGTCCTGGAGGAAGCCGGAGCCGCCGTACGTCTGCAGCGCCTCGTGGCCGAGCAGCTCGTACGCCCGCTCCGAGCCGACGCCCTTGACCAGCGGCAGGAGCAGGTCGTTGACCCGCTTGGCCAGTGTGGTGGCCTGCTCGTCCCCGGCCGCCTCGGCGATCGCGATCCGGTCCTGCCAGGTGGCGGTGTAGCAGACCAGCGCCCGCAGGCCCTCGGCGTACGACTTCTGCATCAGCAGCGAGCGGCGGACGTCCGGGTGGTGGGTGATGGTGACCCGGGGGGCGGTCTTGTCGGCCTGCTGGATCAGGTCGGCGCCCTGGACCCGGTTCTTCGCGTACTCCAGGGCGTTGAGGTAGCCGGTGGAGAGGGTGGCGATCGCCTTGGTGCCGACCATCATCCGGGCGTACTCGATGATCATGAACATCTGCCGGATGCCGTCGTGCTTCTCGCCCAGCAGCCAGCCCCGGGCCGGCGTGCCGTGCTCGCCGAAGGTCAGCTCGCAGGTGTTGGAGACCTTGATGCCCATCTTGTGCTCGACGTTGGTGGCGTAGACGCCGTTGCGCTCGCCCAGCTCGCCGGTCTCGGCGTCGAAGTGGTACTTCGGCACGACGAAGAGGGAGAGCCCCTTGGTCCCCGGACCGCCGACGCCCTCGACGCCGACCGGGCGAGCCAGCACGTAGTGGACGATGTTCTCGCTCAGGTCGTGCTCACCGGAGGTGATGAAGCGCTTCACGCCCTCGATGTGCCAGGAGCCGTCCGGCTGCGGGATCGCGCGGGCGCGACCGGCGCCGACGTCCGAGCCGGCGTCCGGCTCGGTGAGCACCATGGTGGAGGCCCACTGCCGGTCGATGAAGAGCTTGGCCCACTTCTGCTGCTCCTCGGTGCCCTCGACGTGCAGCACGTGGGCGAAGGACGGGCCGGAGGCGTACATCCAGACCGGTGCGTTGGCCCCGAGCACCAGCTCGGCCAGCGACCACCAGAGGGCGCGCGGGGCGCTGCTGCCACCGAGGGACTCGGGAAGGTCCAGCCGCCAGAACTCGGAGTCCATGAACGCCTGGTACGACTTCTTGAACGACTCCGGCAGCGGCGCGGTGTGCGTGGCGGGGTCGAAGACCGGCGGGTTGCGGTCGCTGTCGGTGTAGCTGGCCGCGAGGTCCTCACGGGCCAGGCGGTCGACCTCGGAGAGGAAGCTGCGGGCGGTGTCGACGTCCAGGTCCGTGTACGGCTCCTGGCCGAACGTCCGGTCCGCCCCGAAGACCTCGAACAGGTTGAACTCAAGGTCCCGAAGGTTGCTCTTGTAGTGGGTCATGTTCGCTGGCCCCGCTTCCGGACAGGTGTTACCGATCAGTAACCCCCACTGTATTACTCACGGGTAGGTAGCGACAACCCAATCATCACCGTGACGGGGATTACACACCTGCGGTTCAGCTCTCCGCCGCGCCGACCTCCCACGAGGGCACCGCCACGGTCACCCCGCTGCGCGGGCCGGTGTACTCCATCAGGACCAGCGCGATGTCGTCGTCGAGCCGACCGTGCACCCACTCGACCAGGGCGGTCTCCAGCGAGGCCAGGCCGTCGCCGACGGTGCCGTGCCCGAGCAGCCGCCAGGCCCGGTCCGCGGTCGGGAAGAACTCGCCGTCCCGCCGGGCCTCGCCGAGCCCGTCGGTGAAGAGCAGCAGCCGGTCCCCCGGCTCCAACCGCTCCACCCGGGGCCGGACCACCGGCATGAACCCCAGCGGCGGGGCGGGGGCGGGCGGCTCCAGCGGGATCACCGCGCCCCGGCGCAGCAGCAGCGGGGCCGGATGACCGCAGTTGACGATGGTCAACGTCCCGCCGCGCTCCTCCACCACGGCCGCGGTGACGAAGTCCTCGTCACCCACGTTGCGGGCCACCGCCCGGTCCAGGTCGGCCACCACCGCCCGCAGGTCGGGCCGCTCGTACGCGACGTGCCGGTAGGAGCCGAGCACGATGCTGGCGAGCCGGACCGCGTCCAGCCCCTTGCCCCGCACGTCTCCGATGATCATGCGGACGCCGTACGGGGTGTCGATCGCCTCGTACAGGTCGCCGCCGATCTCGGCGGTGGCCGTGGGAGAGATGTAGCGGGCGGCCACCGCCAGAGTGCCGACCTGCGGGCCGAGCGGACGCAGCACCGCCTGCTGGGCCACCGAGGCCAGCCTGGACAACTCGCCGATCCGTTCGGCCTGCCCCTGCCGGACCGCCGCCACCCCGGCCGACACCACGGTGGCGAAGGCGATCCCGACGAGGGCGACCGCCGTGGTCAGCTCCATCCCCGGGTCGGTGAGCGCGAAGCCGGACCCGACCACCAGGGCGAGGAGGCCCACCCCGGCCACCGCCCGCCAGGAGGCGAAACCCGCCGCCAGGATCGGCGCCACCGTCATCAGCGCGACGTAGTGGACCGCCCAGCCGTCGGCCGACTCGATCGCCGAGACGACCGCGAGCAGGCCGACGGCCGCGCCGACGCCGGCGCGGGATCCGGGACTCAGCGGGCCGCGGCCCGACTGGAAGGCATGTTTACGTACCTGGACAGCATGCCTGATGGAACCGGACCGGAGAATGAACCTAGCCCCACGATTGAGGGTGTTCTGCCCGGCCGGGCCGCCCCGGTCGGCCGCACAGTCAGCCCAGCACCTCGTACCTGACGGTCAGCGCGCCCAGGTCGACCGAGGCGATCGAGGCGAAGGCGGCGCGGGACAGATCGATACAGCGTCCGTCGATGAACGGACCACGGTCGTTGATCCGTACGGTGACGGACTTGCCGTTGGCCGGGTTGGTGACCCGGACCTTGGTGTTGAACGGCAGGGTCTTGTGCGCGGCGGTCAGCGCGTTCGGGTCGAAGTTCTCACCGTTGGCGGTCAACTGGCCCTCGTCGTAGAAGGACGCGCCGCAGGAGCCACTGTCGACGACGTTGCTCTTCGGAGCCGTCGCCTTCGGCGTGGCGGCCGGCTTGGGGGCCGCCGTGCGCGGCTTGCCCCGGGAGGCGGCCTGCGTGCGGGTCGCCCGCGGGCTCGCGGTGACGGTCGGCGACGGGCTGGCGCTCGGGGAGCGGGTGACGCTGGGGCTGGAACTGGGGCTCGGCGGGGCGGTGGTGACGGTGGCGCCGGGCGTGACCGTGTCCACCACCGCCGGGGCCGGCGCGTCGTCGGCGGTCAACCGGACCGCACCGACCGTGCCACCGACGGCGAGCGCGACGCCGACCGCAGCGGTGGCGGCGATGCCGGCGGGCGAGGAGAAGATCCGGGTACGCGAGTGCCTGCCGACCACCGGCTCGGTCCTTTCGTCTGCCTTCATGACGGCTGGGACCGTAGCGAGAGAAGCACTTCCGAAGTCAACGTGATCATGTGGCTATGACCCGAATTGCAGTGATACGTACAGCCGATCATCCGATGCCCGCTGGGCCGCACGGGCCAGAATGCCACCGATGGCATTCGCCCGCCGCCCCTCGGCTGGCGGCCCTTGGGAGTCGGCGCCGAGGATGGGGGCATGACCGCTGAGCTGCGTACCCGCCTGGTCGAGCTGTTCGCCTGGGTCGATCCGGGGCCGGGCAGCAGTCACCTCGTCAGCGACACCTCCCGCTGGTGGCGGGATGCCGGGGCGCTCGCCGGGCTCGGCCCGGCCCTGGTCGAGCCCTTCCGCTCCGCCCGGCCTACGGTCGTCGTCGCCCCTGCGGTGACCGGCCTGATCCTCGGGCCACTCGCCGCGACCGCGCTCGGCGTCGGCTTCGTCCCGGCCCACAAGCCCGGCGACGGAAGACTCCCCGCCGCCCCGCTGACCTGGGCACAGAGCCCGCCCGACTTCCGGGGCCGGCAGGTCGACCTGGCGGTACGCGACGACCGGCTCGGCGCGGGCGACCGGGTGCTCATGGTGGACGACTGGGTGGCCACCGGTGCGCAGGTAAGGGCCGTCCGGGACCTCTGCGCCGCCCGGGGTGCCCACTGGCTCGGCGGCACCGCCGTGGTCGTCGACCTGCCCGCCCCGGTCGCCGCCGAACTGGGCGTCCACGGCCTGCTCACCAGCGACGACCTGCCCACCTGACGGCGGTCGCCGCCCGGCCCTCAGGGTCCACCCGGCTCCGGCCGGATCAGTGCAGCCCCGACCCTTACGGCGTCCGCAGCTCCGGCAGCAACCGGGTGGCGACGTCCACCAGCACCGCCTCGTCCCCGGCGTACCAGCTGCTGGCCCGGGGCCAGTGGGTGATCACGTCGGTGAAGCCGAGCGCCGCCGCCTGCGCCACCTGCTCGGCGAAGAAGTCCGCGCTGCGCAGCGAGAAGACCGGCGCCGAGTCCAGCGAGAGGTAACGGGGCAGGGTGGCCGGGTCACGGCCGGCCTCGTCGAGGGTACGGTCCATCCGGGCGCAGAGCGTCGCCACCCCGTCCCACCAGGCCGTCAGCTCCTCCTCACCGGTACCGGTGGTGACCCAGCCCTGACCGAACCGGGCGACCAGCCGCATCGACCGGGGTCCGTTGGCGGCCACCACGAACGGCACCCGGGGCCGCTGCACGCAGCCGGGATTGCTGCGGGCGTCCACGGCGGCGAACCAGTCACCCCGCCAGGTGGTGCCGTCCTCCCGCAGGATCAGGTCCAGCAGCTCGGTGAACTCGCCGAACCGGTCCACCCGCGGCCGGGGCGGCAGGGTCTCCCCGCCCAGCACCGCCGAGTCGAAGCCGATGCCGCCCGCGCCGAGGCCCAGCAGCAGCCGCCCGCCGGAAACGTCGTCGAGGGTGGTGACCTGCCGGGCGAAGGCCGCCGGATGCCGGAAGTTGGGCGAGGCGACCAGGGTGCCGAGCCGGATCCGCTCGGTCACCGTGGCCGCGGCGGTCAGCGTCGCCATCGAGTCGAACCACGGGCCGTCGACCAGATCCCGCCAGCCCAGATGGTCGTACGTCCAGGCGTGGTCGAAGCCCCACTCGTCGACCTGCTGCCAGCGCCGACGCGACTCCGCCCAGCGCTGGTCGGGAAGGACCACGATGCCAATCCGCATGATCACCAGAGTACGTCGCCGGCAACGGCACCGCCCTCGCCGCAGCGGCCCGCCATTCATGCTCGGACGCCACCCGGAACGACGGAAGCCCTGGCGGGACGTCTGTCCTGACCAGGGCTTCCGTGCGTGGAGCGGGTGACGGGAATCGAACCCGCACTGTCAGCTTGGGAAGCTGATGTTCTGCCATTGAACTACACCCGCGAGCGGCACCACTGTACCTGACGTCACCGGACCCGCGCACCCTGGCACCCCCGCGCGCCCCCGACGACAGGCTGTCACCGACCCGCCACCAGCAGCGCAAATGAAACGGTCAGATGTTTCACAGAAGCCGCTTGGTGACGTTCTCAAACGTGTCGATCAGTTGTAACGTCACCCCCACGTTCACGACCTCGGTGCGACATACCCCCTGTCGTACCGCCAGAAAGAGGTGGGCCCATGGGACTGCGTCCCAACCTGCTGACCCGGCGTGCCGCCGGCGTCGCATCGACGACCTTCGCGCTGCTGCTGAGCACCGCCGCGGTGGGCGTCGTGCCTGCGGCTTCCGCGTACTCCGCAGCCCCCGACAGCACCTCCTGCGCCGAGCCGACCGACGCGCACGCGGACGTCCACTCCGACGCGCGTGTCCGTGGCGGTGCCGCGAAGGCCGCCCACAAGCGGCACGACCCGAACGAGCTGACCGCCAAGCAGGTGCAGGAGCGGGAGGCGGATTTCGCCGCGGCCCTGCGCAACAGCACGCTGCGGTCGAAGTCCAGCCTCCGGACCGGCTCCACCGAGGGCCAGACGGTCGCGTTGGCCCCGATCTCCATCCCGGTGGTCGTGCACGTGATCCAGCGGGACAGCACCCGGGCCGGGGGCAACATCCCCGACTCGATGATCAACTCGCAGATCAGCGTGCTGAACCAGGCGTACAGCGGCGCGACCGGGGGTGCGGCCACCGGCTTCACCTTCCAGCTCCAGAAGATCAACCGGGTCACCAACGCGTCCTGGTACCCGATCGTGCAGGGGTCCTCGGGCGAGCGGGCGATGAAGACCTCGCTGCGTACCGGCGGCAAGAACACCCTCAACATGTACCTGGGCGAGCTGAGCGACGACCTGCTCGGCTGGGCGACCTTCCCGAAGCGCACCCTGGACGTGATGGACGGCGTCGTCGTGCTCGGCGAGTCGCTGCCGAACGGCACCGCCACCAACTACAACCTGGGCGACACCGGCACCCACGAGGTCGGCCACTGGCTGAACCTCTACCACACCTTCCAGGGTGGCTGCTCGGGCTCGGGCGACGGCGTCTCCGACACGCCGGCCGAGCGCGAGCCGGCCTACCAGTGCCCCACCGGCCGGGACACCTGCACCGCGACCGGCAAGGACCCGATCACCAACTTCATGGACTACACCTACGACTCGTGCATGTACCAGTTCACCGCCGGGCAGGCCAGCCGGATGGTGAACGCCTGGACCGTCTACCGGGCAGCCGCCTGACCGGTAACCGGCAGACCTGACGGTGCCGGCTCCGTCCTTCCCGGACGGGGCCGGCACCGTCGTGTGCGGGATCAGGCGGCGGTACGCCGGGTGTCGAAGCCGTGCCGCCCACGTCGGGACGGCCGCTGGTCGGGCAGCCCGGAGACGCCCGGTCGGCCCGCCGCCGGATCGAGCCAGACCTGCACCGAGGGTCGGTCGCCGTCGGGGCTCAGCGGGCCACCGTGGTCGCGGCGGGTGAGCATCGCGACGTCGACACTGAACTCGAAGAGCCGCCAGTCGACCTGGGGCGCGGCCCGGCCGATCGCGGCGACCAGCTCGACCCGGGCCGGATCGGTCACCGGCTCGGCCCGACCGGCGACGTAGGCCTCGTCGTCGCTGTCCTCCGACGGGAACGAGTGGAGCGCGTAGCGGCCGTCGCGTTCGAGGTCACGCCGCTTGGGCGAGTCGACGACGAAGCAGAACAGCCCGCCGTCGGTGACCACCGGGCAGACCGGGTGCACCCGGGGACCACCGTCGGCGCGGACCGTGGCCAGGTAGCCGAAGCCCGGCCCGTACTGCTGGAGGAGAAGGCGGATCCCGTCGGCGAGTCGGGGCTCGTCGGCGGCGAAAACGGACCAGGATGTCATGTCCACACTCTATCGAACAGGCGTTCGAAAATCAGTCCGACACGCAGGTGGAACGGCCTTTCTTTGGCCGGGTCGCCCGTCGTGGTGCCGGCCGGCACCGAGGTTCGTCGGTACCCCGTCCGGGTGGGCGTCGGCGGCCCGGCCACCGGCCGACGCCGGGGTGCTCGCTATGGTGTCCCGATGCTGCTCTCCGACCGGGACCTGGTCTCCGAGATCAAGGCGGGCGCGCTGGCGCTGGAGCCGTTCGAGCCGAGTCTGGTGCAGCCCTCCAGCATCGACGTACGCCTCGACAAGCTGTTCCGGGTCTTCAACAACCACCTCTACACCCACATCGACCCGGCCGTGCAGCAGGACGACCTGACCTCCATGGTCGAGGTGCCGGCGGGTGAGCCGTTCGTGCTGCACCCGGGCGAGTTCGTGCTCGCCTCCACGCTTGAGGTGATCTCCCTCGGCGACCAGCTCGCCGGCCGGCTGGAGGGCAAGTCGAGCCTGGGTCGGCTGGGCCTGCTCACCCACTCGACCGCCGGCTTCATCGACCCGGGCTTCTCCGGCCACGTCACGCTGGAGCTGTCGAACGTGGCGAACCTGCCGATCACGCTCTGGCCGGGCATGAAGATCGGCCAGCTCTGCATCTTCCGGCTCTCCTCGCCGGCCGAGCACCCCTACGGCTCCGAGATCTACGGGTCGCGCTACCAGGGCCAGCGCGGGCCGACCCAGAGCCGCTCCTGGCAGAACTGGCGTACCTGGCCCACCCGCTGACCACTCCGGTCCGGCCCGGGCCGCCCCCTGGGGCCGGAACCACCGTGAGCGCACGGTCACCCCGCCCCCTGGCGCCGGGGCCGCCGTGAGCGCACGGTCACCCCGCCCCGTGGGGCCGGGGCCGCCGTGAGCGCGCACGGTCACCCCGGCAACTGACGCACCGCGTGCGGGCCTCCCGGGCGGGAGGCCCGCACGCGCGGCTCAGCCGGGACGGCCGTAGCTGTTGACCGGCCCGTCGTCGACCCGCTTCATCGTGATCGGCTTACCGGCCTGGGAGGCGTGCACGACCCAGCCGTCCCCGACGTACATCCCGACGTGGTGCAGGTCGGCGTAGTAGAAGACCAGGTCGCCGGGGCGCAGGTCGGCCCGGCTCACCCGGTCGGTGACCTGGCGCTGCTGCCGGGCATTGTGCGGCAGCGAGACCCCGGCCTTCGCCCAGGCGGCCATGGTCAGCCCGGAGCAGTCGTAGTTGTTCGGGCCGGCCGCGCCCCACACGTACAGCTTGCCGATCTGGGCGCAGGCGAACTTGACCGCGGTGCCGGACGGGCCGCCGGGGTAGCCGGCCGGGCACGGGGCCGGGCGCAGCTTGCCGCCGCCGCCGTTGCCGTAGACCTTGAGCCGCAGCTTCTGCAACCGGTCGATCTCGGCGTTGATCTGCTTCTTCTTCGCCGCCAGCTGGGCCTCGGTACGGGCCAGCTGGGCGACCATCTCGTCCAGCGGCGCCTTGGTCGCGGCGAGTTCGTCGCGCAGCTCGGCGACGGCCCGCACCTCGCGCTGCTGGCGGCTGGCGAACCGGTCCAGCAGGCCCAGCTGGGTGACCACCTGGCTCGGGCTGTGGCTGCCCAGCAGGGCGTTGACGGTGGACATGTTCTCGCCCTTGTACGCCTGGACGGCGAGGCCGCTGACCTGGTTCATCGCCTGGTCGACCTGGCGCTGCAACGGCGCGATCCGCTTGCCGAGCGCGTCGGCCTGCCGGCGCTTGGCGGCGAGGTCGGCGCGGGTGGCGTTGTGCTGCTCGATGATCGGTTCGAGCCTGTTCCAGTCCTGGTCGATCTGCCGCTCGATCTCGGCGACCGAGGGGTCGGCGTGGGCGGCCGTGGCGCCACCGGTCAGGACGACCAGGGCGGCGGTCAGGGCGGTGAGGGTGGTGGTGTAGCGGGACCAGCGTGGGCGCGACGGCACCGTCTCCCGGGCGACCTGGGTCGACCGACGCGACGGTGGCCGCGGGGCATGGTGTGCCACCGGGCTCCGGGCTCCTTCTTCCTCGACCGCCTACCGGGTTAGCTGACGGGTTCGGGCGGGAAGGGAGCGCCCTACCGCGGTGGTCGCGGATTCACCCCGGCGTACCTGGGTCCCCGGCTCGCCCGGAGGCGACTCGGCGGTGTCGGGCGACGCCACCCCGGGTGGGGCGGACCTGGTGCCGACCGACGATTGACCAGAGTAGAGACGGTCGTTATCGATCCGCAACCCGCCGGGCCGGCACACTCCGTGACCGGAAAACGCGCAACCCCCGGCCCATCGGGCCGGGGGTTGACATATGTGCTGGTCAGGGGCGACGGAAGCCGGCCACGGGCATGTTGTTGATGCTGGCCACCTGGACCGGCTTACCGGTCCGCGGCGCGTGCACCATCATGTCGTTGCCCAGGTAGAGGCCGACGTGGTGCAGGTCGCTGAAGAAGAAGACCAGGTCACCAGGGCGGGCCTCGGAGCGCGAGATGGCCTTGCCCTCGTTCCACTGGGCACCGGTGAAGTGGGTCAGCGAGATGCCGGCCGCCTTGTAGGCGAACTGGGTGAGCCCGGAGCAGTCGAACGAGTTCGGCCCGGTGGCACCCCACACGTACGGGTCACCGACCTGCGCGCAGGCCGTCGCGATCGCGGTACGGGCGGCGGAGCTGACCACGCCCTTGATCGTGGGGCAGCCGTTCACCTTGACGGTGCTCTTCGGCATCGCCGCCTGGAGCCGCTTGATCTCGGCGTTGATCTTGTTCTTCTTGGCCGCGAGGTCCTTCTCCTGCTGCACCTCGGCGGCGATCAGGGTGTCGAGCTTCTGCTTCTCGGCGTCGTACTTGCGACGGACCACGAGCACGGCCTCGACCTCCCGGCGCTGCTCGGCGGCGAGCCGGTCCAGGATGGTCAGCTGCGTGGCGAGGGTGCCCGGCTTCGTGGTGGTGAGCAGCGCGCTCAGCTCCTGCGAGGGGCCGGACTTGTAGTAGCGGGAGGCGAGGTCACCGACCCGGCCGAGGGCCAACTCGCTCTGCAGGGCCAGCGGCTCGATCTTCTTCTGCAGGTCGGCCGCCTTCTTGCGGTTGACCTTGAGCTGTGCCTGGACCTTGTGGTGGCTCTCGATGGTCGGTTCGATCTGTTCCCACTGCTTGTCGAGGGCTGCCTCGATCTCCTCGGGCGTCGGCGCGGCGGACGCCGGCACGGCGAGCATCCCGGCGCCGACGGCGACCGCCGCGACCACGGTGAGCAGGCGGCGGGCGACCCGGCTGAGGACTGCCGGCCGAGTGGGCGGCTGGCCCTGGACGTGACGTTGGGGGGGCATGGTTGCCACCGGCGTCGACTCCTTTGCAACCGACCGCCGGGCGTCTCGCTAAGGGGAAGAAGGAGACAGACATCCCACAGCGGCCGGTGCAACATTAGGGGGAGTCACGGTACGGAATCAAGGCGGGTGGGCCATCCATCACATCAGCGCAATCGCTTGCACACAAAGGGTGCTCGCTCAATTCCCAACGATCGCAGTCAATACATCGTCGAGGGTGACCACCCCGAGCGGACGGCGACCGTCGCTCACCAGCACCATGTGCCGCCGCTCGCGCCGCATCGCCAGCAGCAGATCGGCCAGCGTACGGTCCGGCGGCACCACCGCCAGCGGCCGGTAGACCTCGGCCGGCACCGGTGCCCGGCGGGACGCCCCGGCGTACCCGAGGACGTCCTTGACGTGCACGAAACCCAGCACCCGACGGGTGGAACGCTGCACCACCGGAAAGCGGGAGCGGCCGGTGCTGGTCGCCAGCACCTCCAACGAGGCCGGCGAGACGTCCTCGGCCACGGTGGTCACCGTGGACCACGGTTGCAACGCGTCCGCCGCCGTCCGGTCGTGCAACGCCAACGCGCCGGTGATCCGGGCGTGCTCCTCGGCGTCGAGCAGCCCCTCGGTGCGGGCCTGGGCCACCAGACCGGCCAGCTCCTCGGCGGTGAAGACCGTCTTCACCGCGTCGGTGGCCTCCACCGCCCACAGTCGCAGCACCTGCCGGGACGCCCACTTCATCGCCAGTAGCAGCGGCTTGGTGGCCAGGCAGAACGCCAGCATCGCCGGCCCCAGCCAGAGCGCCGACGGCTCCGGACCGGCCAGGGTGATGTTCTTCGGCACCATCTCGCCGACCACGGTGTGCAGGAACACGACCACGGCCAGGGCGATCAGGAAGGAGACCGGGTGCACCGCGCCCGCCGGCAACGGCACCGCGTGGAACACCGGTTCCAGCAGATGGGCCAGGGCCGGCTCGGCGATCGCGCCCAACCCGAGCGAACAGACGGTGATGCCGAGCTGCGCCCCGGCGATCATCAACGGGATCTGGTTCATCGCCGACAGCGCCCACCGGGCGCGCTGGGAGGTCGCGGCCAACGGCTCCACCACCGTACGACGCGACGCGATCAACGCGAACTCGCTGCCCACGAAGAACGCGTTGCCGAGCAGCAGCACCACCGCGACCAGCAGCTCAGTCATCGACGTGCGACTCCTCGGGGCGGACCACCCGGACCTGTTCGATCCGGTGCCGCTCCACCTCGACGACGGTGAACGCGTAGCCGTCCGTCCGGATCGTCTCGCCGGGCAGCGGGATGTGCCCCAGTCGGGCCATCAGGAAGCCCGCCAACGTCTCGTACGGCCCCTCGGGGAGCCGGAAGCCGGTCTGCTCGTACAGTTCGTCCTCCCGCAGCACCCCGTCGACCAGCACGGTCCGCTCCCCGCCCGGCACGGTCAGCCCGGTGGCGTGGGCGTCGTCCACGGTGGCCGGATCGAACTCGTCGGCGATCTCCCCGACCAGCTCCTCGACGAGGTCCTCGACGGTCACCACCCCGTCCGTGCCGCCGTACTCGTCGACCACGATGGCCAGGTCGGCCCCGGCGGCCTTCAGCGCCGCCAGCACGCCGTCGAGGTCCAGGCTCTCCGGGACGTACACCGGCTCGCGGGCCACCGAGGCGACGGTGGTGGAGGCCCGCGCGGTCAGCGGCACACCGAGCGCGTCGGGCACGGCCGCGACACCGGTCACCAGGTCGAGGGTCTCCTCGTAGACCGGGAACCGGGTCCGGCCCGTCCGCCGGGACAGGTCCAGCAGCTCGGCGACGGTGGCGGTGGCCCGCAGCGCGATCACGTCCACCCTGGGTGTCATCGCCTCGGCGGCCCGCTTGTCGCCGAAGCGGATGGTGCGGCGCAGCAGCATGGCGGTGTCCGGCGGCAGCGCACCGGCACGGGCCGAGATGGCGGCGAGCAGGCCCAGCTCCTCCGGCGACCGGGCGCTGGCCAGCTCCTCCTGCGGCTCCACCCCGAGCTGGCGGACCAGCCGGTTCGCCGAGCCGTTCAGCCCCCTGATCAGCCAGCCGAAGGCCCGGGAGAAGGCCCGCATCGGCCCGGCGGTGGCCAGCGCCGCCGGCATCGGTCGGGCCAGCGCCAGGTTCTTCGGCACCAGTTCACCGAAGAGCATCGACAGCAGGGTTGCCAGCGCCAGGGCGAGCAGCGGGCCGAACCGGTCGGCGCCGCCCAGCGGGGCCAGCAGCGGGTCGAACAGCCGGGACAGGGCGGGCTCGGCGAGATAGCCGGTGAGCAGCGCGGTGAGGGTGATGCCGAGCTGCGCGCCGGAGAGCTGGAAGGAGAGTTCGCGCAGCGCCCGGCGGACCGTGGCGGCCGTGGCGTCACCGGCCTCGGCCCGCCGGTCGATCTCCGCCCGGTCCACGGTGACCAGGGCGAACTCGGCCGCGACGAAGAACGCGTTGCCGGCGGTCAGCAGCACGAAGCCGACCAGGGGCAACAGCGTGCCGAGCACCAGACCGTCGATGGGCATGATTGTTCCACGACCGCGCCCCGCGGTCACCGGGGCGTGGCTCACCGTCACCGCAGCCGTCGGCGGCTCCGCCCACCTGCGGGGTTGGCGTCCCGGGATTAGCGTGGACGACATGGCACCGCTCACCCTCGCCGACGAACTGGTCCTGCTCGCCTACGACGACGAGGGGGTGAACCGGCTCGGCCGGCCGCACCTCGACCACGGGCTGTCCGGGGCGGTGCTGCTGGAGCTGGCCCTCGCCGGTCGGGTCGAGGTGGTCGACGACCGGCTGGTGGTGACCGACCCCACGCCGACCGGCCACCCGGTGCTCGACGCCGCCCTCGCCGAGGTGGCCGCCGACGGCAGGCGTCGCCGGCCGAAGGACTGGATCAGCCGGCTGGCCAAGGGACTGCCCGACCGGGTGCTGGCGGGCCTGGTCGACACGGGGGTGCTGCGCCGGGAGTCCGACCGGGTGCTGCTGGTCTTCCCGCGTACCCGCTATCCGTCGCCGACCGGCGCGGAGCCGGTGGCGGAGACGGCGGCCCGGCAGCGGATGGTCGACGCGCTGCTCGCCGACGGCCCGGTGGAGGCCCGGACGGCCGCGTTGGTCGGTCTGACCCGCGCGGTCGGGCTGGACCGTAAGCTCTTCCGGGAGCTGCCGAAGGAGCGGCTCAAGGCCCGCACCACGGAGATCGCCGCCGGGGACTGGGCGTCCGCGGCGACGAAGAAGGCGATCGAGGAGACCCAGGCCGCGATCATGACGGCCACCACCGTGGCGACCTCCGCGGCGATCATCGGCGCCACGTCCTCCTGACGAGAACGGCCTCCTGACGACCACGGCTTTCTCACGACCACGGCCTTTGACGACCACGGCCTTCTCACGACCACGGCCTTCTCACGACCACGGCCTTCTCACGACCACGGCGGCGGCACCGGTCCGGTGCCGCCGCCGTCGTGCGTCCGCCGGGTCCGGCGGTACGACCTCAGCCGGCGGTCGGCGCGGTCTCCTTCTCGCCGGGCGCGGCGTCCGGCCGGACCGAGCGGAGCAGCACGCTGGCCACGTCGACCACCTCGACCTGCTCGCCGGCCCCCTTGCCGTTCACCCCGTCGTTGAGCATCGTCGAGCAGAACGGGCAGCCGACGGCGACCGTCCGCGCCCCGGTGGACATGGCCTCCTCGACCCGGTCCACGTTGATCCGCTTGCCGATCTTCTCCTCCATCCACATCCGGGCGCCGCCGGCACCGCAGCAGAAGGAGCGCTCGCTGTTGCGCGGCATCTCGACGATCCCGCTGCCGGTGCCGCCGCTGCCGCCGGCGACGGCGCTGCCGAGCACCTCCCGCGGCGGGGCGAAGACCCGGTTGTGCCGGCCCAGGTAGCAGGGGTCGTGGTAGGTGACCCCGCCGTCGACCGGCTGCACCGGGGTGAGCCGGCCGGTGCTGACCAGGTGGGCCAGGAGCTGGGTGTGGTGGACGACCTCGAAGTCGCCGCCGAGCTGGCCGTACTCGTTGCCCAGGGTGTTGAAGCAGTGCGGGCAGGTCGCCACGATCTTCCGGCTGGCCTTCTCCCGGCCCTCGAACGCCTCGTTGAGGGTCTCGACGTTCTGCTGGGCGAGCATCTGGAAGACGAACTCGTTGCCCATCCGGCGGGCCGGGTCGCCGGAGCAGGTCTCGCCCTCGCCGAGGATGGCGAAGGAGACGCCCGCCTCGTGCAGCAGGGTGGCGACCGCCCGGGTGGTCTTCTTGGCCCGGTCCTCGAACGCGCCCGCGCAGCCCACCCAGAACAGGTACTCGAAGTCGTCGACCGCGCCCACCCGGGGCACCTCGAAGTCCAGCCCCTTGGTCCAGTCCTCGCGGGTGTTCTGCGGAGCGCCCCACGGGTTGCCCTTGTTCTCCAGGTTGCGCAGCATCACCCCGGCCTCGGACGGGAAGCTCGACTCGATCAGCACCTGGTAGCGGCGCATGTCGACGATGTGGTCGACGTGCTCGATGTCCACCGGGCACTGCTCGACGCAGGCTCCGCAGGTGGTGCAGGACCAGAGCACGTCCGGGTCGATGACGCCGCCGGCCTCGGCGTCGCCGATCAGCGGCTTCTCGGCCTCGGCGAGGGTGAGCACGTCGAGGTGGGCGAGCTGCGCCTGGGTCGCCTTCTCCTCGCCGGTGAGGTCCTTGCCGCCCCCGGCCAGCAGGTACGGCGCCTTGGCGTACGCGTGGTCGCGGAGGCTGAGCACGAGCAGCTTCGGCGACAACGGCTTGCCGGTGTTCCAGGCCGGGCACTGCGACTGGCAGCGACCGCACTCGGTGCAGGTGCTGAAGTCGAGCAGGCCCTTCCAGGAGAACTGCTCGACCTGCGCGACACCGAACTGGTCTTTCTCCGGGTCGGCCTCCTCGAAGTCGAGCGGCTTGCCCTGGCTCGTCATCGGCCGCAGCGCGCCGAGCCCGGAGCCGGCCGGCCGGGTCGGCTCACGCTTGAAGAAGATGTTGAAGAACGCGAGGAAGCGGTGCCAGGCGACGCCCATGGTCACGTTCAGCGCGATGACGATCAGCCAGGTCATCGAGATGGCGATCTTGACCAGGGCGGCGATGCTCACGCCCGCCGGCCAGGCGGGCAGCAGCGCACCGACGGCGTGGCTGACCGGGGTGGCCCAGAGCGGATACTCGAAGTGGTCGGTGGCGACCTTGAAGCCCCGGATCACGAAACCCATGACCAGCACCGCGAGGACGACCGCCTCGACGAAGTAGCCCTGCCACATGGTGGAGCCGGTGAACCGGGAGCGCCCGCCCGGACGGCTCGGCCGGTTACGGACCCGGATCGCGATCAGCACCAGAATGCCGACCACGCCGAGCACCGCGATCACCTCGGTGACCAGGCCGTACACGGCGAGA
This sequence comes from Micromonospora rifamycinica, assembly GCF_900090265.1. Taxonomy (NCBI): domain Bacteria; kingdom Bacillati; phylum Actinomycetota; class Actinomycetes; order Micromonosporales; family Micromonosporaceae; genus Micromonospora; species Micromonospora rifamycinica. The sequence continues at coordinate 4,323,791 of NZ_LT607752.1, forward strand.
CCGCCGATCAGCGGCAGCCCACCGGTCGGCGAGACGACCTCGAAGTACGCCTCCAGCACAAGCAGCGACAGCACGATGAAGCCGACCATCACGAACCAGTGCGCGGCACCCACCACGCCCCACCGGAGCATCCGGGTGTGGCCGGCCGTCTCCACCAGCATGGTCCTGGCCCGGGCGCCCTTGTCGGCGAACCGCTCCGGCGCGGGCTGGCCCAGCCGGATGACGGCCACCATCTTCCGCACCGCGCGCACCGCGAGCCACACCGCCACGGCGGTGATGGCGGCGGCAAGGATCGTGGTGACGATCTGGACGCTGCCCATCGAGTCGGCCTCCCGGTCTGCTGGCTGTCGAGCGGGTCGGCGATCAGGGGCCGGCGCAGGGCGGGACCGGCGGGACGCCGCTGCCGCACCTGTGACCGGGCCGGTCGATGACCTCGCTCCGCTCGGTCATGCCGCGCAGCCTACCCGAAAGTTACCCAACAGTAACGTGAGTCTTCTCGCACCAGGCCACGCCGCCCTGCGGACACCATAGGTCCCCCGACGTCGCAGCGTCGGGCTGGGGGCGTCCAGGGTGACCTGGCACGTGTCGCGGAGCGCGCCGGAGCGCGGCGCTCAACGCCAGCGGGAGAGCAGAACCAGCGAGCCGACCATCGCGCCGAACCCGACCGCGAGGTTCCAGTAGCCCCACGAGGCGACCGGGTACTCCTGGGCGGAGAGGTAGTAGACCACCAGCCAGCCGATACCACCGACGATCAGCGCGACGGCGATCGCCGGCAGCCACACCGGGCTAGGCTTGCGCGTCGCCGCTGTCGTCGTCGGACGAACGTCCGTCGGCGGGGTGTACACCTTCTTCTTACGGACCTGAGACTTGGGCACGACGCTCTCCAGAGGGGTGACGACCTCGTCCGGCCTGACAACCGGGCGCGGGGGCGACGGTCCATGGCCAATAATGTTCGACAGCTAGCGTAGTCCGGAAGGCCGCTCCAGGCCATGAATGGGGTCGATCCGGTGCACGCGGTGACCGGATCGGGCGGGTCGACGCGACGCCGACGACCGCGCCCGCCTGTGACGGGCGTCACCATACGACGGGAGAGGAACGCTCGGTGGAGTACACATCCGGGGCGGCGTCCTGGCAGAAGGCCATGCGCCGGGCGGTCGTCGCCTTCCTGCCACGTCGGCCGAGGCAGCGCCGACCGGGCTGGTCGATCGGCGTGCCGCTGATCGCCGCCGCGGCCGGCCTGCTCTTCACCACCACGGCGACCACGGCGGGCGGTACCGCCCTGCGGGAGGACCGTCGACCCCAGCTCACCCAGCTCATCGAGGACCGCCGGGAGCAGGTGGCCGCCAGCGAGCTGCGGGCCGCCCGGCTCCGCGCCGACGTGGAGAGCGACACCGCGGCGCTGGCCGACACCGACGTGCCGATCAAGGAGCAGCGCGACCGCGCCCGGGGGCTCCAGCAGGCGGCCGGCTTCACCGCTCTCACCGGCTCCGGGCTGACCGTCGAGCTGAACGACGCGCCGCGGCGTGGCGACGGCACCATGCCCAAGGGCGCCACCAACGACGACCTGGTCGTCCACCAGGGTGACGTGCAGGCGGTGGTCAACGCGCTCTGGGCCGGCGGCGCGGAGGCCATGTCCATCATGAACGTCCGCGTGCTGTCCACCAGCGCGGTACGCTGCGTCGGTAACACCCTGCTGCTGCACGGCCGGGTGTACTCGCCACCATTCAAGATCGTAGCAATCGGCGATCCCGCTGCCCTCCAGCAGGCCCTCGCCGGCTCTCAGGGAGTCGGGTTGTTCAAGCAGGCGGTCGACCACTACCAGCTCGGCTACTCCGAGCACGTCGGCACGGTGTCCGTGCCGGCGTTCGAGGACTCGACCGCGCTGCGATCGGCGACGGTGCCTCGATGACCTACCAGGGTGGGGGGCCGCGCGACGGCGACCGGAACGACGGCCCGACCGCCTTCCTGCCCCGGGTCGACCGGTCCGCGGAGTCGTCCCCCGCCCGCACCGGTCCCGCATCGGTCGACCCCGCCCGCACCGGCCCCACCCGCAGCGATCCCGCACCGACCGGTCCCGCCCGCACCGGCCCCGCGTCGTCCGGTCCCGCCCGTCCGGGGCCGACCGGTCCGTGGCCCGCCCCGGCGCTGCCGACCCGTCAGCCACCGCCCGCCTGGCCGGGCCGACCCGCACCGGCGGCCGGAGCCCGACACGGTCCCGGTCTCCCCGGTGCCGCCCCGCGTCCGGTGCCGCCCGTCGAGACGGGACAGCTCCGGGCCGCCGCGCCGGACGGAACGCCGCGCCCGTCCGGCACGGCTGGCGGCCCACACCCCGCGACCGTGGACCCGGCGGCCACCGCCCTGCTGCCGGTGGTGCCGGCCCGGCCGACCGGCCCGGCACTGGACTCCACCGCCCTGATGGGCGCGGTGCCACCCGTCCCCGAGGACGCCCGCTCCGCTGGCCCCGCCGAGCCCCCACCACCGCCCCGGCGCGGCGAACGGGTGGTCCAGCTCCGCCCCGAGCAGACCGGCGAGGGCTACAAGAGCGTCTACTCGGAGCTGACCCGGCCCACCTTCGGCTCCCGGCTGCGCACCGGCGTCCGGGTCAGCGGCGAGGTGCTGATCACCTTCGGCCTGGTCGTGCTCCTCTTCGCCGGGTACGAGATCTGGGGCAAGTCCGCCCTGGTCGACGCCCACCAGAGCAAGCTCAACGAGCAGCTGGCCCAGGCCTGGGGGCCGACCGGCGACCCGACGGTCAGCCCGAGTGCCAAGCCGGTCGCCCCGGCCGAGGGCAAGCCGATCGCCGGGCTCTACATCCCCAGCCTCGACAAGAACTGGGTCGTCGTCGAGGGCGTCACCCAGCAGGACATCCGGTACGCCCCCGGCCACTACCCGAAGAGCGCCCTCCCTGGCGAGGTGGGCAACTTCTCCGTCGCCGGGCACCGCAACCGGGCCACCTTCTGGCGGCTGGACGAGCTGGACGTGGGTGACGCGATCATCCTGGAGGGCAAGCAGGACTGGTACGTCTACAAGGTGTACCAGTCCCGGATCGTCCGGCCCGACCAGGTGGAGGTGGTCGCGCCGGTGCCCGGCGAGCCGAACGCGAAGGCGACCCGGAAGCTGCTCACCCTGACCACCTGCAACCCGAAGTTCGACAACTACCAGCGCCTGATCGTCCACGCCGAGCTGGACCACGCGCAGCCCAAGTCCGCGGGTCCACCGGCGGAACTGCGGGGCTGACGACGATGTACTCCTGGATCTGGCGCAAGTTGCCCTTCGGGCTGCCCGGCAAGCTGATCGGGTCGGTGCTGCTCGCCACCGCGACGGTGGCGCTGCTCTGGTACGTGGTCTTCCCCTGGGCCGAGCCGCTGCTGCCCTTCGACGACGTGCAGGTCACCCAGGATTCCGGCAACCCGGGTGGCGACTCCACCACCGACCCCGACGCGCCGGCCGGTGACGGGCACGAGCTGCCGTACGACACCGACCGGAACAACACCCCGCCCGCCCCCTCTCCAAGCCGGTGAGCCCATGCGTGTCCTCGTGATCGACAACTACGACTCCTTCGTCTTCAACCTCGTGCAGTACCTGGGCCAGCTCGGGGTGGACTGCGAGGTCCGGCGCAACGACGAGATCGACGTCGCCGAGGTCGGCCGGGTCGGCGCGGCGGGCATCCTGCTCTCGCCGGGGCCGGGCAGCCCGGACCGTGCCGGCAACTGCCTCGACATCATCCACCGGTACGGCGGTGAGCTGCCGATCTTCGGCGTCTGCCTCGGCCACCAGGCGATCGGTGAGGCGTTCGGCGCGACCGTCACCCGGGCACCGGAGTTGCTGCACGGCAAGACGTCCGAGGTACGGCACCACTCGGTCGGGGTGCTGGCCGGCCTCCCCGACCCGTTCACCGCCACCCGCTACCACTCGCTGGCGGTGCTCCCCGAGACGCTCCCCGAGGAGCTGGAGGTCACCGGCTGGACGGAGTCGGGCGTGGTGATGGCGATGCGGCACCGGACCCTGCCGATCGAGGGGGTGCAGTTCCACCCGGAGTCGGTGCTCACCGAGGGCGGCCACCTGATGCTGGCGAACTGGGTGGCCGCCTGCGGCCATCCGGAGGCCCTGGAACGCGCCCCCGGGCTGGCCGCCGAGGTCGATGCCCGCCGGCTCGCCGCCTTCGCCACCGGCTGACCCGTCCGCCCCGCCGTCACCGGCCCGGGCGCCGGGTCTACCCGCGGGTCACCCTGGGGACGGCCCGGCCCGGGTGGGTGCCGATCGGCCCCGGCCCGGGTGGGCCGGCCCGTCACCTCCGGGTACGGGTCACTGGCCCTCGGTCCGGAACGGCGGCGTGGGCAGCGGGAACCCGCCACCCCCACCGTCACCGGGTGGCGTGGTCGTCGGTACCGGCGTGGTCGGGGTCGGCGGGGGCGGCTCCTCGGTGGGCTCGGGAACGGAGACCTCGATGGTCACCGTCTGCCCCTTGGCCAGGTTGCTGCCCGCCTTGGGGTTCTGTGCGCTCACCCGGCCGGCCTGGTCCGCCGGCACCTCGTCGCCCTCACGCACCCTGACCTCGTAGCCGGCCGCCTGCAGCTCCTTGCGCGCCTCGTCCTCGGTGAGACCGGTGACCCGGGGGACCTCCCGGATGTTGCCCCGGGAGACCTCCACGGTCACCTTGGTGCCCTCGGCGACCTTGCTGCCGGAGTCGGGCGTCACCTTGGTGACCTGACCGGCCGGCTGGTCGCTGTTGATGTCCTTGCGTTCGACGACGAGCTTGAGCCGGTCCAGCTGCGGCTTGACGTTGTCGAACTGCGAGCCGACCAGCCCGGCCGGGATGGAGACCTCCTGCGGGCCACCGCAGATGTTCACCGTCACCTGACGGTTCTCCTGCAGCGGGGTGCCCGCCGGCGGGTCCTGCCTGGCGACGGTCCCCTTCTTGCAGGTGCTGTCGAAGACCGGGTCACCGGTCGCCGGCACCAGCCCGGCGTTCTGGATCTCGGTGAACGCGACCGCCTGGGTCTTACCCGCGAGGTTGGGCACCGGGCTCGTCCGGGGCTCGTCACCGTTCATCAGCAGGGCCGCCACCAGCGCTATCACCGCCAGCACACCGACCGCCGCGAACGCCGCGATCACCCAGGCGGAACTCTTCCGCCGCTGCGGGTCGCCGACCCTCGCCGGGACCTGCCGGGTCTGCTGACCCATCACCTGCGTCGGGTAGCCGGCCGCGGCCGCCGCCATCGGGGTGGTCTCGTCCTGGCTCATCACCGGGGTGGCCATCACCGGCCGACCGGCGGCGGCGCGGAGCAGGTCGGCCCGCATCTCGCCGGCGCTCTGGTAGCGGTTGAGCGGGTTCTTGGACAGCGCCTTCAGCACGATCGCGTCGATCGCCGGCGTGACGTCCGGGTTGATGTCGCTGGGCGTCGGCGGGGCCTCCCGCACGTGCTGGTACGCCACGCTGACCGGGCTGTCGCCGACGAACGGCGGATGGCCGCAGACCAGCTCGAACAGCACGCAACCGGCGGCGTACACGTCGGAGCGGGCGTCGACGGCCTCGCCGCGCGCCTGCTCCGGGGACAGGTACTGGGCGGTACCGATCACCGCGCTGGTCTGGGTCATCGTGGTGGCGCCGCTGGCCAACGCGCGGGCGATGCCGAAGTCCATGACCTTGACCTGGCCGGTCTGGGTCAGCATGACGTTGCCGGGCTTGATGTCCCGGTGGATGATCCCGTGCCGGTGGCTGAACTCCAGGGCCGCGCACATGTCGGCGCAGATCTCCAGCGCCCGGCGCGGCTGGAGCCGCCCCTCGACGCCGAGGACCTCCTTGAGGGTCCGCCCGTTCACGAACTCCATCACGATGAACGGCAGGGTCTCGCCGGTCGGCGCGGTCTCCTCACCGGTGTCGTAGACGGCGACGATCGCCGGGTGGTTCAGCGAGGCCGCGTTCTGCGCCTCCCGGCGGAACCGCATCTGGAAGGTGGCGTCCCTGGCCAGGTCGGTACGGAGCATCTTGATCGCGACGTCCCGACCGAGCCGGAGATCCCGACCGCGGTGCACCTCGGCCATGCCGCCGTAACCGAGCAGCTCGCCGACCTGGTACCTGCCACCGAGCAGGCGGGCCTGGGCTGTCATCGCGTTCGTCGTCCTTCGCTCGTCGTCGTCTCGCCGGCACCCGGTCCGGGCCGTACCACCCGACGGTACGGTGTTCCGGCCGGAACGTCGCGTTCGTGGGCACTCAGCGCGCCGGACGTCGTACGCGGCGCGCCCGGATCACCACTCAGCAGGTTGTTCCGCGTCGCGTAGGAGAGCACCCCGGAACAGACCAGCACCAGGATGGCCAGCAGGACGGCCAGGGTCACCATGCCGGTCCGGGATTCACGTTCCGGGGCGGGTGGCGGCAGCGGATGCCGGGCGTACCCCATCGGCCGGTCGGACCGTACCGGCGCCGGAGGGACGGACGCGGCGCCCCGGGGCTGCTGGTAGCTCGGGGTGGTCGGAATCGGCGGACGCTGGACCACCGGCGGCTGCGGGTGCCGGGCCTGGACCGGCGGCCTGGGCTGCCCACCGACCGGCGGCCGGACCTGTCCACCCATCGGAGGTCGGGCCTGCCCGCTGACGGGCGGTCGGGTCGGTCCGCCGACCGGCGGCCGGGCCTGCCCGCCGACCGGGGGACGGTGCTGCTGGTGGGCCAGCGCGGCGGGCTGCTGCCGGGGCACGGACGGCACCTGCGCGCGGGCCATCGGACCGGCCGGCGAGGCCGGCGCTCCGGAGACCGGTCCGCCGGACACCGGCCCTCCGGAGACCGGACCGGGGTGTCCACCGCCCGCGCGGGCCTGCTGGGAGAGCACCTGCTTGGCCTGCCGGGCGACGGCGGCCAGGGCGGCGGCGCTCGGCCAGCGGTGGCCGGGCTCCTTGGCCATCGCCCGCTCCACGATCGCCTTGACCTGCGGCGGGATGTCGCCGGGCAGGGCTCGGGGAGTGTCCCGGACGTGCTTCATCGCGATCTCGAGCGGATTGTCACCCTCGAAGGGCCGGCGACCGGCCAGGCACTGGTACGCCACGACACCGAGCGCGTACACGTCGGAGGCGGGGGTGGCGACCGCGCCGGTGGCCTGCTCGGGGGAGATGTACGAGGCGGTGCCGAGCACCGATCCGGCGGCGGTGAGCTGACCGACCAGCTCGGACCGGGCGATGCCGAAATCGGTCAGCACCAGCGTGCCGTTCGGCCGGACGAGCAGGTTGCCGGGCTTGACGTCCCGGTGCACGATGCCCTTCTCGTGGGCGGCGTGCAGCGCGTCGGCGGCCTGGGCGAGCAGGGCCATCGTCCGGGCCGGGGTGAGCCGGCCGACCCGGCTGAGCGTCGCGGACAGGGCGTCGCCCTCGACATACTCCATCACCAGGAAGGCGATCTCCTGGTCGCTGCCGAAGTCGTAGACGTCCACCACGCCGGGGTGGTTGATGGTGGCCATCGTCCGGGCCTCGCCCCGGAACCGCTCGGCGAAGCCGGGCTCGTCGAGCAGCGCCGGGAGCAGGCTCTTGACCGCCACCGTACGGCCCAGCACCTGGTCGGTGCCGCGCCACACGTCGCCCATGCCGCCGCTGGCGATCCGCTCGTCGAGGCGGTAGCGGTTGCCGAGCTGCACGCCGGGGCTGAGCATGTCAGCGGCCCCCCGCATCGGCGATGGCCGCCTGCATGATCTTGCCGCCGATCCGGGCCGCCTCGCCGCTGCCGCCGCTGTCGGCCTGCTCCAGCACCACGCAGACCGCAGACACGGCGTTGCCGTTCTTGTCCAGCGCGAAGCCGATGAACCAGCCGTGGTCGGGGCGACCCGGGGCGGACTGCGCGGTGCCGGTCTTGCCACCGACGGTGTAGCCGTCGATGGCCGCCGAACTGCCGGTGCCGTTCTTCACCACGCTGACCATCATGTCCCGCAGGTCGTCGGCGACCTGACCGCTGACCGGCTGACGCAGCTCCCGGGGCTGGGCGTTGTAGTAGCTGGTGGTGCGGTCCGGCCCGAGCAGCTGCTTGACCAGGTAGGGACGCATCTGCCGGCCCTTGTTGGCGACCGAACCGGCGATCAGCGCGCCCTGGAGCGGGGTCATCCGGACGTTGTTCTGACCGATCGAGGACTGCGCCAGCGCGGCCGGGTCGGTGCCACCGTCGGGGTTCTGCATGTCGCCGGTCCGGCTGGCCGCCACCGGCAGGCCCCCCTCACCGAGCTGCCCGACGGTGAGGTCGTCCTGCTCGAAGCCGAACTGCCGGGCCTTCTCCTTCACCGTGTCCGCGCCGAGCCGTACGCCGAGCTGGGCGAACCCGGTGTTGCACGACTCGGTGACCGCGTCGATCAGGGTGACCTGCGCCTCCGGGCAGATCGACGCGGCGGCGTTACGGATCTCGGTGCCCGAGGTCGGCGGGGTCCAGCTCGGCCCGGCCGGGATCTCGGTGTCCTTGCCGACCCCGTTCTCCAGGGCGGCGGCGGCGATCACGATCTTGAAGGTGGAGCCGGGTGGCAGGGTCTCCGACAGCGCCCGGTTCTTCAGCGGGCCGGCCGGGTCCTGCTCGTACTTGTTGTAGGCCGCGGAGGCCGCGTTGGTGTCATGGTCGACCAGCGGGTTCGGGTCGAAGCTGGGCATCGAGACCAGCGCCTGCACCGCACCGGTACGCGGGTCGATGGCGATCGCCGCGCCCCGCTCCGCCCCGTTGCGGTTGTTGCGCAGCTGCTCGTAGGCGGTGTCCTGGGCGCGCTTCGAGATGCTCAGCAGCACGTTGCCGCCGCCGCTCTCGTCACCGGTGAACATGTCCTTGATCCGGTTGCCGAGCAGGGCGTCGCTGGTGCCGGCGAGGAAGTCGTTCTCCAGCCGCTCGATCCCGGTGTCGCCCAGGTTGACCGGCTTGTAGCCGAGCACGTGGGCGTACTTCGTCCCCGCCGGGTAGCTGCGCTGGAACTTCAGCTTGCCGCCGGTCTCCTTGCTGGTGGCCACGGCGGTGCCGCCGGCTTCGATGTTGCCCCGCCGTCGCTCGTACTCGGCCACCTGTACCCGGCCGTTGTAGTCGCTGTTGCGGTATTCGTCTGCCTTGTAGGCCTGGATCCAGTTCAGGTTGGCGAAGAGCAGCCCGAACAGGACCATGACGACGACGCCGACGCGGCGCAGGGGCGCGTTCACGGGCGGATCACCTCCGTGGGAGCACCGTGCAGCTGTTCCGGCGGGCCGCCACCCGGCCGACCAGCCGGGCCGCCGCCCTGGGCCACCGGCCGCCGGGCGGCGTCGGAGATCCGCAGCAGCACCGCGATGAGCAGCCAGTTCGCCATCAGCGACGAGCCACCGGCGGACAGGAACGGGGTGGTCTGACCGGTCAGCGGGATGAGCTTGCTGATCCCGCCGACGATCACGAAGACCTGGAGCCCCAGGGTGAAGGCGAGACCACCGGCGACCAGCTTGCCGAACGAGTCCCGCACCGCCAGCCCGGCCCGCAGGCCCCGCTCGACGATGAGCAGGTAGACCACCAGCAGCGCGGTCAACCCGAACAGGCCGATCTCCTCGCCGATGCCGGCGAAGATGAAGTCGTTCTGCACCTCGGGGATCTCCAGCGGCTCCCCGGCGCCCGGGCCGGAGCCGAACAGGCCACCGCTGCCCAGGCCGAGCAGCCCCTGCACCAGCTGGTAACCCCGGTCGTACGGCTCGGCGAACGGGTCGAGCCAGATCTCGGCGCGGGTGTAGAAGTTGGCGAACGGGCCACCCACCGTGCCGCCCAGCACGTAGGCGAGGTAGGCCCCGCCGAAGAAGAGCACCAGACCGATCAACAGCCAGCTGACCCGTTCGGTGGCGATGTAGAGCGTCACCACGAACATGCCGAAGTAGAGCAGCGAGGTGCCGAGGTCCTTCTCGAAGACCAGGACCAGCAGACTGATCAACCAGACCCCGAGCACCGGGCCGAGATCCCGGCCGCGCGGGAAGTCGATGCCGAGGACCCGGCGGCTGGCCAGCGACAGCACCTCACGCTTGCGGACCAGGTAGTAGGCGAAGAAGACCAGCAGCGCCAGCTTGGCGAACTCACCGGGCTGGATGCTGAACCCGCCGACCCGGATCCACAGCTTCGCGCCGTTGATCTCGGAGAACCGGCCGGGCAGCACCGCCGGGATCATCACCAGCACGATGCCGGCCAACCCCAGGGTGTACGCGTACCGGGAGACCGCCCGGTGGTCGCGCATCAGCACCAGCAGCCCGGCGGCCAGGATCACCGCGGCCAGCGTCCAGGCCAGCTGGCGGCCACCGGTGCCGGCGAAGATGGCCAGCGTCTCCCGCTCGGCGGGGGCGGCCTTGGCCAGGTCGAGCCGACGCAGGAAGCCCACCCCGACGCCGTTGAGCAGGGCCACCGCCGGCAGCAGCGCCGGATCGGCGAAAGGCGCGAGCCAGCGGATCACCAGGTGCATGCCCAGGAAGACCAGCCCGAGCGCGGCGGCCGGCATCCAGAAGTCGCGGGTGACGGTGTCGAGCAGGTTCGCCTCGACGATCGCCCCGTACGCGGCCACCAGCACCATCGCCAGCACCAGCAGGGACAGTTCGGCGTTACGCCGGGACCGCGCCAGACGTACGCCGGGCCGCTCGCCCGTCGTGGCGGGCGAGACTACCGGGTGGGCCGCTGCGGTCAAGGAGGTGTCCCTCGGATCTCAGCCGACGGTCACTCGGGCGACCGGCAGCCCGCCGGGTCTCCGGCCGGCGGAACCGCGTCGGAGGCCGAGGCGTCGGGTGTGGTGGGCAGCGTGGGGGTACCGGTGGCACCCGGAACGCCGGTCGGGCCGGGGCTGGACACGCCGGGGCTGGGCGTGCCGGGACTGGGGGTGCCGGGGCTGGGTGACGGCGTGGGCGTCGACGGCACCGGGGAGCCGGTGACGAGCGACGGCACCGGCGGGCAGACCGGCTTCAGGTTCGGGTTGGTCGGGTCCTCGCTGGTCAGCTCGGCCAACCGGCGCTGGGCATCCGTCCGGTTCTTGGCCTGGATGCCCTGCTTGACCTGCTCCTGGGCGGCCGGGGTGAGGTCGTCGAGCTTGGCCTGGCTGATCGAGTGAACGCTGGACAGGTCGAGGCCGACCACCTGGCCGGGCACCCCCCGGAAGACCGCGAGCTGCCCGTTGTCGGTCGCCCCGACGTAGTACTGCCGCTGGGTGTAGCTCCACCCGGCGAAGAGCCCGCCGCCGAGGATGACCAGCAACGCCGCCAGCATCGCCGCGGTGCGCAGCGGCCGTCGGGGGCGGTCCGGGTCGTCGTCGCGGTGGGCCGCCGGGTCCTCCGGAGCGGGGGGGCGCGGTGCGGAGAGCGCCGACGCGCGGGCCGCCGGGGTGGAGTCGTCGGCCGCGGTGGCCATCCCCCGGTCCCGGGCCGCAGCCCCGCCGACGATCGGGCTCGCCTCGACGATGTCCTGGTCGGTGGCGTCCGCGATGATGACGGTGATGTTGTCCGGGCCGCCGCCGCGCAGGGCGAGCTGCACCAGCCGCTCGACACACTGCTGCGGGTCGGTGTACTCCCGCAGGCTGTCGCCGATGGTCTCCGCGCTGACCACACCGGAGAGGCCGTCACTGCAGATCAGGTAGCGGTCCCCGGGCAGCACCTGCCGGACGCTGTACTCCGGGTCGATGTCCCGGCCGTCGAGGGCGCGGGTGAGCAGCGAGCGCTGGGGGTGGCTGCTCGCCTCCTCCGCGCTGATCCGCCCCTCGTCGACGAGCATCTGGACGTAGGTGTCGTCCTTGGTGATCTGCGCGAACTCGCCGTTGCGCAGCAGGTAGGCCCGGGAGTCGCCGATGTGGACCATGCCGAGCTTGCTGCCCGAGAAGAGGGTCGCGGTGAGCGTGGTGCCCATCCCCTCCAGCTGCGGGTTGGCGTCCACGGTGTCGCGGAGCTGCTGGTTGGCGGTGCCCACGGCCGATCGCAGCGCGTCGACGAGTGCGTCCCCCGGGACGTCCTCGTCGAGCGGCGCCATGGCACCGATGACGATGTTGCTGGCGACGTCACCGGCGGCCATGCCGCCCATGCCGTCGGCGACGGCGAGGAGCCGCGGCCCGGCGTAGACGGAGTCCTGGTTTCCGTCTCGGATCAGACCGCGGTCGCTGTGGGCCGCATAGCGCAGGGTCAGAGTCATGGCCGTAATTCGAGAGAGGTGTGGCCGATACGGATCGGCACGCCGAGGGGGACGGGGGTCGGTCCGGTGACCTTAGCGCGATCGAGGTACGTGCCGTTAGTCGAGCCGAGGTCCTCGACGAACCACTGACCGTCGCGGGGCACCAGCCGGGCGTGCCGCGCGGAGGCGTAGTCGTCGGTGATGACGAGGGTGGAATCCTCGGCCCGGCCGATGGTGATCTGCGCTTCGCCGAGGGTGATCCGGGTGCCGGCGAGCTGGCCGGCGGTGACCACCAGCTGGTGGGCCGCCCGTCCCCGCTTCGCCTTCGCCGGCTTCGCCGTCTGCTGTTGGGTCGAGGCCCCGACCGCGCGGGGCGCGGCCACCAGCCGGCCCGATCGGGCACCGGCGAAGAGATCCCGTCGGATGACACCGACCACCGTGAACACGAAGATCCACAGCAGGATCAGGAACCCGAACCGGGCGACGGTGATGACGAGTTCCGGCAAGGCGGGTCAGCCGTCCACGCGGAAGGTCAGCGTCGTGGTGCCGAGCTGGATCATGTCGCCCGGGTTGAGGGCGACGGCCGAGACCCGCTGGCCGTTGACCATGGTGCCGTTGGTGGACCCGAGGTCGGTCAGCACGACCTGGCCGCCGTCGAAGTCCAGCCGGGCGTGTCGCCGGGAGATCCCGACGTCCGGCAGCCGGAGGTTGGCCTGGTCGCCCCGGCCGATCACCGTCGAGCCCATCTGCAACGGGTAGGTGCGGCCGTCGCCGGAGACCAGCCGGACGTTGCGGGCGCCGCCACCGTGCCCCGGCGGCGGGCCGTAGCCACCACCCTGGTCGTACGACGGATAGCCGGGCGGGCCGGGGTCGTAGCCGCCGGGCGAGGACACCGGGGCGACCTCGCCGCCGGTATAGACCTCGGCGGTGACCCGGAACATGCCGGTGTCCAGCCCCTCGCCCCGCTCGACCTCGACGATCACGTCACCGTAGACCGTCCACGCCTGCTCGCCGATGAACTCCGCCTGCGACTGGGCCAGCTCCTGGGCCAGTGCGGCGGCGTACGGCGCCAACCGGCTGTGGTCGTACGGGGAGAGATCGATCACGTAGCGGTTCGGCACCAGGGTGCGGCCACCAGCGAGGATGGCCTTGTGCGCCTCGGCCTCCCGCTGCATGGCGTTGAGGATCTCCACGGGGTGGACCACCCCTTTGAAGACCTTGGCGAAGGCCCCCTCGACCAGGCCTTCCAGACGCTTCTCGAAGCGTTGCAGCACGCTCACCGGCTCCTCCTCGGGTCCCGAGGACATGATGGTATCTGGACGGCGCGCGTGCAGCTCGCGCGCCGCTCGGCCACCGCGCGGCGGCCCGTTCGGAACAGCTCTTGCAACCGTGCTACTCTTTCGACCGCCACGAAGGGTGACCGCTCGGGAGAACGGTAGCCGGTCGGGGCGAGACCGCAGGACACCGGTACGATGTTCGGGTCACGTCGGAGACGACGGGGCGCCGCACAGCACCGCGTTCGAGGTCGTGCCACGGGGATGTGGCGGAATGGCAGACGCGCACGGTTCAGGTCCGTGTGTCCGAAAGGACGTGGGGGTTCAACTCCCCCCATCCCCACCAGAGACAGCCGAGGGCTCCGCAGGATGCGGGGCCCTCGCTTCATATCAGGGCGTACCGGGCGTCAGGCTATGCTCCGATGGTTTTTGCCAGCCTCCTAACTTGACCAGGAGTGTCGTGTGAGCGTCGCGTTGGTGACCGGGTCGGGCGGTCTGATCGGTTCCGAGGCGGTCCGGCACTTCGCCGGGCTCGGCCTGGACGTGGTCGGCATCGACAACGACATGCGGCAGGAGTTCTTCGGCGCCGAGGCCTCGACCGCGTGGAACGTCCGCCGGCTGACCGACGAGCTGGGGCCGGCGTACGCGCACCACAGCCTCGACATCCGCGACCGGGACACCCTCGGCAAGCTCTTCGCCCGGTACGGCCGGGACATCGCCGTGGTGATCCACACCGCCGCGCAGCCGTCGCACGACTGGGCGGTGCGGGATCCGTTCACCGACTTCGACGTCAATGCGGTCGGCACCCTCAACATCCTGCAGAACGTGCGGGAGCACTGCATCGAGGCCGCGCTGATCCACTGCTCCACCAACAAGGTCTACGGCGACCGGCCCAACAGCCTGCCGCTGGTGGAGCAGGAGACCCGCTGGGAGATCACCCCGGGGCACCCGTACGAGCAGGGCATCCGCGAGGACATGTCGATCGACGCGTGCCTGCACTCGGTGTTCGGGGCCTCCAAGGTCGCCGCCGACGTGATGGTGCAGGAGTACGGCCGCTACTTCGACATGCGGACGGCCTGTTTCCGGGGCGGCACGCTGACCGGCCCGGCGCACTCGGCGACCGAGCTGCACGGCTTCCTCGGGTACGTGATGCGGGCCAACATGGAGCGCCGCACCTACAAGATCTTCGGCTACCAGGGCAAGCAGGTCCGGGACGCCATCCACAGCTCGGACGTGGTGTCGGCGTTCGAGGCGTTCTTCCGGGCCCCGCGTTCGGCGGCGGTCTACAACCTGGGCGGCGGCCGGCACTCCAATACCTCCAACCGGGAGGCGTTCGCGCTGGCCGAGCAGATCACCGGCCAAGAGATGATCACCGAGTACGTCGACGCGAACCGGATCGGCGACCACAAGTGGTGGATCGGCTCGAACGAAGCGTTCCAGGCCGACTACCCGGAGTGGAAGCAGGTCTACGACGTACCGATGATCATGCAGGAGATCTACCAGGCGAACGTCGACAAGTGGGTGCCGGGCGCATGACCGCACAGGGCAAGCGGAACGTCCTCGGCGTCCTGGTCGACGCCACCGACTACACCTCGGCGACCGAGCAGGTCGTCGCGGCGGCCCGGGAGCGCCGGCCGCTGGCGCTGACCGCGCTGGCCGTGCACGGGGTGATGACCGGGGTGCTCGACCCGGCGCACAACGCCCGGCTCAACTCCTTCGACGTGGTCACCCCGGACGGGCAGCCGGTGCGCTGGGCGCTCAACCTGCTGCACCACGCCGGCCTGACCGACCGGGTCTACGGCCCGACGCTGACCCTGCACGTGCTGCGCCGGTTCGCCGACGAGGGCCTCCCGGTCTACCTGTACGGCTCGACCGAGGAGACCCTGGCGAAGCTGATCCCGGCACTGGAGCGGATGTTCCCCGCCCTGAAGATCGCCGGGGTGGAGCCGTCGAAGTTCCGGGCGGTGCGGCCTGGCGAGGACGCCGAGATCGCCGACCGGATCCGGTCCAGCGGCGCCCGGCTCGTCCTGGTCGGCCTGGGCTGCCCCCGCCAGGAGGTCTTCACGTACGCGATGCGGCCCCTGCTGGACATGCCGCTGATGGCCGTCGGCGCGGCCTTCGACTACCACGCCGGTCTGCTCCGGCAGCCGCCACCGTGGATGCAGCGGGCCGGGCTGGAGTGGTTCTGGCGGCTCGGCCTGGAGCCGAAGCGGCTCTGGCGGCGGTACGTCATCCTCAACCCCGCCTACCTGACCCGACTCGCCGGCCAGAAGACCGGCCTGTGGAAGGCACGGCCCCCGGCCCCGGCCACCGAACGACCGGCCACCTTCGCGGTCTGAGGCACCGGCGGACGACCGGCCGGGCAGGCCGCACGGCCGGCGGACGACCGGCCGGCAGGCCACACGGCCGGCGTCGGGCGGTCGGCCCGACCGGCCCCCTACGGGATGCGTTCGGGGTGGAACCGGGGGACCGCCCCGGATTTGCCGGACACCGTTCTGGGCAAGGCTGTGTCCATGGATGGGCATCTCATCGTGCTGCTGTCGATCGCCGCCGTCTGGCTCGCCGCCGGAATCGTGGCGGACGGACTCCCCCGGCTGGACCGGGCCCGCGCCCTGCGGCGGCGCAGCGGGTGGGTGCTCGCCCTCTCCGTCGCCGGAGTCGGCCTGACCATGACGGTGCTGGCGGCCGGCCTGACCAGCGCCGGGGACACCCTGGTCGACCGGGCCGCCGCCCAGCTCACCCTGGTGGCCGTGCCGGCGCTCGCCGTGTCGGCCTGGACGGTACGCCGGGTCCGCCGGTTGCGGGCCGGCGCGGGCGCGTTCGCCGCCGCGCCGGAGACCCCCGCGCCGTACGGGCTGCGGGCCTCGGCCGCGCACCCGCTGGTCGGCCTGCCGGTGCAGGTCACCGCGCTGGCCACCGTCCCGGGTCTGCTCCGGGCGGCCGGTCTGGACCTGAGCGCCGGCAACGGGTTCACCGGGGTGGCGCTCACCCTGGGTGGACTGGCCGTCCTCGCCATCGGGATCCGCCACGGCCTGCGGCACAGCCGGCTCGCCGAGCGGACACTGCCCACCGGGCCCGCGCTGACCGCCTCACCGGCTGTAGTCGGCTCCCTGCACGTATAGCAGTTCCAGGATCGCCCGGGTCGCCTCGAACCACGCGTCCAGCCACCCGGGCGGCGGGATGCTCCCCTTGGGCGGCAGCTCCAGCAGCAGGCCGCGCATCAACGGGTGGTCGACCAGCGACTCGGGCGGCTCCGCCGGCCAGCCGTCCGACGGGAAGGACGGCTCGGTGAGCGGGTTCGGATCGAGCGCGGACATCGACAGCGGCGACCCGGCGTGGTCGGCCGCGCAGACGCCGTCGTGACCCAAATCGGTGTCGGTGCCGCCGACCTCGGTGAGCATGGTGTCGCGCCGTGCGCCGCGGTACTTGCCCCCGAAGCGTTCGGTCTTCCCCGGGCCGTTGATGAGGTTGTCTGAACCGATCGTCGTCATCTGCGTATCGCCTGCCTCGCTCGGTGGCCGCTGGCTGCGGCGGGTCGTCGACCAGCGCCGTACCGAGGGTTCAACGAGGCGGAACGGAAGTGGCGACGGGCCGGTCGGGGAGTGTCCCCGACCGGCCCGCGGTCAACGCCACGCTGCGTTGGTCAGTGTTGGCCGAACGCGCCGTTCCGAGCGTCGGCGACGAAGGCGTTCCATTCCCCGGGGGCGAAAACGAGGGCGGGACCTGTCTTGTCCTTCGAGTCCCGTACCCCGACCGCCCCGATCACGTAAGCCACCTCGACGCAGTTGTCGCAGTTCGGCCCACTTTTTGAGCTCTTGAACCACGTTGCCTGCGTCAGGTCCTCGGGGAACCTCTCGGTCGCCATTTCCACAACGGCTCCTCTGCCAGTTCTGCGATGTGTGCGATGGACTCCTCCGGTCGCTCGGCCGCTGCTTGAATCTGATCGAAGATGGACCTGTACTTCTGCAGTTCGTCGCTCTTCTCGAGGAAGAGCCCACCCGTGGCGTTCTCCGCGTACACGACATCCGGATCCACCGAGTCGGGGAAACCGAGAATCGTGAAGGGCCCGTCCATGCCGGCATGCGCTCCCACCTCGAAGGGCAGGACCTGCAACGTCACGTTCGGCAGTTCGGCCACCTCCACCAGCCGCCTGAGCTGACCACGCATCACCGCGTCGCCGCCCACCGGCCTCCTCAACACCGCCTCGTCGAGCACCACCCGCAGATCGACCGGATCGTCCTGGGTCAACAACGACTGACGGCCCAGTCGGACACGCACCCGTTGTTGCACCTGGGCCGCGCTCAACTCCGGGCGGGCCGCCTGGATCATCGTGGTGGCGTACTCCTCGGTGACCAGCAGACCGGGAATGACCTGCTGCTCGTACGTCCGGATGGAGCCGGCCGCCGCCTCCAGACCGACGTAGGCACCCACCAGCACCGAGCGGTGTGAGTGCCACCACCCCTTCTGCCTCGCCTCCCGGGCGATCTGCACCAGCTCTTCGCTCTCCGCGCCCACCACCCCGTAGATGCGGAGCATGTCCCGGACGTCGCGGGGGGTCACCGAGGTGTGACCGGTTTCGATCCGGGACACTTTCGAGGCGGAACACTCCAGCTGTTCGGCGACCGCCTCTATGGTGATGCCGGCGCCGTCGCGCAGCCGGCGCAGCTCCGCCCCGAGCCGGCGACGCCTTATGGTCGGGCTCCGCCGATCGCTCATCGGGTTCCTCCGGGTGCCGCTGACGGGGAAAGCTGGCGCCTCGCGCTCACCCGTTACCTCCGGTCGGTCGCGCCGGTGTCCACACCCGCCGGGGGCGCGACGACGAGCGGCGGGCGATCGTTCGCGGCAGGGGTGGTGCCCGGTCGCCGACCGGCCGCGGCGGGCGGAACCGGCGTCCAGTGTGCCGCTCCGGGGACGGCGTGATCAAGCGCCGGGTTCACGTGTCGCGCTCACCTATCGGCAAAACTCGACGTGCAACTTGCATCCAGCACCCGGCTGATGCACTCTGTCCGTATGGTTCGAGTCACTCAACGTCCCCGCTCGATCTCACGGTGTGATCATCGCCCCGGGATCGGCCGGTCGGCGGGTGCCCCGGCCGAGTTGTGTCAACGAGACCTGCCCCCGGGTTGAAAACCCCGCCGCTGCACGCCCGGTGGCTGCGGCGGTGGGAGCGCTAGTCCCGTGAGCAGCGGGTGATGGTCGGGTGGCGGTCCACCACCAGCGGGTACGGCCCGACCACCACCGCACCGAGCACCGGCCCGCGAGGCACAACCCCGTCGCCGGACCCGCACCTCGTCCTCCGTCCCGCCCGGTCGGCCCGCGACGCCGGCCATACCCTCCCAGGAGCCCATGTGCTTCCCCGCTCCGGTGACGTTCTGTACGTCACTCGCGCCGCGAGTGTGCAGTTCCTCAAACCGATCACCTTCCGGGTGATCCGGGTGCTCGACTGGCCGACGTACGACGGCTGGCTCTGGCTCGACGGCTACCAGATGAACGCGTCGGGCGACGCGGTGAGCCGCCGGTCGATCTTCGTCCAGCAGACCGGGCTGACCCAGCTCCGGGCCGCACCCGTACCTCGTCAGCACACCGCACGGTCCCGACGTCCGGTCAACCGCGCGCCGATCGCGGTGGGCTGACTTCCGATTGCCCGACCGGAGGGCGTACCTCCGTCATAGGATCGGTACGCCCACCCCGGCGAAGTCTCCACCCGCGCGTTCCGGCCCCTGAACCTGGGATGGCCATGGTCAATCTGCCCGCCGCGCGGCGGCACCACAGCTCCCGCATCAGGTACGCCTTCGGGCTGCTCGCCCTGATCGGCACGGTCACCACCCTCGTGGTGGTGACCCGCTACCCGGCCGAGTCGGCCACCCGCCTCGCCGAGCCGGTGCCGGCTCCCGAGATCACCGTGGTCGAACGGGACGAGCCCACCGACACCGGGCGGGACGACCATCCAGCCGACGCCGGGCAGGGCGATCCCGCCGACACCGAGCGGGACGATCCCGCCGACACCGCGCAGGGCGATCCCGCGGACGCCGGGCAGTCGGGCGTCGGTGGCGGCGCCGCCACGGTCACCGGCCCCCGGCAACCGGCCGACGACCCGCGGACCGTCGCCCGCTCCCTCTTCTACTCCGGTCTGCTCGGCCTGGTCATCTCGCTGGCCGGATTGGGCCTGGTCGGCACCAGACGCCGGATGTGGTGAGCCGGGCCACGGTCACCCGGAGGGGCCGGCAGGGCATCCGTCACCCGGTCGGGCTGACCGTCGGGGTGGCGGTGGCGGTCCTGGTCGGCGACGCCGACGGCTCGGCGGCCACCACCAGGGTCACCTCGTCGCCCGGTGCCACCAGCTCACCCCGCTGCGGGTCGGTGGCCAGGACGGTGCCGGGCGGCCGGTCCGACTCCCGGGTGAGCACCCGGTAGGACAGCCCGAACCGATCCAGCAGGGTCTGTGCGGCCTCCTGGGAGAGCCCGACCAGCGGCGGCACCGGAACACCCGCCGGACCGGTCGTCGGCGCGGTGGTCGGTGGCGTCGTCGGCGGCCCGCTGCTCGGAGCGGCACTGCTCGGAGCGACGGTGGTCGGGACGACGCCCGTGGTGGGGACGGCGGTCGGCGGCGGGTTCGGTGTCCCGTCCGACGAGGACCCCACCGCCCGCAGGACCAGCCAGCTCGCCAACCCGACGAGCCCGAGCAGCACCAGCGCGAGCACGCCCAGCAGGATGGGCGTCCACCACCGCCGGTCGCGCGGCTCCTCGCCGTACCACTCGGCGGCGGCCCGGGCGTCGGCGTCCCGGGGCGCAGGCACCCCGGCCCGCCCGGACCACACCGGTGGACCGGCCGGGCCGGCTCCGGTCGTTCCGCCGGTCGGTGGCAGTGGCCGGGTCGCGTCGTCGGCGGGTGGATCCCGGCGGTCGTCGCTCATCGCACGTCCTCTCGCCACCCGGCGGGCGTCCGGTGCCGACCCACCGCGTCATGGTCCCCGACCCGCCGCGCCGGAACCGGCCGACCCGGCCGGTCGGGAGCCGGGTGCCGGCCCGGTGGGCATGGCCTCCGGCTCAACGGTAACGGGCGGTGCCCCGGTCCACCGGGAGCGGCGCGACGGCCCCCCGTCACGGCGTCGGCGTCGCCTCGGGAGTCGACGTCGTCGCGCTGCCGCAGGAGAGGGAGACCTGGTCGTTCCAGTGGGCGGTGGAGTCGGCGGCGGGTGTCTGGGCGGTCACCTCACCACGGTTTCCGGTGGGGTAGCGCGGGAACAGGCCCAGGTCACCCAGTTCGTCGGCCGCGTCGTCGCAGTCCTCGCCGACCAGGTCCGGCACGTCGACCTCGGGCGCCGGCCCGCTGACCTCGACCCGGACCGTGGTGCCCGGCCGGACCGGCGTGTCCTGGGCGGGCACGGTGCGGGTCACCGCCCGACCGGAGCCGGTGCCGAAGACCAGCCGCCAGCCGAGTTTCCGGTCGTGCAGCTCCTCCCGCGCCTTCTCGAAGTCCATACCGACCAGTCGGGGCACGGTCAGGCCGCCACGGGTGGTGGGCGCGGGGGGCGTGGTGGCCCGCGCGGTGGTCGGCCGGGCGGCGGTCGGCGGGGCGAGCGGGCTGGCCGATCCGGTGGGTGCCGCCCCCGGGGCGGCGGCATCCTGCGGGTCACCGGGATCCGCCAGCACCCAGCCGACCGTGCCACCGACCGCCGCCAGCAGGACCGTCGCCAGGGTGCCGCCGAGCAGCAGTCGGCCCCGTCCCGGCCGGTCGCGTTCCGCCCGGTCCTCTTCGGTGTACTCGTCGTCCATGCCGCTCCCGCCTCGTCCCCGAGACGGTACCGGCCGCTGCCCACCCGGTCACCGGGCGTGCTCCGGCGGCCGTACGACTCGCCGCCCCGGCTGCGGAACGCTACAGTCCCCGGCATGGCGGGACGGAGCTGGGGAGGATCGGTATCCACCGCGCTCGGCGTCGCCGCCGGCGTCGGTGCCGCACAGCTGGGCTTCGGCTACGGCCTGGGCATCATCAACTGGGCACCGGTCGACGCCGGGGCCAGCGAGCCCTCCTGGTTCGCCAGTCTCGCCTGGGCGACCTGGATCGCCGCCGTGTCCGCCGTCGCCGGGGCCGTCTGCGCCCAGCGGCTGCACGAACGCGGCGGAGCGGACCCGACCGGCGGCATCCTGCACCGGCTCACCCTCGCGGCGGCGGGCGCGGTCGGCGCGCTGATCACCGTGCTGCTGGTCGCGGTGCCGTCCCGGGCCGCCTCCGTACCGGACACCTTCTCGCCGCAGACCGTCGCGGCCGGTTACGCCGGGGTCGGCGTGCTGGTGGGGCTGGTGGCGGCGGTCTGGACACTGCACTCCCGGGCCGCCGCGACGAACGTGATCGCCACCGTCGGCTGGCTCTGGCTGCTGGCCGTGATCTCCGTCGTCGACGGGGTGCTCGCCGGCAAGGGGCTGACCAGCGCCCAGCTCGGCATCTGGCAGATCGCCCAGGACAGCCCGCGGTTCTGGCTGCGGGACCACCTCTACTGGCCGGGTGCGCTGCTCGCCCTGGGCTCGGCACTGCTGATCGGTGCGCTGGCCGCCCGGCGGGCCGCCCGGACGGCAGAGCTACGGCTCGGTGCGGTGGTCTCCGGTGCGGCCGGGCCGCTGCTCGTCGCGGTCGCCTACTTCCTCGCCGTACCCCGGCTGGCCACGATCTCGCCGGCCCAGGTCTCGGCCCACCTCGTCGCACCGTACGCGGTGATCGTCGGGGCGGCCGGATCGGTCCTGGTGGCCTCGCTCGCCCAGCGGGCCGAGCGGCACGCCGCCCTGCGGTCGACGCCGGTGCTGCCCCACCCGCGCAGCGGCGGGCCGGACGACCTCCCGGCCGCTCCCGGCACACTCCCACCGTCCACACCGGACATCCGCACCGACCGGCCGGCCGCCCCGGACGGCCCCGCGCCCACCCCGCCCGTGTCCCCGGCCAGGGACACGACCACCCCGGCCAGGGACATGACGGACCCGAGCGAGGACACGACCACCCCGGCCCAGGACACGACGGCCCCGGGCGGGCGTTCGACCACCCCGGGCGGGCGTTCGACCACCCCGGGCGGGCGTTCGACCACCCCGGGCGGGGACGCCGCGCCGGTGGCGGTCGGCCGGGTCCGGCCGGCCCGCCGGAGCAGGGCCACGGCGACGGCGACGGACCCCACGGCCGGTGGCGCACCGGCCGATCCCGCGCCGGAGCAGGGCGGCCCCGGGTCGCCGGCCGATCCACCGACGGCCACCGCGCCCAAGCCGCGTTCCGGTCGCCGCACCTCCTGAGCCGACCTGCCCGGACGACCTGGTCCGTCCCGGACCCGCCAGCGGACGCCCCGGCCCGGGAAACCGGACACCGGACCGGGCGGACACCCGGGCCGACGTCGCTCAGCCGGACACCGGGCCGGTGCGGGTCAGTCGACCGGCCAGGTGTGCACCGGTTCGTTGCTGCGCTGGAGTTCGGCGTACCGGTTGGCCATGTGGCGCAGCGCCGCGTCCCGGTCCAGGTGGCGGTGCCGTTCGGCGGCCAGCACCGTCTCGGTCTGCCAGACCGCGCCGTTGCGGCCGGTGCTACAGCGCTGCTCGATGATGCCGAGCAGCCGGTCCCGTTCGGCGGGGGCGACACCGAACCGGTCCAGCCCGGTGGCCGCCTCCGGCAGCAGGGTGTCCAGGATCAGCTTGGCGACCGGCACCTCGCCCAGCCGGGGCCAGTGCAGCACCGCGTCCAGGCCCCGTCGGGCGGCGGTATGGAAGTTCTCCTCGGCGGAGCTGAAGTTGAGCTGGCTCCAGATCGGCCGGTCCGACTCGGCCAGCCCGCGCGCCAACCCGAAGTAGAAGGCGGCGTTGGCCAGCATGTCGACCACGGTCGGGCCGGCCGGCAGCACCCGGTTCTCCACCCGAAGGTGCGGACGGCCGTTCATGATGTCGTACACCGGGCGGTTCCAGCGGTAGACGGTGCCGTTGTGCAGGCGCAGCTCGGACAGCTCCGGGACGCCGCCGCCGTGCAGCACCTCGACCGGATCCTCGTCGGCGCAGATCGGCAGCAGCGGCGGGAAGTACCGGACGTTCTCCTCGAACAGGTCGAAGATCGAGGTGATCCAGCGCTCCCCGAACCACACCCGGGGGCGTACCCCCTGGGCCTTCAGCTCGTCCGGGCGGGTGTCGGTGGCCTGCTGGAACAGGGCGATCCGGGTCTCCGCCCAGAGCTGCCGGCCGTACAGGAAGGGAGAGTTCGCGCCGACGGCGACCTGGACGCCGGCGATGGCCTGGGAGGCGTTCCAGTAGTCGGCGAAGCTGTCCGGCGCCACCTGGATGTGGAACTGGAGGCTGGTGCAGGCGGCCTCGGGCACGATCGAGTCGGTGTGCGTCCGCAGCCGCTCCACGCCCCGGATGTCCAGCTCGATGTCCTCGCCCCGGGCCCCGACGATCTGGTCGTTGAGCACCCGGTACCGCTCGTTGGTGGAGAGGTTGTCGGCCACCAGGTGCCGCTCGGTGAGGGTGGGCAGGATGCCGACCATGACGATCCGCGCGTCCGACTTGGCCGCCCGCTCGTCGGCCCGGGTCAGGCTGCCGCGCAGGTCGTCCTCGTAGTGGGCGAAGCCGGCCCCCTCGATCAGCCGGGGCTCCGCGTTCAGCTCCAGGTTGAACCGGCCGAGTTCGGTCTGGAACAGCGGGTCGGCGATCGCCGCGAGGATCTCCTCGTTGCGCATCGCCGGTTCGGCGTCCGGGTCCATCAGATTGAGTTCGATCTCCAGGCCGGTCATCGGCCGGTCGGCGTCGAAGCCGAAGTCGTCGAGCATCAGCGCGAAGACGTCCAGACAACGCCGTACCTTCTGCCGGTAGCGGACCCGGTCCTCCCGGGAGAACGCACCCTGCTCGACGTCCCTACCCACTGTTTCCTCCAGGCGTGAGACGCACCGGACGGTGATCGTCCCGGCGCGCAGTGTGAACCACCATAGGAGCGCCCACGCGCCGGGGCCAGTGCCCACCGGGTATGCGCTTACCCGCTTCTCTACCCAGCGACCGTCCACCAGCACCGGGTGGCGTCGTCGCCGGACAGTGACAATCCGCACCCGTACGCGTCGAGGCCCCCGCTCGCGGTGAACGGGGGCCTCGACGACGGGCTGGGTCAGGCCTGCCGGACGGCCTCGCCCTCGATCTCGATCTTGATCTTCTTGCCGACCAGCACGCCGCCGGTCTCCAGGGCGACGTTCCAGGTCAGACCGAAGTCCTCGCGGTCGATCTCCGTGCTGGCGGTGAAGCCGAACACGTCGGTGCCGAACGGGGTACGGCCGACGCCCTCGAACTCGACCTCCAGCTCGACCTGGCGGGTGACGCCCTTGATGGTCAGGTCACCGAGCAGGACGAACTCGTTGCCGTCGCGGGACTTCACGGCGGTGCTGCGGTACTCCAGCGTCGGGAACTGCTCGACGTCGAGGAACTCGGGGCTGCGCAGGTGACCGTCCCGGTCCGCCTGGGCGGTGTTGATGCTGGCCGCCTGGATGGTGGCGGAGACCGCGGACTGCAACGGATCCTCGGCGACGGTGATGGTGGCGGTCGCGTCCGCGAACTCACCGCGTACCTTGCTGACCATCATGTGCCGGGCGACGAAGCCCACCCGCTTGTGCGCGGCATCCAGCAGGTAGGTGCCGGCAGCGGGGATGGTGAGGCCGTCCCAGTCGCGGGTAACCGACTCGGTGCTGGTCATGTAACTGCCCTCCGGAGATTGTTTGCTAGCCCAACGACTGCTTGAGCAACTATAACCGCAGCAATATTCCCCGTGTCAACCACTGCTAGGATGTCCCCGTGGACGAGAATGTGTTCGACGATCCCCGGATCACCGCCGTCGGCCTCCTGGTCGAGGCGCACGCCGGCCTGACCGCCCGGTTCGCCGCGCAGTACGAGGAGCACGGCGTCTCCGCCGTCGAGTTCGAGGTGCTGATGCGCCTGGCCCGGTCGCCCGGCAACCAACTGCGGATGACCGACCTGGCCGCGCAGACCTCGCTGTCCACCAGCGGGGTCACCCGGGTGGTGGACCGGATGGAGCGCGACGGCCTGCTCCGCCGCCGGGCCTGCCCGTCCGACCGGCGCAGCTCGTACGCCGTGGTCACCCCGGCCGGTATGCAGCGGCTGGACGAGACACTGCCCGGCCACCTGCGGATCATCGAGCAGTGGTTCACCGGCCAGCTCACCCCCGCGACCCTCGCCGCCCTGCTGGACGGCCTGCGTCAGGTACGCGACGCGGTCCACCCCGGCGCCACCGCCGGCAGCACCGACCGGGCACCCACCGACGAGCCGCCGGCCGACTGCTGACCCATCCACCGTCGGGCACCCACGACCCACCGTCGGACGCCGCGACCGCACCGGCAGAAAAAGCGGCAGAACCCGACGGGGCCACCGGACGCACGCGCGCTGATAACCACAAAACGGACGCCCCGGCTGGCTAGCCTTCATCGCGCGGGGGAGCACCGGGGGGTGCCGGCGCGAGCGATTGAGCGAGGGGTTTGACCAGGGGGCTTCTTCGCTCGCGCCACCCCCGCGTCCACAAGACGGGCGGCTGTCCCCGTCCACCCGGTCGCGGCTATCCCAGCAGCCGCTCCTCCGCCGGCAGCAACCGGATGCCGGCGTGCCGGCAGGCCAGCGCCAACCGCTCCCTCGCCTCGGCGGAGCCGGTGCTCGCGGCCAGCCCGACCAGCGCCTCGATCACGTCCCGCCGGTCCTGCCCGGCCGCACCGGCGGTCACCGCCACCGCGAACCACTCCGCCGCCAGCTCCCGGTCCCCCCGGTGCTGCGCCATGGTGGCCTCGATCAACGCGCACACCCCCTCCTCCGGCCGGACCGGCCCGTCCCCGACCGGACGTGCCCCGGGCAGCGCCTCCCCGGCCGTCCCCGCCTCCACAGCGGCCCGGGACGGGGACGGCCCCGCCCGGCCGTCGCAGCGCAGCTCGGCC
The DNA here is from genome assembly GCF_900090265.1 of Micromonospora rifamycinica. Classification (NCBI taxonomy): domain Bacteria; kingdom Bacillati; phylum Actinomycetota; class Actinomycetes; order Micromonosporales; family Micromonosporaceae; genus Micromonospora; species Micromonospora rifamycinica. Next base: position 4,350,097 of record NZ_LT607752.1, read on the forward strand.
AGGACCTCGGCGGCCTCCTCCAGCCGGCCCGACCGGGCCAGCGCCAGCCCGACCGTGCCCAGCACCTGCCGCCGGTGCCCCGGATCACCCACTCCGGCCAGCGCCGCGATCACCCGCCGGCCCTGCTCCACCGCGTCGCTGTAGCGACCCGCCAGCCGGGCCACCTCGGCCAGGTCGGCGCGGGCCAGCAGGCGCAGCCGGGACTCCCCGCAGTGGGCCGCCAACCGGTCCACCGCGGCGAGCCGACGCCGGGCCGCCGGCAGGTCACCGAGGCGGATCTCGTGCCAGGCCAGATGGTGCTGGGCGACCGCCATGTCCCGGGTCCGGCCGTGCCGGGTGGCCAGCGTCAGCACCGAGTGGGCCTGCTCGGCCGCCTCGTCGTACGAGCCGGTGACGACCAGCAGGGTGCCGAGGATGCTCCGCGCCGCCAGCTCACCGGCCACGTCGGCCCGCCCGGCCAGCACCGCGAGCGCGGCCCGGACGGCGGGCAGTTCCTGCGCCGCCGCGCCGTGTCCGGCGGCGAGCCGGGCCACCCCGAGCGCCGCCCAGGCCCGTAGCACCGGATCGGCGTGTGCGGTACGGGGGTCCGCGAGCAGCCGGCGCAACCACTGCCGGCCGCTGACGTCCCGCCCCCGCATCCGCCACCAGCGGGGCAGCGCGGCGGCCAGTCGCAGGGCCGTGTCCGGATCGTCCCGGGCGGCGTGCGCCAGCGCCGCGCCGATGTCACCCGTCGCCTCGTCGAGCCGCCGCACAGCGCTGGAGTGTCGCGCCCCGACCAGATCCGGCGCGGTGCGGGTCACCAGCCGGGTGATCACCACCGCATGCCGGCGGCGGGCGGCGGTCAGCTCACCCCGGCCGGCGGCCTGCTCGATGGCGTACTCGCGGACCGCGTCGAGCAGGCGGAACCGCAGCGGCCCGGCACCCCGGACACTGGCCAGGCCCAGCTCGACCAACCGGTCCAGCAGGGGCACCGGATCGACCGGCGCCGCCGGATCCCGGTCGGCCTCGTCGACGAGCAGCTCCTCGGCCAGCTCCACCGACCACCGGTTGGCGAAGACGGAGAGCCGGCGCAGCGCCGCCTGCTCCCCGGCGTCGAGCAGCCGGTAACTGGTGGCCACCGCCTCCCGCAGGGTCACCGCCACCGCCGTCCGGGCCGGTTCGGCGGTACGGCCCGGCGGCGCGGCCTCCCAGCCCCGCCCGCCCAGGTCCGGGCCGGCCAGGTCGAGCACCCGGTCGCCGTACCGGCCGAGCAGTTCGGGCAGGTCGAGGATCCGCCCCCGGGCCGCCATCAGCTCGATCGCCAGGGGCAGCCCGTCGAGTCGACGGACCAGCGCGGTGAGGGCGGGTAGCTCGTCCGGGCCGGGCGGCTCCGGGCGGACCCGGGTCAGCCGGGCGGTGAACAGGGCCGCCGCCGGCCAGCGGGCCAGCTCGTCCGGGTCGACCACGCCGGCCGGGGGCACCTCCAGCGGGGCGACCGGGCGGACGAGCTCCCCCGGGATGCCGACCGGGTGTCGACCGGTCACCACCACCCGCAGGGTGGGCACCGCCGTGACGAGCAGGTGCAGCACCTCGGCCACCGGGTCGGGCGCCCGCTCGACCGCGTCCACCAGCAGCAGCGCCGGCCGGCCCCGGAGCCGGGCGGCCAACTCGGCGAGCCGGGCCGCGCCGAGCACCGCGCAGGCCGCGGCGAGCACGTCGTTGGCGTCGGAGCCGACACCGATCAGCACGCCGGCCACCCCGCCGGGATGGGCGTCGGCCACCGCGTGCGCCACCGCCAGGGCGAGTGCGGTCTTGCCGACCCCGGCCAGGCCGACCAGGCTCAGCACCGGCGGCCAGCCGTCGCCGGTCAGCAGCCCGGCCAGCTCGTCCAGTTCCCGTTCCCGACCGATCAGCTCGACCGCCGGGGGCAGCGCCATCGGCGTACCCGGAAGGTCGAGGTCGCGGCGGGCGGCGCCGGTGGGGGCCGGGCGGTGCGGGAGCCCGGCGGTGGGCGGCTCGGCCGGGTCGACGGCGGCCGTGCCGCGGGCACTGGCGAGGAAGCCGGCCCGGGCCGTGCCGGTCAGGCCGAGCGCCCCGGCGAGCAGCTCGGCGGTGGTCCGCTGCGGCCGATGTGCCCGGCCGCGTTCCAGGTCACGGATCGTCCGCACGCCGACCCCGGCCCGCTGGGCGAGGTCGGCCTGGGTGAGACCGGCGGCCAGGCGGTGGGACCGCACCAGCTCCCCGATCGGGGTGGGACCACCCGTGCCCGCCGAGTGATCATGATCCGGAGTCATGGGCAGGAAGGGTACGGACGGGATACGACGCCGAGCAGTCCTTCGTCGGCCTACTGACGCAAGGCTGCGGATACCCGACAAACCACCGTCGGCGCGCTGCGCCCGGCCCGGTCGGCCGGTACGGTCACAGGCCCAGGTCGCGGGCGATGATCATGCGCTGCACCTCGGAGGTGCCCTCGCCGATCTCCAGGATCTTGGCGTCCCGCCAGAACCGGGCCACCGGGTACTCGTTCATGAAGCCGTAGCCGCCGTGGATCTGGGTCGCCTCCCGGGCGTTGTCCACTGCGACGGTGCTGGCGTGCAGCTTGGCGATCGCCGCCTGCCGCTTGAACGGCTCACCGGCGAGCATCCGCGCGGCGGCGTCGTAGTAGGCCAGCCGGGCGGTGTGCGCCTTCAGCTCCATGTCGGCGATCTTGAACTGGATGGCCTGGTAGTTGCCGATCGGCTGACCGAACGCCTGGCGCTCCTTCGCGTACCTCAGCGACTCGTCGACGCAGCCCTGGGCGAGGCCGACGGCGAGGGCGGCGATGGCGATCCGCCCCTCGTCGAGGATCCGCAGGAACTGCGCGAAGCCCCGGCCCCGCGCGCCGAGCAGGTTCCCGGCCGGCACGCGGCAGTCGTCGAAGGTCAGCTCGTGGGTGTCCGAGGCGTTCCACCCCACCTTCGAGTACGCCGGTGCCACGGTGAACCCGGGCGTGCCGGACGGCACGATGATGGTGGACAGCTCCTTGGAGCCGTCCGGGTTGGTGCCGGTGACCGCGGTGACGGTGACCAGCGCGGTGATGTCGGTACCCGAGTTGGTGATGAACGCCTTCGACCCGTTGATCACCCACTCGTCGCCGTCCAGCACCGCCCGGGTCCGGGTACCGCCCGCGTCCGACCCGGTGCCCGGCTCGGTCAGCCCGAACCCCGCGAGGGCCTCACCGCTGAGCAGTTTGGGCAGCCACCGCTCCCGCTGCTCGTCGGTGCCGAACCGGTAGATCGGCATCGCGCCGAGGGAGACCGCCGCCTCCAGGGTGATCGCCACGCTGGAATCGACCCGGGCCAGCTCCTCCAGGGCCAGACAGAGGGCGAAGTAGTCGCCGCCCATGCCGCCGTGCTCCTCGGGGAAGGGCAGACCGAACAGCCCCATCTTGCCCATCTGCCGGACGATCTCGTACGGGAAGGTGTGCCGTTCGTAGTGGTCGGCGATCACCGGGGCGACCGCCTCGCGGGCGAAGTCCCGCACGCTCTCCCGCAGCGCCGCCTGTTCCTCGCTGAGCCGGAAGTCCATCGGTTCCTCCTGTCCGGGTGCCTCCCCGGGCGCTCGTGACGCCGGGGCGGCGGGTGGGGTTGCGCGGCCGGTCAGACCGGGGTGACGCCGTGCCGGCGGTGGGAGAAGTGCCGGTCCTTGCTCCGCGCGGCGGTGAACCGGCGGACCAGCTCGGCACGTAGCTCGTGCGGTTCGACGATCGTGTCGATCACCAGCTCGCTGGCGAGCCGGACCACGTCGATGTCCCGCTCGTACTCGGCCCGCCTGGCGGCGACGAAGGCGGCCCGCTCGGCCTCGTCGGCGATCGCCGCGATCTTGTTGGCGTAGACGGCGTTGACGGCGGCCTCGGCCCCCATCACCGCGATCTTCGCGGTGGGCAGGGCGATCGTCGCGTCCGGCTCGAACCCGGGGCCGGCCATCGCGTACAGGCCCGCGCCGTACGCCTTGCGGACCACCACACAGATCTTGGGTACGGTCGCCTCGGAGATCGCGGTGATCATCTTGGCCCCGTGCCGGATGATGCCCTGCTTCTCCACCGCGCTGCCGACCATGAACCCGGGCACGTCGCTGAGGAACAGCAGCGGCACGTTGAACGCGTCGCAGAGCTGCACGAACCGGGTCGCCTTGTCGGCCGAGTCGACGAAGAGCACCCCGCCCTTGAACATCGAGTTGTTGCCCACCACGCCGACGACCTGGCCGTCCAGCCGGCCGAACCCGATGGTCAGCTCCTTCGCCCAGAGCGCCTGGATCTCGAAGAACGAACCGTCGTCGAGCAGGCCCTTGACGTACCGGCGCATGTCGAACGCCTGCCGCTCGCTGGCCGGCACCAGGGCGGCGAGGTCGGCCTTGGCCGGCGCGGCGACGGCCGGGGCGGCCGGTGGCTGCTGCCGCCAGTTCGACGGGAGGTAGGACAGGTAGGTCTTCACCACGTCGAGCGCGTCGGCCTCGGTCCTGCACAGGAAGTGACCCACGCCGGACTCGGCGCAGTGCACCCGGGCCCCGCCCATCGCCTCCAGGGTGGTCTTCTCCCCGGTGACCATCTCGACCATCCGGTCGGAGCCGAGGTACATGCTGGCGTTGCCCTCGACCATGGCCACCACGTCGCAGAACGCCGGGATGTACGCCCCACCGGCGGCGCTCGGCCCGAACAGCGCGCAGACCTGCGGGATCGCCCCGGAGGCGCGGACCTGGTTCCAGAAGATCTTGCCGGCGCCACGGGGACCGGGGAAGAGGTCGACCTGGTCGGTGATCCGGGCGCCGGCCGAGTCGACCAGGTAGACCATCGGCACGCCGGTCGAGTAGGCCCGCTCGATGATCCTGATGATCTTTTCGACGGTGCGTGCGCCCCAGCTGCCGGCCTTGACCGTGGAGTCGTTGGCCATCAGGCAGACCGGCCGACCGTCGATGGTGGCGGTGCCGGTGACCACGCCGTCGGCGGGCAGCCCCTCGGCCAGCGCGTTGGCATAGAGGCCGTCCTCGACGAACGAGCCCTCGTCGACCAGGATGGCGACCCGCTCCCGGGCGAAGAGCTTGCCCTTGCCGGCGTTTGCCGCATGGTATTTGTCGGCCCCGCCGGAACGGGCGCGCTTGCGCAGCTGCTCCAGTGCCGCACCGTCGAGCGTCACGCCGACCCCCTCGCACCGTGGACGCGCCCGACCGCCGTACGGCGTCGTCGTCGCCACGCCGACCAACCTGAACGATCGTTAGGCTAGCGCATCCGGCACCCACCCGACCACCCGACCGACTTCCCACCAAGATATTGATAGTGAACTATCAATGTGGCTACGCTCCTGACACCCCCTCCGGATTGGAGTGAGCCATGAACTCACGCGTCAAGCGCCTCGCCGTCGCCGCCCTGGCGACGGCCACCGCGACCCTCGGCCTCACGGTCGCCAACCCCGCGCCCGCCTCCGCCGCGATGACCATCTGCTACAACACCAGCCAGGCACCGAGCTACGCGGGCATCGCCAACCAGGCCGCCTCGATCTGGAACAACGCCACCAACAACCTCACGCTGACCGCGAACTGCGGCACCAACCTGCGGATCTACCAGATCACCGGCGGCGGCTCGTACGCCCAGCGCACCAGCCTCGGCAACGGCCGGGTCTACATCGACACCCAGCAGGCCGCCCAGTACAGCCCGCTGCGGATCATGACCCACGAGATCGGGCACATCCTCGGCCTGCCCGACAACTACAACGGCAACTGCGCGATCCTGATGTCCGGCGGCAGCGCCGGCACCAGCTGCACCAACCCGTACCCGAGCACCGCCGAGGCGAACCGGGTCACCAGCCTGTTCGCCGGCACCCTCAGCGCCGGTGAGCGGAGCAGCAGCACCGGCAGCCAGGTCTTCAAGGACAGCTGGCCGGCGCTGCTCACCGTGGGCTGACCCGCGACGCGAGCCGACGGAGGGGCCGGCAGCACGCCGGCCCCTCCCCGCGCGTCCCGCGCCCCACGCGCCTCCCGCGCCCCGCGCAGCCGACCGGTCAGTGGGCGGTCAGCCGGGTACGCGGCCCGGCCCGCAGTACCCCGGACGGCAGCCGCTTGCCCAGCATCTCCTCGGCCAACTCGGCCACCGCGATCAGGGCGTCCAGGTCGATACCGGTGTCGATGCCCATGTCGTGCAGCATGTGCACCGCCTCCTCGGTGGCCAGGTTCCCGCTCGCCCCCGGCGCGTACGGGCAGCCGCCCAGGCCGCCGACGCTGGCGTCGAACTCGGTGATGCCCAGCTCCAGGGCGGTCAGCAGGTTCGCCAACGCGGTGCCCCGGGTGTTGTGGAAGTGCAGCAGCACCGGCACGTCGGGCTCCCGGTCACGGACGGCGGTGACCAGCTCCCGGACCCGTCGGGGCGTACCCATGCCGGTGGTGTCGCCGAACGCGACCCGGTCCGCGCCGTCGCGGACCACCCGCTCGACGATCCCGGCGACCCGCCCCGGATCGACGTCCCCCTCGTACGGGCAGCCGAAACTGGTCGCCACGATCACCTCGGCCCGCGCACCCGCGCCGTGCAGCAGGTCGATCAGCTCGGCGATGTCGTCGAGGGACTCGGCGGTGGAGCGGTTGACGTTGCGCCGGTTGTGCGTGTCGCTGGCCGACACCACCACCTCGATCTCGGTGAAGCCGGCCGCCAGTGCCCGCTGCGCACCCCGGGTGTTGGGCACCAGCGCCGAGTAGCGGACCCCCTCGACCCGGTCGGCCCGCCGCCACACCTCGTCGGCGTCGGCCATCTGCGGGATCGCCTTCGGATGCACGAACGACACCGCCTCGATCCGGCGGACCCCCGTGCCGGACAGGGCGTCGAGCAGCCGCACCTTGGCCTCGGTGGGGACCGGCTCCTCGTTCTGGAGGCCGTCGCGCGGCCCGACCTCCCGGATCGACACCGCCGCTGGCATCTGACTCATGGTCACCTCACTGTGACATCGGGTCGCCGGAGGATTCCCCTGCGGCGTCGTCCCTCGTGGGTGACGACGGCGCAGGACGCCGGACGACCGGTGGTCCCACCAGGGAACCACTACGCCGGCCACGACCGCCACGCCGACCCGGTGTCGGGCCGGTCGTGGCCCGACACCGGGCGGTCAACGCCGCGCCCCCTCCACCAGCTCGGCGGTGCTGCGCAACGCCGCCGCGACGGCACCCGCCCAGCCGGCCGCGTCCTCGCGGCCCAGCAGCAGCGCCATCGCCACCGCCCCCTCCGCGAAGAGCGCCGTCGACCGCAGGCACCGGCCCACCCGACGACGGTCCGGGCGCGGACGCGCGCCTCCGACCGGTCTTCCGCTTCCCATCTTCTCCACCTCTGCGGACGCAGTACCCGCCGGGGGAACCCCGGCGGAGGCGTGCCCGGCCCGCCGTTCCACCCGTCGACGCCGGGCCGCCGCACGACAGGCACAACGACCGGTCGGGCCGCCCAGCACGGCCTTCTGGCCGGGCAGCGGCCGGCCCTACCCGGCCAAAGTGGAGGGTGGTCGGACGCTTCCGGGGCAACGGATACCGCGTCGGCGACCACAGCGTCCTACCCGGACAACCACCCGGCCAGAAACCCGCCACGGGTATTGAAGAAGCCGGTCATCATGGCGGGATGCGGATACGAACGAATCCCGGTCCGGCAGCTCGGCGAAAGGTCCGCGCGTGACCTCCGGCACCGGCACGCCGGCCCCGCCGACGGGACGGCACCAGCGGCACTGTCTCGTCCCACGCGAGCAGTTGGCCGCCGGCTACGTGTCCCGGTACGGCTCGACGGCGGTGTCCGCGTACGCGCTGGCGGTCCGCGACCTCGTCGAGCTGTCCCCGGAGATCGGCGCGGTCGACACCTGGAGCCGGCTGGCCGCCCGGATCTGCGACAACCGGTCCGGCCGCACCTGGGCCACCTGGCGCAAGCGGCTGTCCCGGCACTTCACCACCGAGACGAAGGGGCCGCCGTGGCAGACCGTCGTCCTGGTGGTCACGCACACCGTCGCCGAGGCGGACCGGGCAGCGACCCTGGGTCGGCTGGAACGGCTCTACGAGGCGGCCCGGGGTGAACCACCGACGAAGCGCCGACGGGCCGTCGACGACCAGCCCCACCCCGAGGGCGTCGACAGGCGGACCGCACCCGACGAGGCGGACCCCGTTCCCGGCGACGCCTACCTGATCATCGCCCGACTACGCGCCGAGAACGCCTCACTCCGCCGCACGCTGGCCGCGCGCAACGCTCTGCTGCGCGCCGTCACGGGGGCCACCGGCCAGGCGGCCCCGAAAGGAGGTCTCCGGCCCGCGCCGCGCGTCGGCGGCCCGGACGACGTACCGCGACAACGGGAGGCCGCCCTGCTGGACGGTCTCCCGCAGAAGGACCGCAACCCGGGGCACTTCCCCGTCGGCCCGACCCCGACCAACGACGCCCCGGCCGGGCGGTACCGCCCGCCCCGGATCGACACGGTGTCGCTGCCGTCCCGCCTCGACGTCGTCGGCATCCCGACGCCCCTGCCGTACCCGCCCGGTGGGATCCGGCGGGCCTGACCACGCGGTCCGCGCGGTCAGGCCCGTACGGGTCAGCGCATCCGGCCGACGATGCCGGTGTCGTAGTCGCCGGAGACGAACTCCTCGTTGTCGAGGAGTTCGGCGAAGAAGGGCAGGTTGTTCTTCGGCCCGGCCAACGCGAAGTCGGCGACCGCCGTGCGGGCCCGGGACAACGCCTCGGCCCGGTCCACGCCGCTCACCACGAGCTTGGCCAGCAGGCTGTCGTAGAACGGGGTGACGGTGTTGCCGGCGACGTACCCGGAGTCGACCCGTACCCCCTCGCCGGTGGGCTCCACCCAGGTGCTGATGACGCCGGGGCCGGGCAGGAACCGCTTCGGGTCCTCCGCGTTGATCCGCAGCTCGATCGCGTGCCCGCGCGGGGTCAGCGCCGCCGGGTCGAAGGTCGGTGGCAGGCCGGCGGCCACCCGCAGCTGCTCCTCCACCAGGTCGACGCCGTAGACCAGCTCGGTCACCGGGTGCTCCACCTGGAGCCGGGTGTTCATCTCCAGGAAGAAGAACTCCTGCGTGGCCGGGTCGAGCAGGCACTCGACGGTGCCCGCGTTGCGGTAGCCGACCGCTTCACCGGCCCGCACCGCGGCGGCCAGCAACCGCGCCCGCAGCTCCGGCGAGACCGCCGGGGAGGGCGACTCCTCGACCAGCTTCTGGTTGCGCCGCTGCACCGAACACTCCCGCTCGCCCAGCGCCACCACCCGGCCGTCGGCCAGGCCGAGGATCTGCACCTCGACGTGGCGTACCCGGGGGAAGTAGCGCTCGATCAGCACCGAGCCGTCGCCGAACATCCGCTCGGCGAAGGCGCGGACCCTGTCGTACTCGGTGCGTAGCGCGGCCTCGTCGGCGGCCACCGCCATGCCCATCCCGCCGCCGCCGGCGGCGGCCTTGACCATCACCGGGTAGCCGATCCCGGCGGCGGCGTCGACCGCCGCGGTCAGGTCGGCGGCCGGCTCGGTGGTGCCGGGCGCGACCGGCACTCCGGCCGCCGCCATCAGGTTCCGCGCGTTGATCTTGTCGCCCATCGCGGTGATCGCCTCCGCGCCGGGTCCGACCCAGACCAACCCACGGGCCTGCACGGTACGGGCGAAGTCGGCGTTCTCCGACAGGAAGCCGTACCCGGGGTGGATCGCCTGCGCGCCGGTGGCCTCGGCGGCGGCCAGGATCGCCGCCACGTTGCGGTAGCTCTGGGCCGGGTTCGCCGGTCCCACGCACACCGCCTCGTCGGCCTCGACCACGAACGGCAGGTCGGTGTCGGCCTCCGAGTGCACCGCGACCGCACGGACACCGAGCCGCTTCGCGGTACGGATGATCCGGCGGGCGATCTCGCCCCGGTTGGCGACCAACAGCGACTCGATCATGTTTCCTCCAGCGTCCAGGGGTGGGGACGGATGCCAGGGAACCACGATCGGGCCGGCGACCACGAGTCGGGCCGGAGTGTCGACGAACCACCCGGATTCCCGGGCGGCGCGGGTCAAGGGGCCAGCCGGTGCTGTTCAGGCCGGGCGGCGCGGGTCAGGGCCGGGCGGCGCGGGTCAGGGGCCGGTCTCGGCCAGTAGGGCGGCCAGCGCGGCGGCCCGCAGCAGGGCCGCCCGCCGCCGCCGGTCGACCTCGCCGCCGAGGAACGGGGTGGAGTTCATCAGGCCGAACGCGGCATGCGCCAGCACCCGCGCCTCCCCGGCGGGCAGCCCGGGGTGCAGGGCGGTCAACACGGTCACCCACTCCTCGACGTACAGCCGCTGGAGCTTGCGGATGCGCCGCCGCGGCTCGTCCGGGAGGCGGTCGAGCTCGTGCAGGTGCAGGGCGATCACCGCCGGGTTGGCCAGCGCGAAGTCGACATGGAAGTCGATCAGCGACTCCAGCGCGCCGCGCGGGTCGCCGGGACGGCCGGCGGCCCGGTCCCGGCCGCCGTCGAGCAGCCCCTCGCTGACCGGGATCAACGCGGCGGCCAGCATCGCCTCCTTGCCGGCGAAGTGGTGGTAGAGGGCGGGACCGGTCACCCCGGCCGCCGCGCCGATGTCGTCCATGGAGACCCCGTGGTAGCCGCGGGCGGCGAAGAGCCCGACCGCGATCTCCAGGATCTCGTCGCGCCTCGACCGGCGCCGGCCCGCACCGCCCACGCTGCCCCTCGCCTGCTGCCCCACCGTCACCCGGCAAGCGTAGACCTCGACCCGGACACCGGGGGGCTGCGGTTACCCGCCAGTTCACCAGGCGGACGGTGCCCGGTCGACGCCCGGCGACATCGATCGCCGGACGGCACGGCCCGTCGCCCCTAGCCTTGACAGGAGCGGTCCACGCGACGGAGGACGGGATGACGGTGCGGCAACGGAACCGGTCGTTACTGCTCGCCGGGGGGCTGCTGCTCGGCGCCGGGGCGTTCGACCTGCTGGCCGGGATCGGCGACGTCGGCAGCGGCGACGTGTACGCCTCGCTGGACGCCGACGGGCTGGTCTTCTACGACCTCACCAGCTGGGCCTGGCTGCACGTGGCGAGCGGGGTGCTGCTGGTGGTGACCGGTCTGGCCGTCGCCTCCGGTCGACGCCGGTGGGTCACGGCCGCCCTGGTGGTCGGGGCGGTGGTCGTCGTCGTCCACCTGCTGTTCGCGCCCTACCACCCGATCGAGGCGTTGATCGTGGTGGGCCTGACCCTGGCCGCCGCGCGGCTGGTCGTCCGGCACCGCCGCGCCGAGCGGCGGGATCCACCGGTCAGGACGGCTGGCAGACCCTCCCGGTGAAGGACGGGTCCGGTTGCCGCCGGCCGTCCCACGCCGGGTTGAGCCGGATGGCCAGCGGGGGTGCCTGCCAGCCCGCGCCGAGCTGCTGGAGCAGCGGATACTCCCGGCGTTGCCGACTCTCCGGCACTCCGGCCAGGAAGTGGACCAGCCGGTCCTGGACCAGCGACCGGCCCAGCAGCCCGCCGTGCACCCCGGGCATCTGGAAGACCGGGATGCCGGTGTACTCGCCGGGCGGAGCCTCGGTGGCCGTGGTGGTCGGCAGGAAGGCCAACATCCGGACGCCCGGCACCGGGCACATCAACTGATTGCGGTAGAAGGGCGCGTCGTCCAGCAGCGACCGGATGAACGGATCGTCCGGCCCGCTGTCGTCGACCCCGACCAGCCTGATCGCCCCGAGCAGGGCGCGAAGCTGCCAGCCGGTGACCACGCCCCAGCCCCGGTCCGCGCCGGGCGGCGGGTAGTAGGCCCGCCCCGCGTCGATCAACGGGCTGAACATGACCAGGGTGTCCACCGCCGGGTGCGGACGCTGTGCGAGGTAGGTGCGGGCCAGCATCGCCCCCTCGCTCTCCCCGATCAGGGCGACCGGCCGGCCGGTACGCCGGTGCAGCCGGTCCACCTGGTTCTCCAGCAGGGCGGCACCGCTCTCCAGCGACCGGGTGGTGTCCACCGGCCGGTACGGCAGCGGCCGACCGTCCCCGGCCAGCCCCCGGTAGGAGAACCGTTCCACGTTCGGGTCGACCGGTGCCGCCCCGTCGTAGGCGGAGCCGTGCCCGGCGAGGACGATCACCGCGTGCCTGACGTCCGGTGGCAGCCGCTGCCCGAGCACCACCTGTTCGATCGTCACCCCGGCCGGGACGACCTGCACCAGCGCCGGGATGGCCAGCGGCACGGCGAGGGCCAGCAGAACCGCGATCGGGGTGACCGGCACCCGGCTCCACCGCACCCGGGGCGTCTGCACGGCCACGTGCACGGTGCGTTCCCACAGCAGCCCGTTGGCCACTCCGGCGAGCAGCGCGACCGGCACCGTCCACCAGCCGGGGACGCTCCAGCACAGCGCGCCGGCCACGGTGATCACCACGAGGTTCAGCAGGGACCAGCCGACCAGGGCGATCGACGGCAGCCCGCGCCACCACGGCGCGACCACGGCGGCCCGTTGCAGGAACGGCGCGAGCAGGAACATCGGCAGCAGCGAGGCGAGCAGCACCCAGGAGAGCGCGACCACCGAGGCGGCCACCGAGATCAGCGCCCACGGCGCGACCAGCACGGTGACCACCGCGGACAGTCCGAGGTTGCGTACGAGCAGCCGGCGCAGGCGGGGTCGGGCCACCCCGGCGGGCCAGGCGAGCGCCACCAGCCCGGTGGTGAGCACCCCACGGAACCCGACCAACAGCAGCAGCACGGCCAGGAAGTCGGGCCACGAGTCGTGGTAGACGTACAGCCAGCGCAGGTCGTGATAGGTGTCGTACGGCCAGACGGCGGTGACCTGGGAGGACAACCCCTCGGCGGCGACGAACCCTAGGCGGACCAGCACCACCGCCTCGATCGCCGGTGGCACGGCGGCCAGGGCGCACAGCGCCAGCAGCCGGGGTCGCGGTCGGTGCACGCCCTCTCCTCACCGGGTGACCAGGGTTCCACCAGCAGGTTCCCCCGCCCGACGACCGCGTGTCGGTGATACCGCCGATCTACCGCCGACCGGCTTGCCGCTCGTCCCCCCGATGGCGGGTCGTCGCGCGTTGCTGGAGGCCGGCGAGCCGCAGCGCGATCCGGCGGCGCACCGGCGGCATCCCCGACACCGCGTGCAGCGCCAGGTCCCGCAGCGGCCGGCCGGCGGGCGGCAGGGTGGCCAGCCGGGTCAGCCGGGCGGCGAAGCCGACGACCTCCTCGGCGAGCGGTCGACGACTGGCCGCGTAGTCGTCCAGCAGGGTGTCGGGGTGACCGGCGAGGACCCCGCCGAGGGCGGCCCCGAGGGCCACCGCGTCGCAGATGCCGAGGTTCATCCCCTGCCCACCGGCCGGGCTGTGCACGTGCGCGGCGTCCCCGGCGAGCAGCACCCGGCCGCGCCGGTAGCGGTCGGCGATCCGGTGGTGGACGCGGAACCGGGAACTCCAGAGCACGTCGGTCAGCCGGTCCGGCCGCCGGGTCGGGCCGCGCTCGTCGAGCAGCGCCTGGAGCCGGGCGGCGTCCGGGTCGCGGGGCGCGTCGGCGACGGCGGCGACCAGCCGGACCACGCCGTCCGGCAGGGGTGCCCACACCAGCGGACCCGGCCGGGCGAGGAAGAGCGCGACCTCGTCGCGGGGGAGCGCACTGCTCACCCGGACGTCGGCGAGCAGGAACGACTCGCCCACGTCGGCCGGCCCACCGAAACCGATGCCGGCCAGGTCACGGACGGTGCTGTGCATGCCGTCCGCGCCGACCACCCAGCGGGCCCGCACGCTCGTCCCGTCGGCGAAGCCGGCGACCGCCCGGTCGCCGTCGTGGTCCAGGCCGGTGAGCTGGTACGGCCGGTGCACCTGCCCGCCGAGGGCGGCCAGCCGCTCGGTGAGCACCGCCTCGGTCACCGACTGGGAGACCAGCAGCGCGTACGGGTACGTCGACGGCAGGTCCCCGAAGCCGAGGGTGAGCAGCACCCGGTCGCGGTCCCGCACGGTGAAGCGCGCCGCCCGCAGTCCCCGGGCCACCAGCGGCGCGGTGACGCCGATCCGGTCCAACACCTCCAGCGTGTACGCGTGCACGACGGCGGCCCGGGAGGTGACCGGCGGTACGGACGCCCGGTCGACCACGGTCACCTCGACGCCCTGTCGGGCGAGGGTGGCCGCGACGGTCAGTCCGGTCGGGCCGGCTCCCACCACCAGGACGTCGGTCTGCGCGGGCAGCGTCTCCCACCTCCGTTGCCAACAAACGTTTGCCAACACTTGTTGGCAACGGTAGGCCGGGTGGACACCGGAGGTCAACGCCTGTTGGCATAGAGTCGGGGACATGACTGCCCGCCGATCCGACGCCACCCGGGCCGCGATCCTGACCGCGGCCCGGCAGCGGTTCGCCGCCGACGGATACGAGCGGGCCACCATCCGGGCCATCGCCGCCGACGCCAGGATCGACCCGTCCATGGTGATGCGCTACTACGGCAGCAAGGAGGGGTTGTTCGCGGCGGCCGCCGAGTTCGACCTGCGGCTGCCGGACCTCACCGACCAGCCCACCGACCAGCTCGGTGAGGTGCTGGTCCGGCACTTCCTCGACCGCTGGGAGGGCGACGGGACGCTGGTCGCGCTGCTGCGTACCGCCGCCACCAACCAGGGTGCGGCCGACCGGATGCGGGCGGTCTTCACCGACCAGCTCGGCGCGGCGGTGGCCGCCGTCGTACCCGATCCGGCGCAGGCGCCCCGGCGGGCCGGTCTGGTCGCCAGCCAGATGCTCGGCCTGGCGCTGACCCGGTACGTGCTGCGCCTGCCCCCGGTCGTCGACACCCCGCCGGCCGACCTGGTCACCTGGCTGGCCCCCACCGTCCACCGCTACCTCCGCGCCCCCACCTGACCCCGGCCGGCCGGGCCGGGGCGGGTGGTCAGCCGGCCAGGCCGCCCGGCTGGTCGCCCCGGACCACGGGAGCGCGGACCAGGTTGCCCCACTCGGTCCACGAGCCGTCGTAGTTGCGCACCTGCGGGAAGCCCAGCAGGTGGTGCAGGACGAACCAGGTGTGGCTGGACCGCTCACCGATCCGGCAGTACGCCACCACGTCGTCGGCCGGGCTCAGTCCGAGCTGGTCGGTGTAGATCGCCCGCAGCTCGTCGGCCGACTTGAAGGTGCCGTCGTCGTTGGCGGCGGACTTCCACGGCTTGCTGACCGCGCCCGGGATGTGCCCGCCGCGCAGCGCCCCCTCCTGCGGGTAGTCCGGCATGTGCAGCATCTCGCCCGTGTACTCGCCCGGCGACCGCACGTCGACCAGCGGCCGGCCCGCCGCCACGTGCGCCATCACCTGCTCCCGGTACGCCCGGACCGGCGCGTCGTTGCGCTGCGGCACCGGATAGTCGGCGCGCGGCCGGACCGTCTTCTCCCGGGTCAGCTCACGCCCCTCGGCGATCCACTTCTGCCGGCCGCCGTCGAGCAGCCGCACGTCGGCATGACCGAACAGGGTGAACACCCACAGCGCGTACGCGGCCCACCAGTTGAAGTTGTCGCCGTAGAAGACGACCGTGTCGTCCCGGCCGATGCCCTTGGCCGCGCACAGCTCGGCGAAGCTCTCCGCGTCCAGGTAGTCCCGGGTGACCTGGTCGTTCAGCTCGGTGTGCCAGTCGACCTTGACGGCCCCCGGGAGGTGACCGGTGTCATAGAGCAGCACGTCCTCGTCGGATTCGACCACGACGAGACCCTCGTCGCCGAGGTGCTCGGCCAGCCACTCGGTGGTGACCAGCCGCTGCGGGTCGGCGTAGGACTGGAGGCGGGGATGCGGATCACTCGGCACAGACATGATCCCCAAGTTACGCCGGTGTCCGTGGCACCGACCGCCCAACGGGCCCGCCCCGGCCCCGGTCGCGTCCCGATCGCCCCGGTCCCCGGCCCGCCTTGGCCCGCTTTGGCCCCGGCCCCGGTCCGCATGGTCCCGGTCCGCTCGGCGCGGCACCGGCACCGCGCCGCCGGGACGGTCAGGCTCGGCGGTGTACCAGGCGACCGGCGACGATCGTGGCGAGACAGCGGCCGTCGTCGGCGAAGACGGCCAGGTCGGCCCGGTCACCGGCGGCCAGCACGGGGGGCCGGGCCACGTCGAGGACGGCGACGTCGTTGCGGGTCACCGCCGCCCGTACCGCCGGGTCGGTGAGATGGGCGGCGAGCACCGCGCCGACGCCGACCCGGAGCAGGGCGTGCACCCGTTCGCGCGGGCTGGGGGCCGGCGGCAGCGGCCCGTCGTGCACCAGTGCCGGCCCGAGGGTGCCGGGCCACCGCCGCACCCGCACCATCGGGTACGCCTGCGTCAGTTCCTCGACCGGGCCGAGCGCCTCGATCCGGTCACCGTCGACCAGCACCGCCCAGCCCGGCAACGGTCCGCCGTCGTCGACGGTGCGGCGCAACAGCGGGGCGGTGTGGAGGGTGTGCACGGTCAGTCGACGACGGGGCCGAGGATCGGGCGCTTGGCGGTGACCGTGTCGCCGGAGGACCGGCCGGTGAGTCGGCGGGTGATCCACGGGGCCAGGTGCCGGCCGACCCAGCTCAGGTCGGCGGCGCGGGCGCTGAGCCACGGGGTGGCGGCCGGGTGCTCCGGCACCATCAGCCACTCCTCGTCGCAGCCCACGCCGAGCGCGGTCAGCACCTGGGCGGCGACCCGCCGGTGCCCGGCGGCGGACAGGTGCAGCCGGTCGGGGCTCCAGAGCATCGGGTTGAGCCGGTACGTGTCGTCGGTGAACAGGTCGATCAGGATCGCGCCGTGCCGCTCGGCGATCTCACCGATGATCCGGTTGATCAGCGCGATCCGGGGGGAGACGAGGCGCTGGCCGGGCAGCCGGGCCAGCACGTCGGCGAACCGGAAGAGGATCACGTCGGCACCACCGGACCGCAGCCGGCCCACCACGGCGTCGAACCGGGTGGCCAGCGCGTCCGGGTCGAAGGTGCGTCGCAGCACGTCGTTCCCGCCGGCCGCGAAGCTGATCAGGTCGGGCTTCATGGCGAGCGCGGCGGGCACCTGCTCGGCGACGACACTCGGGAAGAGCCGACCCCGGATCGCCAGGTTCGCGTAGCCGAACTCCGGGCCGACCTCGGCGGCCAGCCGGGTCGCCACCAGGTCCGCCCAGCCCCGGTAGGTGCCGTCGGGGTACGCGTCGTCCATGCCCTCGGTGAAGCTGTCCCCGACCGCCACGAAGCTCCGCCAGCGCACGCCGCCCCCCTCATGCCTTCGTTTCCTGCGGCGACCAGTCTGTCACCGGCCGGTCCCGGGCCACCGCCGCCCACCACCCGAACGTGGCCCAGGTCATCGACGCCCGCCGCACCCTTGATCCACTCACCTGCCGCACCGTTGATCCACCCACGGGCGATGTCGATCCCGGCCCGGCCCGGCCACCCCGACCGGCCCGGCCAGCTCAGTCCGGCGGGGGTGGGGTGGCCGGTCGCCGACGGTAGGGCACCCAGGCGACGAAGCGCTCGAACAGGTCACGGGGCGTCGGCCCGTCCTGCGGGTTCAGCCGGAACAGGTCGTGGCTCGCCTCGTGATAGAGCCCCGACAGATAGACGGCCAGGTCGACGAGGTGTGCGTCGTACTCGATGCGGAGCAGGAGCCGGGCCTCGGCGCACGGCCACGGGCCGCCGCAGGCCCGGCACACCCACAGCGGTCGCAGCGGCAGGTGCGGTGGGCAGCCCGGCGGGTGGGAGCGGGGCCGGTCGGCATACGGGCCGAGGCGGGGCACCGGAAAGCGACGGGAGTTCACCGGTCTCGACCTCCTGATGGCGGTGGGGACGGGGCCGCCCCTGCACGGGGGGTCACGGGCGGCCCCGCAGCGGGCCGGACGGAAGGCGACCCGCTGGTGACATTCTGGTGATGGCACCACTACTGTCGGAAGGCATCGACGCCGGCCCGGGTGAGGTCGGGTCGACGGGGAGGGCCGCCCGGTCGGACCGGGGAGGCGGCCGGGACAACCGTGGAGGACGTGTGGAAAGTGAACCGACCGCCGAGCTGATCCGGGCACAACTGCGCAGACTGCGGCTGCACGCGGAGCTGAGCCAGGAGGAGTTCGGCAAGCTGGTCCACTTCTCCGGCTCCCAGATCTCGGCCATCGAGCTGGGCCAACGCCCGTTCGACAGGCTGTTCCTGAAGCGGGCGGACGAGGTCCTGACGACCGGCGGGCTGCTCACCTCGCTGCTCAGGCTGGCCGAGCGCTACTCGCAACCGAACTGGTTCCGGCCCTGGCTGGAGGCCGAACGCCAGGCACAGCAGCTCTGGTGCTACCACCCGACGCTCGTCCCGGGTCTGTTGCAGACGGAGAACTACGCCCGTGCGGTGATCCGGGCCGACGACATGCTCAGTGACGACGAGGTGGAGCGACGGCTCGCGGTCCGACTGGACCGGCAGAACGTGCTCACTCGTTCGCAGCCGCCGAAGCTGATCGCGGTGATCGAGGAGGCGGTGCTCCGGCGCGCGGACGAGAGCTTCCGGGGCCTGATGGTGCAGCAGATCGCCCACCTGCTGGAGTGCATCGACCAGCCGAACGTCAGCATCCACGTGATACCCGCCGAGGTCAGCACCCACGTCGGTCTCGCCGGCCCGTTCACGCTGGCGCTCGGCAACGACAGCGGTTGGGTGGGTTATCTGGAGAATCAGCTCGATGGCACCACGATCGACAAGGACGGTGAGCTGACTATCCTGATCGCTCGGTGGGAGAGCGTCCGCAGCGAGGCCCTGCCGCACAACCAGTCGGCACTGCTGATGAAGGAAGTGATGACGTCATGGAGCTGACCGGTGCCACCTGGCGCAAGTCCACCCGCAGCGGCAACAGCGAGTGCGTCGAGGTCGCCGACGGTCTACCCGGCGTCGTCGGGGTGCGTGACAGCAAGGACCCGACCGGTCCCGTCCTCACCTTCGACCGCCGGGCCTGGCGGTCCTTCGTCGCCGCCACCGGCAACGGTGTCGGCACCCGCTGACCCACCCCGGCCCGCCACGTCGGGAGCGTGCGGCTAGGGCAGGCGGTAGACGGAGACGTGGGAGCGGGATTCGGCGGTGAACTCGCTCCCGGCCCAGTCCGCGTGCCGGCTCTCCAGCGTGAACCCGGCGAGCTGCGCCATCAGGTCCAGCTCGGCGGGCCAGACGTAGCGGTGCGGGGTACGGAACAGCTCCGCCTGCCGGCTGTCGGCGAACCGGAAGTGGTGCGACACCAGGTGCTGGTTCAGCACGTCGTAGGTGTCCACCCCGAGGTAGCCGGGTTCGGAGTGCCAGACCACCGCCTGCTGCCCGGGTGGAAGTTTGCGCAGCTCGGGCACCCACAGCTCGATGACGAACCGGCCACCCTCGCCGAGGTGCCGGGCGGCGTTGCGGAAGCACGCCACCTGCTCGGCCTGGGTGAGCAGGTTGGCGACCGTGTTGTAGACCAGATAGACCAGTGAGTATTCGCCCGGGGCGACGGCGGTGGCCATGTCACCGGCGACCACCGGGATGGTCTGTGCGTCCGCCTTGGTGCGGAGCTGCGCGATCATCGGGGCGGACAGTTCGATCCCGGTCACCGGCACCCCCCGGGCGGCGAGCGGAACGGCCACCCGGCCGGTGCCGATGGCGAACTCCAGCGCCGGCCCGTCCCCCGCGAGGGCGGCGAGCCGGTCCACCGTCGGCCCCAGCACCTCGGCCGCGAACATCCCGGTGCCCGGCGTGTCGTAGTGCCGAGCAGCCTCGGCGTCCCAGATCTCATCCTGCCGCATGCCATCGATGCTCAGCAATCCGGAACCCCCTGTCCACCGATTTCCCGCCCCACCCCACCCTCCCGCCCCGCACCCGGTCCCAGCCCAGCCCAGCCCCGGTCCCGGCCCCGGCCCCGGTCCCATCCCCGGCCCCGGTCCCGGTCCCGGTCCCATCCCCGGTCCCCGACGCCGCCCCGACCCCCGGGCCCGCTCCCGCGGGGGCCTTGTCGTCGTTGACCAAGAGGTTTGTGTGACGAGTCGGCCCGAACTCTGACGTAAACCTCTTGATCAACGCGATCCGGGCACGCGGAGGTGCCCGGGAGGGGGATCCGGGGGATGAGTTTCGGGGCGGGTTCGTGGGAACGGGGTGTAGCGCACGCGCCACGGGGTACCGGAGTGGGATCGACCACGGGTGTTGTACGGAGGGCTGCCATGTACCGGGTCAGTGACGTGATGACGAAGCAGGTGGTCTACCTCGCGGTGGAGACCACACTGGACGAGGCGGCCAGGGTGATGAAGGAGGCCGACATCGGGGACGTGGTGGTCACCGACGGCTCGACGCTGGCGGGCCTGCTGACCGACCGGGACATCGTGGTCCGGGCGGTCGCCGAGTGCAGCGATCCGACCACCACCACCATCGGTTCCATCATCACCCGGGAGGTGGTGATGATCGAGCAGCACGCCACGGCGGGTGAGGCGGTGGCGTTGATGCGTGAGCGCAACATCCGGCGGATCCTGGTCTGCGACAACGAGCGCAAGCTCGTCGGCATCGTCTCCCTGGGCGACCTGGCGATGCAGCTCGACCCCAGCTCGGCGCTGGCCGACATCAGCGAGGCCGCCCCCAACAGCTGAGCGACGAGGGGCACGGGCCGTGGTCGCGCCGGGGCGGCGGTAGCCTGGCGGGATGTCCGAGATGCCGACGAGACTGGCCGAGATCGTCGAGGAGTTCGCCGACGCCCCCCGCGACGTGGTGCTGGAGATGCTGCTGGAGTACGCCGACGTAATCCCGCCGCTGCCCGCCGGGGTGGACCGCGACGATCTGGAACAGGTCCCCGAGTGCCAGACGGCGTTCTTCCTGAAGGCCGAGGTCAACCCGGACGGCACGGTGACCACCGTGTTCGACTGTCCGCCGGAGGCGCCCACCACCCGGGCCTTCGCCGGCATCCTCGCCGAGGGGCTGGCCGGAGCGAGCGCCGAGCAGGTGCTGGCCGTCCCGGACGATCTCTACCAGCGGATGGGACTGGCCCAGGCGATCAGCCCACTGCGGGTGCGCGGCGGCACGGCGATCCTGACCCGGCTCAAGCGGCAGGTTCGGGAACAAGCCGGCTGAGCTGCGGGTTGTCTCCGATCATGGAGATCGAGATCTACGCCGACGTGGTCTGCCCCTGGTGCTACATCGGCAAGCGCCGCCTCGAACAGGCCCTGGCGTCGTACGACGGTGAGGTGACCGTCCGGTACCGGCCGTTCCAGCTCGACCCGACGCCGGTGACCGCGCCGCAGCCGCTGCTCGACGCGCTGGCCGCGAAGTTCGGTGGCCGGGAGCGGGCCGAGCAGATGGCCGGCCAGGTGACCCGGGTGGCCGCCGGGGTGGGGCTGACCCTGAACTTCGACCGGGCGGTGAGCGCCAACACCTTCGACGCGCACCGGCTCGTCCGCTTCGCCGACGGTCACGGTCGGGCAGGTGAGCTGGTCGAGGCGCTCTACCGGGCGCACTTCACCGACGGGGTCGACGTCGGGTCGCCGTCGGCGCTGGTCACGCTGGCCACCTCGGCCGGTCTGGACGAGACCGAGGTACGCGACCACCTGGCGTCCGACGCGGGCCGGCGCGAGGTGGCCGCCGACCTGGCCGCCGCCCACCAGCTCGGGGTGAGCAGCGTGCCGACCTTCGTGCTCGCCGGCAAGTACGGCGTCACCGGGGCGCAGGAGCCGGAGACCCTGCTCGCCGCCCTGACCGAGGTCGCCCAGCGCGAGTCCACCCCCTGACGCCGGGCGACCCCGACCGACAGCCGGCGGGCAGGCAGGCGTCGACGGATGCCATGTTTCACGTGCAACAACATTGACGAATATCGTTGACTAGACCGGCCGGGCCAGGCCCTCCACCACCCGCGCGCCCGGCAACGCGCCGAGCGCCGGCCCGGGGAGGGCGATCTTGCTGTGCCGTACGCCGGAGCCGATGATCACGTGCGGGGTGGCGATCACCCGGGCGTCGACCAGGATCGGCCAGGACTCCGGCAGCCCGATCGGGGTGATCCCGCCGTACTCCATCCCGGTCGACTCGACCGCCTCGGCCATCGGGGCGAAGCTCGCCTTGCGGACGTCCAACGCCCGGCGGGCCACCCCGTTGACGTCGACCCGGGTGGTGGCGAGCACCACGCAGGCGGCGTACCGGATCTCGCCCTCCCGCTTACCGGCGATCACCACGCAGTTCGCCGAGACGTCCAGCCCCACCTCGTACGCCGCGCAGAAGGCCGCCGTGTCGGCGAGCGTGGCGTCGATCGGCGCGACCAGTACCGCGTCGACGTCGACGGGGGCCTCTGCCGGCCACTGCGCCAGCGCGGTGGCCACCGGCGGAGCCAGCAGGTCGACGCGGTTCCGGGCGGGCTCGGTCTGCAACGTTCCCATCACGGCAGCGATCCTCGCACCCCACTCCGCGCGCCGCCCACCGGGCCACGCCCGCAGGTCGGACCGTCCGCCCGCAGGTAGGACCGTCCACCCCCAGGCCGGACCGTCCACCTATAGGTCAGGCCGTCCCGGTCCGGCCGGTCAGTTGCCACCCAGGAAGGAGTTCTCCCGCAGGAAGGCCCGGTCGTCGGCTGACGCGGACCGGGCCACCCGCAGCGACTGCGGCCGGCGGGCCTCCAGATCCTCCATGCCGTGCCGCACGGCGAGACGGATCACCCCGTAGAGGAAGACCAGGCCGAAGACGTAGAGCAGCACGGTGGCGACGAAGAGCAGCATGGCGTCACGGTAGGCAGAGGCCGAATCCGCGCCCGGCTCATCTTCGGTCCGGTCCCCCGTACGTGTCGGCCAGGTATTCCGCCCAGGTCCGCCGTCCGGTCGGCGTGACGCTCGTGGTCAGGCCGCCCGCCCGCAGTTCCCGGCCCAGCCGCCCCGGCAGGCGCACCGGCAGCAGCGGACGGTACGACCGCCGGGCCGCCCGCCAGGCCCGTACCGCCTCGTCGAAGCGGAGCACCTGCGGGCCGCCGTACTCCTCGATCCCGGTCAGCGGTCCGGTGCCGAGCCGCTCCGCGAGGCGGACGGCCACCTCGTGCGGGTCGACCGGCTGGGCCAGCACCGCCGGGTCACCCGGCACCGGACCCAGCCGACCAACGGCGCGCAGCAGCCGGTCCAGGAACGCCGGGAACTGGGTGGCCCGCAGCACCGTCCACGGCACCGGGCCGGCCGCCAGCACCTGCTCCGCCGCCAGCTTGTGCCGGTAGTACGGGACCGGTACCCGGTCCACGCCGACGATCGAGACGTACAGCAGGTGGCCCACCCCGGCGCCCGCGGCGGCCAGTGCCAGCCGGCGGGTGCCCAGCACGTCGACCCGGTGCGTCCGGGCACCGCCACCGGCATGGGACGCCAGGTGCAGCACCGCGTCCATCCCGGCGACCGCCCCGGCCAACCCGGCTCCGGTGCCCAGGTCGGCGACCACCCAGTCCGCCGCCGGATCGTGCCGGGGCCGCCGGCTCATCGCCCGCACCGTGAATCCGTCGGTACGAAGCCGGGGCAGCACCGCCCGCCCCAACGTCCCACCGGCACCCGTCACCAGCACCCGCATCCCGTCTCCCTCCACCGCGCCCGCCGAGCCGACCACCCGACCGACGAGCCGACCACCCGGAACGTGACACCCACCGGGCCTCCCCGATCGAGGCTCCGGTCTCAGCTCAGCAGGTCGACCACGGTCAGCACGAGGAAGAAGGCGACCACCACCTCGCTGATGATCCACGAGTGCCGGTCCGCCCAGTCGCGCATCCGGGGCAGCACCCGGTCCGCCCGGTCACCGAGCAGCAGCAACGCCAGCAGCGGCAGTGCCAGCAACAGCAGGGTCAGCAGCATGAACGGCAGCAGGTGCCACCACGACAGGTCGTGCCGGGCGGCGGTCGCCCCCACCGTCACCATGGTGAGGTCGTCCGAGGGCATCACCAGGAACAGCAGCAGGCCCAGTCGGAGCGCGTACCCGAAGCCGGCGTGCTGGAGACGGCCCATCCACTTCGGCTCGCCGGCCGAGTGCCGCCGGACGAACACCACCACCGCCAGCACGACCAGCAGTCCCAGCACCACCCAGTCGATGACCCGCTCGACCCTGCCGTGGCCGCCCCCGCCGGCCGCCCCCTTGACCACCCGGAACACCAGCCAGGCGAGGGTCGTCCCGGCGAACACCACGATCGCCGCACCGGACAGGAAGCCGCCCGACGCCCGACGGGGCCGGTCGCCGGAGGCGAGGAAGACCGCCGCCACCAGCTGCGTACCGGCCACCATCACCACGGCCATCGGCAGGATCGTCAGGAAGTTCATCGCCCACCATCCTCCCGGTCGACCCGGTCGGCCAGGCGGGATTCGCCCGGATCAGGCGGTCCGGCCCCGGCTCGGCACCACCCGGCCGGCGAGCAGCACGCCGAGCAGCGCACAGGCCACCGCCACGGCGAGCGTCCCCGCGTACCCGGCCGGGCCGGGCGCCGTCCCGGCGGCGAGCACCGCCCCGGTCAACGCCAGCACGGTGGCGGTGAACAACGAATCGGCCAGTTGCAGCGACGAGCTGTTGCGCCCCTGCTCCCCGGGGGCCGACAGGGCCAGGGTCAGCACCGACAGCGACGGGTAGGCCAGGCCCATCCCGAGGCCGGCGACCGCCCAGCCGGCCACCCCGACCGCCACCGGCACGGTCGGCCAGACGGCCAGGGCGACCGTGGCCGTGCCCACCGCCACACAGGCCAGGCCGGCTCGGGGCAGGGTCGCCGGGGAGCGTGGCGCCGGCAGCCGCCCCTGGGTCCAGGAGCCCGCCGCCCAGGACAGCGCCCCGACGGTGAGCACCAGGCCGGCGGCGGTCGGCGAGAAACCCCGCTGCCGGGACAGCATCAGCGGGATGACCACCTCCGCGCCCGCGAACGCCGCCGCCGCCAACCCGCGCAGGCCCACCACCGTGGGCAGGCCCCGGGCCGCCCGCAGGAACCCCGCCGGCAGCAGCCGGGGCGCGCACACCCCCAGGCCGACCAGGCTCACCACCACCAGGATCACGGCGGACGCGCCGCGCTGCTGCCCCCCGTGGTGCAGCAGTGCGGCGCTCACCCCCGCCCCGGCCGCCCAGCCGATCCGGGCGGCCGCGCCCGCCGGTGGCCCGGCCGGCTTCGGCCGGTCGAGCGTGCGCAGGCCCGACTCGACCAGCAGCACCGCCGGCAACGCCACCACCGGCACGGCGAGGAAGACCCACCGCCAGCCCAGGCGCTCGACGATCAGCCCGGCCACCGCCGGCCCGACCAGCGACGGTACGACCCACGCCGCCGCGAACGCGGCGAAGACCCGACGTCGCAGCTCCTCCGGGTACGCCTGCCCGACCACCACGTACAGCGCGACGGAGAGCAGCCCGGAACCGAACCCCTGCACCGCCCGGCCGACCACCAGCGTGCCCATCGCGTCGGCGCTCCCGGCGACGAGCAACCCGACGACGAACAGCCCCACCCCGCTCCACATCGGGGCACGTGGCCCCCGGGCGTCGCACCAGATGCCGGAGAGCACCATGGCGAGCACCCCGGCGGCGAACGAACCGCCGAAGGCGAGCGCGTACAGCCCCAGCCCGTCGAGCGCGCGGGCCACCGTGGGCATCGCGGTGCCCACCGCCAGCGCCTCGAAGGCGAGCAGCGACACCAGGGCGACGCTGCCCACCGTCATCGCCCGCAGTCGCGGGTCGTAGAGGCGGGCCGCCGGGGTGAGGGTGGCGGTCACCGGACGACCCCGGCCCGGGACGGTACGACAGGCATGGACCCAGCCTGCGACCTGCACCCTGGTTGAGGTCAAGGGCCGGTCGGTTTCGTCACGCCGATTCCAGCGCCTCCCCGATCCCCTTGACCAACCCCGACAGGTGCTGGTCGGCGAGCAGGTGACCGGCGGTGATCACCAGGGCGAGCGGCCACTCGATGACCTGGAGGGCGGCGAGCACCCCCAACCCGGCGTAGTAGGCGATCTTGTCCGGTGGTGGCACCGCCACCTCGCCCAGCATCGGCACCTCCACCCGTCGGGTGTACGCGTGGACCGTCTCCCGGCTGCCACTGAGGTTCTTCGTGATCGTGCTCATCGCGGCCTCCCGCCGACTCGTCGGATCGTCAGCCGGATTCCACCGGCACCGCCGTCCATGCCCCGCCACCGGCGGAAACTTCACCCACCCGGGGGGCATAACGGACGCCCGGCCGGGAAGCCAGGCCGCCTGACGAACGCGGGAGGCGAGATGGCGTACGGCGGCAGTGGGCGGGACCGGCGAGTCGGCCGTACCGCTCGATGACCACGCTGGGCCGGGTCGCCGGCCGGATCCTCCCGTCGGTGCCGGTGCCGCCGCTGGTCGGCGGGGTGTCCCGGGGCGTCGGGTCGGCCGCCGGCCGGCTGGCCCGGGTGGCCGGGCTGACCCGCCGCCGGGTCTGGTCCCGCGACGGCCGGCACCACATCGAGGTGCACGGTGTCTGCCAGGACGGCGGCGACCGGCTGGCCCGGCAGGTCGAGGTGGCGCTGCAACGGCTCCCCGGGGTGGCCTGGGCGCGGGTGAACGCCCCGTCCGGCCGGGTGGTGGTGGCCGTCGTGGAGCCGAAGCCGAGACTGCGCGACCTGATCGACACGGTGGCCCGGGTCGAACGGGTCTGCCCGCACGAGCCGGATCCGGAGATCCCACCGCCGCATCCGCCGGAGGACGGGCCGCGTACCCCCCGGACCCTCGGCGCGCTCGCCTCCGACGCGCTGGGCCTGACCATCTCCGCCGCCACCCGGATCCTGCCGTTCACCCCGGTGCCCGGGGAGGTGGCCGGCCTGCTCACCGCCGTCGACCTGCATCCGAAGCTGCACGACCTCGCCGGCCGGGGGCTGCGTGCCGACCCGCGCGCCGAGGTGCTGTTCCCGCTCGCCGAGGCGGTCGTGCAGGGCCTGACCGGCGGCTGGGCCGGCATCGTCCTGGACGGCGCGCAGCGGGTCGTCCAGTGGGGTGAGGCCCGCGCCCAGCTCGCCACCTGGACCCGGGCCGAGCCGGGGCTGACCGGTGACCCGGAACGGGCCGTCGCCCGCTCCCCCGGGGTCCACCGGCCCTGCCCCCGCCCCGACGGCCCGGTCGAGCGGTACGTCTCGACGATGCTCGCCACCGGGGCCGCCGCCGGAGCCGCCGCGTGGCCCGTCGCGGGGCCGAAGCGGGCCGCCGCGCTCGGGCTCGCCGCCCTGCCCAAGGCCCCCGGCAGTGGCCGCGAGGGGTACGCCGCCCAGCTCGGCCGGATGCTCGCCCGGCGTGGCGTGATCGCGATGGACCGCAGCGTGCTGCGGGAACTCGACCGGATCGACACGGTGGTGCTGGACGCCGCCGTGCTCGGCTCGGCCCGTGGCGTCCTCGCCGACCTGGCCCCGCTGGCCGGCGCGGACACCGGGGAGGTGGCCGGGCGGGCGTTCACCCTCTTCGACCCCGACCACCCGGAGGACGTCCACGAGGCGGAGGGCTGGCGGCTCGGTCCCCTGGCCGATCTCGACGCCGCCGACCCGGGGGACACCCCGGACAGCGCGCGGCTGCGCGCGGCGGGCGGCCCGCTGCTCGGTCTCGCCCACGGTGGCGGCCTCGTCGCCGTCGTCCGGGTCGCCCCCGAACCGGCTCCCGGCGTCGACGCGCTGCCCACCGCCGCCCGGCACGCCGGCCTGCGCCTGGTGGTGGCCGGTGCCGACCCGCAACGGTACGGCTTCGCCGACGCGGTGCTGCCCGGCGGGGACCGGCTCGCCGAGTCCGTCCGCGCCCTGCAACGCGACGGCGCGGTGGTGATGCTGGTCTCCGGCGACCGGATGGCGCTGGCCGGGTCCGACTGCGGGCTCGGGGTGGCCGCCCCCGAGGAGCTGCCGCCGTGGGGCGCCCACCTGCTCGTCGGCACCGACCTGCGGATTCCCGCGCTGCTGATCGAGGCGGCCGGGGTGGCCCGCCGGATGACCGGGCAGAACATCCGCCTGGCCATGGCCGGCACCGGGCTCGGCGCGTTGGGCGCGTTCACCGCCGCGGCACCGCAACTGCCCGGCCGCAGCCTCGCCGCCGTCAACGGCGCGGCGGCGCTGGCGTTCGCCAACGGCGTGTGGCGGGCCCGTCGGCTGCCCGACCCGACCGGTGCGCCGCCGCCGGCCACCACCGCCTGGCACCTGATGCCGGTGGCAACCGTGCTACGCCAGCTCGACACCGGCCCGGACGGCCTGACCGACGCCGAGGCGCAGCGCCGGCACCGCGCCGACCCGGACCCGTCGGCCGGGCCGGTCGGCCTGTTCCGGGCGTTCGTCGACGAGCTGGCCAACCCGCTCACGCCGGTGCTGGCCGCCGGTGCCGTCCTGTCGGCGGCGTTCGGCTCGCTGGTCGACGCGGCCCTGGTCGGCGGCGTGGTCGGCGGATCGGCGCTGGTCGGCGCGGTGCACCAGCGCAACACCGACCGGGCGCTGGCCGAGCTGCTGTCCCGGTCGGCGGTCACCGCCCGGGTGCTGCGGGACGGGGCCGAACGGGTGGTCCCCGCCGAGGACCTGGTCTGCGGCGACGTGGTGCTCCTCGGCCCGGGGGACGCGGTGCCGGCCGACTGCCGGGTGCTCACCGCCGACGGTCTGGAGGCCGACGAGTCGTCGCTGACCGGCGAGTCGCTGCCGGTCGGCAAGGGAACCGGGCCGGTGGTCGCCGCCGCCCTGGCCGACCGCACCTCGATGCTCTACGAGGGCACCACCATCGCCACCGGCCGGGGCACCGCGGTGGTGGTGGCGACCGGGGCACGAACCGAGTCCGACCGGAGCCTCGCGCTGGCCCGGCAGGCCCCGCCGGAGAGCGGCGTGGAGGCCCGGCTCGGCCGGCTCACCCGGTCGGCGATCCCGCTGGCCGTCGCGTCGGCCGTCGCGGTGGCCGGGGCGGGGCTGCTGCGGGGCGTACCGCTGGGGCAGACGGCGGCGACCGCCGCGAACCTGGCCGTGGCGTCGGTGCCGGAGGGGCTGCCGTTCCTGGTCAGCGCGGCGCAGTTGGCCGCCGCGCGCCGGCTGGCCGAGCACGGCGCGCTGGTCCGCAACCCGCGCACGATCGAGGCGTTGGGCCGGGTGGACGTGCTGTGCTTCGACAAGACCGGCACCCTCACCGAGGGCAGGCTGCTGCTCGCCGGGGTCGGCGACGACGACCGGTTCGCCCCTGTCGACCGGCTCGACGACGGGTTGCGTCGGGTCCTCGCGGCCGGGCTGCGCGCCACCCCGTACGCGGCCGATCCGCAGGAATTGCCGCAGCACACCGACCGGGCGGTCCGGTACGGCGCACGGCAGGCCGGGGTGACCGAGCAGCACGGTGCGGCCGGCTGGGCGGCGGTCGGCGGGCTGCCGTTCGAGCCGTCCCGGGGGTACCACGCGACGGTCGGCCGGACGGCCGAGGGCCTGCTGCTCAGCGTGAAGGGCGCTCCGGAGACGGTGCTGCCCCGGTGTGGTTCGTGGCGGCTGCCGGGCGGCCGGGACGAGCCGCTGGACGCCGTACGCCGGGACCGGCTGCACACCGCGCTCGCCGACCGGGCCGGGGCGGGCCACCGGATCCTGGCCGTGGCGGAGTGCCGGGCCGGTGCCGGGGCGGTCACCGACGACGAGGTGCGGGGTCTGGTCTTCGTCGGTTTCCTCGCGCTCGCCGACGGGGTGCGGGAGAGCGCCGCCCCGGCGGTGCGCCGGATCCGGCAGGCCGGCGTGCACACCATCATGATCACCGGGGACCATCCGGCCACCGCTGCGGCAATCGCGGCCACGATCAGCCCGCAGGCCGACGGTCAACGGGTGGTCACCGCCACCGAGCTGGACGAGTTGGACGACGCGGCGCTGGGTGAGCGGCTGGCCCGCACCGACGTGGTGGCCCGCTGCACCCCGGCGCACAAGGTGCGGATCATCCAGGCGTTGCAGCGGTGCGGCCGTACCGTGGCGATGACCGGTGACGGCGCCAACGACGCCCCGGCGATCCGGCTGGCCGACGTGGGTATCGCCCTCGGCCAGCGGGGCACCCCGGCCGCCCGCGCCGCCGCCGACCTGGTGGTCACCGACGACCGGCTGGAGACCATCATCGCCACCCTGGTCGAGGGGCGGGCGATGTGGTCGTCGGTCCGCCACGCGCTGAGCATCCTGGTCGGCGGCAACCTCGGCGAGATCGCGTTCAGTGTGCTCAGCGCCGCCGTCACCGGCCGGTCGGCGCTCAACGGCCGGCAGTTGCTCCTGGTCAACCTGCTCACCGACCTGGCGCCGGCACTGGCCATCGCGGTCCGGCCACCCGGCTCCGACCACGCCGACGGGTTGCTCCGGGAAGGGCCGGACGCCTCCCTCGGCGACACCATGACCAGGGAGATCGGGTTGCGGGCCGCCGCCACCACCCTCGGCGCGACCGCCGGCTGGACGGTGGCCCGGTGGACCGGCCGGGAACGACGGGCCGGCACGGTGGCCCTGGTGTCGCTGGTCGGCACCCAGCTGGGGCAGACCGTCCTGGCCGGGGGCACCAGCCCGACGGTGCTCGCGTCGACCGCCGCCTCGGTCGGGGTGCTCGCCGCCGTGGTGCAGACGCCCGGGGTGAGCCAGTTCTTCGGCTGCACCCCGCTCGGCCCGGTGGGCTGGGGCATCGCCGCCGGTTCGGCGCTCGGCGCGACCTTCGCCAACGGCGCGCTGACCCGGCTGGTGGAACACCTGCCGGCTCCGCCCACCCGCTGACCGCGACCCCCGCCGCCGCGACCCCCGCCGCCGACATCGACACCGACACCGACACCGCAAGATCGTGCCCGAACCATGATGTAGTGGCGTCCTGCGGCCGAATGACCACTACTTCCTTGTTCTTGCGCGGCGGGATGGCGCGCGGCGGGTTAGCGCACGGCGGGATGGCGCGCGGCGGGATGGCGCGCGGCGGGATGGCGCGCGGCGGGGATCAGGGGGCGGCCGGGGACCAGGTGGCGGCGGCGCGGCCCAGCCGGTCGTTGATCGCCCGTCCCACCCCCTCGTCGGGGGCCGGCTCAGCGAGGATCTCGGTCACCCCGGCCGCGTCCAGCCGGTGCAGCGCGTCGAAGAGCCGGGCGGCGGCCTCGGTCACGTCACCGGCGGGCGAGAGCACCTCCACCGCCGCGTAGCCGTCCGCCGGCCGGTCCCGGAAGGCCAGCAGCCCCCGCCGGACGCCGTCGGCCGGCGGCGGCCCCGCGTCCCCGAGCAACCGCAGCGGGGTACGCGGCGCGTAGTGCGCGGCCAACGTACCGGGGGCCACCGGCTGCCCGGAGCTGCCCGGCCGCACCGTCACCGGGCCGATCGCCGCGACGAGTTCCTCCACGGCGAGCGCCCCGAGACGCAGCACCACCGGGTGCGGGCCGCGCGCGTCCACGATGGTCGACTCGATCCCGCACCGGGTGGGGCCGCCATCGAGCACCACGTCGACCGCCGCGCCGAGGCCCCGGACGACGTGCTCGGCGCGGGTGGGGCTGAGCTGCCCGAACCGGTTGGCGCTCGGCGCGGCGACCGGCACCCCGGCGGCCCTGATCAGCGCGCGGGCGGACGACTCGTCGGGCACCCGGACGGCCATCGTGTCGAGGCCGGAGGTGACGATCGGGGGGATCGCGGCGGGCCGGTCCACGAGCAGGGTGAGCGGGCCGGGCCAGAACCGCTCGGCCAGGGCGGCGACCGCCGGGGGCAGCGCGCCGACGAGGGCCGGCAGGTCGGCGGCGTCGGCCAGGTGGGTGATCAGCGGATCGAAGGTCGGCCGGGCCTTCGCCGCGAAGATCCGCGCCGCGGCCCGGGAATCCAGCGCGTTCGCGCCGAGCCCGTAGACCGTCTCGGTGGGGAAGGCGACCAGCCCGCCGGCCCGCAGCACGGCGGCGGCCTCGGCGACGCCACGCTCGGCGGGCAGGACGCGGGGAGATCCGATGGTCACGCCCCGACGCTAGCCTGCCGCCGTTCAGGCCCGCGATCCGGCCGACGGGGACGCGATCCGCCCGGTGGCGCGGCGGGCGGCGGCGTCGTACGACTCGCGGGCGTCGAGCAGCGCGTCCCAGTGCCGGTCGGTCCAGGCACACGCCACCGCGATCGGTTCGAGCAGGCTGCGGCCCACCGGAGTCAGCTCGTACTCGACCCGCGGCGGCTGGGCGGTGCGCCGGATCAGGCCGTCCCGCTCCAGGGACCGCAGCGACCGGGTGAGCACCTTGGGGGTGACCCGGTGCAGCGGCACGCGCAGCTCGGAGAAGCGGCGGGGGCCGTGTTCGAGGCAGCGGATGACGAGCGCCGCCCACTTGTCGCCGAACCGGATCGGGTTGAGCGAGGACGGGCACACCTCGTCGAACATGTCGGCGGGCAGGGGAGGCCTCATCGCCTCACGATAGTCGGTATCCGGGTGGTAACCACGTCCCTCGATAGCGTTCGGCTCCTCGGCCGGACCCCACCGGACCGGCCCCGACGAAGGGTGCTCACCCATGCAGATCGTGGTCTTCGGTGCGGGCGGCCGGGCCGGGCGGCAGGCCGTCGCCGAGGCGCGGCGACGCGGCCACCAGGTCACCGCCGTGGTACGCGACCCCGCACGGCACCCCGACCTGGGGGACGTACGGGTGGTGGCCGGTGACGTGACGGACCCGCTCGACGTCGGGCGGGCGGCCCACGGGCAGGACGCCGCCGTCAGTGCCGCGGTGGACCTGTCCGCGCCACCGCACGACTTCTTCACCGCGTCGTCCCGCGCCCTGGTCGACGGGCTCGCCCAGGCGGGCGTACGCCGTCTGGTGGTGGTCGGCCTCGCCGCGGTCATGCCCGGGGCGTCCGGTGCGGCCCTGATGGACGAGCCCGGTTACCCGAACGAGTACCGCCCCTTCTACCTGGGCCACGCCGCCGGTCTGGCCGAGCTGCGGACCGCCGGTCTGGACTGGACCTACCTCGCGCCCGCCGGTGACTTCGACCGTGACGGCGCCCGCTCCGGCCGCTACCGGCTCGCCGAGCAGGGTGACCCGGGCAGCCGGATCAGCTACCCGGACTTCGCGGTCGCGCTGCTCGACGTGGTCGCGCAGCCCGGTCACCACCGCGCGGCGGTGACCGTCCGGGAGGGGTGACGGTCCCCGGTGCGGGTCCGCTCCCGGCCGGCGACAGGCTTCTGGAGATCGACGCGACCCAGGGTGACACCCCCGCCCGGGAGGTGTCCGCCGTGGCCCCGGGCTTCCTCCGCAGCGGCGGCTGGGTCACCCCGCGCACCGGGGCGATGCCCTGACCAGGTCGGACCCGCTAGCCTCTGCCGGCATGTCTGCATTCGGCAACTCGCCCAACATCCTGTTCGGGGCGGTGGTGACGGCGACCAGCCGGCTGTCGCCCGGGTTCGTCCGGGTCACGCTCGGCGACGAGGGGCTGCGGAACCTGGCCCCGTACCACCTCGACCAACGGATCAAGATCCTGCTGCCGGTCGGTGGCGACCACCCGGCCGGGTTGCGGGCGGGGTTGCCCGAGCGGGAGTGGCGGCGGGTGTGGCGGTCCGTTCCCACCGGTGAGCGCCCGAGGCTGCGTAGTTACACCGCGTACCGGACCCGGCCGGCGGCGGGGGAGCTGGACCTGGACTTCTATCTGCACCAGCCGCACGGCCCGGCGAGTAGCTGGGCGTCGGCGGCCCGGCCGGGGGACCGGCTGCTGCTGTCCGGCCCGCACGTCCGCGCCGGTCAGCCCGGGTACGGCGTGCAGTGGGAGCCGGGGCCGGCGACGCGGGTGCTGATCGCGGCGGACGAGACGGCGTATCCGGCGGTGCGTGGCATCCTGTCCGGCCTCGGGCCGCAGGTGCGGGCGACGGTCCTGCTGGAGGCGGGTGACGCGGCGGACGCCGCCACGCTCGACGACGTGACCGCCGGCCACCCGGTCGAGGTCCGGTTGCGGGCGGGTGCCCCGGGCGGGACGGTGCTGACCGCCATGGTGGGCGACTGGTTGGCCGAGCACGGGCCGGCCGCGGCGGCGTCCGGGGCGCACTTTTACGCCTGGATAGCTACGGAGAGTAGCAGGATCGCGCAGGTACGGAGGCTCGTCACCGAGGCGCGGATCGATCCGACGCGGGTCCACACACAGGGGTATTGGCATGACCGGCCGACCCGCGACGAGATAGATGATTAGGTAATGCTAACCTAAAAACACCAGTGGATAGTTACGGTAAGTAGCCAGACAGGAACCTCGTACCATGCCCACGCCAGCTCCCCGAACACTCCGCCGACGCCTCCTCGCCCTCACCGTCGCCTCGGCGGCGGTGCTCGCCGTGGCCGCCTGCGGCTCCGACGACTCCGACCCGGCGGGCAGCGTCGGCGACACCAGAACCGTCGAGCACGCCCGGGGCAAGACCGCCGTGCCGAACAAGCCGACCCGGGTCGTCGTCCTCGAACCGGTCCAGCTCGACACCGCCGTCGCCCTGGAGATCACCCCGGTCGGCGCGGCCGTGCTCAACGAGGCTGCCGGCGTG
Source organism: Micromonospora rifamycinica (assembly GCF_900090265.1). Classification (NCBI taxonomy): domain Bacteria; kingdom Bacillati; phylum Actinomycetota; class Actinomycetes; order Micromonosporales; family Micromonosporaceae; genus Micromonospora; species Micromonospora rifamycinica. Next base: position 4,384,362 of record NZ_LT607752.1, read on the forward strand.
CCCAAGTACCTCGGTGACAAGGCCGCCGGCATCACCACCGTCGGCACCGTCCAGGAACCCAACGTGCAGAAGATCGCCGCCCTCAAGCCCGACCTGATCATCGGCACCGAGTCCCGGCACTCCGCCCTCTACGACCAGCTCACCGACGTCGCCCCCACCGTGTTCATGGCCTCCCAGGCCGACCCGTGGCAGGACAACGTGACGTTCACCGCCACCACGCTCGGCGGGGCCGACTCCGCCGACAAGCTCCTCACCAGCTTCCGGCAGCGGTGCGCGGAGATCGCCGAGAAGTTCGGCACGGCGGGGAAGACGGCGCAGCTCATCCGCCCCCGCGACGGCGTCCTCACCCTCTACGGCCCCACCTCGTTCGCGGGCAGCGCGCTGGAGTGCGTCGGCTTCAAGACCCCCGAACGCGACTGGGAGAACTCCATCTCGGTCGACGTCTCCCCCGAACGGGTGCTGGAGGCCAAGGCCGACCACGTCTTCGTCACCACCGTCGACGTCAACGACCGCAGCACCATCCCCGCCTCGGTCACCGCCAACGCCGCCGCCTTCCCCCGCCTGCACCTGGTCGACCAGTCCTTCTGGATCACCGGGGTCGGCACGGTCGGTGGGCAGGCCGTCCTCGACGACCTCGAACGCATCCTCACCGCGTCGCGTTGACCACCACCACACCCGCCCGCGCGGCACGGCCGACCACCGGCCGTGCCGCGCGTCGCCGTACCACCCGACGCTGGCTGGCCGGCGCGGTCGTCGTACTCGTGGGGTCGCTGGTGTTGTCGGTCTTCGTCGGCGCGAACCCGGTGCCCCCGGCGGACGTCTGGGCGGCGCTGCGGGGCACCGGCACCGACACCGCGCAGTACGTGGTCTGGGGGCAACGCCTGCCCCGCACCCTCGCCGGCCTGCTGGTCGGTGCCGGCCTCGGCGTCGCGGGAGCGCTGATGCAGGCGTTCACCCGCAACGCGCTCGCCGACCCGGGCATCCTCGGCGTCAACGCCGGAGCCGCCGCCTTCGTCGCGGCGGGGATCGCCTTCTTCGGGATCACCTCGCCGGTCGGCTACATGTGGCTCGCCCTGCTCGGCGCGCTCCTGGTCGCCACCGCCGTGTACGCCGTCGGCGGTGCCGCCGACCTGCGGGCCACCCCCACCCGGCTACTGGTGACCGGGGTGGCGACCGGTGCCGTGCTCGCCGGACTCACCACCGGCATCACCCTCACCCACCCGGACACCTTCGACCGGATGCGCGGCTGGAACGCCGGCAGCCTGCTCGAACGTGACACCGCCGTGGTGCTGCCGGTGCTGCCGCTGATCGCCGCCGGGCTGGTCACCGCGCTGGTCGCGGCCCGCAGCCTGAACGCGCTCGCGCTCGGCCCGGACCTGGCAGCGGCGCAGGGCGTCAGCCTCGTGCGGACCCGGCTGCTCGTGCTGGGCGCGGTGACCCTGCTCGCCGGTGGGGCCAGCGCCATCGCCGGCCCCATCTCGTTCGTCGGGCTCGTGGTGCCGCACCTGGTGCGCTGGGGCGTCGGCACCGACCAGCGCCGCATCCTGGCCGGGTCGCTGCTGGCCGGCGGGGTGCTGGTGCTGCTGGCCGACGTGCTCGGCCGGGTCGCCGTCCTGCCCAGCGAGATGCCGGTCGGTGTCGTCACCGCGTTCGTGGGTGCCCCGGTGCTGATCGCGCTGGCCCGCCGCCGCCGGGCGACCGCGCTGTGAACAGGCCGGTCCGCCGCACCGCCGGGCGTCGGCTGCTGTTCGGCACCGACCGCCGGCACGTGACCGTCGGCGTACGCGAGGCCGTCGTCTGCGCCGCCGCCGCGCTCGTCGTCGCGGCGCTGGCGGTGGTCGGCCTCTGGCGGGGCGACTTCCCGCTCCGCCTCGACGAGGTGCTCGGCGTGCTCGGCGGCCGGATCGACGGGCTGACCCGCACCGTCGTACTGGAGTGGCGGCTGCCCCGGGTCGCCGCCGCCGTGACCTTCGGCGCGGCCCTCGGCGTCGCCGGGGCGATCTTCCAGACCATCACCCGCAACCCGCTCGCCAGCCCGGACGTCATCGGCCTGGCGAACGGCTCGTTCTCCGGCATGCTGATCGCCCTGCTGCTGCTCGGCGGCGGCTGGCACCTGCTGATGCTCGGCTCGCTCGCCGGTGGCCTGCTGGCCGCGCTGGCGATCTACCTGCTCGCCTACCGCGACGGGCTCTCCGGGTTCCGGTTCATCGTGGTGGGCGTCGGCGTCTCCTCAATGCTCGCCGCCGCCAACACCTGGCTGCTGCTCCGCGCCGACCTGGAGACCGCGCTCTTCGCCGCCGCCTGGGGTGCCGGCACCCTCAACACCGCCACCGCCGAGGTGGTCTGGCCCGCCGCCGGAGTCGTGCTGGTGCTGCTGGCGGTCACCCCGCTGTGGGCGGCGGCCCTGGCCCAACTGGAACTGGGTGACGACGTCGCCGCGGCCAGCGGGGTCGCGGTCGACCGGCACCGCGCCGCCCTCGTCCTGATCGCGGTCGCCCTGGTCAGCGCCGTCACCACCGTCGCCGGCCCGATCGCCTTCGTCGCCCTGGCCGCCCCGCAGATCGCCCGCCGGCTGGTCCGGGCGCCGGGCCTGCCGCTCGCCGCCACCGCCGTGGTGGGGGCGGCCCTGCTGCTCGGCTCCGACCTGGTGGCCCAGCACGTGATCCCGCTGACCGTGCCGGTGGGGGTGGTCACGGTCACCCTCGGCGGGGGGTACCTGCTCTGGCTGCTCGTCCACGAGATCAGGAGGACCGGATGGTCGACCAGCTGAACGGGCGGCTCCGGGCGGAGGACGTCACCCTGCGCTACGACCAACGGATCGTCAGCGAGAACCTGTCGATCACGGTGCCGGACGGCTCGTTCACCGTGCTCATCGGGCCGAACGCCTGCGGCAAGTCGACGCTGCTGCGGGCCCTCGCCGGGCTGCTCCGCCCCGCCGCGGGTCGGGTGCTGCTCGACGGGGCGGATCTCGGCGGCCTGCCGGCCAAGGAACGCGCCCGCCGGCTCGCGCTCCTGCCGCAGGCCATGACCGCGCCCGAGGGGATCAGCGTGCGGGAGCTGGTCAGCCGGGGCCGGTACGCCCACCAGCGGGTGCTGCGCCGCTTCTCCCACGCCGACGAGGAGGCCGTCGAGGCGGCGCTCGCCTCGACCGGCACCACCGACCTGGCCGACCGCCGGGTCGACGAACTCTCCGGCGGGCAGCGCCAACGGGCCTGGATCGCCATGGTGCTGGCCCAGGAGACGCCGCTCGTCCTGCTCGACGAGCCGACCACCTACCTGGACGTCGCCCACCAGATCGACGTGCTCAACGTGGTGCACCGCCTGGTCGCCCGGGGGCGCACCGTCGTGGCCGTGCTGCACGACCTCAACCACGCGGCCCGGTACGCCACCCACCTGGTGGCGATGCGCGACGGCCGGATCGTGGCCGCGGGGGATCCCGCCTCGACGGTCACCGCCGGGCTGGTCGCCGAGGTCTTCGGGATGCCCAACCAGGTGGTGCCCGATCCGGTCACCGGATCCCCGCTGGTCGTACCGGCCGACACCCGGGAACCGGCCACCGGCTGAGCCGGCCCCGGGCTGTCCCCCGGCTGAGCAGGTCGGGAGCTGCCCCGGCTGAGCCGGCCCCGGGCCGGCCCGGCGTCATCCGGTCAGCTCGGCTCCCCCGACAGGGAGGTCCGCCGCTGGGAGGCCATGACCAGGGAGTAGACGTGCTCGCGGAGCTCGCCGAAGAGTGCCGTCTGCTTGGTCGCTATCTGGTCGCGGGGCCGGTCGAGGGTGACCGGCAGGTCCGCCACCACGACGGAGGGCCCCTGCGACAGCACGACCACCCGGTCGGACAGGTACACCGCCTCGTCGATGTCGTGGGTCACGAACAGCACCGTCGTACCGGTCTCGGCCCAGACCTTGAGCAGCAGGTCCTCCAGGCTCGCCCGGGTCTGGGCGTCCACCGACGCGAACGGCTCGTCCATGATCAGCATTTCCGGTCGTACGGCGAGCCCCCGGGCGATGGCCACCCGCTGTTGCATCCCGCCGGAGAGCTGCCACGGGTGCAACGCCGCCGCGTGGGCCAGACCGACCATCTCCAACGACTCCCGCACCCGGTGACCGATCTCGGCACGGGGCAGCCCCCGGTCCCGCAGCGGGAGGGCGACGTTCTTCTCCACGGTCAACCAGGGGAACAACGAGCGGCTGTAGTCCTGGAAGACGACCGCCACACCGTCGCGGGGGCCGGACATCCGCTCCCCACGGAACATCACCGCGCCGCCGGAGATGGGCAGGAGCCCGGCGATGCACATCATCAGGGTGGTCTTGCCGCAGCCGGAGGGCCCCACCACCGACACGAACTGGCCGGCGTGCACCGCGAACTCGATGCTGCGTACGGCGGGCACGTCGCCCTTGCGGGACCGGTAGGACTTGCTCAACTCCTGCACGTCGAGCACGGGGGTGTCGAGGGCGGCACCGGGCTGGTGCGACCGGGTCGTCACGGAACTCATCGGGGCTCCTACGGGGTGTCGTTGTCGTCGGCGACGGTCAGTGGCTTTCCGCGCCGTCCGGCCGCACGTTGCGGTGCCACCGGAGCAGCACCCGCTCGACCAGGGCGAAGATGGCGTTGAAGAGGATGCCCAGCAGCGCCAGCAGGACGATCGCCGACCACAGTTGCGGGAACTGGAACAGCCGCTGCTGGCTCACGATGTAGAACCCGAGGCCGGCGGTGGCGGCGTACAGCTCGGAGATCACCATCAGGACCAGCGCGATCCCGATGCTGATCCGCATGCCCGCGAAGATCGCAGGGCTGGCGCCGGGCAGCAGGACCCGCAGGAAGTAGCGCCGCCGGGTCAGCCGCAGGCTCCGGGCGGCGATGACCACCGTACGGTCGATCCCCCGGACGCCGTCGTAGGTGTTGATCAGGATCGGCCACAGGCAACCCAGCGCGATGAGGAAGACGTTCATCCCGCTGGTGATGCCGAACAGCACGATGGCGATGGGCAGCAGAGCGGTCACCGGCACCGACATGCCCAGCCGGATCAGCGGGTTGAAGAACGCCCCGGCCGGCCGCCACACCCCGATCAGGATGCCGAGGCCGACGCCGAGCACCGTCGCCGCGCCGTAGCCCAGGCCGAGCCGCACGAGACTCGGCAGCACGTCGGCCCGGAACTGGGAGCTGAGGAAGAGCGACGACGGCGAGGCGGAGAGCCAGGTGTCGACGAACGCCCCGAAGATCTGCGACACCGGCGGGATGAACAGGGAGCCCGCCATCCGGGCAGCGATCTCCCACACCACCAGCAGGAGGGCGAGCAGCCACAGCGACCGCACCCCGCGTCCCGCCGCCAGCACCCCGGCGACGACCGGCCGGTTGACCCCGTGCCCGCTCATCGTCCCCCCTCCCGTTGCGCCTGGCCCCAGGGGACCACCAGGCGTTCGACCAGGTTGAAGCCGTAATAGAGGCCCATGCCGAGCAGGCCCACGAGGAGAATCCCGGCATAGACGAAGTCGGGTCGTTGCGCCTGCTGGTACGTGGTGATCACCGTTCCCACCCCGTTGGTCGCGCCCAGCAGCTCGGCCGAGAGCACCACGATCAGCGCCGTCGAACTGGCCACCCGGAGGCCGGTGGCGATGGACGGGGCCGCCGACGGCAGCACCACCCTGGTCAGCAGCCGGGTCCGCGTCCAGCCCATGCTCCGCCCGGTCGCCAGCATGAGCGGCTCGGTGTCGCGCACGCCGTACATGGAGTTGAGCAGGATCGGCCAGAAGATCGCGTAGATCGCCAGCGACACCTTCATCTGGGTGCCCAGGCCGAACAGCAGGATGGCGATCGGCAGGAACGCCGAGGAGGGAATCGACCGGCCGGCGTGCACCACCGAGGACGACGGCCGGTAGAGGGCGGAGAAGTAGCCCAGCACCAGCCCCAGCGGAATGCCGACCGCGCTGGCGACGAGCATGGCGAGCAACCAGGCCCACAGCGTCTGCACCACCTCGGTCAGGAACGTCGCATCGACGAGCAGTTCGCCGGCCCGTTGCAGGGTGGCCGCCGGGTACGGCAGGGAGTCCACCGAGACCGCCCCGGCCCGGACCACCAGGTCCCACAGCACGAACATGGTCACCACGCCCGCCACCCCCAGCACCCAGTCGGGTGTGGGGCCCCACCGGCGGGCCGCGACCGGCCCGCCGGTGGGTCGGGCGTCCGCCTCGACCTGGTCAATCACTCGGACGTCCGACGCCATGTCTCGTCCTCTCCCCTCATGGTGGCCCGCCTACCGCGACGACGGGACAGGTCAGGACCGCGCGAAGTCGGTGACGAAGGGCGCCAGGTCGGGCTTCTTCTGGAGCATCTTGAGATCGACCATCTGCTGGGCCATCCGGTCGAGTGCGGCGACGTCGACGTCCGCTTCGAGGGCGTTCTGGGGTTGGGCGGCGAGGGTCGCCGCCGGCACCTTCTGGCACTCGGAGAGCAACCGGAACGCCTCGTCGGTGTTGGCCGGGTCGCTGAGCTGCTGCGCGGTCTCGGTGATCGCCTCGTGGAAGCGCTTGGCGGCGTCGCCCTTGCCGACGAAGCTCTTGGCGGCGACGTAGGTCGCGATGTAGATCTTGTCGCTGCTGGCGAAGGGGTCGGCCAGGCTGCGTACGTTGTCGTTGTTGTTGCCCAGCAGCGAGTAGCCCAGTTGCGCGGCGTCGACCCGTCCACTGAGCACGGCGGGGATCTGCTCGGCGAACGGCAGCGCCACGAAGCTGACGCTCTCCGGCTCGACCCCGTTGGCCTTCAGCCAGCTCGCGGTCACGATCTGGTTGATGCCGTTGATCTCGTTGACCGCGATCTTCTTGCCGGCGAGGTCGGCGGCCGCCTTGATCGGGGAGTCCTTGCCGACGAAGACGCCCTGCGCGGGCTTGGCCGGCGGCAACGCGTTGACGTTGACGCCGGACACCATCTGGATGGGGAAGCCGGTGTTGTAGGCGTTGATCGCGGTGTAGCCGTTGACGTAGCCGAAGTCCGCGGCCCCGGACAGGACCGCGGCGACCGCCGCCGAGCCGCCACCGGAGCGGACCAGTTCGACGTCGAGCCGGTGCTTGTCGTAGACGCCCTTCCCGATCGCCCAGGTGTTCCAGATCTCGCAGCCGAACGTCGTGACGGAGACCTTCGTGGTGCCGTCCGGGCTGTCCGCGGCGCCTTCGGCCCCGCCGCAGGCGCTCGTGAAGAGCAGCGCGGCGAGGGCGACCATCGCACCGGTACGTCGTGGGTTCATCGTGATGCTCCTAGTGCTTCGCGCGTGCCCTCGACGTCTTCCACCGCCGGTGCCGGCGGGGTCGGGAGGAGGGCGTTCGGTGGATACGAAGGGACGGCTCCGCTGCGAGGGAGACGGCCACCTGACTGCTGTGGCGCGGTCCCACGCGAGCTGCATCGACTCGGTGATGGTGCTGAATGCCTGAACTGCCAGATTGGAGGTGATCAATCAGGGCCGCGAGAACCGCTGACGGCGTCACGGCCTGGCCGGGCAACGCTGGTCACGGTCGGTTCGGGCGGTCGGGCTGCACCCCAGCAGCACCCTGACGCCTCGCCGACTTGCAGCGAAGGTACGGGGCACGAAAACCCATGTCAAGATGCGAAATGTTATCTCGCATCGCGCCACAAGAGTGATGGCGGCGCGCTGGCAGAATCCGCGAACGGGCAGGTCGGCGGGCAGATAACGTATCCGTCTCCCCTGTTGACCGGGCCGGCAGCGGCGGCTAACTTCTCCACCAGATGCCGTCGGCCCCCGGGAGTGGACATGAGCGTGGAGAAGCCCCTCGCGGCTGTTCCCGCCATCACCCGCGCGCCGATCGGCCACTGGAAGGGACCGGAGTTCCCCGCCATCCGCCCCGGCACCGGCGCGGGCAAGGCGCTCTGCCCGTTCTGATCGGGATCCCGCACCCGGGGCACCCTTCTGCCCGGATCCGGTAGCGCCGACCGGACCGGTCGCTCAACTCCACCGCGTGGTGAGCAGGCCAGTCGTCGGCAACCCCAGGCCGGACCCAGCGGCAGACCGAGCCCCGTACCCGCGACGACCTTCCGCCCCCTCGGCCCGCACCGGCCCCGGCGCGGGAGACCGAGTCCACCCCCGCAACCCCAGCCGGGCAGGTGACACGGCCTCCACACCCCAGCGCGCACCGGGAAAGCCCGAGGGGCGAACCCCGCGTCAGGACGAACGGTCCCCGTGTGTCGCGGACGCCACCGAACCTCGGCGACCCTGCTGGCGCAGCATGCCGTCGGCTCCGTCCGCCCGACCCGGGCAGCGTCGTCGACCGGGGTAGGACACCGGAAAACGGTCCGGCCGACGATGCTCGACCGGGCTGAGTCGTCCGGCCAACGGTCGGCAGGATCCCCGTACGACGAACTACCGGATCGACAACACCGTCTTGCCACGGGCATGGCCCGAGCCGTAGTGGCGCAGTGCATCGGAGATGTCTTCCAGCGGAAACACGCGGTCGATCACGGGGGTGACCTGCCCGGCCTGCACCAGGTCGCGGAGCGCGTCGAGGTCGGCGGCGTTCGGCCGCGCATCGAGAGCCACCATCGTGCAGCTCACGAGTGGTGACAGGACGAGTGCGGCGAGCCGGCGGCGCAGCCACGGCGCTGGCGGGCCAGCGGAGAGCACCAGTCGGCCGTCCGGGGTGAGCACCCGGCGGCATCGTGTCAGCGAGTGGTTGCCGACCAGGTCGAACACCACGTCGTAGCGCCGGGTGCCGGCGGTGAAGTCCTCCCGGGTGTAGTCGACGACGTGGTCGGCACCGAGGGAGCGGACCAGTTCGGCCGCGTTCGGCGCGCAGACCGCGGTGACCTCCGCGCCCAGCGCCTTGGCGATCTGCACCGCGAACGTGCCGACCCCGCCCGTCGCGCCATTGACCAGTACGTGTTGGCCGGCCCGCAGGCGGCCGGTGTCGCGCAGGCCCTGCAGCGCGGTGGTCGCCGATATCGGGATGGCCGCGGCCTGCTCGAAGGTCAGGTTCGCCGGCTTCCTGGCCAGCATCCGTTCGGCGACGACCGTGTACTCCGCGAAAGCGCCGAGCCCTTCGGCGTAGACATCCTCACCCGCGCGGAAGCGGGTGACCTGCGCACCCACCACCTCGACCCGGCCGGCCAGAGCCCGTCCGGGCACCGGGTGCCGTGGCGTGCGGATGCCCGCCGCGGCACGGACCAACCACGGCCGGCCGGTCAGGAAGAACCAGACGCCGGGGTCGACGCCGGCCGCGTACACCCGGATCCGTACCTCGTCCGGGCCGACGACGGCGGGAAAGCCGAGGTCGGCGCGGCGGAGGACGTCGGGCGGCCCGTACTCGCGCTGGATGACGGCTTTCATGGTGGGCTTCGGTGCGCTTTCCATGGTGGCTTCCCTCCAGATCGGGCTTACTTTGTAAGCTAAGGCCTACTAAGTAAGCTGTCAATGGAGGTGAATATGCCGATCCGAAACGACACCGGACAGCGCCGGCCGTTGAGCCGGGAGCGGGTCCTGCTGGCCGCTCTCACTCTCGCCGACCGGGACGGCCTCGGCGCGCTGACGATGCGCCGGCTGGGGCAGGAGTTGGGCGTCGAGGCGATGTCGCTGTACAAGCACGTGGCCCACAAGAACGAGGTGCTCGATGGCATAGCCGAACTCGTGCTGAGTGAGTTCGAACTGCCGACCGAGGACATGGATTGGCAGGAGGGCATGCGCAGACGCGCGGTCTCGGCCCGCGCCGCGCTGGCCCGCCACCCGTGCTGGACCGTTCTGCTCAGCCGCAGCCGCCCCGGGCCGGCGATGCTGCGAAACCTCGACTCGGCCATCGGCAGCCTGTGCCGGGCGGGCTTCTCGCTGGACCTGGCCGCCCGCGCTTTATCGCTGCTGGACAGCTACATCTACGGCTTTGCGGCGCAGGAGGTCAGCCTGCCGTTCAACACTCCCGGCGAACTGATCGAGCTGACCGGCTCGATCATGGAACAGTTCCGTCCCGAGGACTACCCGCATCTGGCCAAGCTCGGCAGCGACGTCATCCTGCGGCCCGGCTACGACCACGCCGCCCAATTCACCTACGGCCTGGAACTGATCTTGGACAGCCTGGAACGTGCCCGCAACGCGACGGACTGACCCAGCACCGACGCACTGGCCCCGTCACCACAGAGAGCGGCAGGCTCCAGAGGGGTTCAAGATCAATCCTGAACCTGTGCCCATCGTGTGCCCGTTGATCTTCGCGAGCTACAACGCCTGGTCAAGGGTGATTCTGGTGGGCCGGAGGTACCACCATGCGAACCAGCCGGCAACCAACGCCGGCGAGCCGTTGGCACTGCGTTCGCGCAGGTCCCGTGCTTTGTCGGAAGCCCGATGACGGAGCTACGAGCCGCCGAAGACGTCTTCGAGCACGAGTCTTGCCCTGCCCGGGACTTCCTCCTCGGGGAAGATCTCCGCGCACAGAGCGAGGACCTGCTCGGCGCTGGTCAGCCCGAGGTGGTCGACCAGGAAGCGGATGTCCTCGGCGTCCCGCCGCCGTGCGGCAAGCACCTTCATGGCCAGTAGATGCTCCGGAGACGCCGCCGCCACCCGCAGGCCGGGGTGGTCGAAGACGCGCGGCGCCGTCGCGTCGCCTCCCGGAGCGACATAGGCACTCGCCTGCTCGTTGAGCCACCAGTGCGGCAGGCCGAGTTCATCCGCTACCGCACGGGCCTCGTCGAGCACGATGCCATGGGGTTGGAACACCGCGTCGATGTCACGAGTCGCCCGTCGCGCGTCGTAGGCCAGAGCCATGGCAGCCCCGCCGAAGATGTAGAGGTCCGCCACCACACCTCGCCTCGCCAGCCGGTCCCCGAGCCGGCGGAAGGCATCCTCGATCGCGGGGCGGTCCAACAGCGGATCATCGAGGCTCACGCGACATTCAACTCCTGCGCCGACACGTACACGCCACGACGGCGGAATGCCGCCGGCGCGTGTACCACCGCGTCGACCCGGGCCGCCCGGGTGTTGAAGGGGAACCAGAACCGCCGAAGCGACCGCGCCTCGACCCACGCTGGCGCGCCCCGCCCATCCTTGGCTGCCAGGTGTTCCGTCAGTGCTGCGAGGAACACGTCCCAGCGCTCGTCGCCCGTGGACGCTGGTTCCTGATCCAGTAGACCGGCGCGTATGTCGGCTGGCTCCCAGCGATACTCCTCGAGGAACTCCGCCACCAACCGCCACCGTCGCGGCTCGTCGGATCCCACGAGCAGTGCCCCCAGGCCTGCCACCGTCAGTGGCTCGTACCTCACGGCGCGCTTCTTCATTCCCTCGACGCTAGTACATTCGGCGGCGGATCCGTGTCCAGCCACAGTCAGCGTCGGGCAGCCACGCAGAGCGGAGCGCCACGATCAACTGGTGCACGACCGCACGCGGAAGATCCACATGGTGGAGCCCAGGGGACTCGAACCCCTAACCCCTGCCTTGCAAAGGCAGTGCTCTGCCAGTTGAGCTAGGGCCCCGCAGGCGGACGACGCCGCCAGGTGCCGACCTGCTCAGCGCAGATCGGGCGCGGTGGTCGCCTCGTGCCAGAGGGCGCGCTCGTCGTTGGAGGCCTTGACCTTCCTGGCCACCACTGCAGCGACGCCGACGATCCCGACGAGGAACAGAAGCTTCTTGAACATGGGGCGACCCCTCGCGCTCGACTCGACTGCTCGTCGGAACGGTGTTGCGGTGGGGCTAGCTGGAATCGAACCAGCGACCTCAGAGTTATCAGCTCTGCGCTCTAACCGACTGAGCTATAGCCCCGCGTGGCGACGAGCAAGGTTAACCCATCGCGTCGTCCGCTCCCAAATCGGGGTACCGGGTGACAGAGCACGACGCCGGGGCGACCGCTGTCGCGGTGCCCCGGCGTCGTGGCCGGTCGGTCGCGCCCATCGGGCGCGGGTGGATCAGTCGCGCTCGGCGAGCGTCAGCTCGATCCCGCCGACCAGGTCGGCGCAGACGTTGTAGACGAACGCGCCGAGCGTGGCCAGCGCGGTGAACAGCACCACGTTGACCAGCCCGATCAGGGCGGACGTCAGGATGACGCCCTTGGCGGTGATCTGGAAGCCACCGCTGGTGCCCTGCCCGCCGCTGGCGCTGACCAGGTCGGTCAGGCTGTCGTTGACGCTCTGGAAGACCCCCATCGCGTCCAGCGCGAGGTAGAGCACCGAGGTCGCCACGACCACCACGATGAACAGGACCACGGAGACGGCGAAGGCGAACTTCATCACGGACCACGGGTCGATCCGCTTGAGGTTCAGCCGGGCCCGGCGCGGACCCCGGGAGGCCGCCGAGCTGACCGAGGTACGCGCGGCGCGTACCGCGTCACCCACCCGGGCCGCACCGACGGCAGCCTGGCCGCCGATGCCGGGCGGCAGGCCACCGCCGTTGGCCGGTCGGGTGCCGCCCGCGCCCCCGGTGGGACGCGCGCCCTCGGGGGACGGCCGCGACCCGCCGCCGACCTTCGGCTGGGTGCCGGTCGTGGACGGAGAGGTGGCGACCCCGAGTGAGATCGGCTGTGTCGTGTTGCTCGACCTGGCCGCGGCAGCCACCGGCTGGGTGGCGGAGGAGGGCGCGTCGGTGCCCGTTGTCGGGGGCTTCTCGGTCGTCCCCGAATCCTCACCGGGCTTGTCCGGCGGCGGTGCCATGCCGGGTGCCCGGGTGAACTTCGGGGCAGGCGCGTCGGCGGGGACGGTCGCCCGGCCCACGGCGGCGCGGCCGGCGGGGGTGGTACCGCCCTTGGCGGCCTCCTCGTCGACCGGTTTGGCCGAGGTCCCCTTGTTCCCCGACTTCGCCTGTGTCTCCGTCATTCAACTAGTCCTGTTCGTCAGGCTCGTCGGCATTGCGAGCAATCGCCACGATAGTCACGCCGTCCGGGAGGTCCATCAGCTTGACCCCCATTGTGTTCCGGTCACGCGTACGGCGTACAGGCTTCACCGGAGTCCGGATGACGCCGCCGTTGCTGGTGATCGCGAACAGCTCGTCGTCCGGGTCGATCACGACCGCGCCGACCAGACCACCGCGGCGCTCGGTGATCTTCGCAGTCAACACGCCCTTACCTCCCCGGCCCTGCACCGGGTATTCCTCGATGGGGGTGCGTTTCGCGTACCCCCCGTTGGTGGCCACCAGGACGTCCAGGCCCTCCCGGACGACCTCCATGGCCAGCAGGACGTCGTCGTCGGTGAAGCGCATGCCGATCACGCCCGAGGTGGCCCGGCCCATCGGGCGCAGCGCCTCGTCGGAGGCGTTGAACCGGATCGCCTGCGCCTTCTTCGAGACGAGCAGCAGATCCTGCTCCGGTGCCGCGAGGACGGCACCGACCAGCTCGTCCTCATCGCGCAGGTTGATCGCGATGACGCCGCCGGACCGGTTGGAGTCGAACTCCTCGAGTCGGGTCTTCTTCACCAGGCCGTTTCTCGTGGCCAGTACCAGGTAGGGGGCCACCTGGTAGTTCGGGATTTCGATGATCTGCGCGATCTGCTCGTCCGGCTGGAAGGCGAGCAGGTTGGCCACGTGCTGGCCCTTGGCCACCCTACTGGCCTCCGGCAACTCGTACGCCTTGGCCCGGTACACGCGGCCCTTGTTGGTGAAGAACAGAATCCAGTCGTGGGTGGAGCATACGAAGAAGTGGCTGACGATGTCGTCCTGCCGCAGCGTCGCGCCGCTCACGCCCTTGCCGCCGCGCCGCTGGGAGCGGTAGAGGTCGACCTTGGTGCGCTTGGCGTACCCGGTGCGGGTGATGGTCACCACCACGTCCTCCCGGGCGATCAGGTCCTCCATCGAGACCTCGCCGTCGAACGGGATGATCTTCGTGCGCCGTTCGTCGCCCCACTTCGCGACGATCTCGCTCAGCTCCTCGGAGACGATCTTCCGCTGCCGCTCCGGCTTGGCGAGGATGTCCTTGAGGTCGGCGATCTCGATCTCGAGCTTGGCCAGGTCGTCCAGGATCCGCTGCCGCTCCAGGGCGGCCAGCCGGCGCAGCTGCATGTCCAGGATCGCGGTCGCCTGGATCTCGTCGATCTCCAGCAGCCGGATCAGGCCCTGCCGGGCGTCGTCGACGGTGGGCGACCGCCGGATCAGGGCGATCACCTCGTCCAGCGCGTCCAGCGCCTTGGCCAGGCCGCGCAGGATGTGCGCCCGCTCCTCGGCCTTGCGCAGCCGGAACGCGGTCCGCCGGCGGATCACCTCGATCTGGTGCTCGACGTAGTAGCGGATGAACTGCGCCAGGTTGAGCGTGCGCGGCACCCCGTCGACCAGGGCCAGCATGTTGGCGCCGAAGGTCTCCTGGAGCTGGGTGTGCTTGTAGAGGTTGTTCAGCACCACCTTGGCGACCGCGTCGCGCTTGAGGACCAGCACGATCCGCATGCCGGTACGCCCGGAGGACTCGTCCCGGATGTCGGCGATGCCGCCGAGCTTGCCCTCCTTGATCAGCTCGGCGATCCGCTCGGCGAGGTTGTCCGGGTTGACCTGGTAGGGCAGCTCGCTGACGACCAGTGCCGGCCGGCCCCGCTTGTCCTCCTCGACCTCCACCACGGCGCGCATCCGGATCGACCCGCGACCGGTCCGGTACGCGTCCTGGATGGCGGACTGACCGACGATCAGCCCGTGGGTGGGGAAGTCCGGACCCTTGACGATCTCCAGCAGCGCTTCGAGGGTGGTCGCCTCGTCGGCCTCCGGGTTCTCCAGGCACCACTGCACCGCCGCGCCGATCTCGCGCAGGTTGTGCGGCGGGATCTTGGTGGCCATCCCGACCGCGATGCCCTCTGAGCCGTTGACCAGCAGGTTGGGAATGCGCGACGGCAGGATGGTGGGCTCCTTGGCCCGGCCGTCGTAGTTGTCCTGGAGGTCGACGGTGTCCTCGTCGATGTCCCGCAGCATCTCCATCGCCAGCGGGTCCAGCTTGCATTCGGTGTTGTGGCTGACGAAGCCGTCGGAGACGAAGGAGTGGTCCTCGGTGTCCACCCGGACGCTGTAGACCGGCTGCACGCCCGCATCGGCGACCTCAGCGACCTCGGCGTAGTAGAACCGCCCGTCAACCAGCGGCTCGACCACGTCGAGCACCTCGGCCTCGGTGATCCGGGCGGCGATCTCGTCGCGGTCCCGCTCCCACCGCTCGATCCGGTCGACGTTGTGCCGGCGCAGCCAGTCGCGCTCGGTCCACCGGGTCGCGCCGTGCGCCCGGATGAAGTCACCTACCAGCGGCACGTGGTCGCTGGACAGCGCCGTGCTGCTCGCCGGCACCTGAGCCAGCTCGGATTCCAGCTTGGCCTGCTTGCGGCCGAGGAAGCCGACATGGGCGGCGAACATCCGGGCGTCGCGGCGGTTGGTCACCACGACCTTGATCTCGCCGTCGTCGTACCGGCACTGGCGACTGACGACGCCGAACTCCAGCAGGAGCTGCTGCACCTCGCGGGCGAGCCGCTCGCTGCGGGTCGAGTACGAGACCTGGATGGTGTTGCGGGGCAGCAGCGATGACGACCCGTCGCCCTCGAAGAGCGCCTGGAGGAACGCCCGCTTGATCGCAGCCGGCCCCTGCCAGACGAACTCGGGCACGAACTTCGCGGCGCTACGCGCACCGGTCAGCTCGCCGAGGACGCTGGCGCGCAGCGCCGACAGGTCCTGCACGTCCACCTCGTGCAGGGTGCTGCCCGAGGCGATCACCCGCTCGCTGACGTACCGGGGGCCACCGACGGCCAGGTCGTAGGCGGCGACGACGCGCAGGAAGTAGTCCCGGTCCACGTTGTTGAAGCCCGCGCGGCCCGCCGAGACCCAGCCCTCCGACACGAACGCGCCGGCCAGCACGGCCGCCTCGACGTGCTCCAGCATCGGGTAGCCGATCTCGTCCGGCACCGTCCGCTGGAGCACCACCCGGTCGCCAGGGGAGATCTCGGCGAGCAGCTTCCAGAGCAGGGTCGGCACGCCGGCCACGTCCACCAGGCAGAGCACCGGGTGGTTGTGGGTGCCGGTCAGCTCGTACCCCTCGCGGGTGCGCAGCCGCAGCGTCGGGTGCTCACCGGAGTGGAAGAACTTCGACGCACGGACCAGGTCGCCGTTGCGGTCGCGGACCTTGAGGTCGACATCGGTCTCGCTGCTCGGCGTGGCGCCCGGCACCACATCGCCGATCCGGACGCTGCCGCCGGCAGTACGAATACGGACATCTGCGGTCAGACAATATCTCATGGCCGCAGCCGGATCGTTACCTGGCGAGCCGAAGTTGCCGTTGCCGTCGACCAGGGGGTAGCGCAGTGCCCAGGGCTGGGCCATCCGGACCAGCGCGTCGTAGATGGCCGAGTCGCCGTGCGGGTGGAACTGCCCCATCACGTCCCCGACGACCCGGGAGCACTTCACGTAGCCCCGGTCCGGCCGGTAACCCGAGTCGTACATGGCGTAGAGGATCTTGCGGTGGACCGGCTTGAGCCCGTCCCGGACGTCCGGCAGGGCCCGCCCGACGATCACGCTCATCGCGTAGTCGAGGTACGAGCGCTGCATCTCGACCTCGAGCCCGACCGGCTCGATCCGGTCGTGCTGGACGACCGCCGCGAGTGGTGTCTCGGTGGTCTCCGGCTCGTTCGGGGTGGACTCGGGAGTATCGGTCACTGTTAACCCTTATCAGACTCAGAGTCGTTTTCGTGCTGTGGATAACGCTGTGGAAACCGGCCAGGCTGTGGATAACCCGGTGGACGGCGGTCGGCCGGTGGGTCACCGGCCGACCGGTCGGTCAGATGTCGAGGAACCGCACGTCCTTGGCGTTGCGCTGGATGAACGAGCGGCGGGCCTCGACGTCCTCGCCCATCAGCACACTGAACAGTTCGTCGGCGGTGGCGGCGTCGTCGAGGGTGACCTGACGCAGCGTCCGGGTGGCCGGGTTCATCGTGGTCTCCCACAGCTCGGGATAGTTCATCTCGCCGAGACCCTTGAACCGCTGGATGTCGTCCGGCTTGGCATTGGGCTTCTTCTGCTGGCGCAGCGCGATCAGCCCGTCGCGTTCCCGGTCGGAGTACGCGTACTGGGCGTCGTCGCCCTTCTTGTTCCACTTGATCTTGTAGAGCGGCGGGGCGGCCAGGTAGACGTGGCCCAGCTCGACCAGCGGACGCATGAAGCGGAACAGCAGGGTGAGCAGGAGGGTCTGGATGTGCTGGCCGTCGACGTCGGCGTCGGCCATCAGCACCACCTTGTGGTACCGCAGCTTCTCCATGTCGAAGTCGTCGTGGATGCCGGTGCCCAGCGCGGTGATCAGCGCCTGGACCTCGTTGTTCTTGAGCACCCGGTCGATCCGGGCCTTCTCCACGTTGAGGATCTTGCCGCGGATCGGCAGGATCGCCTGGGTACGCGGGTCGCGCCCCTGCTTGGCCGAGCCGCCGGCCGAGTCGCCCTCGACGATGAAGACCTCGGACTCGCGCGGGTCGGTGGACTGGCAGTCGGCCAGCTTGCCGGGCATCGAGCCGGACTCCAGCAGCGACTTGCGTCTGGCCAGCTTGCGCGCCTGCTGGGCGGCGATCCGGGCGCGGGCCGCCTGGGACGCCTTCTGGATGATCGTCTTGGCCTCGGCGGGGTTGCGGTCGAACCAGTCCACCAGCCGGTCGTTGCAGACCCGCTGCACGAAGCTCTTGACCGGGGTGTTGCCCAGCTTGGTCTTGGTCTGGCCCTCGAACTGCGGGTTGGCCAGCTTGACCGAGATGATCGCGGCCAGGCCCTCACGGATGTCCTCGCCGGAGAGCTTCTCGTCGCCCTTGAGCAGCTTCTTGTCCGAGCCGTAGCGGTTGACCACGCTGGTCAGAGCGGCCCGGAAGCCCTCCTCGTGGGTGCCGCCCTCGTGCGTGTTGATCGTGTTGGCGAAGGTGTAGACCGACTCGCCGTACGACTCGTTCCACTGCATGGCGATCTCGACCGACATGCCCTCTTCCTCGGCGGCGAACTCGACCACCGTCTTGTGCATCGGGTTCTTGGAGGCGTTGAGGTGCCGGACGAAGTCGGCGATGCCGCCCTCGTAGTAGAAGGTGACCTCGCGGGGCTTGCCCTCCTCGCCCTCGGCGACCCGCTCGTCGAGCAGGTGGATGGAGAGCGCCCGGTTGAGGAAGGCCATCTCCTGGAGGCGGCGGTAGATGGTCTGGAAGTCGAAGTCGACGGTCTCGAAGACGTCCGGGTCCGGCCAGAAGGAGACCGCCGAGCCGGTGCGGTCGGTGGTCTCGCCCTTGTCCAGCGGGTCGGGCTTGGAGTTGTGGTACTTCTGCCGCCAGACGAAGCCGGACTTGTGGATCTCGACGGCCATCCGGGTGGAGAGGGCGTTGACCACGGAGACGCCGACGCCGTGCAGACCACCGGAGACCGCGTACGCCTTGCCGTCGAACTTGCCGCCCGCGTGCAGCACGGTCAGCGCGACCTCGACGCCCGGCTTCTTGAGCTTCGGGTGCAGGTCGACCGGGAAGCCACGGCCGTTGTCGGTGACCCGGACCCCACCGTCGGCGAGCAGCACCACGTCGATGGTGTCGCAGTGGCCGGCGAGCGCCTCGTCGACCGCGTTGTCCACGACCTCCCACACCAGGTGGTGCAGGCCACGCTCGCCGGTGGACCCGATGTACATGCCGGGCCGCTTGCGGACCGCCTCCAGCCCTTCGAGGACGGTGATCGACTCTGCGCCGTATTCCTGCTTGTCCTGCGCTGCCACCCTCGGCCACTTTCTCGCACCATCCGCGCCGGGGCACGGGAGCGCGGGTTCGGCGGACAGGACGCGACGTCGGCGCGCACGGACGGCGCCCGGAGGGCGGTCGCGGATCGTGCGTGCCGGTCGCCGCGGTTGCCCGCGGATCGCGATCGGCCAGACCCGACCCGGGACGTTGATCAAGGGCCGGTGAAGGCCCCTGTCCGGTGCACCGTGTCAGGTCGTCGTCTCGCCCTCAATCTTACTGTGCGCACACGACATAACCGCCACTCGGCACCCCTTGAAGGCGGCTGAGACCCCCGTAGCGGGCCGAATCTCGCTGTCCGCTACTCCCCCTACACGCCCGGGTCCGCCTTCCGTGCCCGCCGCCCCCGGATCGGCCGGTCCACCGGGCCACCCCGGGGGTCGCGCCCGGGGGTGGCCGTACCGTAGCTTTGCGGCGCGCGGCAAAGCTGCCCGTCTTGATCTTTTCCACCCGTAACCGGGACGATGGACCCGATCGATCCGACACGTGCTCTCGAGAGGTGACACCAGATGGGGCTGGACAATGTCGCGGTGCACTGGCCGCGGACCGGCCGCTTCTACGACCCGGTCGCGCCGGCCGAGTTCGTCGACTTCGGCGAGATCGTGGACATCCCCCGGATCTCCGCGCCGACCGCCGCGCTCGCCGAGCACATCGCCAAGACCGGCACGGTCCGGGCCACGGCGTACACCGAACTGGTCGACCTGATCCTCGGGCTGGAGAACGTGCTCTACGCCACCGACGCCGCCGCCGAGGACGAGGACCCGGTCATCGACCCGGACGGCTGCGCCTGGATCGCCGGCGGGGTGGAGAAGTTCGTCGTCCAGCACCGGCCGCACGGTGAGACGGTGACCTTCGAGTCGGTCAGCGACGTGCTCCGCGCGCTGCTCGGCGACGGCCGGCTCGCCGAGCAGCAGCTGCGCTGGCTGGGCAGCCGGCTCGACCGGCTGCGCGACGAGCGCGGCGACCCGCCGCAGTGGGACTTCACCTGTGCCGAGCTGGGCGTGCTGGCCGCCTTCTACCGGCGCTGTGCCGACCGGGGCTTCGCCGTCTACGCCGACGCCGAGCCCGGCCGGCGACCGGGCGTGCAGCCCTGACCGCACCTCGCTGACGCTCCTGGTCGCGCGGTGCGCGAGGGCTAGCTGCCCGGCGTCGCCGGCCCGGCGGGTGGGGGCCCGACCGGCGCCGCGCCGTTGGCCGCGGCGATCACCCGGGTCAGCGCCCGGTGCAGGTCGCGCAGCTCGGTCAGCGGCAGCCCGAGCCGCGCGACGACCGCCGGCGGGATCCGTTCGGCCTGTTCCCGCAGCGCCCGCCCGCTGACGGTGAGCGAGACGGCGAGGCTGCGTTCGTCGGCCGGATCCCGCTCGCGGCGCAGGTAGCCGGCCGCCTCCAGGCGTTTGAGCAGTGGTGACAGGGTGCCGGGGTCGAGCTGGAGCAGCCGGCTCAGCTCGCGGACCGACAGCGGCGCGTACTGCCAGAGCGCCAGCATGACCAGGTACTGCGGATGGGTCAGGCCCATCGGCTCCAGCAGCGGCCGGTAGACCGCGACGACGCCGCGCGCGGCCACCGAGAGCGCGAAGCAGACCTGTTCCTCCAACGCCAGCGGATCCCCGCCGGGTTCGCCGTCCACCCCTGTGCACCTCCTCGTCGCCGTTGCGAGCGTACCAATGCTTGGTGTACCAATGATTTGTACACCAAATGCTTGACGAGAGGTCGGTGCCGATGAGCGAGGACAAACCGGCGGCGAAGGCCCCCGGCGAGGGCGGTCGGCTCCTGGCCTGGGCCTTCAAGAACCTGGCCGGTCCTCCGGAGGTGGCCGGCGCGGTGCAGGGCGGCTCCCGGCAGGCCCGGGACGCCTGGAAGGCGGACCTGGAACGACGCAAGCAGTGGAGCCGCGAGCAGCGGGAGCGCAAACGTGCCGAGCGGGAGGCCCGCCGCGCCGAGCGGTGAGGCTCAGCCGTAGGTGTCGCGCGGCCCCCGGCCACGGACCCGGCGCGGCCCGCGCGACCAGGACGGTGCCGCCGGACCGTGGATGTGCAGCTTGCGGACCACGTTGTGGCCCACCTCGCCGGCGATCCGCTTCAGCAACGAAGCGGCGAGCAGCCGCAGCTGGGTGGCCCACGCGGTCGACCGGGCCTCCACGGTCAGCTCGCCGTCCTCCAGCTTGACCGGGCGGCTGTGCTGGGCGATCTCCGGCCCGACCACCCGCTCCCAGGCCCCGAAGACGGTCGCCTCGGCCGCCGGCTGCTGCCAGCCGCGGGCCTTCATCAGCCGCTCCAGCACCGCCCCCAGCGGCTGCGGGTCACGCGGGTCCGGCCCCGGGCCGGAGTAGCCCCGCAGCCGCCGTCCGCCCCCGTCGGCCGCGCCGGTCACCCCCGGGCGACGGTTACGGGCCGCCGACTCCCGGCGGGCCCGCGCCGCGTCCAGGACCGCCCGCGCCAGCTCCGGCCCGCTCGCCGCCGGACCGTCGCCCGAGCCGGCCGTACCTCCGCCGGGCAGCACCGCAGGACCGGGCGCGGCGTCCGCGCCGCCGCCGGTCGGAGCGCCCCGCGCGGCGTCCGCGCCCCCCGCGGCTCCCCCCGGGGTACGCGCACCGCGCGCCCCGCGGGCGGGGCGACCCGGGCCGCCCGCCCGTCCCGGTGTCCCGCCCGGCTGCTCCGGCTCAGTCGACACGACGCACCGTCCCGCCGCCCACCGCGTACCGGGCGCCCCGCAGGGCCACCGGGACGTCGTCGTCCACCGCACAGGTCACCAGCAGCTGACCGGCCCCGCCGACCAGCTCGGCCAGCCGTTCCCGGCGGCCCGCGTCCAACTCGGCGAAGACGTCGTCGAGCACCAGCACCGGCTCGATCCCGTCGGCACGCAGCAGGTCGTACCCGGCCAACCGCAGGGCCAGCGCGTACGACCAGGACTCGCCGTGACTGGCGTACCCCTTGGCGGGCAGCGGGCCGAGGGTGAGCACGAGGTCGTCGCGGTGCGGCCCGACCAGCGTGGTGCCCCGCTCGATCTCGGCCGAACGGGACTCGGCCAGCGCGGTCGTCAACGCCTCGGCCAGCACCGCCCGGTCGACGGTCGCCCCGGTCAGCTCCACCGACGGCCGGTACGCGATCCCCGCCGTCCCCGCGCCGGCCGCCACCGCGTCGTACGCCTTCGCCACGTGCGGGGTGAGCGCGGCGACCAGCTCCAGCCGGCCGGCGAGCAGCTCGGCCCCGTGCTGCGCCAGGTGGGCGTCCCAGACCGCCAGGGTGGACAGGTCCCCGCCCCGCGACCCGCCCGTCTTGCGGGCCAGGTACGCCGTCCGCAGCAGGGCGTTGCGCTGCTTGACCACCCGTTCGTAGTCGGCACGCACCCCGGCGTACCGGGGCTGCCGGAGCACCAGCAGATCGTCGAGGTAGCGGCGGCGTTCGGCCGGGTCGCCCCGGACGAGCTCGAGGTCCTCCGGGGCGAAGAGCACCAGCCGCAGCGCGCCGATCACGTCCCGGGCGCGTCGGGCCGGGGACCGCCCCAGCCGCGCCCGGTTGGCCCTACCGGGGACGATCTCCAGCTCGACCAGGAGTTCCCGGCCCTCGTGCACCACCGCGCAGCGGATCACCGCCGAGCTGGCGCCCAGCCGGACCAGCGGGGCGTCGGTGGCGACCCGGTGCGAGTCCAGGGTCGCCACGTAGCCCAGCGCCTCGGCGAGGTTGGTCTTGCCGACGCCGTTCGCGCCGGTCAGGACGTTCGGCCCCGGCTCCAGGTCGACGCCGACCTGCTCGTACGAGCGGAAGTCGACCAGTTCGAGCCGGCGGACGTACACAGCCTGCGGCTGCCGTTCAGCGCTTGTGCACGGCGTGCCCACCGAACTGCTGGCGCAGCGCGGCGACCGCCTTCATCGCGGGTGAGTCGTCCTGCCGGGAGGAGAACCGGGCGTACAGGGCGGCGGTGATGACGTTCAGCGGCACGGCAAGCCGGATCGCCTCGTCGACCGTCCAGCGCCCCTCACCGGTGTCGTCGGTGTACCCGGTCAGCGTGGCCAGCGTCGGGTCCTCGTCCAGTGCCCGGTCCAGCAGGTCGAGCAGCCAGGACTGGACGACGGTCCCCTCCCGCCAGGACTTGATGATGCCCGGCACGTTGGTCACCATCTCGGCGGCGGAGAGCAGCTCGAAGCCCTCGGCGTAGGCGTGCATCAGGCCGTACTCGATGCCGTTGTGCACCATCTTGGCGTAGTGGCCGGCACCGACCGGGCCGGCGTGCACGAAGCCGTGGTCCCCGGCCGGCTTCAACGCCTCGAAGATCGGCATCAGGTGGTCGACGTGCTCCTGCGCGCCGCCGACCATCAGGGCGTAGCCGTTCACGTTGCCCCACACGCCGCCGGAGACACCGACGTCGACGTAGCCGATGCCCCGGGCGGCGAGCCGTTCGGCCCGGGGGGCGTCGTCGCTGAACCGGGAGTTGCCGCCGTCGATGACGATGTCGCCCTCGCCGAGCACCTCGGCCAGCGCGTCGATGGTCGCGTCGGTGGCGGCGGCGGGCACCATCACCCAGACCGCCCGGGGTGACTCCAGCCGGTCGGCCAGCTCGGTGAGGCTCGCGACGTCGCTGCGGTCGGCGTTGCGGTCGTAGCCGACCACCTCCTGCCCGGCGGCGCGCAACCGCTCACGCATGTTGCCGCCCATCCGGCCGAGCCCTACCAGGCCGAGCTGCATCTGCCCCTACCTCCGTGCGTCTGGGTGGTGCCGGTACGCGGTCAGCGGGAGACGCGAATCGGCATGATGAGGTACCGGTACCCCGAGATGGCCTCGCCATCCTCGCCGGCCGGGGAAATCACCGCCGGCTTGAAGGCGTCCACGAAGCGCAGCAGGGCGTACTGGGCCCCCAGGTTGGCCAGGCCGTCGATCAGGTACTGCGGGTTGAAGCCGATGGTCAGCGGCTCGCCGGTGAAGGTGGCCTCCATGGCCTCGCTGGCCCGCGCCTCCTCGGTGCCGCCGGCCTCGACGACCAGGCCGTCGGAGCTGAAGCTGAGCAGCACCGGGGTGGTCCGCTCGGCGACCAGGGCGACCCGCTTGACCACCTCGATCAGGGTGCTGACCGGAACCCGTGCCTCGGCGTTGCTGGTGGCCGGGAAGAGCGAGCGGACCGGCGGGTAGTTGGCCCCGTCGAGCAGCCGGCTGGTGGTCCGCCGGGTGCCACCGGAGAAGCCGATCATCCCTTCGCCCGCGCCGCCCTGGGACAGCGCCATGGTCACCTGACCACCGAGCGGGCCGAGCGCCTTCGCGGTGTCGTTCAGCGTACGGGCGGGGACCAGGGCGTTGATGCTGATGTCCGGATCGTCCGGGGCCCAGTCCATCTCGCGCAGGGCGAGCCGGTAGCGGTCGGTGGCGAGCATCGCCAGGGTGCCGCCGGAGAGTTCCAGCCGGACACCGGTCATCATCGGCAGCGTCTCGTCCCGGCCGGCGGCGATGGCCACCTGGGCGACGGCGGCGGCGAAGGCCGCGGCCTCCACGGTCCCGGCGCTCTCCGGCATCTCCGGCAGGGCGGGGTAGTCCTCCACCGGCATGGTCGGCAGGGTGAAACGGGCACTGCCGCAGACCAGCTCCAGGTGGGCGCCGACCGCGGCGATGTCCACCGGCTTGGCCGGCAGCGCCTTGGTGATCTCGGCGAGCAGCCGGCCGGAGACCAGGGCGGCGCCGTCGGCGTCCCCCTGCACCTCGACGGTCACCTGGCTGGACACCTCGTAGTCGAAGCCGGAGACCTGGAGGTTGCCGTCGGTGACCCGGAGCATCACCCCGGCGAGCACCGGTACGGACGGCCGGCTGGGCAGGCTCTTCGCGGTCCACGCCACCGCTTCGGCGAGCGCGTCGCGCTCTACTCGGAACTTCATCAATGCCTCCGCGTCGACGTCAGCGCCAACTCTCTCATGCCGACCGCTGCCCACCGTCCCGCCCGACCGTGCGGGTACCCCTCGCACCTTAGGGCGCGGGGGCATCGGCTGTGCGCCCGACCCCGTGGCTGCGGCCGGAGCGACCGTCGACGACGGCGCAGCGGCCCTGTCCACAGGAAGTCCAACGGTGATGATTGGTTTTTGATTCTTTAGAAGAGATAACTCATCGTCTTCATCGCACCTGTGCAAACTGTGGGTAACTCGCGTCCTCGCAGCTCAGACAGGTTATCCACCGGTGGGTTCGCTGTGGAGAACCCGGGGGTAAACCCGGTCGGCGGTCCACAGGCACCCGGTGTCCCCACCGTTGTCCCCAGCCGTCCACCGGTTATCCACCGGTTATCCACCGGGTTTACCCCCAGGGTTGTGGACGGCGGCGCGGACCCGCACCGGAGTTGTCCCCAGAACCTTCAACAGGTTGCCCACAGCCCGACCGTCGGCTGTGGACGGGGCGGTGGTTGTCCCCAGCCGTCCACAGCACTGTCCCCAGGGTTTATCCACAGTCTGTGGGTAACCGGTGCCGGACGCAGCGTGGTTATCCACCGGCTGTGACACAGGGGGTGTGGACAACCGCATCGTCCTGTGGACAACGGTGGCGTGGAAATCCCACCGTTCCGCCCTGGCGACCCGCCCGACGCCGGTCGTCCACCGTCGGCGCGGCCGGTCGGCACCGTCGTGGCGGCACGGAAACGCCCGGCCGAGATGGTCGGCCGGGCGTCGGGGGCGGAGCAGAAGTGGCGTACGTCTCAGGTGTTCTGCTTGATCCGGTTGGTCAGCTCGGCGATCTGGTTGTAGAGCGAGCGGCGCTCCGCCATCTGCTGGCGGATCTTCCGGTCGGCGTGCATCACGGTGGTGTGGTCCCGACCGCCGAACGCCTGCCCGATCCGGGGCAGCGACAGGTCGGTCAGCTCCCGACACAGGTACATCGCCACCTGGCGGGCGTTGACCAGCACCCGGGACCGCGAGTGCCCCCGGAGGTCCTCCAGGCTCACCCCGAAGTACTCCGAGGTGGAAACCATGATCTGGTCGGCGGTGATCTCCGGCCCGGCGCCGTCCGGGATGAAGTCCCGCAGCACCTCCTCGGCCAGCGACAGTTCGACGTTGGACCGGGTGAGGCTGGCGAAGGCGGTCACCCGGATCAGCGCCCCCTCCAGTTCCCGGATCGAGTTCGACACCCGGGAGGCGATGAACTCCAGCACGTCCGGCGGGGCGTAGAGCCGTTCCTGGGCGGCCTTCTTCTGCAGGATCGCGATCCGGGTCTCCAGGTCGGGCGGCTGGATGTCGGCGAGCAGCCCCCACTCGAACCGGGTCCGCAGCCGGTCCTCCAGCGTCGCCAGCTGCTTCGGCGAGCGGTCGGAGGTGATCACGATCTGCTTGTTGGCGTTGTGCAGCGTGTTGAAGGTGTGGAAGAACTCCTCCTGGGTCCGTTCGCGGTTCTCCAGGAACTGGATGTCGTCGATCAGCAGGATGTCGACGTCGCGGTAGCGGCGCTGGAACGCACTGGTCTTGTCGTCCCGCAGCGAGTTGATGAAGTCGTTGGTGAACTCCTCGGTCGAGACGTACCGGACCGAGCGGGCGTTGCCGAGCGTCTGGGCGTAGTGCCCGATCGCGTGCAGCAGGTGCGTCTTGCCCAGCCCCGAGCTGCCGTAGATGAACAGCGGGTTGTACGCCTTGGCCGGCGACTCGGCCACCGCGACGCTGGCCGCGTGGGCGAACCGGTTGGACGAGCCGATGACGAACGTCTCGAACATGTACTTCGGGTTGAGCCGGTTGCCGCTGCTCTCCGTACCGCCGGGGCGTCGGTCGCCGCCACCCGGACGGTGGTCGACCGCCCGGCCGGGACCGCTGTCGGTCGCGCCGTCGCGGGGCAGCCCGCGCGGACCCTGCTGGTCACGCGGCGGTCGGCCCTGGTCCCGGTACGCGGGCTCGTAGCCGCGCAGGTCGGGGTCCGGTCCGGGGCGGCCCGACTCGGTGAAGCCGCGCTGCTCGGGGGGCCGACCGGGGTGGTTCACCCGCATCGGCTCGGCGAAGCCGGCCCCGAAGAGGGTGTCCTGGCCGCCGTCCCGACTGGCCGGCACCCGGGTCGGGCGGTGCCCGTCGTGCTCCGGTGGGTCGGCCGGGACCGGCCGCTCCCCGGACTGCTCCGACGGATCCGTCTCCCGCTGGTAGGGCGGATCCGGCTCGTCGTAGCCCGGCGGCGGCCGGAACCCCGGGTAGTCGTCCAGGGCCGGGACGACCTCCGTCGGGGCGGCCTCCGGCCCGCTGCGGTAGACGGTGCCGGCCGGTCGCCCGGAGGGGTCCTCGGCGATCCGCACGGTGACCGCGACCTGTATCGGTCGACCCAGCCGGCGGGTGAGCGCCTCGGTGATCGCCGGCCGCAGCCGCGTCTCGATCACGTCCCGGGTGAAGGCGTCCGGCACGGAGAGCAACGCGGTGTCCTCGACGATCGCCCGCAACCGGGTCAGCCGGAGGTAGGCGCGCTGCTGGGCGGAGATGATCTCGTCGGCGAGTTCGTCCGTCGCCGCGGTCCACACCGCGGCAAGGTCGATCGTTCCGGCCACCGTCGTGCCACCCCCTCGCCTCTGCTCCCGGCCGCCGCTGTGGTCCAGCGTTCGTGCCGGGCCTGCCACCGCGTTCGAGCGGGTGGTGCCCCTCACCCACCGGACGGCTGACCGACCGGCATCCACAAGTTATCCACAGCCTGTGTACCGACCGATTGTGGCCGCCCGCCGGACGCGGGTCGGACCTGACCCCCCTGCCGGAGGAGGGCGTTGAAGCGGGTTCACCGTGCCGAACGATCCACTGCCGGGTCCGGTCTTGCCTGCCGGCCACGACCCGCACCCGAAGCTGACCGCAAACGCGCACGGTAACAGCGACGGCGGGCCGCCATCAACCGCCACCACCCCGACGCACCCACCGGCACCGGGACAGAACGCCTGACCGGTGGTGCTTCGGACGGTCGCCGCGCCGGTCCCGGGCGGTTTGACGGTCATTGCCCCCCTGCGTAGCCTGGAACAGCTGCTCTGTCGCCCTCTGCTAGGGTGATGGGTGCTTGCTGTCCGTGGTCGCCGCCCCGCATCGCCGAGGTTCCGCGCCACCGGGCAGTGCCGATCGGAGGCCACCGCCGAGGTGGTCTGGTCCACCACACGACCCCGGGCGAACCCGCGCCGGGGACGTACGAAAACGGAGAGCCTGACGTGAGCAAGCGCACCTACCAGCCGAACAACCGCCGGCGCGCGAAGACCCACGGCTTCCGGCTGCGCATGCGCACCCGTGCCGGCCGCGCCATCCTGTCGACCCGCCGCGCCAAGGGCCGCACCCGCCTGTCGGCCTGAGCCGACAGGTCCGGTCCGGGGACGTGGACAGTCGTGCTGACGGCCGCACAACGCCTGCGGCGTAGCAACGACTTCGCCGCGGCGGTCCGGGGTGGTCGACGGGTCGGTCGTGGTGCCGTGGTCGTCCACCTGACGGTGCCGGAGGTCTCCACACCCCTCGTGAGCACACCCCTCGGGGCAGCCTCGTCGGAGCCGGCGCGGAGCACCGACCCGGAGTTGATCTCCGGATCGAGCCGCGCCGGCTTCGTCGTGTCCAAGGCCGTCGGCCCCGCCGTCGTCCGCAACAAGGTCCGCCGCCGGCTGCGGCACCTGGTGCGCGACCGGCTGGCCGCGCTGCCGGCCGGCAGCACCCTGGTGGTACGCGCCCTGCCCGCCTCGGCCGCGACACCGTACGCCCGGCTGGGCGGTGACCTGGACGCGGCGATCGCCGCCGCCCGGTCCCCCCGGGGACGGCGGTCGCGGTGAGCGGGGCACCCGTCACGCCGCCGCACCGGAGCATGGGTGCCCGGGTGCTCAGTGGTCCTATCATCGCGTACCGTCGTTGGATAAGCCCGGCGCTACCGGCCCGCTGTCGGTTCTACCCGTCGTGCAGTGCCTACGCCCTGGAGGCGGTGACCCGCCACGGTGCGCTCCGGGGAGCAGGCCTGACCGTCCGGCGGCTGTCGCGCTGCCACCCTTTCCACCCTGGTGGACACGACCCGGTACCGGAGCCGGGCGGCCGCCGACGCGCCGACGTGACTGGAGTCTGAGAATTGAGTCTCGACTGGATCTACTACGCGATCTCGTGGATCCTGCTGACCTGGCACTCGGCGTGGGACGCCATCGGGGTGCCGGTCGCCGCGGTCCTCGGCACGAACTGGTCGTGGATTCTCGCCATCGTCTTCCTGGTGGTCACCGTTCGGGTGATCCTGTTCCCGGTCTTCGTCAAGCAGATCAAGTCGCAGCGGGCGATGCAGGCGCTCCAGCCGAAGGTCAAGGAGCTCCAGGAGAAGCACAAGGGTGACCGGGAGACGCTCCAGAAGGAGATGATGGAGCTCTACCGGAAGGAAAAGGCCAACCCGCTGATGGGCTGCCTTCCGATGTTCCTCCAGATCCCGGTCTTCCTGGGGCTCTTCCACGTGCTGCGCCGGCTCGACCCGGCCAAGGAGGCCAAGAGCCTCTACGGCTGGACCGCCGAGCAGTTCGACAGCGCCTCCAGCGCCACCATCTTCACCGCCCCGATCGCCGGCAAGTTCGGCTCCACCGCCGACGAGCTGGCCCGGCTCGGTGCCAACGGCACCACCGTGAAGGTCATCGCCGGCATCCTGGTCCTGGTCATGATGGGCACCACCTATCTGACCAGCCGCCAGATGATCCTCAAGACCGGCTGGGCGGAGGACCCGCAGCAGCGGATGGTGCAGCGGTTGATGCTCTACGGCATCCCGCTCTCCCTGCTGATCTCCGGCTCGATCTTCCCGATCGGCGTGATCATCTACTGGGTCACCAACAACCTGTTCACCCTCGGCCAACAGCAGTGGGTGCTCCGTAAGTTCCCGCCGCTGGTGACCAACAAGGGAGTCACCGGCAACAAGCCGGCGACCACCCCCGGCCGGGGGCCGGTGCAGCCGGCCAAGACCGGCGGCTTCCTCAACCGGAACAAGCCCGCCGCGCAGGTGCCGGCCAAGCCGGCCGCGCCCAAGGTCGCCGGCCCGAAGCCGGGTGCCAAGCCGGCCAACCCGAAGAAGGGGCCGGCCAAGCGCCAGGGCTGACCCATCGGGCCGCCGTCGCAGGACCGACGGCGGCCTTCCGGTACCGCGCAGCCGCCGTAACGGCCGGCGCCGGTCCGGAACCCACCGCGCCCAGCGCGGAGACGGGCGAGCCCGCCCGTACGAGACGTGCCCGTGACCGACCGGCCCCTTTCGCCGGTCGCCCGGGAAACCAGCGGACCCGACGGTCCGGCCGAGCTAGTACGGAGATGACACCGTGACCGACACCAGCATCCCCAGCGCGGACGCCTCGCTCGACGAGGAGACCGTCCCGACCGCCGCGACCGGCGAGGGTGAGCCCGAGGGGAGCGGCAGGGAGAAGAAGGCAGCCGGCGAGGGCGAGCTGTTCGCACAGAGCGAGATCGCCGCCGACTACATCGAGGGCCTACTCGACATCCTCGACTACGACGGCGACATCGACGAGCTGGTCTCCGGTGGTCGTCCGGTGGTCGAGGTGGTCGGCGGCCGGTTGCAGAACCTGGTCGGTCAGCGGGGCGCCACCCTGGAGGCGCTGCAGGAGCTGGCCCGGCTGGCCGTGTTCCGGCAGACCGGCTCGCCGAGCCGGCTCCTGCTCGACGTGGGCGGTTACCGCGCCACCCGGCGTAAGGAACTCGCCGCCGTCGCCAAGAACGCGGTGGAGAAGGTCAAGGAGCACGGCGAACCGGTACGGCTGGAGCCGATGTCGGCCTTCGAGCGCAAGTGCGTGCACGACGTGGTCAACGCGATGAGCGGTGTGGAGAGCGAGTCCGAGGGTGTCGAGCCGACCCGGCGCATCGTCGTCCGGCCGGCGGACTGAACTGGTGACCTCCGAGGACGTCACGACCGACACCGCTCCCGGCCCGGATGGCACGCCATCCGGGCCGCCGCCCGAGCGCCCCGCCCCCACCGCGCAGGACGCGACGCTCCCGGCCGGGTTGGCCACCGCGGCGCGGGAGCTCTTCGGCGACCGGCTCGACCTGGCCGCCGGGTACGCCGAACTGCTCGTCACCGACGGGGTGGTACGCGGCCTGATCGGCCCCCGGGAAGCGCCCCGGATCTGGGAACGGCACCTGCTCAACTGCGCGGCCGTCGCCGAGCTGCTACCGCAGGACGCCAGTGTGATCGACGTCGGCTCCGGAGCCGGGCTGCCCGGCCTGGTGCTGGCGATTGCCCGCCCGGACCTGACCGTCGTCCTGGTCGAGCCGCTGGCCCGGCGTACCTCGTTCCTTGTCGAGACAGTGGAACGGCTCGGATTGGCCAGGACGGTCCGGGTGTTCCGGGGCCGGGCCGACGAGGCGGCCTCCGGAGCGAACGGCGTCGGTCCGTTCACGGCCGACGTGGTGACCGCCCGTGCGGTGGCACCGCTGGACCGGCTCGCCGCCTGGAGCCTGCCGCTGGCGTTCCGCGGTGGACGGCTGCTCGCGCTCAAGGGGGCGTCGGCCGCCGAGGAGGTGGCCGAGCACGCCGCAGCGGTGGCGAAGCTGGGCGGGAGCGAGCCGACGGTGCGACTCTGCGGGGCGGGTCTGCTCGACCCACCGACCACCGTGGTCGAGATCGTGCGGGAACGGGTGATCCGGCCTCCGTCGGTCAAGAAGTCGCCGAAACGATCGCGGGGCGGGCAGCAGCGCGCCCGCTGAGCCCTTCCCTTCCGGGACCGGTCCGTGCCTCCCACCGCTGACCGGGAGCCGGCACCCCGCGCAGTCGATGAGCCCCGGGCGATGGGCCGGCGCGGAGACGAGCCGCCGTCGGTGTCGATGACCGCGGCCCGGGGTGTGCCGGCAGCGCACCGCGAGTGCGTCACCATGGGCTGAGCGCCGGGCCGCTGCAGTCCCCGGGGCGGGCCACGCGCCGCTGCCGCCCTTGGGCGGGCGACACGCCGCTGCCGCCCTCGGGTGGGCGACACGCCGCGGGTGTGCGAACGCGCCGGATCGGGTCGCACCGGCGGCACCCGGGTTGACCAGCGCCCATCCGATCGGTCGCGATGCCGTCGAGAACCACGATGGACCCGCCGTGCCCGTCCCCCGTAGGCTGGCCGCGCGTCGATAGTGTGGGGCGGCGGACGTCGGGCGCACCGGTCCCGATCGCCCCCGCCGGGCCGTACGCTCCGCGGTGCGAGCGGGTACGGCCATCGAGACGGGGTGCTGACCGACTATCCGGAGCGGGTAGGGATGACAGGTGCATGACGACGGCAGATACGACGATCCACGGGTGAACCGCCCCGAGGGGGCTGACCCGGACCCTGTTTCACGTGAAACCGTCCATCGGATGTGGTCGACCGGCGGGCATCCGACGATCCACCCGCCGGAGCGCGCCCCCGCGGAGCGACGCGAGCCCCCGGCGGTGGGGGCGGCACGTCCGGTCCCCGAATCGTATGTGCCGCCGCCCGCCGTGCCGCCCGGCCCCGACGGTCGGCCGCCCAATGCTCCGGACGGGCGGGCGACGGCCTCGGTGCGCCGGAACGCGGGGGCACCCTCGCGGTTCGACGCACCGGTGACCGGCAACCCGCCGTCGGTGCCCACCCAGCCACACCCGGGGTCGGTGCCCGACCCAAGCCCCGTCGTGGACGCCACGGCAACCGGAGCGGGGGCCATTGCCGCCACCGCCACGGAGGCCGCGTACGTTTCACGTGAAACCCCGACGCGCGAAGAGGATGATCCACCGTTGGCTATGGAGGCGATGCGCGCCGTGCAGATCCTAAATCCGAGTGGCGAGGTGACCATGCCCCGTCCTGAGCGGACCCGGGTGATGTGCGTTGCCAATCAGAAGGGTGGCGTGGGCAAGACCACGTCCACGGTCAACCTGGCGGTGGCACTGGCCCTGCACGGCAACCGGGTGCTGGTGGTCGACCTCGACCCGCAGGGCAACGCTTCCACCGGGCTGAACGTTCCGCACCACACCGGGGTACCGGACGTCTACGACTGCCTGATCGACAGTGTGCCGCTGGCAGAGGTGGCGCAGGAGGTCGAGGGCATCCCCAACCTCTGGTGCGTGCCGGCGACCATCGACCTGGCCGGCGCCGAGATCGAACTGGTCTCCGTGGTCGCCCGGGAGTCCCGGCTGAACCGGGCCATCGAGGCGTACCCGGGTCACTTCGACTACGTCTTCATCGACTGCCCGCCGTCGCTCGGGCTGTTGACGGTGAACGCTCTGGTGGCCGCCCAGGAGGTGCTGATCCCGATCCAGTGCGAGTACTACGCGTTGGAGGGGCTGAACCAACTGATCAACAACATCAACCTGGTACGCCAGCACCTGAACCCGAAGCTGGAGGTCTCCACGATCCTGCTCACGATGTACGACCGCCGTACCCGGCTGGCCGACGCGGTGGAGCAGGACGTCCGGAACCACTTCGGCGACAAGGTGCTCCAGGCTGTCATTCCCCGCAACGTCCGCGTGTCGGAGGCCCCCAGCTATGGCCAGTCCGTGATGACCTACGATCCCGGATCGCGGGGGGCCACGAGTTACTTCGAGGCCGCCCAGGAGATCGCCGAGCGTGGTGCCAAGGAGCCGGTGAGCCGGAATGCGTAGTGCGGACGAGTCGCTGGGAGGCGTCGTATGAAGAACCGTCCCCGGGGCGGTCTGGGTAGAGGGCTCGGTGCGCTGATCCCGACCGGGCCGGTGCAGGAAAGCACGGCCACGGCGACCATGCCCGTGGAGGTCGACCCGGTGCGCCCGGTGATCGAGACGTCCGCCGAGCCGGTCGACCCGGGCATCGTGACGCCGACGCCGGTGGCTGCCGCGCCACCGCCGCCCGACGAGCCCCAACTCAGCCCGGTGCCCGGCGCGCGTTTCGCCGAGATCTCCGTCGACGCGATCGTGCCGAACCCCAAGCAGCCCCGGTACGTCTTCGACGAGGAGGCGCTGGAGGAGCTGAAGACCTCCATCCAGGAGGTCGGCTTCCTCCAGCCGATCGTCGTCCGGCAGCTCGACGGCGAGAAGTACGAACTCGTCATGGGTGAGCGGCGCTGGCGTGCCGCCCAGGCGGTCGGTCGGGAGAGCATCCCCGCGATCGTGCGGGAAACCAAGGACGACGCGATGCTCCGGGACGCCCTCCTGGAGAACATCCATCGGGCCAACCTCAACCCGCTGGAAGAGGCCGCCGCCTACCAGCAGCTGCTGGAGGAGTTCGGCGCCACCCACGAGGAGCTGGCCCGCCGGATCGGCCGGAGCCGCCCGCAGATCTCCAACACCATCCGCCTGCTGAATCTCCCCCCGCAGGTCCAGCGCCGGGTGGCGGCCGGCGTGCTGTCCGCCGGGCACGCCCGTGCGCTGCTCAGCCTCGACGAGGCGGAGGCACAGGAGCAACTGGCCCTCCGTATCATCGCCGAAGGGCTCTCGGTCCGGGCGACCGAGGAGATCGTGGCCCTGGCGCTCAACGACGGCCCGGCCAAGACGCCGGCGGCCAAGCGCCGTGCGAAGCCGCACGCGCCGGCGTTGACCGATCTGGCCGACCGGCTCTCCGACCGGTTCGACACCCGGGTGAAGGTGGACATCGGCCGGAGCAAAGGAAAGATCACCATCGAGTTCGCCACGGTCGACGACCTGGAGCGGATCGTCGGGATCATCGGGGTCGGCGAGGAGGGCCAACCGGAGTCCGGGGACTGACCCCCGAGCCGCTCGTCCTCGGCCGCGTACCCCCTCGGGTGCGCGGCCGTTTCGTCGTACCGGAGGCTGTCGGCGTGACCCCTGTCCACACCGGGACGCCCAGCAGGGGCGCTCGCCTACCGGACGTGACCGGTGGTGGCCCACGGACGCCCGCAGCCCTGCGAGGCAGACCCGGCGGCTGATCCCCTCGTCGCCCCGGCGTCAACTCAGCCACGCGGCGCAGCCGTGCTGGTGGCCGAGGCGGGGACTGGCCCATCCCGGCCTCCCGACTCCGTTGGTGGCCGGCGGGTGAGGCCGGCAACGCGGGGACCGCCGGTCGTCGCGGCTGGACCGGCCCTGACTCCGTCGGTGACCGCCCTGGACCGCTCAGATCCTCCTGGATCACTTGACTGTTCTCGCCCCGGTGGAGAGGTGGTGCGAGGCGGTAGGAGCCCGCTGCGTCAAGCTGAGGCCGCCGGAGGGCTGTCGGCAGGCCATGGGGAGGGCCGGAATCGCGACATGCCGCTGCGGGGAGCGGTCGGGGTGGGACACCGGGCACCCCCAAGCTGCTTACCCGGTCACCGCGGTCACGGGAACGGGACGGCCTGATCCGGTGCGCCCTCGGTGGACAACGGACGGCTCGGACCCGAGCCTTCCGAGAAACTCCCCCGAAACTCCTGGCGGGAGGAGGGACCGCCGCGGTGTTTCACGTGGAACTGTGAGGCCACGGACTCAGTCGACCGGCTGTCGTGGCCACCGATCATGGAGGCAGCTCACCGACCGTGGCAGAGATCGACCCGGCGCCGGGGCTGATTCGGGACATGCCGTACCCGACCGCTCAAGCGGGAGGATCGCAACCACACCGGCGGGTACTAGGGGCGCCGGGGCTTGTTCGGGACCGGGCCGTACCCGACCTCCACAACGGGGGAGTGACATCGATGCGGCGGCCCCGGATCCGGGGATGGCTGCCGGCGCGATCCGGGGCTGGACGCCGACCGGGCGAGGGACACCGGTACGGCACGCCGAATCCGATGACGCGCTCGGACCGTCCACCGATCACCGCACTCATGATCACCGCGCCAGACTGTGACGGCTCTCCGCCGGGTGGAAGGGCGACAGATCGACGAGCAGAGCCGGGCTGCGGTCGGTGGCGACCCGGCAGGTATTCGTCGGAAGTCGACCCGGTGGAGCAGCCGGGAGAGCGGACGACCACGAGCGGAGAGGGGGAACCACCGGAGGGATGCCCAAGCCCTGCGAGGCTGACCGCCCGATCGTGGCACGCGCGGGAGTCGGCACATACGGGGAGTCAGCCTCGCAGGGAGTCGGCACCCACCGGATCGCCAGTGACGCGACCGCCAGCACTGGGAACCGGCAGCGACCACTGCTCCGGGAAGAGGGCCAGCTGGTAGCAGCCCGATCAGCGGCTGAGCGCGGCGGCCTTGACCGCTCTACCCGCGTCCATCCCAACATCCGCAGGGCGTGCGGCCTCACCGGTGCTCGTTAAGCCCGGGCCGGAGTCAGCCCATCCACCCTGGGCGTTTCACGTGAAATCGGCCGCACGCGTCCATGGTGCAGCAAGGCCCGCCCCCAGCCCGGTGGCGGACCGATCCTGAACAGAGAGCCCGCAGTCCAGTGGTTCCACGTGAAACCACGCCCCGGACGGAAGTGGCAATGCGGTACCGAGCGCCTTCGGTCGAGTCCACGCCATCAGTGCGACGGCGGGGCGACCTGTAGCTCCGTGTGCTGCTGGCGGACTCGCTCGACCTGCCTCATGGCGTTCGTGTGCCTGGGCGCACGCATCTCGGCTCCTCCCTCGAACCGCCAACCGGGAGAAGGACGTCGCCGACACGCTCACCGCACAGCCTGGGCCAAGGAGCCGCCGCACTCTAATCGCACGCCCTGGGAGAAGAAGGACGCCGGCCTGCCCACCGCACCGCCTGGGAGATGCGTCTCGGGCCGCCGGTTGGGGAGAAGAAAGGACGTGCCACCCAGCAGCCCGATCGACCGCTCGGTCGTTGAGAAGATCGGACCCGACACCTGTGAACAGGGCTGTGGACGACGGCCAAAGTTATCCACAGAAGTTTTCCACAGGCAGCACCTGTTTCACGTGAAACAGCGCGTCAGAGCCGCCCTAGCCTGTGGATGACGGGGTGTGGTGGTGATGTCATCAGCCTGTGGACAACCAGCAGGATGATCTCTCGCCGACGCTCGCCGGTCGGCGTCGTTGACCGAAATCCCCTCATGATCGGCGGCGTTCGGGGTAGGGACACCGGTCCCCGTCTCGGTTAGGGTCAGCGTCGTGCACGACACCACCCCTCCCCCCTCGGTTCCCGACTTCACCCAGTGGCCGTCCTTCCCCTTCGAGGGCGATCTTCGCGTCAAGCACCTCGACGAGCCGGTGCCGGTCGAGCCGCCCCGCAAGGGCGAAGGGCTGCGGGAGTGCATCGCCTGCAACGCGCCGGACGATGCGTACATCTGGGTCGGTGAACGGTGGCGGGTCCGGGCCATGGACCGACCCACCGGCCTGCCGATGGTGTTGATCCTGGAGTCGCGGTCGCACCTCGACCTGGGTGACCTGCCCAACCTGCTCGCCGCCGAACTCGGGGTGATGACCGTCCGCCTGGAGCGTGCCATCCGTTCGCTGGACGGCGTGGCCCGGGTGCACGTCAACCGTTGGGGCGACGGGTCGGCCCACCTGCACATGTGGTTCCTGGCCCGGCCCTACGGCCGGCTCCAGCTACGCGGCACGTTCCTGTCGCTCTGGGACTCGATCCTGCCGCCCATCTCCGAATCCCAGTGGCGGGAAAACCTGGCGCACGTCGCGGCCTGGCTGGCCGAGTTCGGAGGGCGTCCGCTCGCCGAGCCGCCCCGCATCCAGTGGCAGACCCCCTCCAGCCTCGCCGCGCAGTCGTCGGCCGAGGCGGCTGCGGCTGCCGCCGGGGAGGCGGTCTCCGTGATCGAGTCGGTGGAGGAGACTCCCGTGCCCGCGCCGGAGGAGGCCGGAACGGACCTCCTCCCGGAGGGCACCTCGCCAGTGCTGTCGGAGGAGACCTCGCTCGGCACTCCGGGCGGTGCCCACCGCGACCCCGACGTCGGCGGCACCTGGCACTCCGGGGCTGGCGATCTCCCGGAGGACGATGCCTCCGACCCCGCCAGCGGGAGCGGCTCTGACCAGACCGAAGGGACCGGCGGGACCGGCCCCGACCGGGCCGGCGGGACTGGCCCCGACCGGGCCGGCGGGACTGGCCCCGACCGGGCCGGCGGGACTGGCCCCGACCGGGCCGGCGGGACCGGCGGGACCGGCGGGACCGGCGGGACCGGCGAAACTGGATCGAGTGTCGCGGTCGGCGGGTCCGACGCCGCCGGGCGGCCGGGCAAGTCGACGGAAGGGTAGCGCCCCAGCCGGCTCAGCCGCGAAGGTTGAAGCTGCGGGAAAGGTCAGACGCGGCGGGCTGCGGCCCGACGGACCAGGGTGCCGAGGACCTGACCGAAGTCCAGCCCGGCCGCCTGGATCGCCAACGGCAGCAGTGAAGTCTCCGTCATGCCGGGCGACACGTTGACCTCCAGCACGTGCGGCCGGCCGTCCCCGTCGACGATCAGGTCGACGCGGGAGAGGTCGCGCAGCCCGAGCGCGGTGTGCGCGGCCAACGCCACCTCGGCCACCTCGGCGGCCACGGCCGCGTCGAGTCGGGCCGGGGCGTGCCAGGTGGTCCGGCCGGCGGTGTAGCGGGCCGCGTAGTCGTACACGCCGTTGCGGGGCACGATCTCCACCGGCGGAAGCGCCTGCGGCCCGTCGCCCAGGTCGACCACGGAGACCGCCACGTCCATGCCGGGCACGTACCGTTCGACCAGCGCCGTCGAGTCGTACGCGAAGCAACCGACCATCGCGGCCGGGAGCGCCGCCTCGTCCCGGACCACGGCGGCGCCCAGGCCCGAGCCGCCCTGCGTCGGCTTGACCATCAGGGGTAGCCCCAGCCGCTGGACGATCCGGTCGAGCACCGCCACCGCACCCAGCTCGGAGAAGCGGTCGTGCGGCAGGGCCACCCAGTCGGGGGTGGGGATGCCGCTCTCCCGGAGCACCGCCTTGGCCGACGGCTTGTCCCAGGCGAGCCGGGAGGCCCGTGCGTCGCAGCCGACGTAGGGGACGTCACAGAGGTCGAGCACCCCCCGCAGCGAGCCGTCCTCACCGGTGGCACCGTGCAGGGCGATCACTACGGCGTCCGGCGGGTCGGCGGCCAGCGCGGGCAGGAGCGCCACGTCGGCGTCCCGCTGTTCCGCCTCCACCCCGGTGCCGCGCAGCGCGTCGAGCACCCGCCGGCCCGACCGCAGCGAGACGTCCCGCTCGTAGGACAGGCCACCGGCGAGCACCAGCACGCGCAACTCGGCGGCCGGATCGGTGCCCGGGGACGCTACGGCGGCGGGATCGGTCACGAGGGAACGCTCGACGGGAGTGGCAGCCATGCGGGAATCATGCCAAGTCGGGGCCCGGGGCGTCCGGGCCGCCCCGCCGGCTCCCGGTCGGGGTGACCGCGCCGAAGACCTGCCGCATGGCGATCTCCTGCTCCATCACCCGGGCCAGCCGGCGCACCCCCTCCCGGATCCGTTCGGGGGTGGGGAAGGAGAAGTTGAGGCGCATGTTGCCGGTGCCGGTGCCGTCGGCGTAGAAGCCGGTGCCCGGCACGTAGGCGACCCGGGCGGCGATGGAACGCGGCACCATCGCCTTGGCGTCCAGCCCGTCGGGCAGGCTGGCCCAGACGAAGAGGCCACCGGTGGGCCTGGTCCAGGTGGTGCCCTCGGGCATCAGGTCGTGCAGCGCGCCGAGCAGCGCGTCCCGCCGCTCCCGGTAGATCTCGCGGTAGACCTTGAGCTGTTCGCGCCACGGCATCGTCGACAGGTACGTCGAGACGGCGGCCTGCGCGTAGGCACTGGGGCAGAGGATCTGCGCCTCGCTGGCGATGACCAGCTTGTCGCGTACCGCGTGCGGGGCCAGGATCCAGCCGACCCGCAGCCCGGGGGCGAACGTCTTGGAGAAGGTGCTCAGGTAGAACACCCCGTCCCGGCGGCGGGCACGCAGGGGCGCGGGGGCCTCGCCCTCGAAACCGAGCTGACCGTACGGGTCGTCCTCGACCACCAGCAGGCCGGCGCGCTCGCAGATGTCGAGCACCCGTTCCCGCCGCTCCTCGCTCAGCGTCACGCCGGCCGGGTTCTGGTAGGTGGGGATGGTGTAGAGGAACTTCACCCGCCGGCCGGCGCGGGCCTGGTCGGCGATCGCCACCTCCAGGGCCTCCGGGACCAGCCCGTCGTCGTCCATCGGCACGTGCACGACCTGTGCCTGGGCGGCCTGGAACACCCCGAGTGCGCCGACGTAGGTCGGACCCTCGGCGAGCACCACGTCACCCGGGTCGAGGAAGAGCCGGGCCACCAGGTCGAGCGCCTGCTGCCCGCCGACGGTGACCACCACGTCGTCCGGGGAGGCCCCGCAGGAGGCGTCGATACCGGAGAACGCCATCACCTCGCAGATCCGTTCGCGCAGCTCCAGACTGCCCTGGCCGATGCCGTACTGGAGGGTGGTGACGCCGTGCTCGGAGCCGAGCTTGCCGAGCATCTCGCCGACCGCGTCCAGCGGCAGCGCGGCGATGTAGGGTGCGCCACCGGCGAGCGAGACGACCTCCGGGCGGCTGGCGACCGCGAAGAGTGCCCGGATCTCCGAGGCGGTCATGCCCCGGACCCGCCGGGCGTACCGGTCGGTGTAGTCGTCGAGCGTCGTTCCGGTCATGACATCACCTCGATCGGGTGTCGGTCGGGCTCCCGCCCGCTGGGGTACCCGCAGTGCCGGCGACCATGGCGGCGCGGGGACGCCGGTCGGTCGATCGTAGTCCCCGGTGGACCGGTCAGCGGTCACGATGTGGTGCCCGTCCACATCCCGGACGGCCGTCGCCCGCTCAGGTGGCCATTCGCGCGTCCCCTCCCGTACGGTCGGCAGGCGGCGTACGATCGCTCGTCGGGGACGCAGCGGGCGACTCGGGGACGCGTGGTGGGCTGTCTCGCCTCCGAGCCTAAGTGTGGGGATGCTCTGATGTCGCGACGTCTGGTCAGTCTGACCCTCGACACCCTGGAAGACCTGCCCCGGCCGTGCCGGGAGTGCGTCTACTGGGAGTTGGACCCGGTCTCCGCCGAGCGGGCCTGTGCCAACGGCGAT
This sequence comes from Micromonospora rifamycinica, assembly GCF_900090265.1. Classification (NCBI taxonomy): domain Bacteria; kingdom Bacillati; phylum Actinomycetota; class Actinomycetes; order Micromonosporales; family Micromonosporaceae; genus Micromonospora; species Micromonospora rifamycinica. Next base: position 4,424,773 of record NZ_LT607752.1, read on the forward strand.
CCGGGGCTGGAGAAGGAGGCCTGGGTCTCCCAGACCCTGCTGGAGTGGGGTTCCTGCGGCAAGTTGGCGTACGTCGACGGGATGCCCGCCGGTTTCGTGATGTTCGCGCCACCGGCCTACGTACCCCGGTCGATGGCGTTCCCGACCTCGCCGGTCTCGGCGGACGCGGCGCTGCTGATGACCGCCAGCGTGGTGCCGGCGTTCGCCGGCGGCGGGTTGGGCCGGATGCTGGTGCAGGGCGTCGCCCGGGACCTGACCAAGCGGGGCATCAAGGCCATTGAGGCGTTCGGCGACGCGAAGTTCGGCGACGAGCCGGACGACTCCGTCCGGGCCTGTGTGGCACCGACCGACTTCTTCCTCTCGGTGGGCTTCAAGACGGTGCGTCCGCATCCGCGCTACCCACGCCTGCGACTTGAGCTGCGCACCGCGCTGAGCTGGAAGTCCGACGTCGAGTACGCGCTGGAGAAGCTGCTCGGCTCGATGAGCCCGGAGAGCCTGCTCCGCCCGGTCCGTCCCGCCCCGGCGACCCGCTCCAGCGCCGGCTGAGCCGGCGGTTGCTCAGCGGCGGACCGCGCCGGCGGCCACCACCGCCCGTAGCTCGCTCACGTCGATCGAGCCGGTCGGCACGTCCCGCTCCACCGGGAAGAACATCCGCTGCACGGCGGCCACGATCGCCTCGACGAGCCGGTCCCGGAACCGTGGGTCGACCAGCCGGGACCGGTCCTGCGGGGAGGTCAGGTAGCCCACCTCGACCCGGACGGCGGGCATCCTGGTCAGCCGCAGCAGGTCCCAGGTCTTGGCATGGGTGCGACAGTCCCGCAGCCCGGTCCGTGCCACGATCTCCCGTTGCACCAGCCCGGCGAGTCGTTCACCGGTGGCCGAGGTGACGCCGTTGTCGGTGCCGTAGTGGTAGGTGGCCACCCCGTCGGCGGCCGGATTGGGGTGGCCGTCGGTGTGCAGCGAGATGAAGACGTCCGCGCCGAGCGAGTTGGCCAGCTCCGCCCGGTCGGTGTCCGGCAGGCAGCTGCGGGACGCGGGACCTCGGGTCAGCTGCACCCGTACCCCGGCCGCGGCGAGCCGGCCCTCCAGTCGGCTGGCCAGGTCGTGCACCAGGTCCGCCTCGGTCCAGCGCAGGTCGCCGTCGGGCACCACGACCCCCGGGTCGACGCCGCCGTGCCCCGGATCGATGACCACGGTCCGGCCGACCAGCGTCGGGCCGGACTGCCGGATCGCGTCGGACTCGCGGAGCCACTGGGGGCGTCCGCCGACCACCTTGCGGCCGAGCCGCCGCAGCGCGCCCATCGTGTACGGGCCGCAGGAGCCGTCGGGCTTCAGCCCCACCTCGCGTTGGAACTGCGCCACCGCCCGTGAGGTGCGGACCCCGTAGATGGCATCGGCGCGACCGGTGTCGTACCCCATCTCCAGCAGCCGCTCCTGCAACGACCGGACGTCCTCGCCGGTGAGGGGCTCGGGCACCGCGTGGTAGAGGGTGCGGGCGCCGAGCCGCCAGCGGGCGGCGTCCAGCGCCCGCCAGGTCTCCGCGCCGACCCGGCCGTCGGCGCTGAGCCCCCGGGACTGCTGGAAGGCCCGCACGGCGCGTTCGGTGGCGCTGTCGAACTCGTCGCCCGGGGCGGCCGGCAGCAGGTCCAGGCCGGTCAGGACGGCGCGGATCTCGGCCACTGCCGGTCCGCGGTCACCAGGTCGGATCGGACGCACGCAGGACCCCCTCGGAGGTTGGCTGCCGGGCACCGTCGCTGACGGCCACGCTGCGCGTCCGGTCGGAGCGGCGCTTACGGAGCGTACCGTGGCAGGACCGCGCAGGGTCGACGTTCGCGCAGGTCGACCGTGGTGACGACGGAACCCCGCACCCGGTGGGGGCGCGGGGTTCCGGTGGTACGGGGGTGGTTACAGCGCGGACTCGATCAGCCGGACCAGTTCGCCCTTCGGCTTGGCCCCGGCGATCGACTGCACCGGCTCGCCATTCTTGAAGATGGTGAGGGTCGGCACCGACATGATCCGGTAGGCGCGGGCCGTCTCCGGGTTCTCGTCGATGTTGAGCTTGACGATGGTGACCTGGCCGGCCATCTCGCCCGCGATCTCCTCCAGCAGCGGCGACACCTTGCGGCACGGCCCGCACCACTCGGCCCAGAAGTCCACCAGGACCGGCTTGTCGGACTTCAGCACGTCGGCGGTGAAGCTGGCGTCGGTGACGACCTTCGTTGCTCCCACTATGACCCTCCTGCTCGGTTGTTGGCGTTGCGGTCGTTCAGCTCAGGGTCGCGATGAACCGCTCGGCGTCGAGGGCGGCGGCACAGCCCGTGCCGGCGGCGGTGATCGCCTGCCGGTAGGTGTGGTCGACCACGTCACCGGCGGCGAAGACGCCCGGCACGCTGGTCCGGGTGCTCGGCGCCTGCACCTTCACGTAACCCTCGTCGTCCAGCTCGACCTGGTCGCGGAAGAGTTCACTGCGCGGGTCGTGGCCGATCGCCACGAAGACGCCGGTCACGTCGAGTACCTTGACGTCGCCGGTGTGCACGTGGCGGATCCGGACGCCGGTCACCTTGCCGTCGTCGCCGAGCACCTCCTCGACGGTGCTGTTCCACTCGACCCTGATCTTGTCGTTGCCCAGCGCGCGGTCGGCCATGATCTTGCTGGCCCGGAACGAGTCGCGCCGGTGGATGATGGTGACCGACTCGGCGAACCGGGTCAGGAAGCTGGCCTCCTCCATCGCGGAGTCCCCGCCGCCGACCACCACGATGTGCTGGTTGCGGAAGAAGAACCCGTCACAGGTGGCGCAGGACGACACGCCGTGCCCCAGGTACTCCTGCTCACCCGGCACGCCCAGCGGACGCCAGGCCGAGCCGGTGGAGAGGATGACGGCCTTCGCCCGGTAGGCGGTCTGCCCGACCCACACCGTGCTCACCGCGGCGGAACCGGTGTCGCCGGTGTCCTTCAGCTCCACCCGGGTGACGTCGTCGGTCAGGAACTCCGCGCCGAACCGCTCGGCCTGCTTGCGCATGTTGTCCATCAGCTCGGGGCCGAGGATGCCGTCGGCGAAACCGGGGAAGTTCTCCACCTCGGTCGTGGTCATCAGCGCACCGCCGGACTGGACACCCTCGATCACGAGTGGCTTGAGGTTGGCACGCGCGGCGTAGACCGCCGCCGTGTACCCGGCCGGCCCGGAGCCGATGATGATCAGGTTGCGGACCTCGTCCACTGCCGTCTCCCGATGTGTGTGTACGACATCGGCGGCGTACCGACGTCGATCCGAGCGCCGACGGCTGAGGACGTCGGCGGCTGACTTGCAGAACGTCATCGTACGAACCGGAGATTCCCGGACCGCTCGTCCGGTGGGTCACGTCACGCGATGCGGGACGAGCGGTGACCGCGCCCTCACCCTACCCGCGACCGGTACCGGGTGTCCGCGCCGGATCCCGGCACCCCGCACTCCGCGCCGCTCACCCACGCCCACCGGTCGCCGCCGGGGTCGGCGAACCGGACCACCAGCGCCGGCTCGCCGTTGAACGTGGCGTAGTCGACGACCTCGACGGTGACCGGCCCGCGCCCGTGCTCCGTCGAGATCTCGGCGAGGCAGGTGTCGAGTGCCGCCCGTGCGGTCAGCCGGTCCAGCCCGCCGGGCGTCGACCGGCGCTTGTCCTCCGGACGCTCCGGGGCGGTGGGGCCGGCCTGGGTGGTGCTACCGGGCTGGACGGCCGAAGGGGTGCCGAGCCCGGACAGCGGCTCGACCGAGGCGCCACCCAGCGTCGCCGGGGACCAGTCGACGCCGCTGCGCTGGGGCTCACCGGTGAACCGGAAACCGCGTCCCGCGCTCTCCGCGTTGTTTTGTGCCGGCCCAGCCATCGTCGAGGCGGGCGACTCCTGGCCGGTGGTGCCGTCGACCAGCTGGGCCACGCCGAATCCCACCGCGGCCAGGGTCGCCGCGGCGAGGCCGACCGGCCCGGCGAGCCGGGTCCAGCGCCGCCGCCGGCCGGGACCGGACGGATCGGTCCGCCCGTCACCGGCCCGGGTGCCCGGGGTACGCCGACCGCCCGGCTGCGCCGGCACCGGCTGGCCGGGCCGGGCCGGTCCGGTCCGTTCTGGCCGGTCGCCAACCTCGGCGGCACCGGACCGTTCGGTTTCCGCTGCCCCGGCGACCTCGGTGGCTTCCATGGCTCCGGCTGCTCCGCCGGCTCCGGCTGCTTCGGTGGCTTCGGTGGCTTCGGTGGGGGCCGCGGGCTCGGTGGGGGCCGGGCCGGCGCCGGCGAGCGCCGCGGCGAGCCGCTCCACCACGCCCGGTGGCATCTCCGGCACGGTGGCGCCCCAGCCCGTCAGGTCGTCGTGCACCCGGGCCACGGCAGGGGCGAGCACGGCGTACGCCTGCGCCCAGGCCGGGTCCTCGGTCAGCAGTCGGGCGACGACGAGCTGCTCCGGGGTGCCGTCCAGCGCCCCGCCCACATAGTCGGCGAGCAGGTCGTGGTCGACCGCACCGTGCTTCCGGCCCGTCACGTCTCCTCCTGGATGGCGCCCCGCCGGGTCTGCCCCGACCCCGGTCGGACGCCGTTGGCCGGCTGCCGGTTCCCGGGTGTGACGTCGGAAACGTCCCGACCCGTCCGGGAAGAGCCGTCAGCGGTGCCGCCCGCCCCGGCCGGACCGGTGCCGGCGGGACGGGACGTCGGCGTGTCGTCGCCGGTCCGTAGGTGCCCGAGCACTCCGGCCAGGCGGGCACGGCCCCGGGCGCAACGGCTCTTCACCGTCCCTTCGGCCACGCCGAGAATCCGGGCGACCTCGGCCACCGGGTAGCCCTGCACGTCCACCAGGATCAGCGCGGCCCGCTGCTCGACCGGCAGCCCGGCCAGGGCCTGGCGGACCACCAGGGCGGTGTCGTGGTCGGTGGCCGGGGCGGCCGGCTCGACGCCGACGACCCGACCGGAATCGTCGGTGCGGTTGCCGTCGGGCAGCGGGAGGGTGGGATGCGCCTGCCGGCGACGGATCCGGTCCAGGCAGGCGTTGACCACGATCCGGTGCAGCCAGGTGGTGACGGCGGAGTCGCCCCGGAACCGGCCGGCGGCGCGGTGGGCGGAGAGCAGCGCGTCCTGGAGGGCGTCCGCCGCCTCCTCCCGGTCCCCGGTGGTCCGCAGGGCCACCGCCCAGAGCCGGTCGCGGTGGCGGTGGAACAGCTCGGTGAAGGCGTCCCGGTCACCGGCCACATGGGCGCGGAGCAGGTCCAGGTCGGCGGTGTCGGTGTGGGACAGCACGACCGACCCCGACGCGACGGTCGCCGGGTCGGGCGGGTGCCCACCGGGGCCGACCATCAGCACGTCCGACGGCGGTGACGGGGTGACGGCCGGTGGATCACGATCCCTGGACCGAGATCTCCTGGACACCCACCTTGAAGCCCCGCTCGGTGGACGGCAGCTCGGTGATCCAGAAGAGCAGGTACTGGTACTGCTGCTCCGGATTGAAGCCGTCGAAGGCCATCTTGGTGCCGTCGTGCTGTTCGAACGGCTGGCCGATCCGCGTCTTGAAGCCCTTGACCAGGTCCTTGTCACCCTGGGAGGTGGACGGGAAGTCGCCGGTGCCGGTGAACAGCGCGGCGGAGACGCCGGAGTCCGACAGGGTGGCGGTGAGCGACTTGACGGTGTGCGGGGCGCCGAGGTCGATCCAGACCCCCATGCCCTTCTTGTAGTTGCTGAAGTTCGCCGAGTAGTAGGTGTCGGTCTCCCAACCCTTGTTCTCGTCGCCGTCCATCATCTTCTCGGCGTCGCCCAGCTCGTTGCGCTGGCGGCTGTCCGGGTCGATGATCCGGATGTCCTGGATGGTCAGCTTGCGCACGGCGGGCGCCGGGGTGGTGTCGACCGGGGCGCTGGTGGAGGGGCGGGCCACCGGCTCGGTCACCGGGGTGTCCTCGCCGCCCAGCGTGTTGATGCCGATGAGCAGGCCGACCAGGGCGACCACCAGCAGACCGGCGATGCCGATCGCGACCTTCCGACCACCCGCGGCGGCCAGCGGCGAGCGGTCCTCCACCCCGTCGGCGGTGAACCGGATGGTGCCGGTCTGGTCGAGGAAGTGGTCCTCGGCGGGGATGTCGAGGCGGCTCAGCTCGGCCGAGAGCACGTCCGACGACGGCGGGGCGATCTCGGCGTCGAGCAGGTCCATGGTCAGGTCGTCGAGGTACGCCGGCACGCCGGCCCGGACCTGCCGGGGGGCGGCGATGGCGCCGCTGGCGTCGCGCACGGCGTCCGGGATGGCGGCCCGGCCGTGGCCGGCGGTCGCGCCGCGCAGCGGGGCCTCGGCGTGCGGCCAGTGCCCGGTGAGGGCGTGGTAGAGGATGCCGCCCACCGCGCGGATGTCGGCTTCCTGGCTGTCGTCACCGTCGGTACGGGCGTCGGCCAGCACCACCCGGCCGTCGTCGCTGATCATCACGGTGCCGGGATGCACGTTGCCGTGGACCATCCCGGTGGCGTGCACGGCGGCGATGGCGCTGGCGACCGCGTTGCCGATGGCGGTGGCCCGGGCCGGATCCAGCGGCCCGTCGGCGACCAGTTCGCGCAGGGACCGGCCGTCGACCCACTCCCGGACGACGTACGCCCGGACGTCCTCGTCGATGGCGTCGTAGACGCCGACCAGGTTGGGGTGGATGACCCGGCTGGCGGCCACCGCGGCCTGGAGCATCTCGGTGGCGGAGTCGCCGCCGGGGTAGCGGAGCACGACCGCCACGGGCCGGCGCAGGATGACGTCGACCCCCCGCCAGACCAGGCGTCCGGCACTGTCGTTGTTGATGTGCTCGACCAGCTCGTACCGCTCGGCGAGGATCTCACCGGCTGTGGGAGCACCGAAGGTCATGATGGGAGGAGCAGTTTCCTCCGCCTCCTGACCCTCGCCGACCTGGGTCACCCGTCCTCCCTCGGTGATCGTGTCGATCGATGGACCCGCGCTGCTGGGCATGTGGCTTCCCGCTCCGCCGTCGATGGAACCGGTCGGCGGCGTCGACGCGGGGCGTCGGCCACCTGCCGTGTCCGTCGAAAGCGACCTTACCCGGACGGCCCGTCATCCCGACATGTCATCTTCCCGCCGCGCTCGACGGGCTGTCGCATTTGAGGGACCACGTCCGTTTACGATCGCTCTCGTCCGCCTTGCCGGCACCGGTACCCGCCAATCTAGACGCTGGTCGCAAACCGTCTACTCCCGGGCCGACCCACCGGTGACAACCCGGTGGCAGCAGGTCAGGTTCCCGCCGAACGGCCGTACATGCTCAGCCGTACGGTTGGTTATCCACAGGCCTTTACGGCGACTGACCGGGGGCTCACCACGTTATCCACAGGCGTGTCCCCAGGCTGGTGATCCTCGTTCACCCTGCGTGTCCCCTGTCCGGGACGGCCCGGCGGGCGGCAGGCCGGGAAGGGCGGGCGGCGGGCTGCTGGCGGAAAGTCAGCGGGCGGAGAACAGCGGGTCAGCGGCCGAGGCGGCGGCGGACCATGGCGACCACCTCGGTGATCTCGCCGATCCGCAGCACCATCGCCAGGCCCAGGTACGTCCCGCCGATCACCACCCCGCCTCCGACCAGCCGTACCGCCGCCGCCGTCCAGCTCAGGTTGCCCGGATCGCCCGGGAGCAGGCCGACCACCAACAGGCCGACCAGCGCCGCGCCGAGCGCCGCCACCAGCACCTTGCCCATGGTCCGCATGATCCGGCCCAGCCCGATCCGGCCGACCCGGGGCCGCAGCAGCAGCGCCGAGAGCACCGCCGCCGCCACGTACGAGACGGCGTTGCCGAGCATCATGCCGGCCGCCGCGAAGGTGGCCGAGAAGGCGACGAAGACCCCGATCTGCACGGCCACCCGCAGGATCACCACCGGGATGTTCACCAGCGCCGGGGTGCGGGTGTCCGGCAGGGCGTAGAAGGCGAAGGTGAACAGCTGGCTGATCGCGAACGGCACCAGGCCCAGCGCGGCCACCAGCAGCACCAGCGAGGTGGCCAGCGCGTTGTCGCCGGTGAACGCGCCGTACCGGAAGACCACCACGGAGACCGGGCCGGCCAGCACCGCGTAGCAGACCGCGATCGGGGCGAGTACCGCCGTCACCATCCGGGTGCCCCGGGACAGGTCGGCGGTGACGTCGGCGAACCGGCCCTCGGCGGCGGCGGCGCTCATCCGGGGCATCAGCGCCGTGATGATCGAGACGGCGATGATCCCGTGCGCCATCATCAGCAGCAGGAAGACGTTGTTGTAGATCAGCAGACCGGCGTTGTCCTCGTCGCCACCGGCGGCCCGGGTGAGCAGGTTGACCACCACGAACAGGCCGAGCTGGTTGACCGCGACGTAGCAGAACATCCAGCCGCCGAGCCGGGCCAGCTCGCGCAGACCCAGCTCCCGGAAGTCGAGCCGCAGCTTCCACCGGAAGCCCACCTTGCGCAGCGCCGGCAGCAGCCCGGCGGCCTGCACCGCCACGCCGAGCAGGGTGCCCCCGCCGACCAGCAGGATCCGGTCCCAGCCGATGTCCCCCGGCCCCAGCGCCTGCGCGCCGTACACCACGATGTAGAGGCCGAAGGTGCCGATGACGACCAGGTTGTTGAGGATCGGCGCCCACATCGGGGCGGCGAAGTGCCCCCGGGTGTTCAGCACCGCCGCGATCAACGCGCTGACACCGGTGAAGAACAGCATCGGCAGCATCAGGTACGACAGGTTGGTGACCAGGTCCGTGTAGTCCCGGTTCTTGCCACCGGCGTAGAGCGTGGTGAGGGTCGAGGCCAGCAGCAGGGCGATCACCACGGTGGCGGCGAGGGCCAGCACCGCGAGGGTCAGCAGCCGCTGGGCGTACGCCTCGCCCCGGTCCGGGTCGGCCTTGCTCCGGCGGACCAGCACCGGGATCAGCACGCTGGTCAGCACGCCGCCGAGCAGGAACTCGTAGACCTGGTTGGGCAGGAACTGGGCGGTGGTGAACGCGTCGCCGACCGCGCTGCCCAGCGCGGCCCCGATCATCAGGTTGCGGACGAAGCCGGTACCCCGGCTGACCAGGCTGCCGACCGCCATCACCGCGCTGTTCGCCGCGGCGCTGGTCTCGGCGACCACCTCCTGCGGCGGCTCGGTCGCCGCCACCCCCGGCTGGTTCAACGGCTCGGCGGAGATGAACGTCGCCCCGTCGTACGGCCGGGGCCCGTCGCCACCCTGCGCGGCGTTCGCGCTGCGGTAGAGCCCGCCGCTCATCTCCAGCCTCCCAGGGATCCGTCGGAGCCGGCACCGGTCCGCACGCCCATGACCATAGTCAACCCGCACCCGACACCCACGCCCGGCGGATCGGTTCCGGTCCCCGCCCGATAGGCTGGCGATCCCATGTCCGAAGCCTCCGCACCCCACACCGCCGAGCGCCGTGAGCTGACCACCGCGCAGCGCAACGCCGTCGCCGAGCTGCTCCGCGTCTCCCCGGTCGCCGACGAGCTGGGCCGCCGGTTCGCCCGTGCCGGCCACGAGCTGCACCTGGTGGGCGGTTCGGTACGCGACGCACTGCTCGGTCGGCTCGGCGACGACCTCGACTTCTGCACCGACGCCCGACCCGACCAGACGCTGCGGATCGTCAAGGGCTGGGCCGAGTCGATCTGGGAGACCGGGCGGGAGTTCGGCACCATCGGGTGCCAGCGCGACGGCCTCCGGCTGGAGGTCACCACCTTCCGTGCCGAGGCGTACGACCAGGTCAGCCGTAACCCGGTCGTCGAGTACGGCGAGAACCTCACCGACGACCTGCGGCGGCGCGACTTCACCGTCAACGCGATGGCGGTCAGCCTCCCCGATCACCGGTTCACCGACCCGCACGGCGGGCTGGACGACCTGGCCGCGAAGATCATCCGTACCCCCGGCACCCCGGCCGAGTCGTTCGGTGACGACCCGCTGCGAATGCTGCGGGCCGCCCGGTTCGCCGCCCAACTCTGCTTCGCCGTCCACCCCGACGTGCGGACGGCGATGACGGCGATGGCCGCCGACCTGGACCGGATCACCGCCGAGCGGATCCGCGACGAGTTCACCAAGCTGCTCTGCGGCACCGACCCGGTGACCGGGCTGCGGCTGCTGGTCGACACCGGGCTGGCCGACCGGTTCCTGCCCGAGCTGACCGGTCTCAAGCTGACCATCGACGAGCACGCCCAGCACAAGGACGTCTACGAGCACACCCTGACCGTGGTGAGCAACGCGGTGTCGTACGAGACCGACGGCGCTGACTTCGTGCTGCGGATGGCCGCGCTCATGCACGACGTGGGCAAGCCGGCGACCAAGGCGGTCGGGCCGGACGGCCGGGTCAGCTTCCACCACCACGAGGTGGTCGGCGCCCGGCTGACCAAGGCCCGGATGAAGGCGATGCGCTACCCCAAGGACGTCACCGCCCAGGTCACCAAGCTGGTCGGCCTGCACCTGCGGTTCTACGGCTACGGCCGGGGCGAGTGGACCGACTCGGCCGTCCGCCGGTACGTCACCGACGCCGGTGACCTGGTGGACCGGCTGCACAAGCTGACCCGTTCCGACTGCACCACCCGCAACCGGCGCAAGGCGGCCCAGCTCGCCGCCGACTACGACGCGCTGGAGGAACGGATCACCCGGATCGCCGCCGAGGAGGACCTGGCCCGGGTCCGGCCCGACCTGGACGGTAACGCGATCATGGAGTTGCTCGGCGTGCCGCCGGGGCCGGTGGTCGGCCGGGCCTGGCAGCACCTCAAGGAGCTGCGCCTGGAACGCGGCCCGCTCGACCGCGACGAGGCCGAGGCGGAGCTGCTCCGCTGGGCCGGGGAGCAGGGCCTGCGCTGAGCCGGACGACAGCGGGGCCGCCCGGCGTGCCGGACGGCCCCGCTTCGTCGTACGGTCAGCGGGTCTCGACCGCGCTGCCCTCGACCGGCGGCTTGCCGTTGGCCGGCGAACCGGCCGACGCCGCGCCCAGCTTGGCCAGCAGGGCCGACAGGTCGATGCCGGTGAGGTCGGAGCCGAGCTGGAGGCCCTGCGCCACGTTGCCGGCCACCGACTTGGTCAGCGAGGACGCCCCGTCGGTGGAGATCACCGTCAGCTTGTCGATCGCACCGATCGGGGCACTGGCCGCCTCGACCACCTGCGGCAACATCTTGACCAGCAGGTCGAGCACGGCCGCCTCGCCGTACGCGGCGAACGCCTCGGCCTTGCGGGCCATCGCGTCGGCCTCGGCCTGACCGCGGGCCAGGATGGCGGTGGCCTCGGCCTGGCCCTCCCGCTCGACCGCCTCGGCGATCGCGGACCGGCGACGCTGCTCGGCCTCGCCCTCCTTGGCACCCTCGATCGCGTTCGCCTCGGCCAGCGCCGCCCGGCGGGCCCGCTCGCCCTCACCGGTGAGCCGGGCCTGCTCGGCGGCGGCCTGGGCGGCGGCGATGGTGGCCTGCCGCTGCGCGTCGGCGTTCAGCACCGCCGCGTTGCGGGCCGCCTCCGCCTCCTGCTCCACCTTGTACCGGGCCGCGTCGGCCGGCTTGCGCACCTCGGTGTCGAGCTGACGCTGCTTGAGTTCGGCGTTGCGCTCGGCGACCTTCTGCTGCTCGGAGAGGATCGCCTGGTCCCGCTCGGCCTGGGCGAGCGGCCCGGCCGCCGCCGACTTGGCCTTCGCCGCGTCGATCTCGGCCTGGATGCCGGCCTGCTTCAGCGACAGGTTCCGGTTCGCCTCGGCGATCGCCTCCTCGGCCAGCAGCCGCTCCTGCTCGGCCTGCTGCCGGGCGCGGGCCTCGGCGATGGCCGCGTCCTTGAGCACCCGGGCCGCCTCCGGCCGACCGAGGTCCTGCAGGTACGACCCCTCGGCCAGGATGTCCTGGAGCTGGAAGGTGTCCAGCACCAGACCCTGGTTGGTCATCGAGTGCTCGGCCTCCTCGGCGACCGCGTTGGCGAACGCGGCCCGGTCCCGGATGACCTCCTCGACGGTGAGCCGACCGACGATCGAGCGCAGCGCGCCGGCCAGCACCTCCCGGGTGAAGTTGTCGATCTCGTCCTGCTGGTGCAGGAAGCGCTGGGCGGCGGCCCGGATGGCGTCCTCGGTGCCGCCGACCTTGACGATGGCGACGCCGTGCAGGTCGGCCCGGATGCCCTGCTTGCTGACCGCGCCCCGGATGCCGACGTCGATGCGGCGGCTGGACAGGTCGAGCGACTGGAGCTTCTGCACCACCGGCAGCACGAAGACCGACGCGCCGAGGACGACCTTCTGGCCGGAGTTGTCGGTGGACCGGCCGCCGTCGGCGGTCTGCGTGGTCCGTCCCTTGCGGCCGGTGACGATGAACGCCTCGTTCGGCCCGGCCACCTTGATCCGGGAGAGCACGAACAACACGAGGACGAGGGCGAGGACGACCGCGCCGACGATGGCGATGAGGAGAGGCATGGTGGTTCCGTCTCTGCGAGAAGAGGGTCAGTAGGTCTCGACGTGCACGCTGGTCTCGCTCAGCGACTGCACCACGAAGATCTGCGCGCCGAGCGGGATGGGCCGGTCGGCGCGGGCGTTGAGTTTCACCGGCTGGCCGGCGACGCGTACCCGCACCTCGCCGTAACCGTCGGTCGGGATCGGAGTGACCACCAGGCCGAGCGCGCCGACCAGGTCGTCCCGGGTGGGGGTGGCGTCGGTCCGCATGTTCCGCGCCGCCCGGCTCAGTCGCCCGGCCAGCCAGGCGGTGGGCACGGCGGCGAGCGCGCCGCCACCGACGGCCGCCGCGATCATCCCCGGGGTACCCCCACCGAGCAGTTCGTTGACGATGGCCGCGCCGAAGCCGAACGCGCCGAGGAAGCCGGCGACCGCCTCGACGGAGACCGGACCGTCGATGTCAGGATGACCGAAATGCAGGATTTCGCCGCCGAGCAGGGCCAGCGCCAGCACACCGACGCCCACGCCACCGATGATCAGAAAGATGAGCGTCCCCGTGGCCACGACCTGCACGGTAGCGACCGGACGCAACGTCCCGCGTGATCATTCCGGCGCGACGGCACCGTCCGTTCGGCCCATCGGCCCGCCCCGGCGGCCCGGCGGGTCGACACCGCACCCACCGCACCTTCCCCGGTGCAGTGCGAAAACCGATACTTTTGTACACGCAATTTCTGGCGGGCGGGAATCGGTTGCCCCGCATAATAGGTAGACCCTTGCCCTGGTGGGGGGTGAATACATAACATATTGATAACGCCGAATTGCTGATTACGAGGTGAAGATCCAGGAAACTCTGACCTTGACGCGCACCTCTCCTCTCCAGGGGGCGCCAGCAGGGGCGTTCTCGCGAGCGAGGAGGGTTCATGAAGGAATTCAGAATCAGTCGACGGGACGGCCTGGTCGCGCTGGGCGCAGGACTGGGTGCGGCACTGCTCGGTGCCGGTCCGGCCAGCCGGGCAGCAGCCGGGGCGCGCGAGGGTGCCGCCCGGGTCGGCGCGGCCCCGGTCAGTTACAGCATTACGATCCTGAACAATTCGGCGCTGGACGACATGAACGCCATCCTCTTCCAGGAGATGCCCGTCCTCCCGAGCGACGCGGTCACGCTCGCCTGGATGTCGAAGATGTGCCACCCGTCGACGACCGTCGAATACCAGTGGAGCATCGACTACAACTTCGTCTGGGGTCAGGTCGGGACACTCGTCCCCGGAACGCAGTTCGTGGCCGGTCAGACCCTCTCCGCAGACCTGACCCAGAACAACCTGGTCACCCTCTCCTACGTCGGCGGCGGTTTTGAATTCGGGCCGACCAGCTCCTCCGGGAAGAATGGCAGCCTGATAATCAAGGAGGACGGCACGGTCCCGGGGGCGGGGGACCAGGACCAGGGAAGTGTGGGCATCGGCATGTCGGGGGCCGGCACCTTCGTCGTGCCGACCCTGACGAACGCCGGAGTCGAGTTCGACCCGAAGCCCACCTACTGGGTCGCCTTCGGCAGCTTCGAGAGCAGCGAGGTGATGGACGTCTCCGAGCTCACCACGCCCGCACAGGTGTTGTACCCCGCCGGCATGACCAGCGCGAAGGCCGTCTTCGACGGCAAGGGATGGACCATCTCCTACAGCAGCTAGCGCAGCCTCCGGCCCGCCGCCCGACCGGCCCGCCGCCTTCGGTGCCGGTCGGAGCGGGAAGAATGGCCGGCATGCGTTGGACCGTGCTCGACTCGCCGATCGGGGAGTTCTCCGTCGCCACCGACGACGCAGCGGTCTGCGGCGCGCACTTCGGCCGGGTCACGTCGGCGGCCGACCGGCCCGGCGACGCGCTGGCCGGTCGGGCGGTCGCCGAGCTGCGGGCGTACTTCGCCGGTGAGCTGACCGGGTTCACCGTGCCGGTAGCTGCCCCGCGCGGCTCCGAATTCGAGCGCGCCGTGTGGCAGGAGATGACCCGGATCCCGTACGGGGAGACGCTCACCTACGGCGAGGTGGCCCGGCGGGTCGGCGACCCCGGCGCGGCACGGGCGGTCGGGGTGGCCTGCAACCGCAACCCGGTCCCGGTGATCGTGCCCTGCCACCGGATCGTCGGCGCGGGCGGCAAGCTGGTCGGCTTCGGTGGCGGGCTGCCCCGCAAGGTGACCCTGCTGGAGCTGGAGGCGGGGGTGGCCCTGCGCCGCGCCTGGTCCTGATCGTTTCCGGGTCAGCCCCGCCCATGCCCTCGCCCTTGGGCCGATGTAGCGGTGTCGGCGGTGAGCGGTTACCGCAGTATCGGCCCAAGGGAGTTGACCATGGAGGTGCGGCGGCCGGTGGGTCAGGAGAGTGGGGCGAGGCGACCTGCGCGGAGGTCCGTGACGAAGGCGGCCCAGCCGGCGGCGGGGTAGAGCAGAAGCGGTCCGCCACGGTCCTTGCTGTCGCGTACGGCGAAGCGACCACTGCTGTCCAGCACCGGCCCGGCCTCGACACAGTTACCGTCGCCGTTGCCGCTGCGGGTGCTGACATGCCAGGCCACCGGGAGCCCGGCGTTGGTGAGGGGGTTGACCGTCGCCATGCGCTCACTCCAGACGTGCTTCCAGATCGAAGAGAACCCGCTGCACGGCACCGTTGCGCAGCGCCGCCCGGCGTAGCCGATTGTAGCGCTGGTGCAGCGAATCGGCTTTCTCCCCTTCGACCACGACTGTTCCGACAACCGTGGAGATGCAGCCGGCAGGTGGATAGGGCCGGCGCATCCGAAAGACGTCGAAGGCGCCGTTCGGGCTGGCGTGGGCTCCTGCGGTGAACGGCAGGATCATGATCTCGACGTTCGGCCAGCCGGCCATCTCGCGGAGATGGGCGAGTTGGGCGCGCATTGTCTCGGGCCCGCCGACCATCCGGCGCAGCGCACCTTCATTGATGATGACCGAGAGTCGGATCGGATCTGGTTGGCTCAACCGCTGTTGACGGGTCATGCGCAGATCAACGAAGCGGTGAAGCTGATCGTCCGCGAGATCCTCGTCGGCCGCCCGGATGACGGTCTCGGCATATGTCCTGGTCTGGAGCAGGCCGGGGATGACTGAATCCTGGAAGGAGTCGATCGCGGTGGCTCGACTCTCCAGCCAGATCCAATCGATCAAGGACGCGGCGACGTTGGCGGCGAGTCCATCCCACCAACCCTTCTGCCACACGTCCTGCGCCATCGTCTTGAGGTCGTCACGTCTCTTCGGGTCGTCGATCCCGCATACGTCGAGGTAGGTCAACACCTCTGGCACTCGGGCCGGCAGCATGCCTGATTCGATCCGGCTGACAGTGCTGGCGTTTCGGTTGAGGCATTCGCCCACATCCCGCAGCGTCAGCCGGGACTTCTCCCGCATCTCGCGGAGCTGCTGACCGAGCCATTGAGCGCGGAGCGTGGACGCATGTTCGTTTGGCATGTCTTCTCCCCCACCTCCCTCCGACCTTGTAAAGCATCTCGAAAACATTCCACCGATGCAAGCTTGCACAGCGATCCGCCATGCTGCATGCTGCGTGTGGCTGCGATTACTGAAGGTGATCGACGGTCGAGACGAGGACGGACCGGGATGGGACGGCTTGGCGGCATGCCCACCCCGGTCCGGGAACGAGCCGAACGGGAGGCGCAACGCGATGGTCGGCGTCCCGGGGAACGACTCCCCGACTGTCTACCACGTCGTACCCGCACGAAGCGGGTGCCGACGCGCTTCGCGGTGCGTACCCCCTCGGTTTCCTGGGCCGGTGACGCGCTGACCTGATGGCGCACCACCGGCCCCGAGCCGGGCGGACGTGCGGAACCCCGCCGCGAATCCCCCTCGCGGTGGTGACCCCGGGACCGCGCGTCCGCCCCTTGGCGAAGGGATGCCAGTGGGCCTGTACGAAACCCGGGCGCGGGTGGAGAGCCGCGCCGCACACGAGATCATCGCCGCGCACGTCGCCGATCCCGAGAGCCAGCAGTGCCGGGTCTGCCTGACCGTCGTACCGTGTCCGTCGGCCAACGCGGCAGCGAACCGCCTGGTGGAGTTGGGTCTGCCGGTGCTCGACCCGGTCCCGCCGCAGCGGCGTTCCGCGCTGCGGCGCTGGCTCGCCCCACACCGGCGGGGGCGAACCGGGCCGGCACCGCTACTCAGTCGGGCCTGGCGGTGGCGACTCGGGTCGGCGGTGGGCTGATGCGGCTCAGCTTCGATCCGGAGGAGCCGCCGGCCGATCCGCCGGCCGAGTGCGTGTCACCGACCATCTGGCGGTTGAGTCACCGGCTGCACCGCTGTCATCTTCTCGCGGACGACGGCGGGTGCACCTGTGGTGAACCGTTCCCCTGTCGGTCGCGGCGGCTCGTGGAGCGCGGTTTCCTGGCGGCGCTCGGGTTGGGCGTCGGGGCGGCGAGCCGACAGGACCTGCTCGACCGGCTCACCGCCGAGAACAGCTTGAACGCACAGCCCGTCCGCCCTGATCCGAGCGATTCTCGCCACCATCGTCCTGGACTACCCGGTAAGGAGGAGACGTGACGCCGAGCGTGGTTGACCAACCCACGGACGAGTTATACAAATCTGGTATGGCCTTCACCCTGAACCTGAAGCCCGAGGTCGAGCAGCGACTCAAGGAGCTCGCCGAGGCGGAGCACCGGTCGATGCACAAGACGGTCGAGGTGGCGGTGCAGGCCTACCTGGACCGGCACGACCGGGACGAGTGGACCCGCCAGGCCGCCCGCCGGGTATTCGAGGAGGACGCGGAGTTCTTCGAGATGCTGGGGGACAGATGACCCACCCCTGGCCGGACGCCGAGGACCTGCTGACCCTGCTCGCCGAGCACACCGGCCCCCGGAGTCAGGTACGCGACGCCGGGATCCTGGTGGCGGCGACCGTCCGACCGCACGCGCGGTTGATCGGGCAGCCCGCCTACCCGACCGCCCTGGACAAGGCGGCGGCGCTGCTGCACGGGTTGATGATCTGGCGTCCCCTCGACCTGTGGAACGCCGGGCTCGCCTGGGCCGCGGTGCGTATCCTGCTGTCCCGTTCCGGCCTGCGTCTCACCATGCCGGCCAAGGACCGGATGGCGTTGACCGAGGCGTTGACCAGTGGCGAGGTCGACTCGGTCGAGGAGTTGGCGCTGCGGCTGTCGCCGTACCTGGAGATGGCGGACTGAACGCGCGAGGGCCGGGTCCGTGCGGACCCGGCCCTCGGCGGTGCGGTGCCGGTGCGTCAGCGCTCGACGTCGCCGGTGATGAAGCCCTCGACGGCGGCGTGCGCGTCGTGGTCGGCGTACTGCACCGGCGGGGACTTCATGAAGTAGGAGGAGGCCGAGAGGATCGGGCCGCCGATCTTGCGGTCCAGGGCGATCTTGGCGGCCCGGACCGCGTCGATGATGACGCCGGCCGAGTTCGGCGAGTCCCACACCTCGAGCTTCAGCTCGGCGTTGAGCGGGGTGTCACCGAAGGAACGGCCCTCCAGGCGGATGTACGCCCACTTGCGGTCGTCCAGCCACGGCACGTGGTCCGACGGGCCGATGTGCACGTCGCTCTTGACCATCTCGTGCGGGATCTGGGAGGTCACCGACTGGGTCTTCGAGATCTTCTTCGAGACCAGCCGGTTGCGCTCCAACATGTTCATGAAGTCCATGTTGCCGCCGAAGTTGAGCTGGTAGGTGCGCAGCAGCTCGACGCCGCGGTCCTCGAACAGCTTCGCCAGCGCGCGGTGCACGATGGTGGCACCGACCTGGCTCTTGATGTCGTCGCCGACGATCGGCAGCCCGGCGTCGGTGAACTTCTGCGCCCACTGGGGGTCGGAGGCGATGAAGACCGGCAGCGCGTTGACGAAGGCGCAGCCGGCGTCGATCGCAGCCTGGGCGTAGAACTTCGCCGCCTGCTCGGAGCCGACCGGCAGGTAGCAGACGACCACGTCGACCTGCGCGTCGCGCAGCGCCTTGACCACGTCGACCGACTCGGCGTCGGACTCCTCGATGATCTCGCGGTAGTACTGGCCCAGGCCGTCGAAGGTCGGGCCGCGCTGGACGGTGATGCCGGTGGGCGCCACGTCGCAGAGCTTGATGGTGTTGTTCTCACTGGCGACGATCGCCTCGGCGAGGTCCATGCCGACCTTCTTGGCGTCCACGTCGAACGCCGCGACAAAGTCCACGTCCGATACGTGGTAGTCGCCGAAGGTGACGTGCATGAGACCCGGGACGCGGTCGTTCGGGTCGGCGTTGCGGTAGTACTCCACGCCCTGCACGAGGGACGAGGCGCAGTTACCCACACCGACGATGGCGACGCGGACGGAGCCCATAGCGTCTGCCTCCTTCTTCTTCATCACGGCCGCTCATTCCTGGACGCTCCAGGCGGAGGCGGGCTGTTGTTGTCTCGTGGACCGTCGGTCGTTCCGGATCGCGGGACGACCGGGGCACGGCCGGAGCGCTCGTTGGCGATGAGCTCCTCCAGCCAGCGGACCTCACGCTCGCAGGCGTCGAGCCCGTGGCGTTGCAGTTCCAGGGTGTACGCGTCGAGACGCTCGGCTGCCCGGCCCAGCACGTCCCGAAGTCCTTCGCGACGCTCCTCGATCGTGCGCCGGCGACCCTCCAGGATGCGCAGGCGGGTCGCCTGGTCGGTGCGGGCGAAGAACGCGAAGTGCACGCCGAAGCCCGTGTCGTCGTAGGTCTCGGGTCCGGCCTGCGCGATCAGCTGGGCGAAGCGTTCCTTACCCTCCGCGGTGATCTTGTAGACCACCCGCCCGCGGCGGCTGGTCAGCGCGGGCACCTCCTCGGCGGTGGCCGGTGTCCCGGCGGCTTCGGTGATCCAGCCCGCCGCCTGCAACCTGCGCAGGGTCGGGTAGAGCGAGCCGTAGCTGATCGCCGCCCGGATGGCGCCGAGCTTGGCGGTGAGCTCCTTGCGGAGTTCGTAGCCGTGCATCGGGGCCTCCTGGAGGAGGCCGAGGATGGCGAGTTCCAGCACGGGCCACCCTTTCCTTACCCTCGGGGCGGGTCGTTAACCGCCTCGATGTATCGGACCGATACATCGCACGCTAGTACCTCACCTGCCATCCGGGCAAACCCCCGTTTCGCGGCAACCCGTTCACGGATCGTGACGGTGGTCGCCCCGCCCGGTCGGAGCGCGTACCCTTTGCCGCATGCGTACGTCTCGCCAGGTGGTCGACTACTCGCTCCAGAAGCGGGCAGTCCTGCGTGAGCTGCTCGCCGGGCGGATCGGCACGCACGACGTCTGCGACGCTTCGCCGTACCTGAAGAGCGCGGCCCGTTTCCACGGGGAACCGACAGACCAGCGGTGTCCGATCTGCCGGAGCGAGAACCTGATCCACGTCCACTACATTTACGGGGACGAACTCCGGCAGTCCGCCGGTCAGGCCCGGGCACTGGCCGAACTGTCCGTGCTGGCGATGACGTTGGGTGAGTTCCAGGTCTTCGTGGTCGAGGTGTGCCTCGGCTGTGACTGGAACCATCTCGTCGAGCAGTTCCTGCTCGGCCGGGACGGGCTGGTCGAGGGCGGCCCGGAGCAGGGGGCGGCGGACGCCGCCACCGCTGCCACCCAGGGACGAAGGCGAGAGGCGCAACGGTGAAGCCTGCTGATCCGGTCGAACCCGGTGTCGTACGACACAGACACCGCGACCGGCGGCTCGTTGACCCGAATGACCCGATTGATGCAGAAATTTCAGTGCGCCACCGGGCTCTCCCCGGCTTCAGTGCGCGTGTGTCAACTCACGGCAACCCGGTGGTGGCGCCCCCGCGTCCCACCGCGACCGGCAGGGTGTGAGGAATGAACTCGTACGGCGATCCCAGTTCCCCGCGTGCGCGGGCCCAGGTACCGGGTTCGAACGGCGGCCCCGGACCGGGGGCGGACGACGCGTACCCCCGGCACTCCGGTGCGGCCCCGGCCGGCCGGGCGTCGGTCGGCGGTGCCGCGCCCAGCGGGCGGGCCTCGGCGGCGGTGCCCCCGCCGCGCGCGACGGGCGGTGCGGCCGGCTCGGCCTCGGTCGGCCGGGCCGGCTCGGGTCGCGCCTCGGTGCCGGTCTCCCCGGCCGGGCCGGGCCGGGCCTCCGTGCCGGTCTCCCCGGCGTCGTCGGCGTCGGGGTGGGGCGGCGGTGGCCGGGCCTCGGTGCCGGTCTCCCCGGCGGGCGGACCGGCCGGTCGGGCCAGTGTCGGGACGGCTTCCGCCGGCCGGGCCAGCGTCGGCGCGGCGTCGGTCGGCTCCGCTGGCCGGGCCTCGGTGGCCCGGGCCGGCGTGGCGCAGGTCGGCGGGCCGGGTGGGCCGGGCGGCCCGAACGGGCCGGGTCGTGGCTACGGCGGCGGTGCCGGCGGCGGGCGTGGACGCGGGCCGGGTGACCCGGACGCGCTGGCGCGGGCCAAGCGGCGTAAGCGGATCAACCTGCTGATCGCCGGCTTCGCGGTCTTCATCATGCTCGCCGGTCTCGGCGTGGTCGGCTTCACCTACTACTCCACCACCGTGGTGCTGCCCAACCAGATCAAGCTGCCGCTCGCCACCACCATCTACGCCAGCGACAACAAGACGGTCATCGCCAAGGTCGGCGAGCAGAACCGCACCTTCGTCTCGATCAACCAGATCCCGCAGCACATGCGGGACGCGGTGGCGGCGGCGGAGGACAAGAACTTCTACGAGCACGCCGGTGTCGACTACAAGGGCATCGCCCGCGCCGCCTGGAACAACCTCTCCAACGGCGACAAGCAGGGTGCCTCGACGATCACCCAGCAGTACGCCCGCAACGCCTACGAGAACCTCCAGGACGACTCGTACGCGCGGAAGGTCAAGGAGGCGATCGTCGCCTCCAAGCTCAATGATCAGTTCACCAAGGAACAGATCATGGAGCACTACCTCAACACCATCTACTTCGGTCGCAACGCGTACGGCATCGAGGCGGCGGCGCAGACGTACTTCGGCAAGTCGGTCTCGAAGGTCGACGTGGCCGAGGCCGCCGTGCTCGCCGCGCTGATCAAGCAGCCGGAGCCGAGCAGCACCCACAAGGGTTTCGACCCGGCGCTCAACCCGACGGACGCCAAGGACCGGTGGGACTACGTCATCAAGAACATGATCGAGATGCACTGGGTCGACGCCCCCGGCCGACCGGCGCATCCGACGGAGTACCCGACCAAGACCCTGCAGACTCCCAAGGAGTCCCGCTCCGGCGTCAAGTTCGGGGTCAACACCCCGATCGGCAACGTGATCAACTACGTGTCGGCGGAGATGCGGGAGAAGAAGCTCTGCACCGACAACGACGCCGAGGTGACCGAGCGCAAGCCGCGCTGTTCGGCGATGCTCCGCGAGGGTGGTTACCGGATCCGGACCACCATCGACAACAAGGTGCAGAAGGCCGTCACCAGCGCCGCCCAGCGCAGCACCAAGGGTTCCGAGCTGGACGGCGCCCGCAAGAACCTGATGGCCGCAGTGGTCTCCATCGACCCGCGCAACGGCCGGGTGCTCGGCTACTACGGCGGGGACGACGGCACCGGCACCGACTACGCCGGCACGAATACCGACACGAACGGCAACGTCACCGGCGGTCACTCGCCCGGCTCCAGTTTCAAGATCTACACGTTGGCGGCGGCGCTGGAGGCCGGCAAGTCCGTCGAGTCGCGTTGGAAGGGGCGGGCCTTCACCCCGGAGGGCGTGAAGTTCCGGGTCAGCAACGCCGGCACCGACAATCCCAGCTGTGGTGACTCCTGCACGCTGCGGGAGTCCACGTTGAAGTCGCTGAACGTGCCGTTCTACCACGTCAGCCTGGACATCGGCCCCGACAAGATCGTCGACATGGCGGCCAAGGCCGGCGTCGGCATGATGTGGCAGACCAACGTGAGCCCGCCCAAGGGGCACGACCTGACCAAGGAGAAGGCCGCCGACCTGGCGCCCGATCCCTTCTACCACGTGGTCGCCTACGGTCAGTACCCGATCACCGTGCTGGACCACGCCAACGGCATCGCCACCTTCGCCAACAAGGGCATCTACAACAAGGCGCACTTCCTGATCTCCGCCGAGAAGCAGAACAAGGAGACCGGCAAGTGGGAGAAGCTCGGTGGCGAGCAGCTCAAGCCGCAGAAGCGGATCAACCCGGACGTGGTCGCCGACGTGACCGACGTGCTGAAAGACTACCCGGGCCGGATCAACCACACCCTGGCCGACGGCCGGAAGGCGACCGCCAAGACCGGCACCTGGGAGCTCAAGGAGGGCACCACCCAGAACGGTGACGCCTGGACCATCGGCTACACCCCGCAGCTCGCCACCGCCGTCTGGGTGGGCAACAAGGGCAAACGGGAAGCGATCAGGCTGAACAACGGCGACAACATCAGCGGTGCCACCATGCCCGGCGAGATCTGGGAACGGGTGATGAACGGCGCGCTCAAGGGCGAGGACAAGCTGGACTTCCCGCCGGCAGCGAAGGTCGGCGACCCGGAGTCCGGCAACGGCACCCCGCCCCCGCCCCCGCCCCCGCCGCCGAACCAGAACGGGCAGAACTGCGCCCCCGCCGACCTGCTCTGCCAACTCGGTGGCGGCAACCAGGGTGGAAACCAGGGCGGCAACCAGGGTGGAAACCAAGGCGGCAACCAGGGTGGAAACCAAGGCGGCAACCAGGGTGGCAACCAGGGCGGCAATCCGCCGCTCCCGCCCAACCAGAATCTCCCCGGCCAGAACGGGGGGAACGGCGGCGGCATCCTGCCCACCCCACGCACCCGGGAGTGACCCGAACTCGGCGCTGACGACCGTCGATACCGCTGCCGGCCACCGCGAATCCGCGGTGGCCGGCAGCGGCGTTTCCCGGTCGACCCGGTGGCCGGACTGCCGCTGTCGTCGCGCGGGGGCATTCGACCGGAACATGCTCCTCGTCCACGAGCCATTCATAGGGCAGGATGCATTCTCATGAGCAACCAGCCGACGGCCGGCATCGACGACGCCGGGACCAGTGACCACCCGTCCCGATCGGACGGCTTCGTCCGGGGCGCCGCCGAGGCGATCGGCGGGCCGCTCGGCGACCACGCCGTCGCCCTGGACCGGCCCGCCGGTCGGGAGAGCCGGTTCTGGACGGCGGCCCGGATCGTGCTGGCGCTGGCCTGTCTGACCCTGGCCCTGCACTGGGTGCAGAAGGCGCCCTGCCAGAACGGCGCCTGGCAGAACAACATCCAGTACACCCGGATGTGCTACACCGACGTGCTGGCCCTCTACTACGCCGAGGGCCTGCACGAGGGCAAGGTCCCCTACCGGGACCACCCGGTCGAGTACCCGGTGCTCACCGGCTACATGATGGGTGCGCTCGGTCTGCCGGTGCACGCTCTCGGCGTCGACGACCCGACGATCAACCAGGGGCGGTGGTTCTACAACGCCAACGCGTTGGCCCTCAGCGCGCTCGCGGTCGCCACCGCCGCGGTCATCCTCTCCCTGCGTCGCCGACGACCCTGGGACGCGGCACTCTTCGCCCTGGCCCCGGCACTGTTCCTCACCGCCACCGTCAACTGGGACTTCCTCGCCATCGGGCTGGCCGCGCTCGGGCTGGCCGCCTGGGCGAAACGACAACCCGTCCTGGCCGGGGTCCTGCTCGGCCTGGGTGGCGCGGCGAAGATGTGGCCACTGTTCCTGTTCGGCCCGATCCTGATCCTCGCGTTGCGCGCGGGCCGGCTGCGGGCCGCGTTGACCGCCACCGCGACCGGCGCGGTCGCGCTGGTCGCGGTGAACCTGCCCACCGCGATCCGCTACCCCGACAACTGGGGGCGGTTCTTCGAACTGAACACCACCCGACCCATCGACTGGGGCACGCTCTGGTACATCGGGCGGTATCTCGACGGCAAGGTGAACACCGGCGGCCCCGGCGACCAGGGTCCGTTCCAGTGGCTGAACGCCAACATCCCGACCCTCAACAACCTGTCGTACGCCCTGTTCGGGCTGGCCTGCGTCGGCGTGGCCGTACTGGCCCTGCGGGCACCCCGCCGGCCCCGGCTGGCCCAGCTCGCCTTCCTGGTGGTGGCGGCCTTCCTGATCTTCAGCAAGGTCTGGTCCCAGCAGTTCGTGCTCTGGCTGCTGCCGCTGGCGGTGCTCGCCCGACCGCGGTGGGGCGCCTTCCTCGCCTGGCAGCTCGCCGAGGTGTGCTACTTCGCCGCGTTCTACGGCGAGCTGCTCGGCTCGGCCACCAGCCGCCCGGTCTTCCCCGAGGGGGTCTTCGTGCTCGCCTCGTCGCTGCGGCTCGGCACGGTGGTGGTGCTCTGTGTCCTGATCGTCAAGGACATCCTGCACCCGGAGCGCGACGCGGTCCGGCAGACCTACGCCGACGACCCCGACGGCGGCGTCCTGGACGGTTCCCCCGACGCCCCCTGGCTGGCCAGACTCCGCCGCAAAGCCCCCACCCCCGAACCCGAACCAACCCCCACCCCCGCCTGACCCCACCCCACCCCACCCCCACCGACCCGCCAACTCCCCACCCCCACCACCCCGGACGCGCAAGTCCAGGACGGCACTTCGCCCGTCAGGCGGGCGGGGGAGCCCAGCCGGCGCAGGGATCAAGCCTGACCGCCCGGAGCCGGCTGGGCTCCCCCGCCCGCCCCCACCGCAACCGGCTCAGAGACGGAACACCACGGCATTGCCGACCTGCTGGCGGGTGATGCCCAACTGGTCGACCGGGGCGTCCACGGTCACCTCCCACGGGGTGCCGACGATCTGGTCCCGCAGCACCACCACGTCGCGTACGCCGAGGGTGCGCAGGTAGTCGACGCTGGTCTGGTCGGGGAAGGCCGCCGTCACCCGGCGTACGTCGTCGAGCTGTTTCGGGGTGAACCCGCTGCCGCCGTTGACCACCTGCTGGAAGCGGCTGGTCGACCAGAGCATCACCGGCTGGTCCTGGTTCTGGCCGCTGGGCAGCACCAGCAGCGGACCGTCCACCGTCCGCATCGCCACCGGTTGTTCCGGCACCACCGGATGCGGTGTGTCGTTCAGCCCCTCCACCACGACCAGCAGCAGCGGCAGCAGGGTGGCCAGCCGCAACCACGGTGACGGCCGGGCGGGCACCCGCCCGCCGGTGAGTTCGCGTACCCGCTGGGCGAAGGCGGTCACCGTACCGGCCGCCAGCAGGCCGAGCAGCAGCGTCGTCCAGAGCATCATCCGGCCCGGCGTGCGCAGCCCGCTGAAACCCGGCAGGTGCTCGAAGAGCGGCGCGTAGGTGAAGGTGCCACCGAAGAACTCGGTGCCCATCGCCAGCACCATGGTGACCAGTACCCCGGCGAGCAGCAGCAGCCGGTGGCGCAGCCGCCACACCGAGAAGAACAGCCCGCCGGCCGCCAGCGCGTACAGCACGAAGCCCGGCAGCAGGGTCATCTCCGGATGCCAGGGCAGCGTCGCCCGTGCCCCCTCGTGCAGCCCGCCCCAGATCCACGACTCGGCGGGCGCGGTGAAGAAGCCACTGGCCGGCGGCGAGTAGACGCCGATGTCGCCGAGCGTCCGTTCCGCGTTCGGGTGCAGCTCGGCCACCTTGAAGTACGGCACCGCCAGCAGCGCGCCGACGCCGGCGAAGAGCAGCCCGCCGACCAGGTCGGCGACGAACAGCCGGCGACCGAAGGGCCGACGCCCGCGCCGTCGTCGCCAGAACCACACCGCCGCCGAGACCAGCAGGGTCACCGCGAGGACGTAGGCGAACACCAGGCCGATGCCGAAGCCCAGGCTGAGCTGCCAGGCGGCCACCACCCACCCGGCGTACGCCCAGCCGACCCGGCGGCGTTCCGGACGGTACCCGTGCCGCAGTGACCAGCCGTGCCCCCGGGCCAGCATGGCCAGCGCCAGCGGAATGCCGCCGTTGGAGACGATGTGCAGGTGACCGGCCTGGGCGAGCAGCCACGGCGCGTAGGTGTAGCTGACCCCGGCGACCGCCGCACCGATCCGCCCCGAGCCCAACTGCCGGGCCAGCACGTACGCCCCGAAGGTGGCCATCGCGTGCGCCAGCACGAACATGATGTTGTAGCGGAGCACGGCGGCGTCCGGTCCGGTGCCGAGCAGGCCGGCCGGCGCGTACCCGAGCAGCATGTCGGAGAAGGCGAAGCTCCAGGGTTCCGGGAAGAACGTGTTGGACTGGAACAGCTGCCCCGGGTTCGTCCGCAGGGCATGCCCCGACCAGGCCATCTGCCAGGCCTGGAGACTCGGATCCCAGTAGTCCTGGGGGAGGGTGTAGAGCGGGTAGCGCAGGGTCGGCCAGGTCATCCCCACGGCGAGGGCGAGCGAGGCGAGGACGGCGAGCGTCCACTCGTGCACCAGGAACCGACCGGTGGCGCGGGCCGCCCGCCGGGGACGACCGGGTACCGGCTCCGGCTCCGGCGCGAACGACGTCCACGGGTCGGCCTCGGCGACGGTGTCCTTCCGGTCCGGCCCGCTACCGTCACCACCGGTCGCAGCCGCCTCGGCGGTCGTGGCGACCTTGGTCTCGTCGGTCCTGGCCTTGTCCGCCGTGGTCCCGTCGAGCTTGGCGTCGGCGACCTCGGGTTTGTCCGCCCTGTCCGGCTCGGCGCTGCGGGGGGCGTCCCCTGCTGCGGTCCGATCCTGCGGCGGCCCCGCCGCGCCCGACGGGCCGGGGGTGGCCCCGTCGGTCTGCCGTGGCGGCTGGCCGCCGCCGGTCGCGTTGGTGGTCATCGGCGCTCAGGCCCCCGTGCCGAGCTGCTCGCGGAGGAAGGCGATGTCCGCCCCCTGACCGGCCGGTCCGCCGGGGGTCTCCACGATGACCGGGGCGTCGGCCGCCCGGATCACCGCCACCAGCAGCTCCGGGTCGATGACCCCGCTGTCGAAGTTGTCGTGCCGGTCCTGTCCGGAGTTGAACCCGCCCTTGGAGTTGTTCGCGTGCACCAGGTCGATCCGGCCGGTGACCGCCTTCACCCGGTCGACCAGGTCGAGCAGCTCCTCACCGCCGGCGTACGCGTGGCAGGTGTCGAGGCAGAAGCCCACCTCGTAGTCGCCGAGCGCGTCCCAGAGCCGGGCCAGCGCGTCGAGCCGGCGGGCGCAGGCGTTGTCGCCGCCGGCCGTGTTCTCGATCAGGACCGGGACGGGGAAGCCGCCGGAGTCGGCCGCGTACGCGAAGGTCTTGCGCCAGTTGTCGAAGCCGACCGCGAGGTCGTCACCGGCGTTGACGTGACCGCCGTGCACGATCAGCCCCCGGGCGTCGAGCTGGGCCGCCGCGGTGGCGTGGCCGAGCAGCAGCTTGCGGCTGGGGATGCGGATCCGGTTGTTCAGGGTGGCCACGTTGATGACGTACGGGGCGTGGACGTAGAGGTCGACGTCGGCGGCGCGCAACCGGTCGGCGTCCTCCCGGGGTTTCGGGGCCTTCCAGCCCTGCGGGTCGGAGAGGAAGAACTGCACCGCCTCGGCGGCGCGGCTGGTTGCCTCTGCCAGCGGGTCGGCCTGGTCGACGTGGGCTCCGATACGCATGCAGGCGAGCCTACGTCCCGCCACCGACTCCGACAGGCGACGGTCAGGGGCAAGTCGGCTCCGGTGACCACGCGGCGGGCCGGCACACCCGTTGGTCGTCGGGGCGGCCGGTCGCCGAACCCGCGTCACCCGTCGGGACCGGCGGTCGTTGAGCCGGGTGGGACCACCGGGGCAGCTGCACCGCCGGCACGGGGGATCTCGGACGAATAGTTTGAATTCGGCTATCTCGTGACGACTACCGTTGTATCGTCGGATAACAACAGGATGAAGCTCCGCGGGGTGTCCTCGATCCAACCTCATCGGTGTGGTCGTTCCTCCCCAGGTCCCACCCAAGGAATGCGGACGGGACGCCCCGCGGCCCCGTGCACAGGGGTCGCCGCCGGCCTTCGGGCGCTGCGGCGGCCCCTGTCGCCCTTCCCCGGCCCGCCGGGGCGGCCTGCGCGGGAGTGATCGTCACGACCGGGTATCCTGGTCCGGTTGTCCGCGTCCGGTCGGGTTCCCCCGACACCGGGCGGGCACGACGCACGACCTCCTGCCACGGAAGGACCGTGGCCGCCTAGCCCACAGGAGGTGAGCACGTCTTGCGTCATTACGAAGTCATGGTGATCCTCGACTCCAGCCTTGAGGAACGCACCGTCGCACCCTCGCTCGACACGTACCTGAACGTGATCCGGACCGCGGGTGGCTCGGTCGAGAAGACCGACGTGTGGGGCCGCCGGCGCCTCGCGTACGAGATCAACAAGAAGGCCGAGGGCATCTACGCCGTCATCGACCTTCAGGCGACGCCGGAGGCGGTGGCCGAACTCGACCGCCAGCTGCGGCTCAACGAGTCCGTGCTGCGCACCAAGGTCATCCGTCCGGAGATGCGCTAAGCATTCAACCCCGGTTCGCCCGGATCAGCCTCGTCGATGCTGTCAGAGGGTTCTGAGAGCCTGTACGACGCAACGATGAGTGTGCGAGGAGATGGTCATGGCAGGAGACACCACCATCACGGTCATCGGCAATCTGACCGATGACCCCGAGTTGCGGTTCACCCCGTCCGGTGCGGCGGTCGCCAAGTTCCGGGTCGCTTCGACGCCCCGGTTCATGGACAAGACCACCAACGAATGGAAGGACGGCGAGCCGCTCTTCCTGGCCTGCACCGTGTGGCGGCAGGCGGCGGAGCACGTCGCCGAGTCGCTCCAGCGCGGCGCCCGCGTGATCGTCTCGGGTCGGCTGCGCCAGCGGTCGTACGAGACCCGCGAGGGCGAGAAGCGCACCGTCATCGAGCTCGAGGTCGACGAGATCGGCCCGTCGCTGCGCTACGCCACGGCGAAGGTGCAGAAGATGTCGCGCTCCGGTGGCGGCGGCGGTGGCTTCGGCTCCGGTGGCGGTGGCAACCAGGGCGGCGGCGGAGGCAACTTCGACGACCCCTGGGCCTCTGCTGCGCCGGCCCCCTCCTCGCGCGGTGGTTCGGGCGCCAATTTTGATGAGGAGCCACCGTTCTAATGGCGCCGAGCGCCCGCGATCGCAAACCAGGAGCACGTGCAATGGCCAAGGCTGCGGCACTTCGCAAACCAAAGAAGAAGGTGAACCCGCTCGACAAGGACGGGATCACCTACATCGATTACAAGGACACCGCGCTGCTGCGCAAGTTCATCTCCGACCGCGGCAAGATCCGCGCTCGGCGGGTGACCGGCGTCACCTCGCAGCAGCAGCGGCAGATCGCCCGTGCGGTCAAGAACGCCCGTGAGATGGCGCTCCTGCCGTACACCGCCACGGCCCGCTGAGAGGAGGCACCGACATGAAGATCATCCTGACCCAGGAAGTTTCCGGTCTCGGTGCCCCCGGCGACATCGTCGAGGTCAAGAACGGCTACGGCCGTAACTACCTGCTGCCGCAGGGCTTCGCGATCAGCTGGACCAAGGGTGCGGAGAAGCAGGTCACCGTCATCAAGCGGGCGCGTTCCGCCCGTGAGATCCGGGACCTGGGCCACGCCACCGAGGTCAAGGACCAGCTTGAGGGCCTGAAGGTCAGCCTGAAGGTCCGCGCCGGTGACGGTGGCCGGCTCTTCGGCTCGGTCACCCCGGCCGAGGTCGTCGACGCCGTCAAGGCGGCCGGTGGCCCGGTCCTCGACCGTCGTCGGCTGGAGATGCCCGGTCACATCAAGTCGACCGGCTCCTACCCGGTGCGGGTCAAGCTGCACCCCGAGGTGTCCGCCAAGTTCGACCTCAACGTCGTCCAGGGCTGACCCCGCAGCACGGCATCACGGAAGGCCCGCACCGGACCGGTGCGGGCCTTCCGTGTCACCACGTCGAGCAGGTCAGCCGATCGGCTGACCGGTGACCGCACTGATCATCACGGTGGAGAGACCACCGCCGACCACCGCCGCCGCCACCGCCACCGTCGCCGGCCGCCAGGTCGTTCCGACCCGACGTAGCAGCACCGCCACCACCAGACTGCTCAGCAGCGCCAACCCGAACCGGGGCGCACCCGCGACCAGCGAACCGAAGGCGTGCGCCCGGGGCGGTTCGCAGCCGCCCCCGCTGATGTCCGTGACACAACCGGCCGGGGGCTGGCCGTCCAGGGTCAGCAGCCACAGGAACACCAGCACCGCCGGCACCAGGTAGCAGGCGGCGGTGTAGACCAGCGGGCGCAGCGGACCACCCGGATCCGGATCCAGCAGGTCGTCCTCCAGGCGGCGGTTCCACGACCCGCCACCCACCGAGCCGAGCCGGTCCCGCAACGAGGACGCCGCGACCGCCTGGCCGGACACCGGCTCGGCCCGACGCCGGGGGGTCGCCCGTGGCCGCGGCGCGGTGTACCCCACCACCGGGGACCGGGGCGCCGAGGCCGGCGGATCCATCCAGCGGGGATCGTCCCCCGCCAGCCGGGTGCCCGACCAGAACCCCTCCGGCTGCGTACCCCAGGGCCAGCCCTCACCGGTCACCGGCTGCGCCGACCGGGGCGGCACCGACCGCTCCCACCGGCCGGCGTCGTCCCGGTCCCGCTGGTCGAGAAGGTCCCGGTCCCACCGCCCGGTGTCGTCGCGTTGCGGTCGGACGACGCCCCCGGTGTCGTCGCGTTCGGGTCGGACGACGCCCCCGGTGGCCCACCGGTCCGCCTCGTCCCGGCCCGGGGACACCGGACCCCACCGGCCGACGTCCGTCCGGTCCCACTGCGCGGTGTCGGTGAACCGGTCCCACTGGCCGGTGCTGTCGCCCTGCTCCCACCGCGACGCCCCACCGCGGCGGTCCCACCGGTCGTCGACGGCCGGACCCTGCCAGGTGTGCAGGCCGGAGGCGTCCCAGGGGTCCACCGCCGGCCGGTACTCGGGCTCCGGCTCGGCGAGCCGGCTCCACGGGTCACTCGCCGGACGACGCTCCGGATCGGTCAGCGGCCGTGCCCAGGAGGCGTCGGCGTTGCGTCGCCGCCGCCGCGGCGGCGGCTCGGGCGCGGCCTCCACCGGCAGGTCGGAGTCGTCGCCCCCGGACCAGACCACCTCCGGACGACGGGTCGGGGACCGGCGCGGGCGGGTCGGCGGAGCCGCCCCGGAGACCGGCTCGTCCTCGCCGGAGTCCGCCCGCCGGCTGCCGACGTACCCCTGCTCCTGGGGGCGGTCGAAGGTCCATTCCCGGGTGTGGTCGGACCCGGGGGCCGGATCCACCGCCCGGGACTCCCACCGTTCGCTCTCCCGCCGCCGCCGGGCCGCGCGGCGGCCCAGCCCGGAGACCGGCCGGGCATCGTCCTCGTCGTCGTCCGGAGCGGCGTGCCGCCCCCGGCCGTCGGCGTGCGCGATCCCGGACTCGACCGCCCAGCGGGGCAGGTAGGCGTCGACGGGTTCCCGCTGGCCGCGCTCGACCGCCCGTCGGCGGCTCGGCGTACGGTAGCGGTCCGTCGAGGTGGATGAATCTGACGGAACCGGGTCGCCGAGGTCGTCCCACGGGGCGATCGGCTGACGCTCGCGCGGGCTGCCCTCCCCGCGCTCCCAGTCCCGGTAACTCACGGCCGGAGCGTGACCCTTCTCAACCGAAAGTGCAATCCGCTGTCCAGGTGTAGCCGTTTCGCAGAGATAGTACGGGAAGACCGACCCAACAGCCTTACCGGAAATTTTTCGTCCACAGGGTGTGGATAGTGAAGGTGCAGGTCAGTCCCTTGATCCGCAGAATTCCCGCCGAGTTTTCCACAGGCTGTGCACACGCTGCGCACATGGTTGTCCACCCGCGTCCACAGGTTGTCCCGAGGCTCGTCCACCGCGCCGGTTGAGGGGCTGAGCTCGAGGTCCGTATCGTGGGGCACCGACCGGTCGCGTGATGGCCCCCGATCGACCCGGCCGGTCAGGTCGGGAGGTGTCGCACCACCGCCGTACCGCCGTAACCAGCTCGATGTCGTGGAGGGGGAACCGTGTCGGTCACCGACGACATGCGGGCGGAGCCCCGGACCGCGGGGCAGTCCGCCCCGCCGCCCCGCGACGGCCAGTTCGACAAGACGCCACCCCAGGACGTCGCCGCCGAACAGTGCGTCCTCGGCGGCATGCTGCTCTCCAAGGACGCCATCGCCGACGTCGTCGAGATCCTCAAGTCCACCGACTTCTACCGCCCCGTCCACGCCACCATCTTCGACGCCATCCTCGACATCTACGGTCGCGGCGAACCGGCCGACGGGATCACGGTCGCGGCGGCGCTGGCCGACTCCGGCGACCTCGCCCGGGTGGGCGGCGCCCCCTACCTGCACACCTGCATGGCGGCCGTGCCGACCGCGGCGAACGCCTCCTACTACGCCCGGATCGTGGGCGAACGCGCGGTGCTGCGCCGGCTGGTCGAGGCGGGCACCCGGATCGTGCAGCTCGGCTACGGCACCGCAGCCGGCGGCAGCCGGGACGTCGACGACGTGGTCGACCTGGCCCAGCAGGCGGTCTACGAGATCACCGAACGGCGGGTCAGCGAGGACTTCGCGGTGCTCGCCGACATGCTCCAGCCGACCCTGGACGAGATCGAGGCGGTCGGCGCGCAGGGCGGCGTGATGACCGGGGTGCCGACCGGCTTCACCGACCTGGACCGGCTGCTCAACGGCCTGCACCCCGGGCAGCTCATCATCGTGGCCGGGCGACCCGGCCTCGGCAAGGCGCTCGCGCTGGACACCCCGCTACCCACCCCGGACGGCTGGACCACGATGGGCGAGGTCCAGGTCGGCGACCGGCTGCTCGCCGCGGACGGTACGCCGACCACGGTCACCGCCGCCTTCGCGGTGCTGGTCGGTCGACCCTGCTACGAGGTCGAGTTCTCCGACGGCAGTGTGATCGTCGCCGACGCCGAGCACCTGTGGCAGACCACCCACCCGGCGGCCCCGGCCCGGGTCCTGGCCGCGGTCGGCCCGACCGGCGGGGACGGGTGTCCGGCCCCCGCCGTGGTCCCGGCCCGACGCGAGAGCGTGCTCACCACCGCGGAGATCGCCGCGACGCTGCGTACCGGCCCGGACGCGCACCCCAACCACGCGGTCGCCAGCTGCGCCCCGCTGCGCCTGCCCCCCCGGGACCTGCCGGTCCCGCCCTACGCCCTCGGCCGCCGGCTCGGCGACGAGGGCCGACCCGCCGGTTCGCTCCCGCGTGCGCTCCACCCGGTCGGGTACCCGCAGGAGCACATCCCCGGGGACTACCTGCGGGGTTCCGAGGCGCAGCGGCGGTCGCTCCTCGCCGGTCTGCTGGACGCCGCCGGCACGGTCACCCCGACCGGCGGTGTCCGGTACTCCTGCGCCTCCCGGCGACTGGCGGAGAACGTCCGGGAACTCGTGGTGAGCCTCGGCCACCACTGCACGGTCACCGCGCGGCCGGTGCCCGGTCGTACCGAACGGTCGGCGACGACGTACACGATCGACTTCGTCACCGCGGACGCCGTGTTCCGGCGGGCGGACCGGGCCGCCGCGCACGCCGCCCACCGCCGGCCCGGTGCCGACGTGCGGGCCGGCGTCCGGTACGTGGTGGACGTCCGACCGGTGGCCAGCGTGCCGGTGCGGTGCGTGACGGTGGACAATCCCGAGCACCTCTACCTGGCCGGTCGGTCGATGATCCCGACCCACAACAGCACGGCCAGCATGGACTTCGCCCGCAACGCCGCCATCCGGGCCAACCAGGCCGCCGCCATCTTCTCGCTGGAGATGAGCAAGGTCGAGATCGTCATGCGACTGCTCTCGGCCGAGGCGCGGGTTCCGCTGCACGTGCTGCGCAGCGGTCAACTCTCCGACGACGACTGGACCAAGCTGGCCCGCTGCATGGGCGAGATCAGCGAGGCGCCGCTGTTCGTGGACGACACCCCGAGCATGAACCTGATGGAGATCCGGGCGAAGGCCCGGCGGCTCAAGCAGAAGCACGACCTCAAGATGATCGTGGTCGACTACCTCCAGCTGATGACCTCCCCGAAGCGCACCGAGAGCCGTCAGCAGGAGGTCGCGGACCTGTCCCGGGGCCTGAAGCTGCTGGCCAAGGAGGTCGAGTGCCCGGTGATCGCGGTCAGCCAGCTGAACCGTGGTCCCGAGCAACGCACCGACAAGCGACCCCAACTGTCTGATTTGCGGGAATCTGGCTGTCTGACGGCGGAGACCCGACTGATCCGGGCCGACACCAATGCGGAAGTCACCATGGGCGAGCTGCTCAAGGCCGGGACCAGGGAAATCCCGGTCTGGGCGCTCGACGAGAATCTGCGGTACTCGCCCCGGACCATGACCCATGTCTTCCCCAGTGGCCGGCGCGAGGTGTTCCGGCTGACTCTCGCGTCGGGAAAGCAGATCGACGCGACGGCGAACCACCCCTTCCTCACCTTCGCCGGCTGGGTGCCCCTCGGTGAGCTGGCGGTCG
Organism: Micromonospora rifamycinica; assembly: GCF_900090265.1. Classification (NCBI taxonomy): domain Bacteria; kingdom Bacillati; phylum Actinomycetota; class Actinomycetes; order Micromonosporales; family Micromonosporaceae; genus Micromonospora; species Micromonospora rifamycinica. The sequence continues at coordinate 4,459,366 of NZ_LT607752.1, forward strand.
GAGCGCGGCTGGCCACGCCGAGGCACCTGCCTCCGCCGCTGGCGACCCGGTCGTGGGTGGAGGCGGAGGTGGTACTGCTCGCGCACCTCCTCGGTGACGGTTCGTTCGTCAGACGCCAGCCGATCCGGTACGCCAGCAGGGACGAGGAGAACCTGGTGGCCGTGGCCGAGGCCGCAAAGCACTTCGGGATCAGCGCCGTACGGGACGAGTATGAGGCCGCCCGGGTCACGACGCTCCGGCTGCCCGCACCGTACCGACTGGCCCGTGGACGGCGTAATCCGGTCGCGGAATGGCTCGACGGGCTGGGGCTGTTCGGGTTGCGTTCGCACGAGAAGTTCATTCCGCAGGCGATCTTCAGCCTGCCCAAGGAGCAGATCACGCTTTTCCTGCGCCACCTGTGGTCGACCGACGGCTCGATCCATGTCAACAAGTCGGGTAGGGGCGGGCGTGTCTACTTCTCCTCCACCAGTCGCCGAATGCTTGAGGACATCTCCCGCCTCCTCCTGCGGTACGGCATCACCGCACGCCTCAAAGTCGTTCCGGTAGCTGACCACCGTCCGCAGTACACCCTCGACATCTCCGGTCGGGACGACCAATTACGATTCCTGCGGGAGATCGGGGTGCACGGGGAGCGCGCGGCTGCATGCGAAGCGCTGCTCGCCGTGTTGGAGACGGTCGTGGGCAACACCAACGTCGACACGGTGCCGACCGAGGTGTGGAGCCAGGTTCGGGAAGTCCTGGTGGAGCGGGGCATGAGCCACCGCGAGTTCGCCCGGGCAATGGGTACCCAATTCTGCGGCAGCGCGCTGTGGAAGCGCGCACCGAGCCGATCCCGACTGGCGAGGATCGCCTCGGTGCTCGACGCCGCCGACCTCGAACTGCACGCCACCAACGACATCTTCTGGGACGAGATCACGTCGATCGAGTCGCTCGGCGAGCAGGACGTCTTCGACGCGACGGTGCTCGGCACCCACAATTTCGTCGCCAACGGGATCGCCACCCACAACTCGATCGAGCAGGACGCGGACGTCGTCATCCTGTTGCACCGCGACGACTATTACGACAAGGAGTCGCCGCGCGCCGGGGAGGCGGATTTCATTGTTGCCAAGCATCGAAATGGACCCACCGATTCGATTACGGTGGCGGCCCAGTTGCACCTGTCCCGCTTCGTCGACATGGCGATCGTCTGACCCGATGCCCGGGTCGGTGACCCAGCGCCGGTGACTCACCCGAGCAGCGGGAACCAGCCGGCGGCCTCGCCCAGCGCCACCCGGTCCCGGTCGGTCAGCGGCTCCCGACCGGTGGCCTTGAGCAGGTACGTCAGGTCGTCCCAGTCGGCGGGTCGGACGGCGTCGTCACTGAGCAGGCCGTTCATGGTGGCGACCGCGACCTGGACGGCCGACGGACCGGGCGGCGGCGCGTCGGGCAGGTGGGGCACCAGATCGAGGTGGTGCACGATGGCCTCGGTGGTCAGCGTGGCCAGGAAGTCGGACACCCGCAGCACGTGTCCCTGGGTGGTGACGCAGCCCTGCGGGTCGGCGACGCCCGCCGCGTGTACGGCGGCCGGTGCGGTGTCCGCCCAGATCCGGACCACGCCAGAGGGCCGGTCGAAGGCGGCGGCCGAGCGGCGGACGTACCACGCGTGCCGGGTGGTCTCGGCGACCGACCCGGCCGGCGGGAACGATCGCCAGTAACTGACGTCGTCGGTGTCGGGTGGACCGTCGGCGGGGCTGGCCAGCGTGACCAGGGCGCGTTGGGCATCGCCGAGCAGGTGGAAGAGCAGATCGGCGACGAGCCAGCCGCGACACCGGGTGGGCTGTTGCAGGGCGTCGTCGTCGAGACCGGCGACCACCGTGGTGATGCCGTCGTAGGCCTGTGCCAACGCGGTGTGCTGCCCGACGAACGTCATGCCGTGCAGCGTCGCACGCGTGCCGCCGCACGGCACGGCGGTCGCCGGACCCGACGGTGCTGCGGCGCGGGCCGTGTCGAGGGGACCGGGCCGGACGGGGGAACCGCCCGGCCCGGTCGTCGACCGGGTCGCTCAGCCGAACATCTCGTCGAGGAAGCCCTTGTGCTTCTTGCGCTTGTAGTGACCGTGGTAGCCGTGGTGCTGCTGCGGGTGACCGTAGCCGCTGTGGCCGCCGTACGCCGGCTGTGGCGGGTAACCCGGCGGGGGCGGGGGCGGCGGCACGGCGCCGTAGCCCGGCTGGTGACTCGGGGCGGGTGGCGGCGGAGGCGGCGGTGGGTACCCGCCGGGCGTCTGGACGTGCTGTTGACCAGGGACGGACCCCGGCTGACCGGGCGCGGGGGTGCCGCGCTGCTGGTTCCAGTTCGCCTCGGCCTCGAACAGTTTCTCGAGTTCGCCGCGGTCCAGGAAGATCCCCCGGCACTCGCCGCACTGGTCGATGACGACTCCGCTGCGCTCGTACTGGCGCATGTCTCCGCGACACTTGGGACAGGTGAGCTGCATCGCTCGACGGTACCCGGTCGGCGCGGCATTCAGGCGGCGGCGATCAGCGCCGCGGTCACCTCGTCGTCGTCGACCTCGTGGAAGTCGTCGTAGTGGGCGCTGACCGCGCCGAAGTCGGCGGGGCGCCGGGCGCAGACCACCTCGTCCGCCTCGGTGGTGAGCATCTCGTACGCCTCCTGCGCCCCGACCGGCGCCGCGACGACGACCCGGCGGGCGCCGAGCCGGCGGGCGACCCGTACGGCGACCCGTGCGGTCGCGCCGGTGGCCAGGCCGTCGTCGACGATCAGGGCGGTCCGTCCGGTCAGGTCGAGCGCCGGCCTCCCGGCGCGGTAACAGGCCTCCCGGCGATCCAGTTCGGCCTGCTCACGGCGTTGCACGTCGGCACCGTCGGCGGGGTCGAGTCGAGCGGTCACCGGGTCGTTGAGGACCCGGACACCGCCGGGGCCGAGCGCGCCGAAGGCCACCTCGGGGGCCCAGGGGAGGCCGAGCTTGCGGACCACCAGCACGTCGAGCGGTGCGCCCAGCCGGTCGGCGACCACCCGGGCCACCGGGACGCCGCCGCGGACCAGGCCGAGCACGACGACGTCGGGTCGGCCGGCCAGCGCGGTGAGCCGTTCGGCGAGTTGCCGGCCGGCGTCGGCGCGATCGCGGTAGCTGCTCATGCTCTCAGGTCTACGCCGTGTGGGCGGGGTGTGCCGGGGACTCGGCGGAACCGGTGCCCGCTGGGTGGTCAGGGCGGGCACCCAGGTCAGCAGGGCGAGCGGGTAGAGCAGGTAGCCGAAGCGGGTGGTGGGCATCAGCATGATCGCGGCGAGCAGGCCGTACCCGCAGATCAGCGCGGCGGTGGCGGCCCGGTGCGGCGGGCGGCGGAGGAGCCGGACGGCGATCAGACCGCCGACGGCGACGAGCAACCCGGCGGCGACGAACCGGCCACCGGGCAGGTCGGTGGCGATCAGGTGGCCGGGGAACGGGGACTGGGCGGGGCTGGTGACCTGGCCGTGGCCGAGCGGGAACCGGAACACGTTCTCCACCAGCGCGTCCCGGTCCACCAGTAGGGCGGGGAGCAGGGCGAGGGCGGGCAGGCCGAGCGCCCCGGCGGCGACCCGCAGCCCGGCCCGGCGGGTCGTCCCCCAGAAGATCAGGACCAGCGCGACCGGCCAGGCGAAGAGTTTCAGGGCGCCGGCCAGCCCGACCGCCACCCCGGCCGGGCCGGGTCGGCCGCCGGCGGCGAGGGCCAACGCCAGCAGGCAGAGCGCGAGGACGGGCAGGTCGTCGCCGCCGGTGGCGAGGGTGAGCGCACAGATCGGCAACACGGTGGCCGCCTGCACACCGCGCAGCACCGCCGGCGCCTCGGCCCATCCGCCCACCGGCCGGGCGGACCGGCGCAGGGCGATCACCGCCCAGGCCAGGGCGGCGGCGGTGACCAGCGCGAACCAGACGCGGGAGTCCGTCCACCAGGCGTCGACGGCGGCCCGGGGCAGCCCGAACAGCGCCATGCCCGGCTGGTACGGGGTGTAGCCGAGCAGCCGCTCGTCGGCGGGTAGTGCGGCGATGGCGTCCGGCCCCAGGTAGGGGGTGCCGTGGGCGGCGAGCCGGCTGCCGGCCTGTTCGACCACCACCACCTCCTCCTGTGCCCGGTCGGTCCGCCCGGCCGCCCGCTGCCCGGCCTGGACGGCCAGGGGGAGCAGGGCGGTGCCGGCCCAGGCGAGACCGGTGACCGTCGCGCGGGCGGCGGTGCCGGCCAGCCCGGGGTGCCGGCGTCGGATGACGAACTGGGCGGCGACCAGGAGGGCGGCGGCGAGGTAGCCGACGGCGGCGACGCTCCCCCAGGCCCGGTGCGGTGCGAGGGTGGAGGTGCCGGCGGTGACCGTGGCGAAGGCGGCGGAGACCGCGTAGAGGCCGAGGTCGAGAGCGAGCCCACCGGCGGCGGTGTCGACCGCCCGCCAGCTGCGGGCGGCTCGGTCGGCGGCGGTCACGCCGGCAAGTGTGGCAGACCCGTCGGACGGTTGCGGGCGGGCTGCCGGCGGCCGGGGGTGCTCAGCCGGATGACGGCGCCGGTGTCGTGCAGCGGGGCGGCGAGGGTGCCGGGTCGGCCGCCCGAGCCGCGCTGGAGGGCGGCCAGGAGCGCCCCGGCCGGCAGCGGGCGGGCGAAGAGGTGTCCCTGACCGGCGGCGCAGCCCAGGGACCACAGGGACCGGCGCTGCGGTTCGCTCTCCACGCCCTCCGCGACGACTGTCAGGTCGAGGCTGCGGCCGAGGTCGAGGGTGGAGCGGATGACCGCCGCCGCTTCCGCCGAGCCCTCCATCGCGGTGACGAAGCTGCGGTCGATCTTCAGCTCGTGGACCGGGATGCGGGAGAGCAGGGAGAGCGAGGAGTAGCCGGTGCCGAAGTCGTCGAGGGCGAGCCGGACGCCGGAGTCCCGCAGCCGGCTGAGCACCCGGTCGACCACGTCGAGCTGACTGAGGGTGAGGGTTTCGGTCAGCTCCAGGACGAGCCGGTCGGGGGGGAAGTCGTGGGCCTGGAGCCGGGCCAGCACCGCGCCGGGGAAGCGGGCGTCGAGCAGGCTGCGGGGGGAGACGTTCACCGAGACGGGCAGGTCGAAGCCGGCGGTCCGCCAGCTGACCGCGGCCACGAGTGCCTGGTCGAGGATGGCCTCGGCGAACGCGGGGAGCATGCCGGAGCGTTCCACCGCCTCGATGAAGCGCAGCGGATCGATCGTCCCGTGCCGGGGGTGGTGCCAGCGGGCCAGCGCCTCGGCCCCGGTCACCTGGCCGCTGCCGAGGTCGACGATCGGCTGGAAGTTGACGGTGAACTCGTGGTCGGCCACCGCCCGGGGCAGCTCCCCGCCGAGGGTGAGCCGGCGTAGGTCGGCGGTGTCCCGGGTCAGCGCGTAGGTGACGATCCGCTGGCCGGCCCGCTTCGCCTGGTACATGGCGACGTCGGCGCGGCGCAGCAGCTCCGGCATGCCGCCGCTGGCGGGGGCCGCCGCGATGCCGCCGCTGGCCTCCACGCTGATCCGCATGCCGTCCACGTCGAGCGGCTCGTGCAGGGCACCGAGCAGGATCTCGGCCCGGTGGGCGGCGACGGCGGGCGCGGGCAGGGCGCGCAGCAGCACGGCGAACTCGTCGCCGCCGAGCCGGGCCACCAGGTCCTCGTCGTGGGCGGCGGCGCGCAGCCGGTCGGCGACCTGGATCAGCACCTGGTCACCGGCGGCGTGGCCGAGGGTGTCGTTGACCTCCTTGAAGTGGTTCAGGTCGATCAGGACGAGCGCGGTGACCCCCTCGGCGTGCCGGGCGTTGAGCTGCTCGGTGCCCCGGTCCAGCAGTTGCCGACGGTTGGCCAGGCCGGTGAGCGCGTCGTGGCTGGCGGCGTGGGCGTGTTCGTCGGCCACCCGGGCCAGTTCGGCGTACGCCTGGGCGTTGCGGACGGCGGTGCACAGGGCCGAGGCGAAGGTGCGCAGGGTGTACTGCTCGCGTTCGTTGAGCCGTACCGGGCCACGGAACCGTAGGCGCAGCATGCCGACGTCGGCGGTCCGGTCGTGGCCTTCGAGGCGGGCGGGCAGTACGGTGCCCGCGATCTCGCTGGGTGGGCCGGTGGGGCCGTCGTAGGTGATGGTGCCGCTGGCGCCGCGGACGGTGCGACCGGCGTCGCGCAGCTCGATCTCGACCTCGTCGGCGGAGAAGAGTTCGGTGGCCTGGGTGACCGCGGTGGTGAGGACCTTGTCCAGGTCGACCACGTTGAGCGCGTCGGTGGTGCGGGCGAGGCGCTGCCAGGCCTGCTGCTCGGTCCGGGACTTGGCCTGCTGGGAGTAGAACAGGTGGAGGCTGAGCACCAGGGGCGGCACGGCCAGCAGGAGCCGGGGGTCGGCGTGGAGGATGACCAGGGTGACGGCGATGAGGACGAACCGGGCCAGCGCGCTGGTCAGGCGGAGCCCGAGGTCGTCGGCGAAGAGTCTGCGCAGTGGGGTGCCGGTGGCCATCGCGATGACCGGTAGGGTCAGCGCCTCGTCGAGGACCACCGCGACGACGTAGGCGAGCCCGATCATGCCGATGACGTGTTGGAGGTCGGTGTCCTGCGGCGACCAGCCGAGGGTGTGCAGGGCGAGGCCCCCGCCCGCCGCCAGCAGCATGCTCTTGGCGATGCCGAAGGCGGTCTTCACCGGCGAGCGTTTCATCGAGAGCAGGGCGACCGCGACGCCGGTGCCGGTGGTCAGCACGACCAGGGGTGCCGGGGCGACGGCCAGGCCGAGGACGATCGCCGTTTCGCTCCAGGACACCGCGTGGACGGTGGCCCGGATGCGGATCTGCCAGTTGATCCGGACCCCGAGCGCGGCCATGAAGGCCAGGGCGATGGATCGGGTGAGGTCGTCACCGGTGAGGTCGAGGTGGACCAGGTGGTAGAGGGCGACGACCGCCGCCGTGGCGGCCACCACGCAGACGAGGCCGACGTGCAGCGTCAGCTGCCGCTCGGCCTCCGTCTTGCCGTCGTCCGGTCGTGCCATCGTGTCCTCGACAACCACTCGGCGTCGCTGAGTAGGGGCCAAGGCTACGTGTGGTCACGCCGTCGCCACAATCGTCTACAGCCACTCGTGTGCGGACATCGCGTTCGACCTCCCCTGATCGTCGCGCCGACCCTTGCGGTCGGGATCTGACAGGGGACAGCCTAAGGGCGGTTAGGCCGATTTTGGAGGTATAAATGTAACTATGAGCGATAGATGAGAATTGAGTGGAGCTTGGTGACTTTCTGTTTCCACGGGGAAACGGACTGCTGAGTGCTCCCGACGGTTCTCGTTAACGCTAGATAATGGTGCAGCGACCGGCTTTGCGACATCGGGCGAGGGGTACCGGTTCCGGTTCCTTCGAGGTGACCGGCGTGGGAGTGCGACGGATCACCCGATTGTGGAACGCAGGGTAGTCGTGTCGGAGCGGTGGTGCCACCATCCGCCGACGTGGCCGCCCGTGATTCGCGGTCACGGCGCGACGTAGGGTTTCTCGGCGGTGACGTTCCCGTGTCCGGTCCCCGATGTCATGGCGTTTCCCGCTCTCCGTGGCATCGGAGAACCTATTAGTGGCGACCGATGAAATCGACGATGAACGATCGATCAAGAATCGTTCCGCACCGCGTCGACCCTTTTGCTCCCCATCGCCCGGTGCGATCCCCCCGAACCGGACGCACGCCCGGGCCGGACCCGACCGTTAGGCTGGCGAGCGTGACCGATCCCGCGCAGCTCAGCCACGTCGACGCCGCGGGTGCGGCCCGGATGGTCGACGTCTCCGCCAAGCCGGTGTCCGGGCGGGTAGCCGTGGCCGCCGGGCGGCTGCGTACCACCGCCGAGGTGGTGGAGCTGCTGCGCCGCGACGGGCTGCCCAAGGGTGACGCGCTGGCCGTCGGCCGGATCGCCGGCATCATGGGTGCCAAGCGCACCCCCGACCTGATCCCGCTCTGCCACCCGATCGCCCTGCACGGCGTCACCGTCGACCTGCGGCTCACCGACGACACCGTGGAGATCACCGCCACCGCGCGTACCGCCGACCGCACCGGGGTGGAGATGGAGGCGCTGACCGCCGTCGCCGTCGCCGGGCTGGCCCTGGTCGACATGGTGAAGGCGGTCGACCCGGCCGCCAGCGTGGACGCGGTCCGGGTGCTGCGTAAGACCGGCGGCAAGACCGGCGAGTGGGTCCGCCCGCAGGACCGGCCGTGATCCGGGCCCGGGTCGTCGTGGCGTCCAACCGGGCGGCCGCCGGGGTGTACGCCGACACCAGCGGCCCGCTGCTCGTCGCCGGCCTGCGGGAGCTGGGCTGCCAGGTGGACGAGCCGGTGGTGGTGCCCGACGGCGAGCCGGTCGCCGAGGCGCTGCGCGCCGCCCACGCCGACGGGATCGACGTGGTGCTGACCAGCGGCGGCACCGGGATCACCCCCACCGACCGGACCCCGGAGGTGACCCGGGCGCTGCTCGACCACGAGATCCCCGGCATCGCCGAGGCGATCCGCGCGTACAGCCGGGACAAGGTGCCCACCTCGGCACTGTCCCGGGGGCTGGCCGGAGTGCTGGGCCGGATGCTGGTGGTCAACCTGCCCGGCTCGCGCGGCGGCGCGAAGGACGGGTTGGCCGTGCTCGGCCCGATCCTCGGCCACGCGGTGGACCAGCTGCGCGGCGGTGACCATTGACCGCGGGTGGAGGCGGCGGCGATAGGCTCGCGGGGGTGAACGCGGAGCACCGCGTCCCGTCCGAACGGAGGCCGACCCGGTGAGCACGGAAACCGTCACCGCGCCGCCGCCGGCCGGCTGGGAGGAGGCCCGCTCCCGGGTGTACGCGGTCGGCCTGGCCGCCGCCCTGCCCACGGTCGGCCGGGCCCTGGCCGACGCCGACGGCTACACCCTGGCCGAGCCGTTGACCACCCGTACCGACCTGCCCGCCTTCCCCACCTCCAGCGTGGACGGCTGGGCGGTGCGCGGGGCCGGTCCGTGGGACGTCCTCGGGCGGGTGCTCGCCGGGCACACCCCGGCCGGGCTGACCGCCGACGGCACCACCGTCGAGATCGCCACCGGCGCGATGGTCCCCGCCGGGACGACCGCCATCCTGCGGATCGAGGAATCGGCGCGTACCCCGGACGGGCGGGTGACCGGCACGCCCCGCCCCAACCCGGAGTGGCGTGAGCCGGGTGAGGAGGCGGTGGCCGGCGAGGAGCTGCTGCCGGCCGGTACCCCGGTCGACCCGGCGTTGATCGGGCTGGCCGCGTCCTGCGGGCACGACCAGCTCCGGGTCCGCCGCCAGCCGCGCGCCGCGCTGCTGGTCTTCGGCGACGAGCTGCTCACCGCCGGCCCACCCGGGTCGGGCCGGGTCCGCGACGCGCTCGGCCCCGCCGTGCCGTCCTGGCTGCGCCGCTACGGCTGCCAGGTGCGGCCCTCCGACGTGGTCGGCCCGGTGGCGGACACCCTGCCCGCCCACGTGGCCGCCCTGCGCGGGGCGCTGGCCGGGGCCGACCTGGTCTGCACCACCGGCGGCACCATGCACGGTCCGGTCGATCACCTGCACCCCGCGTTGGAGGCGCTCGGCGCCGACCACGTGGTCAACACGGTCGCCGTCCGGCCCGGCTTCCCGATGCTGCTGGCCCGGCTGGTCGACGCCGACGGGCGGGTGCGGTTCGTCGCCGGGCTGCCCGGTAACCCGCAGTCCGCGATCGTCGCGCTGGTGTCGCTGGTCGCGCCGCTGCTCGCCGGCCTGCAGGGTCGGGCGCTGCCGGCGCTGCCACAGGCCACCCTCGCCGGGCCGGTGCCCGGTCGGGGGGACTACACGCACCTGGCTCTGGTCCGGCTGGACCGGGCCGCCGGCACCGCGCACCCGGTCCGGCACGTCGGGTCGGCGATGCTGCGCGGACTGGCCGGCGCGGACGGGTTCGCGGTGATCCGGCCGGGCACCTCCGGCGAGGCGGGAGCCCGGGTGCCGGTGGTGCCGCTGCCGTTGCTGCCCGGGGAGCGTACGTGGTGAGCGCCGGACCGACGACGGAGCTGCTCACCGTCACCGACCAACCGCTGGACCTGGCCGCGCACGAGGCCGCGGTCGCCGACCGCCGGGCCGGCGCGGTGGTCTCCTTCCAGGGCGTGGTCCGCGACCACGACCACGGTCGGCCGGTCACCCTGCTGGAGTACGAGGGGCACCCGAGCGCCGTCGAGACGCTGCGCGCGGTGGCCGCCGAGATCGCCGCCGACCCCGAGGTCTACGCGGTGGCGGTGTCGCACCGGATCGGCCGGCTCGACATCGGCGACGTGGCGCTGGTGGCGGCGGTCAGCACGGCGCACCGGGCGGCGGCCTTCGCGGCCTGCGCCCGGCTGGTCGACGAGGTGAAGGCGCGACTGCCGATCTGGAAGCGGCAGGTCTTCGCCGACGGCACCGAGGAGTGGGTCAACTGCCCCTGACCGGGGCACGCCGGCGGCCGGCAGCGAGGTCAGTGGCCGCCGACCGGGTGGCAGCGGCGAGGTCAGTGGCGGCCGACCGGGTGACGGTGGCGAAGGGTCAGCGGCGGCCGGCGGCGATGCGGGCCGGCCGGTCGGCGTAGAAGGCGGGCTCGGCACCGGGCCGCCAGGGCAGGGCGGCGACCAGGACGATCAGCGCCAGCGCGAGCGAGTTCTCCATCAGCGCGCCGAACAGGCCGTTCTGGTAGTGGGACACCTCGGGCAGCTTGTGCTCGTACGGCCAGATCGGCGAGATCAGGAAGAGCAGGTACAACCCGAGGGCCGCCACCCCGTGCCGCAGCCCGGTCAGCGTCGGGTACCAGATCGGCGGGCGCAGTCCGCTCACCCCGGGCGGCCCCCCGTACGACTGCTGGCCGGTACGCACCGACAGCCCCCGGCTCGCCTCGCGGCGGCGTACGGCGGCGTCGGCGAGCACGATGATCGCCGGGATGACCCAGACCAGGTGGTGCGACCAGGAGATCGGGCTGATCACGTTGGCGGTCAGCCCGACCAGGGTGAACGCGGTCAACTCGTCGCCGTCGGCGCGGGCGTTGGCGGCCCGGGACAGCCCGAGGGCCAGGATCAGCACCGAGAAGGCCAGCCAGAGCAGGCCGGGCGTCTCGATCGAGTCGTAGAGCCGGGCCAGCAGACCGGCCAGCGACTGGTTGGGCGTCATGTCGGCGGCGCCGACCCGCTCGGTCTGCCACAGCACTCCGCCGAAGTAGGCCCGCGACTCGGTGCCGACCAGCGCGAAGCTGCCCAGGGTGACGCCGATGGTGGTGCCGACGGCGGTGGCGGCGACCCGCCACTGCCGGGTGATCAGCAGGTAGGCGATGAACAGCGCCGGGGTGAGCTTGACGGCGGTGGCCAGGCCGATGCCCACGCCCGCCCAGGACCCGCTGTAGAGCAGCCGCAGGAGCGGGCCGTCGGTGTCGCGCCCGTGGCTGCCCCGCCGGGAACGCCAGCGCAGGCCCACCAGGTCGGCCATGATCAACGCGAACAGGAGCAGGTTGACCTGCCCGTACCCCAGGGTCTCCCGGACCGGTTCGATGGCCGTGGCCATCGGGGTGGCGATGGCCACGGTGAACCAGAGCGGCCAGCCGAGCCGGTCGACGATCGGCCGCAGCAGCGCGGCGAGGACCACCGCCAGCGCGGCGATGCTGCCGGCCGCGTTGATCCACCCGGCCACCTCGATCGGTAGCCGGGCCATCGGCAGCATGGCCAGCGCGGCGAAGGGCGGGTAGGTGAAGCCCAGGGTGGTGGTGGGCGCGATGAACTCGTACAACTCGTGCCCGCTCGCCCACCACACCACCGCGCCGTGGTAGATCTTCATGTCGAAGAAGTTGTACGGCCGCCCGAAAGCACCGATGGCGAGCCATGCGGCATAGGCGACGGCGGCCACGATGCCGGTCCGTACGACTGTCCTACGATCGATCCCACTCGTTGCGCGACGGACTGGGGCGAGGCGGTCCGCACGTCTACCGACGGTCGTCGGCATGGCGTGGCCACCCCCGTACCAAGGTCGTCCTACCCGTCCAGGTCCGGTAGGGAGCCTAGAACGGCGCCTCACGTTGCTGCCTCCCGCGTTATCCGACCGTGTCCGATCCCACACCAGTTTTTGACATTTCCACCGCGTTAACGGGTGTCGGGCGGTTCAGGTAATTCGTGGCCTTGCGGGGGGTGGCGACCGAATCGACGCAGGTCAGCCGGGGAGCCGGCGGGCGGCGGCGGCCGACCGGACGGCGATCCGGGCCTCCCGCCGGGCGGTACGCACCGCGCGACCGACCGAACGTCGAGAGTGGCCGATGCGGTGCCCGGCCCGCCAGCGCAGGCCCGGCTTCCCCTCGGTGTCGGCGGCGGCGAGCAGCAGACCACCGAAGAGTCCGAGATTCTTCAGGAAGTGGACCTGGTTGTTGTTCCGCTTCGCCGGGTCGTCGTCGTCCCAGAACGGGTGACCGGCGGCGGTGGTGGGCACCAGCGTGCCGGCGAGCACCAGCGCGGCGGGTCGGGTGAACTTCCCGGTGGCCAGCATCAGGCCGGCGGCGAACTGCACGGCGGCGTTGGCGCGGATCAACGTCTCGGTGTCGGTGGGCAGCTGCGGCGCGGCCCGCTGGATCAGCGGGGCGACCCGGTCGGTGACCGGCCTGGCCGCCGGGACGAGCCGCTGGGGGTGTTGGAAGTTGCGGGCGCCGCTGACCACGAAGATGCCGCTCAACATGACACGGGCGAGGGAGCGCACGGGTTTCATGGCTCAGTCATACCCCGTCGGCACCCCGGCTATCCGGGCAACGGCTGATCCGGAGCGTCCGGTTGCCGCTGGTCCGGACCGGTCCGCGTCGTCGATCCCCACCCGGTCGGGTCGCGGATCCGGGCCGGCGGACGCGGCCGGCACGCCACGCCGAACAGCGCGACCGTCGCGGATGGACCGGCCCCGACCGGTAACGTCGCGCGGATGACGACCCTGCGGTTGCGTCCCGAGGACCCGGCCGACGCCGGCCCGGTCCGCCGGGTGCTGGCTGCCGCCTTCGCCCGCCCCGACGGCACCACCCCCGGTGAGGTCACCCTGGTGGACGAGCTGCGCGGCAGCGCGGCGTGGCTGCCGGAGCTGGCGATGGTCGCCGAGTACGGCGGCGAGGTGGTGGGGTACGCGCTGCTCACCCGGGTCCGGGTCGAGGCCGACCGGGAACGCGTGGCCGCGCTGGTGCTCGGCCCGGTGGCGGTGGCGCCGCACCGGCAGCGGGTCGGGCACGGGACGGCGGTGGTGCAGGCCGCCCTGGAGGCCGCCACCGAGCTGGGCGAACGGCTGGTGGTGGTGCTCGGCGACCCGGCGTACTACCGGCGTTTCGGCTTCAGCCGGGCGGACCGGATGGGGCTGGTCAGCCCCTGGTCGGGGCTGGGGGAACCCTGGCAGGCGTTGGTGCTGCCGCCCGAGGTCAGCCACGCGCCGCCGCCACCGCGCGGCGAGGTGGTCTTCCCGCCGCCCTGGTCCCGGGTCTGACCCCGACCTCTCCGCTGGCCCCCGGGCCGGATATCGGCCCGGCGATCGTCGGCAGGGGGGCGGCGCGTGCCCGCCCGGTGTTCGTCGACGGGGCGCGCGGCCGCCCGACGTCCGTGGCCGGGGGCGCGCGGCCGCCCGGCGGGTCAGGCCGGTTGGGTACGCAGGTAGCGGCCGAAGTGCGGGACGGTGAAGGCGACCGTGCCGCGTTCCCCGGAGTAGATCAGCCCCTTCTTGATCAGCGCGTCCCGCGCCGGGGAGAGGCTGGCCGGCTTGCGCCCCAGCGCGCGGGCGATCTCGGCGGTCGACACCGCGGCGTCCATGTCGTCCCGCCCACCGCCGTCGACCTCCCCCGCCACCGGGGAGAGGACCGCCATCGTCCGCATGTACTCGCGTTCGGCCGGGGTGGCCCGCTCGAACCGGGATCCGAAGAAGCCGACCGCCAGCTCCGCCTCCGCCTCGGGCGCGGCGACCCGGACGTCCGCGTCCGTGATCGGTGACCGGGGAGCATGGTCCCAGGTCGCCTTCCCGTACGCCTGGACGAAGTACGGGTAGCCGCCGGAGGCCTCGTAGAGCAGGTCGAGGGCCTTCTGCTCGTACTCCACCTGCTCCCGTTCGGCCGGTGCGCAGAGCGCCCGGTCGGCGGCGATCCGGTCCAGCCGGTCGATCCGCAGATAGCGGAACAACCGTTCGGAGTACGACTTGGCGGCGCTGAGCACCGCCGGCAGATGCGGCAGGCCCGCGCCGACCACGATCAGCGGGGCACCGAGCTGGGACAGCTCGTGACAGGCGGCGCAGAGCGCCGAGACGTCCTCCGCGCCGAGGTCCTGCATCTCGTCGATGAACACGGCGACCCCGGTGCCCACCTCCCCGGCTATCGCCGCCGCGTCGGTGAGCAGCTCCACCAGGTCGATCTCGATGTCACCCGAGTCGGCCCGCCCGCTGCTGGCCGGTACGTCGATGCCGGGCTGCCAGCGGTCCCGCAGCCGGGGGGCCGCGCCGGCCCGCCCGGTGGCCGGCACACCGCGTTGCCCGAACGCCTTGAGCACGCCGAGGAAGGCGTCGATCCGGTCCGGTGCGCGGTGCCGGGGGGCCAGTTCGCGGACCGCCATGTGCAGCGCGGCGGCGATCGGCCGGCGCAGGGACTGGTCCGGCCGGGCCTCGATCTTGCCGGTGCCCCAGAGCTGGTTGATCGCCTGGGAACGCAACGTGTTCAACAGGACGGTCTTGCCGACACCCCGCAGGCCGGTGAGCATCAGGCTGCGTTCGGGGCGACCCCGGGCGATCCGTTGCAGCACCACGTCGAAGACGTCCAGCTCCCGCCCCCGCCCGGCGAGTTCGGGCGGGCGCTGACCGGCACCCGGGGCGTACGGGTTGCGGACCGGATCCACGCCTCGCACAGTATCGGGCGGTCTAGCCGTGGGCCTAGACATGCGTAGACGGCGCTACCGGCGTGTCTGCGACCCGGGACCGCTGCCGCTGTCGTAGTGGGTGGTGGCCCCTGTGGGGCGGTGGCCTCTGCCGGGCGGTGGCCCCTGTCGGGTCGTGCACCGACCGGTGTCGGCCCGGACAGGCTGCCCGATGGTCCGGCCCGGGTCTGGTCCGGCTCTGCTGCCCCGCCGGTCTCGATGCGAATCTGTGGCTGTCTAGCATCCACGCTAGACAGCCACAGATTCTCCTGTTCAGCTCCGTTTGCGCAGGCAGAGCACGTAGTCGAAGAGGTCCACCGAGTTGTCGTGCACGTAGTTGGCGTTCGACCCGGGTGCCAGCGACCGGCACCGCTCCCCGTTGGTGGAGGCGGGAATCCGGAGCAGCACCTCGTAGGTGTCCGGACCGCACGGCACCTTGCGCAGGTCGGCGCTGCTGGCCGTACCGTCGTTGACCACACAGTCGCCCTTGGTGATCTGGTCGGCCCGGGTCGGGGTCGGCTCGATCGTCGTCGGTTCGCCGGTCGGTTCCGTCGGCCCCTCCGTCGGCCCCGCGGTCGGCCCCTCCGTCGGTCCGCTCTCGGTCGGGGCGCTGGACGTGCTCGCCACCGGCGCCGGGTCGGCGTCGTCATCCGACGCCAGGACGAACCAACCGGCCACCCCCAGGCACGGGCAGAGCAGCAGGAACACCACCAGGCCGATGATCAGCGCGATCCGGCCACCCCGGCCCTTCGCCGGCGGCCCGCTCGGTGGCGGGAAGCCCGGCGCGGGCTGCCCCGGGAAGCCGGGCGGGGGTGCGGCCTGTCCCGGATATCCGGATGACGGTGCGGCGGCCTGCCCCGGGAAGCCGGGCGACGACGATGGCGGGGACGACTGGTGCGGGAAGCCGGACGGCGGCGGGGACGCCGCTGCGCCGAACGTCCCGGCGGGCGGGGCGCCGAACGCTCCTGCTGCCGGTGCGGCGGTCGGCCCGGCGGGCGGGAACGGCCCCGGGGGCGGGTAGCCGGCTCCCGAGGGAGCCGCCGGCTGGCCGGTCGGGGGCAGGTAGGTGTCCGGCGGCGGGTAGCCGGCCCCGGAGGAGGGCGGTGGCGGGTAGCCGGCCCCGGCCCCGGCACCGGACGCCGGGGGCCGGGGGTCGACCTCGGCGGCCGGTAGCTGGGTGGTCGGTGGGTACCCGGCACCCGACGTGGGCATCCGGGTGGTCGCCGGCTGCCCGGCACCGGAGACCGGCAGCCGGGTGGTCGGCGGCTCCGGTGGGGTCGAGATCGGTGCCGTCGGCGGTTCGGCGGCAAAGGGCGCGGTGGGCGGCTCGGCGGCGATTGGTGCGGTCGGCGCGGTGGGCGGCTCGGCGGTGATGGGTGCCGTCGGCGGTTCGACGTCGATGGGTGCGGTCGGCGGTTCCGGTGGGGTCGGGATCGGTGCCGTCGCTGCTTCGGCGGCGATGCGGGAGGTGGGTGGTTCGGCGGCGAAGGGTGCGGTCGGTGGTTCGGCCGGACCGGCCCAGATCGGGGCGGTCGGAGGTTCCGGCGTCGTAGCCGAGAAGGGTGCGGTCGGCGGTTCGGGCGGGTGGGCCGAGAAGGGAGCGGTCGGAGGTTCCGGCGTCGTAGCCGAGAAGGGTGTCGTCGCTGGTTCCGGCGACGACACGGCCATCGACGCGGTCGGCGACTCATCCGTACCCGCAATGGGGGTCGTGGGCGGCTCGGCCGTCTCCCGCGACACCGACGCGGTCGGTGGCTCCGCCTCCGCCGACCGGATCGGGGCCGTCACCGCCTCGGCCGAGGCGGATCCGGGGCCGGTCGTCGCCTCGGCCGGGCCGGTGGCCACGGGTTCGGTCGGGCGGTCGTCCGTGGCACCGGGAATCGGTGCGGTGGCCGGTTCGTCGGCCGGGTGTGGGGGAGACGAGATCGGAGCGGTCGGCGTCTCGTCGGCCGTGGTCGGGGAACCCGGCGGAATGACGGCGGTCTCCGGCTCGCCCGGAATGACGGCGGTCTCCGGCTCGTCGACGGGGTGCGACGGCGGCGAGGAGATCGGAGCGGTCGGGAGTTCGTCCTGCTCACGGGCGAGGGGAGCGGTCGGTGGCTCGTCCGGCTCGGGGGAGATCGGAGCGGTCGGGGGTTCCGGATCCGACGGGATGCCCTCGGTGGGCGGCTCCGACCCGGAGGGGACGACAGGCATCGTCGGCGGCTCCGGGTCGAGCGGGGCGGTGGGCGGCTCCGGGTCGGAGGGCGTCAGGGGCGCGGTCGGCGGCTCCGGGTCGGGAACCGGAGGCCGGGGTTCCCCGTCGGGGCGGCCGGAGGCGGATGGGCCGAAGGTTGACATTTCTCCCCCAGGGGTGGGCTCAGCGCTGCTTCAGACAGAGGACGAAGTCGAGGGTGTCCAGCTCGCTGTCGAAGAAGTACCAGTTGGTGTAGCCCTCCACCTTGCCGCACTTCGCCTCGGCGTCCCTTTCACCACTGGTCGCCCCGTCGAAACGGCGTAGTACCTCGTACGTCTTCGGGACACACTCGGTGATGATCAACTTCGGCTTGCCGGCGACCACGCCCTCGTTGCGGACACACTGGCCCGCCTTGACGAAACGCGGATCGGCCGACGAGGCGAGGGCGGGGGTGGTGGCTGCCGGACCGGTGGTCGCCGTATCGGGCTCGACCGGCGAGGTCGGCAGCACGGCATCGGTGGGGGTCGGCGACCCGTCACCGCTGTCGCGCAGGTACCACAGGGTGCCACCACCGACGACCAGTACCGCGAGCACGACCAGCACCGCGACCAGTGCCCCACGCCCGCGCCCCGACGTCGGGTCGCCCGGGTACGCCCCGGGCGTACCCGGCGCGTAGGGCTCCGTCGGCCCGTACCCCTCCGGCGCGGCCGTGGGGGGCTGGTCCACCGGTCGGTACGGGTCCGGCGGGTACCGGTCGGCCGGGTGGGCCACCGGACCGCTCTGCTGCCGGGGCGGTACGCCCGGCGGGGCGGGCTCGTCCGGGCCGGTTGGTCCCCACCGGTCGTCCGGGCGTCGCCCACCCCACGGTTCCGGAGAACCGCCCGGTGGTCCGTAGTTCGCCATGCCCGTCCTCCCGCGTGCCGAGATGCCGACCATCCGGGAAGGACGCCGTCGACGTGGTCACCGTAGCGTGGTCCCGCGATGACCTCACCTTCCTCGGCCGCGACACCCGCTCGACCCGCCCTGATCTGGACCGCACTGATCCTGGTCTACGTACTGTGGGGTTCCACGTACCTCGGTATCCGGGTCGTGGTGGAGTCGCTGCCCTCGCTCGGCTCTGCCGCGGCCCGCTTCGGCACCGCCGCGCTGGTGCTGGCGGTCGTCCTGCGGCTCCGGCGGGGGCCGGGCGCGCTGCGGGTCGACCGTCGACAGCTCGGCTCCGCCGCGCTGGTCGGGGTGCTGCTGCTCGCCGGGGGCAACGGCCTGGTGGTGCTCGCCGAGTCCGGCCCGCCCGGGGTGGCGGTGCCGTCGGGGATCGCCGCGCTGCTGGTGGCCACCGTCCCGCTCCTGGTGGTCCTGCTGCGTACGGTCTCCGGGGACCGGCCGCCGGGGTGGACCTTCGCCGGGGTGACGCTGGGCTTCCTCGGGCTGGTGCTGCTGGTGCTGCCCCGGGGCGGCTCCGGGGCGGTGCCGGTGGTCGGGGCGCTCACCGTGGTCGCGGCGGCCACCTGCTGGTCGGTGGGGTCGTTCCTGTCCAACCGGCTGCGGATGCCCGCCGACCCGTTCGTCGCCACCGTCTACGAGATGCTCGCCGGGGCGGTGGTGCTCGTCGTGCTGGCCCTGGCCCGCGGCGAACTGCGTGGCTTCTCCCCGGGGCAGGTGACGACCCGTTCCTGGCTCGCCCTGGCGTACCTGACGGTGGCCGGTTCGCTGGTGGCCTTCACCGCGTACGTCTGGTTGCTGGCCCACGCCCCCATCTCGCTGGCCTCCACCTACGCCTACGTGAATCCGGTGGTGGCGGTGGCTCTCGGCGCGCTGCTGGTGGCCGAGCCGATCACCGGCCAGGTGTTGTTCGGCGGGGCGGTGATCGTGGCCGGCGTCGCGCTGGTGGTGACCACCGAGCGCCCCCGGCGCACGGCCGGTCGCGGGGCGGTCACCGTGCCGTCGCGCCGGTGACGTCGGGGGTCGTGCCGGTCGGCCCGGAGACCCCGTCGTGATGTCCGCCACCCTGGCGACGGCAGCCTCGACGCCTGCCGGCCCGGTGGTCGCGCTGGCGACGCTCGGTGCCCTGGTCGGCCTCGCTGCGCCCCGGATCGCCCGCGCCTTCCCGCCTTCCACCCCGCCCATCCCCACCGAGCCCGTGCCCACCGCGCCGGCCGAGCACGTCCCCGCCGCGCCGGCCGAGCCCGTCCCCGCCGCGCCCGCCGAGCCAGTGCCCACCCTGCCGGCCGAGCCAGTGCCCACCCCGCCCGTGCCCGTCGAGTCGCCTTCGAGCCCGCCTGCCGCCGTCGGGTCGCTCCGTGTCGCGCCGATCGGGGTCGCGGCTGTGGGGACGGTGGTCTTCGGCGGGTTGGCCGCCGTGCGGGGGGCCGAACCGGCCCTGCCGGCGTTCCTCCTGGTGGCAGCCGTGGGCCTGGTGCTGGCGGTGGTGGACGTGACCAGTCTGCGGCTACCCGACCCGCTGGTCGGCGCGGCGGCCCTCGGCGGCGGTGTCGCCCTGACCGGTGCGGCCGTCGCCGCCGGTGCCCCGGGCCGCCTGCTCCTCGCGCTGGTGGGAGCCGTGCTCTCCGGCCTGCTGTACGTGGTGCTGGCGCTGCTGCCCCGGTCCCGGCTCGGCTTCGGGGACGTGAAGCTGGCGGCGGCGCTCGGCCTGCCGCTGGGTTGGCTGGGCTGGCCCACCCTCTGGCTCGGCCTGCTCCTGCCGCACCTGCTCAACGGGGTGCTGGTGCTGGCGCTGCTGGCCACCGGGCGGGTACGCCGGGACACCGCGCTGCCCTTCGGCCCCGCCCTGCTCACCGGGGCCTGGCTCGCCGTCCTCCTCGCCTGACCCCCACCCCGCCGCCGGACCCTCCCTCCGGCCCGGCTCTGCCGCGCCCGAGGGAGGCAAGGTGGATCTTGGAGGATTTCGGCCCTCCCGGGGGCCGTTTCCCACCAAGATCTACCAGCGGGCCATCCCGACGCGGGGGTGTCAGATCAGGCGGAGCTGGCGGTCCTTCGGCCGGCGCGGCTCGGCCTCGCCGAACCGTTCGAACAGCCCCGGGTCGACCACGTCCAGGAACGGCGACGGCCGGCAGTCGCGTTCGGTGCCGTGGCGCACCCGGCGGGCGGCGTGGCTGACGTAGAGCCGGTCCTGGGCGCGGGTCAGCCCGACGAAGAACAGCCGCCGCTCCTCGGCGATCGCGTCGTCGTCGGGCGTCGAGCCGGGCCAGCGCAGCGGCAGCAGAGCGTCCTCGACGCCGACCAGGAAGACCACCGGGAACTCCAGCCCCTTCGCGGCGTGCAGGGTGAGCAGGGTGACCGCCTCGGCGCGCGGGTCCAGCGCGTCCACCTCGGCCCCGGTGGCGAGCTGGCCGAGGAACAGCTCCAGGTCGTCGCCGCAGCGCCGGGCCAGCGGGGTGAGCAGGTCGACGGCGGTCCGGACGTCCTCGGGGCGGACCGTGCCGGCGGCGTCCAGGGTGGGGGCGGCGAACCGTTCGGCGAGCACCTGACCGGCGAGCCTGACCCGGGCGGGCAGCCCACCGGTGAGGCCGTCGGCGTGCCGCAGTTCCCGGGCGATCGCGAGCACGCCGGGCCGGTCCCGGAGCCGGTCGTGCGACCGCTTCTGCACCGGGATGTTGGCCCGGGCCAGGGCGTCCACGATCGGGGCGGCCTGGGCGTCGGTGCGGTAGAGCACCG
This sequence comes from Micromonospora rifamycinica, assembly GCF_900090265.1. Lineage (NCBI taxonomy): Bacteria > Bacillati > Actinomycetota > Actinomycetes > Micromonosporales > Micromonosporaceae > Micromonospora > Micromonospora rifamycinica. The sequence continues at coordinate 4,480,041 of NZ_LT607752.1, forward strand.
CGATGTCGGAGAAGGACAGGGTGGTGGACCGGCCGTCGATGCGCCCCGAGTCCAGCGACCGGTGGGAGAGCCCGCCGACCAGGTCGTCGACGGTGCGTACCACGAAGTCGGCCTCGTCGGCGACGGACGCCGCCGGGTAGCGGCCGACCAGCGGGGCCTCCGGGTCGAGCCGGGCCGGGTCGAGCCGGCGGCCCCGGACCAGCGACGACGGCGCGATGGCCTGGACGGCGGCGGCGAGGATCGGCGCGGACGAGCGGTAGTTGCGGTTGAGCCGGACCAGCCGGGCGTCGGTGAAGTCCTCGGAGAAGCGCAGGAAGTAGCCGACGTCGGCACCCCGGAACGAGTAGATCGCCTGGTCCGGGTCGCCGATGGCGCAGAGGTTGCCGTCGGCGGGGCTGAGCAGCCGCAGCAGGTCGTACTGGACGGGGTCGACGTCCTGGTACTCGTCGACGAAGATCCACCGCCAGCGTTCCCGGTACTCCCGGACCAGCTTCTTGTCGCTCTGGAGCAACGCGACCGGCAGGGTGAGCAGCTCGTCCAGGTCGACCAGATCCTGCTTGCGCAGCAGCGCCGTGTAGCGGGCCGGGTCGTCGCCGGCCTCCGACCGGGCCGCCGCCCGCTCGGCGTCGTCGGCGATCCGGAAACCCTCCGGCAGGCCGGCCGCCCCGGCGTTCTCCCGCAGGATGCTCAGCCCGAGCGAGTGGAAGGTGCCGACGGTGACGTCCTCGGCGACCGGGCCGAGCAGCCCGTCGAGCCGGTGCCGCAGCTCCTCGGCGGCCCGCCGGGTGAAGGTGATCGCCAGGCACTGTTCGGGGAAGACGTTCAGCTCGGCACAGAGGTAGGCGATCCGGTGGGTCAGCGTCCGGGTCTTGCCGGTGCCCGGCCCGGCCACGATCAACAGCGGGCCGCCCGGCGCGGAGGCGGCCACCCGCTGCATCGCGTCCAACCGGTCCAGCAGACCGGTGCCGACCTCCTCCATCCCGGCGAGCATCGGCTCGAACGGCTCATGCGGTGAGGGGGTCGAGGCGATCGGTGGTGGCGGTGGGGTCGGCGCGGGCTTCGGCTTCGGTTCGGCCTTCGCCGCCGCCGGTCGCCGGGTCTTCGGTTTCGCCGCCGGCTCCGTCGGCCTGCGCTGCGCCGGCACCGGTACGTCGAACAGCGTCTCCTGCCCCGAGCCGGCGGCCCCGCCCAGCTCGGCCGGGTCGAAGAGGGTGATCACGCCGTACTCGCCGTCGTAGCCGGGCACCCGGCGCACGTCGCCCCGGCGCAGTCGGCCGATGCCCTCGGCGAGCAGCTCCCCGCCGACCCGGCCGATCTCGTCGACCGAGGTACGGGTGAGGATCTCCAGCTCCGGGCCGAGCGCGGCGACCAGCTCGTTGAGCTTCCCCTCGACCTTCTTGGACCGGGGCCCCACCTTGTTGATCTCACCGAGGATCTCGGCCAGCGGCACCAGGTGGGTCACCTCGCGGGCGTGCTCCGGGCGGTGCCCGTCCGGCCGGTCGGCCAGCTCCTCGACCCGGCTGAGCACCCCCACGGTCAGCGGCTTGCCGCACTCCGGGCAGCGTCCGCCGGCCGCCCGGGTCCGCTCCGGCGACCAGTTGACGCCGCAGAGCCGGTGCCCGTCGGCGTGGTACTTGCCCTCCTCGGGGAAGAACTCGATCGTCCCGGCCAGCCCGTCCCCGGTCCGCAGCGCGTCCCGGATGGCGAAGTAGTCGCGGGCCGACGAGAAGACGGTGGCCTCCCGGGCCAGGGCCGGCGGGGAGTGGGCGTCCGAGTTGGAGACCAGCCGGTAGCGGTCCAGGCTGCCGACCCGCCAGTTCATCGCCGGGTCGGAGGAGAGCCCGGTCTCCACCGCGAAGACGTGCCCGGCCAGGTCGGCGTAGCAGTCGGCGATCGCGTCGAAGCCGGACTTCGAGCCGAGCGCGGAGAACCACGGCGTCCAGATGTGCGCCGGCACCAGGTAGCCGTCTTCGCTGGCGTCGAGGGTGATCTCCAGCAGGTCCCGGGAGTCCAGGCCGAGGATCGGCCGGCCGTCCGAGCCGAGGTTGCCGATCCGGCCCAGCGCGGTGTTGAACCGGGCCACCGCGTCCAGGTCGGGCAGGTAGATCAGGTGGTGCACCTTGCGGGTCCGGTCGTCCCGCTTGTAGATGGTGGAGATCTCCACGCTCAGCATGAACCGGACCGGGTCGGCCTCCGCGGCGTCGGCCAGCCGGGGCGGCAGCCGCCGGGCGATGTCCGCCTCGGCCTCCGGGCCGAGCCGGTACAGGCCGGGCTCGGCCGGTTGCAGGGTCTCCCGCAGGTGGTCGTACCAGGCGGGATGGGTGAAGTCCCCGGTGCCGAGCACGCCGATGCCCTTGCGTCTGGCCCACCAACCGAGGTTGGGCAGGGTGAGATCGCGGCTGCACGCGCGGGAGTACTTCGAGTGGATGTGCAGGTCCGCGACGAACGGCGGGACGCCACCAGGGGGAGCGGCGTTGAACGGAGGCACGCCGCATCCTGTCACGGCCGGTCCACTACCCGCCTGCCGCCACGCGTACGCGTGAGGAGGGCAATCCGGTGCTGGACTCCACCCGCCGGACGCGCTATAAGTCGGGCTCTGCACCCGCCGGGGCAGGTCACGGGGCGCGCAGCTCGACCAGGGTCACCTGCGGCGGTGCGCCGACGCGGACCGGTGGCCCCCAGAAACCGGCCCCGTTGGTGACGTAGACCTTGGTGCCGTCGACCTCGCCGAGCCCGGAGACCACCGGCTGCTGGAGCTTGACGGCCAGGTTGAACGGGGCGAGCTGACCGCCGTGGGTGTGCCCGGACAGTTGCAGGTCGACGCCGAACGTGGCCGCCTCGCGGGCGGCGATCGGCTGGTGGGCGAGCAGCACCACCGGGCGGCTGACGTCCCGGCCGCCGAGCGCGGCGGTGAAGTCGGCGGGGCCGGCGATGCCGGTGCCGTCGGCGGTGACGTCGTTGATCCCGGCCAGGTCGAGCACCCCGCCCCGGGCCCGGATCTCCTGCCGCTCGTTCTGCAGCACCCGCAGGCCGAGCCGGTCGACCTCGGCCACCCACTCCTCGACCCCGGAGTAGTACTCGTGGTTGCCGGTGACGAAGAAGTTGCCGTACCGGGAACGCAGGTCACGCAGCGGCTCGGCGGCCTCGCCCAACTCGGCGACCGAGCCGTCGACCAGGTCACCGACGACGGCCACCAGGTCGGCGTCCAGCCGGTTGATCATCGCGACGATCCGCTCGGTGTGCCCCCGACCGCGCAGCGGGCCGAGGTGGATGTCCGAGACGGTGGCGATGCGCAGGCCGTCCATGCTGCGGGGGAGCTTCGCCAGCGGGATACGTACCCGGTCGAGCTGTGGCGGACCGAGTGCGGTGCGGACCCCGTACCCGGTGATGCCGGCGGCGGTGAGCCCGGCGAAGATCGCCGCCCCCCGGGCGAGCAGCAACCGGCGGGACTCGTCGTGGTCGGGACGGTCCACCGCCTCGGCGGCCGGCGGGTCGGCGCTGCCGGCCGCACCGACCAGCGCCGGTTCCGGGGCGGCGGCGGTCGCCTCGGCGGCGGCGCTGCGGCGACGCAGCACCAGCCGGGTCACCGCCATCGGCACCTCCAGCGCCAGCAGCACGATCAGCAGGTAGAACATCACCGCGAGCCAGAGGTAACCGGGCCAGGCCAGCCAGAACGCCCCGGCGACCTGGGTGCCGGCCATCGTCGCCGGGACGAGCACCGCCAGCACCAGCGCGACGACCGTGCCGACCCGCCGCCACCGGCCCGGGCCGGTGGTGTCCTTGACCAGCCGCTTCCACAGGTAGAAGTGGATCAGCCCGGTGATCAGCGCGAGCGTGCCCACGAAACCCAGAATCGCCAACACGGCAGCCCTCTCTCAGCCGCCCGCGAAGGGAGGCAGCACGTCGATCGTGGCCCCGGCCGGCAACGGTGTCTGACGATCATGGCAGGCCACCCCGTCGACCAGGAAACTCGCCACCTGGAGCACCGCGGCCAGCCGGGGGCCGTGCCGGTGCGCGAGTTCGCCGAGGAGTTCGTCCAGCGGGCGACCGGCGGATGCGGTCTCCTCGCTGCGGCCGGCGGCGGCCCGCGCCCCGGCGAAGTACCGGACGGTGAGGTGCACCTCAGCCTCCGATCGCCGACATGGGCCGGACGGGTTGCAGGAAGGTCGGGTCGTCGATGCCGTGGCCGGCCCGTTTGACCACCGTGGCGGCCTGCCAGCGGCGGGCGAGTTCGGCGTCGTCCGCGCCGGCCCGTAGCGCGCCGCGCAGGTCGGACTCCTCAGTGGCGAACAGGCAGTTGCGGAGCTGCCCGTCGGCGGTGAGCCGGGTCCGGTCGCAGTCGCCGCAGAACGGCCGGGTCACCGTGCCGATCACGCCGACCCGGGCCGGGCCGCCGCCGACCAGCCAGGTCTCGGCCGGGGCCGCACCCCGCTCGGCCGGGTCGGGGGTGAGCGGGAACTCGGCGGCCAGCGACGCCAGGATCTCGTCGGCGGTGACCATCGTGGCCCGGTCCCAACCGTGCTGGGCGTCCAGCGGCATCTGCTCGATGAACCGCAGCTCGTAGCCGTGGTCGAGGGCGAACCGCAGCAGCGCCGGTGCCTCGTCGTCGTTCACCCCGCGCATCAGCACCGCGTTGACCTTGATCGGGGTGAGCCCGGCGGCGGCGGCCCCGGCCAGCCCGGCGAGCACGTCGGGCAGCCGGTCCCGCCGGGTCAGCGCGGCGAACCGGGCCGGGTCCAGGGTGTCCAGCGACACGTTCACCCGGTCCAGCCCGGCGTCGCGCAGCGCCGGGGCGAGCCGGTCCAGCCCGAGACCGTTGGTGGTCAGCGAGATCCGGGGTCGGGGGGTGAGGGCGGCCACGGCGGCGACGATGCCGACCAGCCCCGGCCGGATCAGCGGCTCGCCACCGGTGAACCGCACCTCGGTCACCCCGAGCCGCTGCACCGCGACCCGGACCAGCCGGACGATCTCCGCGTCGGTGAGCAGTTGCGGCCCGGCCAGCCAGGGCAGCCCCTCGGCCGGCATGCAGTAGGTGCAGCGCAGGTTGCACTTGTCGGTCAGCGACACGCGTAGGTCCCGGGCGATCCGGCCGTACCGGTCGACGAGGACGCCGGCGGTCGTCGGGGCGGCGGTCACTCGTCGACCGTAGCGCGGCCGACGCCCCGCAGCGCCGCTCGGGCGGCACCGACGACCGCATCGCGGTACGCCCCACCGAACAGGGCGGTGTGCACCAGCAGGAGCTGGAGCTGGTGCAGCGGCACCCGTTCCCGCCAGCCGTCGGCCAGCGGCCACGCCTCCCGGTAGCCGGCCATGATCCGCTCGTGGTGCGGCGGGCCGCCGAAGAGCGCCAGCTGGGCCAGGTCGGTCTCCCGGTGCCCGCCGTGCGCCGCCGGGTCGACCAGCCACACCCGCTCGTCCGCGCCCCAGAGCAGGTTGCCCGGCCACAGGTCGCCGTGCAGCCGGGCCGCCGGCTCGTCGCCGCCGAACTCGTCGATCCGCGCGACCACCTGCTCGACCAGCGTGGCGTCCGCGCCGTCGAGCGCCCCGCCGTCGACCGACATCCGCAGGTACGGCAGGAGCCGCCGCCGGGCGAACCACTGCGGCCACGGTCCCTCGTCGGGCGTGTTGTCCTGGTCGAGCGTGCCGATGAACCCGGGCCAGGCCGCCCCGAACCCGGCAGCGCCGGCCCGGTGGGTGTCGGCCAGCTCCCGACCGAACCGCTCGGCCGCCCCGGGCGTCGGCTCGCCCGGGTCCACCCAGTCGAGCGCCAACAGCCCGGGCAGCGCCACCACCACCTCCGGTACGGCCACCGCGCCGGCCTCGCGCAGCCAGCGCAGACCGGCGGCCTCGGTGGCGAAGAAGCCCGCCGGCACTGGGCGGCCGGCCCGCTCCGGCCAGGTCTTGGTGAAGACCGAGTGGCCGTCGTCCAGGGTCAGCCGGGAGGCCGCGCAGCTGTCCCCGCCCGCCACCGGGGTCTCCCGGATTCGCTGGTGGGTCAGGAAGGTGGGCAGGTGCTCCGGGTGCGCCCGCAGGTACGCCAGGTCCATGAGCGCAAGGTAGCCGCTCGGACCGACGCGGGTGGGGCGCCTCGGCTCCGGAAACGCGGCCACCTGCGCCAATACTCTCCGTATCTGTGGATAACCCGAGTGTCATCCACAGGGCCTGTCCCGGGTGTCCCGCCCGGCCGCAGGCTGCCGGACATGAACGCGACCGACCGCCCCCGGCTCACCGTCCGCTCTCCCGCCGACCTGATCGCCGCCGTGCCGTACCTGCTCGGTTTCCACCCCGTCGACAGCATCGTGGTGGTGGCGATGCGCGGCCGGCGGATCGTCTTCGCCGCCCGCGCCGACCTGCCCGAACCGGGCACCGACCCGCTGCTGCCGGCGGGACATCTCGGCGACGTCATCGCCCGGCAGCACGCCGACGCCGCCACCGTCGTCGGGTTCGGCCCGCCCGAACGGGTCACCCCGACGTTGGACGCCGTCCGTTCGGCGCTGGCGGACCTCGGCCTGCCCGTGCTCGACGCGCTGCGGGTCACCGGTCGCCGCTACTGGTCGTACCTCTGCGAAGCGCCGGACTGCTGCCCGCCCGACGGCACCCCGTACGACCCGGACGCCAGCCAGGTCGCCGCCGCCGCCGTCTACGCCGGTCAGGTGGCACTGCCCGACCGGGCGGCACTCACCGCCCAGGTCGCTCCGGCCGAGGGCATCGACGGGGCTGCGCTGCGCCTGGCCGGCGACCGGGCCGAACGACGCCTGCTGGAGCTGCTGGAAGCGGCCCCCGCCGACGACGAGTTCGGCGAGCGGACGATCCGCCGGGCCGGCGTGGCAGCGGTACGCCGGTCCCAGCGTCGGCACCGACACGGCGAACGGCTCACCGACGACGAGGTGGCCTGGCTGACCCTGCTCCTGACCCACCTACCGGTACGCGACCACGCGTGGGAGCACACCGACGGGCGGGAGGAGGACATCGCCCTGTGGGGCGAGGTGCTGCGCCGCGCCGAGGACGAGGTGGTCCCCGCCCCGGCCTGCCTGCTCGCCTTCGCCGCCTGGCGGGCCGGTCAGGGCGCGCTCGCCGCCGTGGCGCTGGAACGGGCGCTGACCCTCCGCCCCGACTACACCCTCGCCCTCATCCTCGACGACCTGTTGCGGCGTGGGGTGCCGCCGTCCGACCTGGACGGCTGGCCGACGGTGACCGACCCGCGAGTGCTGCGCCGTCGTCGTCGCCGGCCCCGACGCCCCCGCTGACCGGCTGTGCTGGCTTCCTTGACCTGCTCTGCGCCGATGCGCTTCCGGCCGGCCCGGGTCTGCCGCGCAGCCGGCTGCGCCGTCGCTGACCGGCTGCCTCTTCGAGCGCCACGTCGTCGCGTGGGCTGCGGGCTACGGCTTGGGGCTGCCTGCGGGCTGCGGCTCACGGCTGAGGCTGCGGCCTACGGCTGCGGGCTGCGCCTTCCGGGCTGCGCCTTCCGGGCTGCGCCTTCCGGGGAGTCGGGGCGCAGCGATCGGTCGGTGAAGAGAGCCACCGTGTGCGGGGTGACAGTCGGTCACGTTCGGGTTAAGGGGCGGGGGTATGTGTTCCCCGAGGTGAGTATGCCCAGCAGTCATATTCATGCCTGAGCGGCATAAGGCTGTCGGCGGAATGTTGTCAGGTCGACCTGCCGACGCGTCCTCAACGCGAGGTGCCTGCCCCCGAACCGGGGCAGGCGCTTCGTCGAGGCAGTTCGGTCAGGCGCGAGCGGCCAACCCGGTCGCGGCATCTGTCGCGTGTCTTTGCTGACCGCTCGCGGCGGGCGGCGGGCGGTGTAGGTCAGCGCTGGGCCGGACGGTGCTGTCCCCGCCGTTGCGGCGGCGCGAGAGCGGCACGCACGGTCCAGGGCCGGGCCTGTAGGACGGTGAGCACCTGGCATCGCGATCCGATCCAGTCTCCGGTGGCGGGACATGTCCAGTAGGCCAGGTCCAGCGCCTTGGTCTGCAACTCCTTGAGCGGTCGGTTGAAGATCGGCTCATGATGGCCGATCCGGTTGCGCAGCTCGTGTAGGTCGGCCAGGGGACCGTGGACATCTCGACGCAGCCGTCGGCTCGGCCAGACGCCGCGTAGATGCGGCCAGAGTGACCGGTCGTAGGCGCGGGTGAGCAGGAAGGGCCAGAACCCGAAGGTGAGTTCGGCGACGACCCGCCCAGGAGTCTCCTGCCGGCTGTCTCGGGTGGCCTGCTCGCGGGCCTTGGCGATCTGCTGATGGCGGCGCTCGTCCAGGACCCGACCAGGATCGAGGTACCAGCGGGGCTCTCGGTAGGTCCGGGTGGACCATTCGGTCAACTGCTGGTGCATGGCATTGCGGATCAGCACCTCGACATGGCCCAGCGTGATCCAGAAAGCGCCACTCATGGTGGCGTTCCACTCGTACAGCGCCACGGCCTGGTCAAGATCGCCGCCGACCGCAGCCTGGTAGGTGCCCAGCCGTTCTGCGGAGAACCGTTGTCGCAGTAGCTGTGCTGTCGCCTCAGACACGCATCCCACTCCACTGACGGGGGCCAGGTGCCCGAATTCTTGTGCTGCCGCAGCGTATGGCGTGGTGGACGGCCAGCGCGCCAGGCATGCCGGTGGGGCGAGGCGAAAAATGAATGGCACCCGCCCGATCCCCGGGTGGGTGCCATTCATGGGTGAAGCCAGAACTCTGGTGGCCCGAGGGCGCCCAGAGCGTTCATCGCCAACCCTACTACAGACGCCGCCTACGGCGGTGCGCGTAGTTCCGGGCAGCTGGCGTGAGGTGCCTGCCCCGGAACCCGGAGCAGACACCTCACCGGGCAGGTCGGTCAGGCGCGAGCGGCCAACCCGGCGACGAACGTGCGCCACGAGGTCGGGGCGAACATCAGGGCCGGCCCGTCCGGGTCCTTGGAGTCTCGTATAGCGACCGTGCCGGGAAGGTTGTCGGCAACCTCGACACAGTTTCCGTCGCTCGCACCACTGCGGGTGGACTTCCGCCAGCGCGCATCAGTCAGGTTCATTGTTCCGCCGGTCAAGCTTGATCGATCAGCCCGGCGACGAACATGTGCCACGATGTAGGTGTGAACGTCAGGGCTGGCCCATGAGGATCCTTTGAGTCACGGACCGCGACCGTTCCCGGAAGGTTGTCGGCGACCTCGACACAAGCTCCACCATTGGAACTGCTGCGGCTACTCTTGCGCCATCGCGCGCCGGTCAGCTCATCCATGATCGTGCCCTCAGGAATTCGATGGTCTGGTCGCGCGGCAGCGCTACCGACCTGACTGTATCCCAGACCTCCCAAAGGGAGGCAACGTCCTTGGTGATGCGTCCCGCGGCCTGATCGTCCAGGTAGCCGACCTCCTCACCGTCCGGTGTGCTCGCAATGATGAACGGTCCTGCCTGACCTGGGTGCAGCCCGGCGCGTAGCGGCAGGACATGGACCATCAGATTCGGTCGCTTGGCTAGCTCTACCAGGTGATCCAACTGGGGAGTCATGACGTCGGGGGTTCCCCGGTGCAGGGCTGCCTCGTCGATCACGAACACGAGCAACGGCGGCCGTGCTCGGTCGAGGACGGCCGCCTGCCGCTGTAGGCGGGATTCCACATGATCCTCTGCATCGGCGGCGAGCGGACCGCTGGCGATGATGGCGCGTGCGTAGTCGGGGGTCTGGAGTACGCCCGGCAGTACGGCGCTCTCGAACCATCGCAGACCGGATGCCTCCCGCTCGATCTCGGCCCACGGTCTGAACCATGCCGGCTCGCGCTTCTTCAGAATGTCCGGCCAAAGTTCCTCAATGTCCTTGCCCAGGATCTCGGCAACCTTGGCACGGTGGCGAGTTTGGGGAATCCGTCCCTGGTTCACCCACCGGGCCGCTGTCTTCGGATCAACTCCGATCTGAGATGCGAGGCTTTCGGCGGTCTCACCGATCGCAGCCATCGCTCTCTGAACTGCCCGATTCACCCACGCTCCTCCGAATGAACGTCCCGAATGTCTGCGGTACACAATGCTACGCGGTGTCACTGGTCCGCAACCCTGGGCAAGGTTTGCCTAGGGCGGCGCTGTCGGTAGTGGTCGAGAGCTGGCGACGGCGTCTGCCGGAGGGGCCGTCCGCGGAAGGGAGGTCGGCCCCTCCTCTACACCAACGCGGACACACCGATGCAGAGGAGACGCCGTGCCCAGGGAGAAGCCAAAGCCCGAGAAAAGCCCGAGGCCCGCGCCCAGTCCGGAGCCCGCCCCTGACCCCGGGCCGCCCGCGCGCCCGATCGTGCCCGGACCTATCGGGCCGTTCGTTCCGCCGTACCGCGGGCCGGGGCGGATGTTCGGCGTCGTGCCGGCGCATCGATGGGTGTCCAGCCGGAACCAGGGGCCACGGTGACCACGCCGCAGGTCAAGTCGGGAGAGGTGCTGTACCTGTCGCGCGCCGCCAGCGTGCAGTTCATCCGGCCGATCACGGTCCGGGTCATCCGGGTGCTGACCGACTGGCACACGTACGACGGGTGGGTGTGGATCGACGCGTACCAGCTGAATGCTGCCGGCGACGCGGTACGGCGGCGGACCCTCTTCCTGATGCCGGCGGGTGTGCGCCGGCCCGCCCCGCCGCCGGGACGCGTGGCCACCCGGCGAGCCCCGCCGCCGCCGGAACGCGTCGCCATCCGGGCCGTCCCGGCTGGCCCGGCCGGGCGGGGTGGGGCGACGATCCCACCGCGGGGGGCGGCCGTCCCGCTGGGCGTTCGGTCCGGTCGGGGGCGGGCGTGCAGGTCGGCGGGGACGCGGTGACCGGGCCGCTGCCGGGCCGGCACTCGCCGGTGCGGCCGATCTGGCTGTGCCGGGTCGATGCGAACCCGTGGCCGTGCGGGGAGGCGAAACTCGCCCTCCTCGCCAGGTACGACGGCGACCGGCCCGGACTGCTCGCCCTGCTGGCCAGCTTGTCGGCGGAGGCGACCGAACACCTGACGCAGCTCGACAACGGTCGTCGGATCGACCTGACCGACCGTTTCCTGGCCTGGGTCCGCCCGGCGGATCACTGATCTCCCAGCCCGGGCCGACGTGTCCCCGCTGGCCGCGGCAGTGCCTGCCGGTGGATTGTGGAGAGTTGTTGCCGTCAGGGCGGCAACAACTCTCCACAATCCACGCCGACTCTCCCGGTCCGGGCGGGCGTGGTCTCCACCATCCGCGCCGACCGTCCGGCGTCAGGACCAGGGTGCGGGGTCAGACTGGGGTGCGGGGTCAGGAGGTGACGCGCTGCGGGCGGGTGTAGACGTTCATGGTGCGGCCACGGAGGAAGCCGACCAGGGTCATTCCCGCCTCGTCGGCCAGGTCGGCGGCGAGGGTGCTCGGTGCGGAGACCGCCGCCAGCAGCGGCAGCCCGGCCATCCACGCCTTCTGGGTCAGCTCGAAGCTCGCCCGACCGGACACCAGCAGCAGGTGACCCGCAAGTGGCAGCCGTCGTTGCCGGACCGCCCAGCCGACCACCTTGTCCACCGCGTTGTGCCGGCCGACGTCCTCGCGCAGCACCACCAGTTCGCCGTCCGGGGTGAACAGGCCCGCCGCGTGCAGGCCGCCGGTGCGGTCGAAGGCGCGCTGCGCGACGCGCAGCCGGTCGGGTAGCTCGGCCAGCAGCTTCGCCGGTACGGTGAGCGGGTCGTCCGCGACGGTGAAGCGGGACCGGGTACGCACCGCGTCGATGCTGGCCTTGCCGCACACCCCGCAGGAACTGGTCGTGTAGAAGTTGCGCGCCGGATCGACCGCCGGTGCCGGCACGCCGGGTGCGAGCACCACGTCGACCACGTTGTACGTGTTCGGTGTCTCCGCCCCGGAACAGAGCTGGGCGGTCTGCACGTCGGCGTCGGTGCGGATCAGCCCCTCGGTCAGCAGGAAGCCGATGGCCAGGTCGAGGTCGTCACCGGGGGTACGCATGGTCACCGCCAGTGGCCGGCGTCGACCCGGGCCGCCCGGCCCGACCCGGATCTCCAGCGGCTCCTCCACGGCGAGCGTGTCCGGTCGGCGCAGCGCCACCCGGGCGTCGTCCGCCGCGTCGAGGTCGATCCGGAGCACGCTCCGCCGGTCAGTGGCCCGTCCCATCCCGCCATCCTGCCCCGCCCACCCGATCCCCCGCACGGTGACGGCCCCGCACGCTCGCTTCCCGCACGGTGACGGCCCCGCACGCCCGATCCCCCGCGCGGCGACGGCCCTGCGCGCTCGCTTCCCGCACGGTGACGGCCCCGCCCGCTCCCCGCACGTGGGGACCGGGCGTGACCGGGGCGCGGCGATGCCCGGCCCGGTCGGTTGACGGCCCCGCCCGGAGGGACCGGCCGGCTACCGTGACCGGATGACGGAGTACGCGGCGGTGGTGCTGGCCGGTGGGGCGGCCCGCCGGATGGGCGGGCGGGACAAGCCGGCGGTGCCGGTGCACGGGCGGCCGATGCGGGACCGGGTGCTCGCCGCCGTCGCCGACGCCGTGCCCCGGGTGCTGGTCGGGCCGGGCGGGTCGCTCCCGCCCGACGTGCTGGTGACCCGGGAGGAGCCGGCCGGTGGTGGTCCGGTGGCCGCCACGGCGGCCGGGCTGGCCCTGCTTCATCCTGATACGGCCGTCGTCGCCCTGCTCGCCGCCGACCTGCCGCTGCTCAGCCGCCCGGCCGTCGGCGTGCTGCTCGACGCGCTCGCCACCGGGGCCGGCCCGGGGGTTTCGGACGGCGTCTGCCTCCTCGACGACGGTGGGCGGCGGCAGCCGTTGTGCGGGGTGTGGCGGGTGCCGCCGTTGCGCGCCGCGCTGGACCGGGTGGCCGCCCGCCGGGCGGAAGGCACCGGGCTGGCCGGGGCGTCGATGCGGGAACTGCTGGGCGAGCTGAGCGTGCGCGAGCTGTCCTGGTCCGCTGCCGGTCCGCCACCGTGGTTCGACTGCGACACTGACTCCGACGTACGCCGGGCGGAGGAGTGGACGCGATGACCGTGCTGGACGACTGGGTGACGGCGGCCTGCGCCGAGCTGGGCCTCGATCCGGCCGAGGTGTCGGTGCCGACCGTGCTGGACCTGGCCCGGGACGTCGCCCACCAGGTGCTGCGACCGGGTGCGCCGGTCACCGCGTACCTGCTGGGGGTGGCGGTCGGGCGTGGGGCGGACCCGGCTGCGGCGGCGGCCCGGCTCAGCGGGCTGGCCGCCGGGTGGCCGGTCGAGCTGGGCGGTCCGCGCCCCGACGCCCCCTGATCGGCCGGGGTCCGGCGCGGGACATCGGATCGCCCTGTCGACCGTGCGGTGCCGCCACGGTGTCCGATGCCGGTCGTGGTGGATTCGTACGCCGGCCCGCCTGGGTAGGGTGACCTTGACGGACGGAGGCGATCATGACGGCGAAGCACCCCTCGAAGCCGACCGGTGATCGGCCCGGCACCTCGCCGGCGCACCACGATCACCACGATTCGGTCCTGCTGGACGAGCCGAGCACGGCCGACCTGCGGGCCAAGGTCACCGAGGCGTGGCGGGAGTTCGCGCGGGCACTGGCCGCCCGGCTGCGCGAGCTGCCCACCGGGGCGCAGCTCGAACTGACCCTGGACCCGACCGCCTCCGGAACGGGTGACGCGGTCTACTCGATCAGCGTGGCCGTTGGTGAGCAGGGCCGGATCTCCGCACGGGCGGTCGGCAACGCCACACTGCCGCAGGGCTTCCGGCTGGACCGCGCCGCGGTGGCCGACATGATCGCGCTCGGCTGGTCGCCGCCCGGCGTGGTGGCGGGTTCCGGCGAGCACTTCGGCCTGGACGGGTCGGCCGACGACGCCAGCAAGCTCGCCGGGCTGCTCTCCCGCACCCTGCGGGATGTGTACGGCGCCCCGCACCCGGCCTTCCTGGTCTACCTCAGCCAGGACGCCGAGGGCGAGTCGTTGCCGATCGAGGCGCTCGGCACCGCGCGTAGCGAGTTCGGCCCCGACCAGGACGTCGAGGCCGACCTGGACGAGGCGCTGGCCGCGGCGGCGAGCGCCCAGAACGGCGACCAGGAGGTGCTGGACCTGCCGGAACGGGTCCGGACGGTGGTGTCGACCATGCTGAAGTCGACCTCCGACCACCTTCAGATCGACTCTGACGGGGACATCAACATCCGGGCCGGGTCGGCGATGGTCTTCGTCCGTGTCCGGGACAATCCGCCGCTGGTCGACGTGTTCTCGCCGGTGTTGACCGAGGTCGAGCCGACGGAACGGTTGTACGTGAAGCTCTCCGAGCTGACCAACCGGATGCCGATCGGCCGGCTGTACTGCGCCGATGACACCGTCTGGGCGTCCATCCCGGTCTTCGGCCGCAACTTCCAGGCCACCCACCTGATGCTGGCGGTGCAGGTGATGACCGGGCTCGCCGACGAGTTGGACGACCGGTTGCACGGCGAGTTCGGCGGGAAGCGGTTCTTCGGCGAGGGCGACAAGCCGGGCCGGGGCGACAGTGGGCACCGCACCGGCATGTACCTCTGATCCACCGCCCGGAGGCCGGCACGGGGATCCACCGCCGTGGAGGCCGGCCCCGGATCAGGGGGTGGACGGGCCGACGCCGGGCGACTCGACCAGCCGGGAGAGCACGATGGTGCTCCGGCTGGAGGTGACGAACGGTTCCGCCCGGAGCCGTTCCAGCGCCTCCTCCAGGTGGGAGATGTCGGCGGCGCGCAGGTGCACGAGCGCGTCGGCCTCCCCGGAGACGGTGTAGGCACCGACCACCTCGGGGTGCCGCCGGGCGGCCAGCGCCAGCTGGGTGGGCGTGGTCCGGCCGGCGCAGAACAGCTCCACGAACGCCTCGGTGGTCCAGCCGACGGCGGCCGGGTCCACCACGGCGGTGAAGCCCCGGATCACCCCGGTGGCCCGGAGCCGGTCCACCCGGCGTTTGACCGCCGGCGCGGACAGTGACACCCGGGAGCCGATGTCGGCGTACGAGGTCCGGGCGTCCGCCACGAGCAACGCAATGATTCGCTGGTCTACCGCGTCTATCTGCAACGATCCGCCTCTGGGAAGCAATATTTCTGGCTGTTACCAAACTTCTACGCTACCTACCCTTGGTCACCGTGGACCAGCAGCGCTTGCCGCGAAAGCGGACATATCTCATGTGCTCCCCGGAGCACTTCGCGGTCGAGTACGCCATCAACCCGTGGATGGACGTCACCACCGACGTCGACACCGCGTTGGCGGTCGAGCAGTGGGACCGGCTGCGGGGCACGCTGGTGGGTCTCGGCCACGAGGTGCACCTGCTGACCCCGGCGGCGGGGCTGCCGGACATGGTATTCGCGGCCAACGGGGCCTTCGTGGTGGACGGGACGGTCTACGGCGCACAGTTCAAGCACGAGCAGCGGGCCGCCGAGGCCGCCGCGCACCGGACGTTCTACCAGGACCACGGCTGGCACGTCATCGCCCCGGGCGAGACCAACGAGGGCGAGGGTGACTTCGCCTACCTGCCGGAGGCGCACGGCGGGCTGATCCTGGCCGGGTACGGCTTCCGTACCGAGCTGTCGGCGCACGCCGAGGCGCAGGAGGCGCTGGGCCGGCCGGTGGTGTCGCTGCGCCTGGTCGACCCGCGCTTCTACCACCTGGACGTGGCGCTCGCCTCGATCGACGACGGCAACGTCGCGTACTTCCCGGGGGCCTTCTCGGCGGCCAGCCAGCGGGTGCTCGCCCAGCTCTTTCCGGACGCGGTGCTCGCCGACGACGAGGACGCGCTGGCCTTCGGCCTGAACCTGGTCAGCGACGGGGCGAACGTGGTGCTCAACAGCGACGCGACCCGGCTGGCCGGGAAGCTGAAGGCAGCCGGGTACACCCCGGTGCCGGTCGAGCTGGCCGAGCTGAAGAAGGGCGGCGGCAGCGTCAAGTGCTGCATCGCCGAGCTGCGCCCCTGACCGACCCGGAGCCCGCCACAAGCGAAGCGGGTGCCCTCAGCCGAGGGTGGCGATCTCGTTGATCAGGACGTTGGAGAGCAGTCGGCCGTCGAACTGCACCTTGCGCAGGTACCACTTCTGCTGCGGGGTACGCGGCTGGTTGAACTGCCACGGCCCGCGCGGGCTGTCGATCTGGCCGATCTTGCCCAGCGCCAGGTTGACCTGCTGCGGGGTGGGCTCCGCGCCGGCCAGTCGGATCGCCTTGTCGAGCACCTGCGCGGCGTCGTAGGAGGCCATCGCGTAGGTGCTGGGGGAGACGTTGTAGGTCTTGCGGTACGCCGAGGCGAACGTCCGGTTGGCGGTGTTGTTGAGGTCGGCCGAGTAG
This sequence comes from Micromonospora rifamycinica, assembly GCF_900090265.1. Classification (NCBI taxonomy): domain Bacteria; kingdom Bacillati; phylum Actinomycetota; class Actinomycetes; order Micromonosporales; family Micromonosporaceae; genus Micromonospora; species Micromonospora rifamycinica. The sequence goes on from NZ_LT607752.1 coordinate 4,496,246, forward strand.
TTCAGCGCGGTCTGGATGGTGCCGGCCTTGAGGCTGTCGTCCGCGTTGACCAGGGTCGAGCGCAGGTCGGAGAGGATGTTGCCCTCGGTCAGGAAGCCGGGCGCGTAGATGTCACCGAACCAGCGGCTGCGGCGTAGCTGCCGAATGAACTGTTCGCCCGCGGCGCCGGAGTAGAAGCAGAAGATCCCGTCCGGCTGACGGCTGAGCGCCTCGCTGATCTGCGCGCCGTACTCGTTCTCGCCCGGGGCGGGGTTGGCGGTGGTGAGGATGGGCTCGCCGACGATCCGCGGGTCGTCGGTGCCGAAGCCGTCGCGGAACCCCTTGATCACGTCGAGGCTGGCGGTGCCCTCCGGCGCGACGATGGCGAGCCGGCTGTCGGTGGGCAGTGTTCGCCGCAGGTACGACCCGAGCGCCCGGCCCGGCTCGTCCAGCACGTACGACGTCCGCCAGATGTAGACGACGCTCTGCAGGCTGGGCGGGGAGGCGTTGGAGCCGATCAGCGGCACCCGGGCCTTCTCCACCGCGTCCCGGATGCCGGACATCACCGTCGAGTTGACCACGCCGGTCATGGCGAGCACGTTCTGGCCGAGCAGCTTGTCGACGGCGGCCTGGCCGCTCTTGGCGTTGTCGCCCTCGTCGACCGTCACCACGGTCGCCGGATGCCCGCCGAGCTGCTGCCCGTTCATCGCCAGGAAGAGCTGGAAGCCGTTCTCGATGTCCTCGCCGATCGCCTTGCCGTCACCGTTCTCCGGCCTGATCAGGCCGATCTTGACGGGGCTGCCGACGGGCGGCGTCTCGGTGTCGTCCGTGCCGCAGGCGGCGGCCAGTCCGGTGGTACCGAGCGCGGCCAGCAGCTGGAGGGCCCGCCTGCGGTTCATCTGCGACACCGAAAATCCTTCCGGGAGCATTGCCGGGCGTCACCGCCCCTCCGGCGTTCTACCTGGTGGGCGACGCTGCGTCAATGGATCTTGATCTTCAAGCAGGGACTGCAACGCAGCCCTTACCTGCGGCCAGGCCGCCGAGAGTGGATCGATCAACCCGAAGTGCTCGCATTCCGGCAGCTCAACGAGGGTGACCGGGGCTCCGGCGGCCTGTGCGGTGGCAGCATATGACCTGCTCAGCGACACCGGGACCTGCCGGTCCCGCCCACCGTGCACGATGACGGTGCGTGTCCGCGGTGACACCGATCTGCATGGATCAGCCACCGCGTAGCGGTCCGGGTGGTCGGCCGGGCCGCCGCCGAGCAACGCGGCCACCGCCCCCGAGTCCAGATCCAGCCGGTACGCCTCGGCGAGGTCGGCGACCGGCGCGAGCGCCAGCACCCCCGCCACGTGCTGCGGGGCGTGGGCCGCGACGTGCAGGGCGAGCTGCCCACCCGCCGAGTGCCCCAGCAGCACCGGCGGCCCCGGGGCGACCTGCCCCGGCAGGGCGTCCGCCGCCAACCCGGGCAGCGCCGCCACCCCCGCCCGGACGTCGGCGAGGGTGTTCGGCCAGCCCCCGCCCGGCTGACCGGTACGCCGGTACTCCAGCTGCGCCACCGGCCAGCCCAGGTCGGCCAGCGCGGCGGCGAGCGGGCCGGTGTGGGTGCGGTCGTACCCGGCCCGCCAGAAGCCGCCGTGCAGCACGGCGACCAGCGGACGGACCGGCCCGTCCCCGACCGGTCGGCGCAGGTCGACGAGCTGTTCCGGCTCCCCGCCGTAGCGCAGGGTCAGGTCCGGCGGCGGAGCGGGCCGGGTGAGCACCGCACGCGGGTCGACGGTCATGCCGGCGACGGTAGCGCGACCACGGCGGCGACGGCCGCCCCGCCGGTGGTCCGGCCTGCCGCTGATCCGGGCCGGCGGTGGTCCGGCCTGCCGCTGATCCGGGCCGGCGGTGGTCCGGGCGCGTGCGGCCGGAGCGGGTGGGTAAAGATGGGTGCCATGACCGAAGCGCACTCCACTGGACAAGATGACGAACCGGGCCGCGCGGACGGGCAGTCGGGCACCGTGGTGGTGGTCGGACCGGACGGCCGTCCGGTCGGCACCGTGCAGACCGACGAGGCCGGCGAGGACCCGACCCGGCTGGTCGAGCAGCCGGCCAAGGTGATGCGGATCGGCAGCATGATCAAGCAGCTGCTGGAGGAGGTCAAGGCCGCCCCGCTCGACGACGCCAGCCGGCACCGGATGCGGGAGATCCACGAGCGGTCGATCGTCGAGCTGAAGGACGGCCTCGCCCCCGAGCTGCGCGAGGAGCTGGAACGCCTCTCCCTGCCGTTCACCGAGGACCAGGCGCCCAGCGAGGGCGAGCTGCGGATCGCCCACGCCCAGCTGGTCGGCTGGCTGGAGGGGCTGTTCCACGGCATCCAGGCCACCCTGGTGGCCCAGCAGATGGCCGCCCGGATGCAGCTGGAGCAGATGCGCTCCGGTGGCCGCCCCGCCCTGCCCAGCGGCCCCGGCGCGATGATCCCCGGCATGCCCGGCATGGGCCAGCAGCCCGGCGGCGAGGGCCACAACACCGGCCAGTACCTCTGACCGCGCGCGGGCGCGGGCGGGCCACCCGGCCCGTCCGACCCACCCGCTGACCGACGGGTCCGGGCGTCGCCACACGGCGGCGCTCCGGGCCGCTCAGGCCACCCCGAAGACCTTCTCCAGGTACGCCGCCACCCCGTCGGCGGTGTTCGCCCCGGTCACCTCGTCGGCGATCTCCAGGACGGCGGGGTGCGCGTTGGCCACCGCCACCGCCCGCCCGGCCCAGGTCAGCATCGGCACGTCGTTGGGCATGTCACCGAAGGCGAGCACGTCGGCCTGCCGTACGCCGATCCGCTCCGCGTACCAGGCCAGCCCGGCCGCCTTGGTCACCCCGGCGGCGGAGATCTCCACCAGCCCGCTGTACGACGAGTGGGTCGCCTCGGCCAGCCCCTCCAGCGCCCCGGCCACCACCTGCACGAAGGCGTCCGGGTCCTGGGTGCCGGCGCGGGCCAGCAGCTTCACCGCCGGCACCGAGGCCAGCTCCTCCGGCGACTCGACGGCGCGGATGGCCTCGTGGTCGGCGTCCCAGCGCAGCGGATAGTGCGCCTCGTGGCGCATCTCCCGGCTGTCCACGATCTCCACCGCGAAGCTGACCTCCGGCACCGCCGCCCGCAGCCGCCGGGCCACCTCGGCGAGCAGCTCCGGGGCGAGCGGGTCGGCCCGCAGCACCTGGTCGGTGTCCGGGTCGTAGACCACCGCGCCGTTGGCGCAGACCGCCGGCAGCGGTGTGGAGAGCTGGTCGTACACCAGCTGGAGCCAGCGGATCGGGCGGCCGGTGACCAGCACGACCGGCGTGCCCGCCGCGGCGATCCGCGTCAGCACCGCCCCGGTGCGGGCGCTGAGCCGCCGGTCGTCGCCGAGCAGGGTGCCGTCGATGTCGGTGGCGACCAGCCGTGGTGTCTCTCCCATCACCGGGAGAGTAGTCGGTCCAGGTAGACCGCCACCCCGTCGTCGTCGTTGCGCAGGGTCACCTCGTCGGCGGCCGACCGCACCAGCGGGTGGGCGTTGGACACGGCCACCCGGGACCAGCCGGCCCAGGCGAACATCGGCAGGTCGTTGGGCATGTCCCCGAAGACCAGCACGTCCGCCGGGTCGACGCCGAGCCGCTCGGCGACCACGCTCAGCCCGCTGGCCTTGTCCACCCCCGGCGGGCAGATCTCCACGAAACCGAGGCCGGCCTGGGTGAGGCTGGCCACCTGCGGCCCGACGATCCGCCGGGCGGTCTCCAGCAGCTCGTCCACGTGGTGGTCGGCGGTCCGGACGAACGCCTTGATCACGTCGTGGGAGAGGCACTCGGCGCGGCTGCGCGCCTCGAACCGGTCCTGGTAGGGCCAGGCCGGGTGGTAGTCGCCCCACAGCGGCGCGTCGTGTTCGTCGGACCCCTCGACCATGACGGTCAGCGGGCCGACCACGGCCTCCAGGTCGGTGAGCAGGCTGGCCAGCACCTCGGCGGACAGCCGCTCGTCGCGCAGCACCACCGGGCCGGCCGGGTCGCTCTGGTCCACCACGCAGCCGCCACCGGCCATCACCAGGTAGTCGGCGGCCCGGATGTCGTTGCGGGTGAGTTCCTTCAACCGGGGGCCGCGACCGGTCGCGCCGACCACCGGGATACCGGCGGCCCGCACCCGGTCGAGCACCCCATGGGTGTACGCCGAGACGGTGTCGTCGCTGCGTACCAGCGTGCCGTCGAGGTCGGTGGCGATGAGCTTGGGCAGTCCCGGGCGGGTCATCGTTCCTCCTTGCCCGCCGCCGTCCGTACCGGTCGTCCGACCCGGTGTGACGGCGGGCAGCAACCGTACCTCGCCGGGCAGGTCGCAACCATGGCTTCCCGGCGAACCGGTCGCCAACGCCCGATGGCCGGCGATCCGCCGGCCGACGGTCGGGCCGGGGCGCTCAGGCGTCGGGTTCGCGGCGGGCGAACGGAACGGTCGGGGCGACGGTCAGGTCGGCGGGCGCGGCCGGTCGGTCGTGGTCCCGGCCGGGATCGACCCCGACCGGCCCGTCCCCAACCCGGTCGTCCGGTGGCCGGCCGGTGCTGAGCAGCGCCGCTCCGACCAGCGCCACGGCGACGAAGGCCATCACCAGCCCTCGACCGTGGTCCACCCGGAACCCGTCCTCCGAGGAGTAGAACAGCGCCCGTTGCCCGGAGTCGTCCAGCGAGAAGGCGGTGACGGTGAGCAGGACCAGCAGGGCGCCCGCCACCGCCAGACCGGCCGTCCGGGCGTCGTGCCCGGTGGCCGGACGCCCACGCAGGGCCAGCGCCACCGCGACGCTGAGCAGCAGCAGCCCCACCAGGTACGCGACACCGAAGGCGCCCACCTCGGCCACCCCACCGGGCACCCGGATGGTGCCACTGCCCTCGGGGCCGCCGTTCGGCACGGTCATCACCAGCCACTCCCCGGCCATCGACGCCGTGGCGGCGACCGCGCCGAGCAGGACCAGCACCGGGGGCAGCCGTCGGTCCTGACGCAGCGCGGCGGGCCACTGCCCGAACCGTCGGCTCGTCGCCCGCCCGGCGGCACCCCACTCCGGCACTGAGGTGTCGTCCGAGCGGTCGTCCTGTCTCGGGATGGGGAGATCCTGGGACATCGGCCACCTTCCGCGTCGCGGGCCTGACCCGCATCATCCCACGGCGGTGACGTCGACACCCGGAAGCGGCGTACCGGGGTGGCCGGCGGTCCCGCGTCGACGACCTGCGGCGTCGGGGGCGGGTGACGTATCGACCCGCCGCCGACGGCCGTGCGGGGGCGGGTCGGCCGCTGCCGGTCGCCTCGCCCGGGTCGGTCGCCGTGGGCCGTGGTTTCGACTAGCGTTCGGGGTATGCCTATCCGTACCGCTTCCGCACGTTGGCAGGGCAACCTCACCGAGGGTGCCGGGACCGTCCGCACCGGCAAGGGCGGGCTGGAGGGGAACTACTCCTTCAAGTCGCGCTTCGAGGAGGGCGAGGGGACGAACCCCGAGGAGCTCATCGGCGCCGCCCACGCGGGTTGCTTCTCGATGGCGCTCTCCAAGCAGCTCGCCGATGCCGGCGCGACCGGCACCTCGGTGGAGACCACCGCCAAGGTGCACTTCGACAAGACCGACGCGGGGATGACCGTCACCCGGATCGAGCTGGAGACGGTCGGCCAGGCTCCGAGCCTGGACGAGGCCGAGTTCGCCAAGCTGGCCGAGGCCGCCAAGGAGAACTGCCCGATCTCCCGGCTGCTCTCCCCCGGCGCGCAGATCAGCCTCACCGCCCGCCTCGCCTCCTGACCCGTTCCACCCGCTGGACCGTTCACCCCCACCGCCCCGTCCGGCACGCCGCGACCCCGTGGCGGCCCGGCGGGGCGGTGGCGTGGCGGGGCGGTGGAGGTGAACGGGGCGGGTGATGGGCGGCGGGTCGGGCACAATGGGTGGGGTGCCCGTGGAGATGAGCCGTGAACGCTTCGAGGAGCTGGTCGGCGAGGCCCTCGACGAGGTGCCCGAGGAGTTGCTCCGGCTGATGAGCAACGTGGTCATCCTGGTCGAGGACGACCCACCCGCCGGCGAGGACCTGCTCGGCCTCTACGAGGGGCACGCGCTGACCGAACGCGGCTGGAGCTACTCGGGCGTACTCCCCGACCGGATCTTCATCTACCGCCGGCCCATCCTGCGGATCTGCGCCACCGAGGACGACGTCATCGACGAGGTGGCGGTGACCGTGGTGCACGAGATCGCCCATCACTTCGGCATCGACGACGAGCGGTTGCACGCGTTGGGCTGGGGCTGAGCGCCCCGCCCGCCCCACGTCTGCTGCTCCGGTCGGTCGTCTGCGTACCCCTGCCCGGTTCCGTGCGCGGAGCCGGGCCTGCGCTCCGCTCGGCTGATGCGGCCGGTTGCGGGGGCTGCCTACCGTTGGGGTAGCACACCCCTAATCAGGAGGAAAACCCAATGCGCAGCGCGCTGTTCTCCGCAGAAAACCTGGAGAAGGAGTCCGCCCAGCCCGGCATGCGGCTGCAGAACTCCAAGATGTTGAAGATCGAACTCAACGGCGAGGCGATGGCCCGGGTCGGGTCGATGGTCGCCTACCAGGGGCAGGTGCAGTTCCAGGCGCTCGGCTCGGGCGGCATCGGCAAGTTCATCAAGCAGCGGCTCACCGGTGAGGGAGTGCCGCTGATGAAGCTCAGCGGTCACGGCGACGTCTTCCTCGCCGAGCTGGCCAAGGATGTGCACATCATCGACCTGGAGCCGGGCGACGCCCTGTCGATCAACGGGTCCAGCGTGCTGGCCTTCGACTCGACCCTGTCGTACGACATCAAGATGGTCGGCGGCGCGGGGATGGCCTCGTCCGGCCTGTTCAACTGCGTGTTCAGCGGCCACGGCCGGATCGCCATCACCACCAAGGGCACCCCGGTGGTGCTCAACGTCGACGCGCCCACCTACGTCGACCCGCAGGCCGCCGTCTGCTGGTCGGCCAACCTCCAGACCGGCTACCACCGGGCGGAGCAGCTCGGCCTGGGCACCCTGCTCGGCCGCAGCACCGGTGAGGCGTTCACCATGAGCTTCGCCGGCCAGGGGTTCGTCGTGGTCCAGCCGTCGGAGGAGCCGCCGGTCCAGGGCAGCGGCGGCCAGCAGCAGCAACAGGGCCTGCTCGGCGGCCTGCTCAGCTGATCTTCGCCGTGGGTGGGGGCGGTCCCGGACGGGACCGCCCCCACCCGTCCGCGTGCCGTCGGGCGCTGCGGCAGGCGGGGTCAGCTCAGTTCGCCGGAGCGCAGCCGGGCCAGCCAGGCCGCCGCGTCGGTGTAGTCGGTGTCCGACAGGCCGGCGGGGGCCGGGACCGGCCGGTCACCCGCCGCGTCGGTCCACCGGTGCCGGGGGTACGACCCGAGGAACCGCACCTCGGCGCAGACCCGGCGCAGCCCCTGCAACGCCTCGCCCAGCCGGGCGTCCGCGACGTGACCGGTGCAGTCGAGGAAGAAGACGTACCGGCCGAGCGCCTCCCCGGTGGGGCGGGACTCGATCCGGGTCAGGTTGACCCCGCGCACGGCCAGCTCCATCAGCACCGACAGCAGGGCACCCACCCGGTCGTGGGCGATGTAGACGACCAGCGAGGTGACGTCGTCCCCGGTGGGCGGCGGCGGCGGACCGGGGCGGGACAGCAGCGCGAAGCGGGTCACCGCGTCCGGATGATCGGCGATCTTGTCGGAGAGCAGCGTCAACCGGTGCCGGGCGGCGCCGATCGGGGCGCAGATCGCCGCGTCGTACTCGCCGTTCGCCGCGCCGGCCGCCGCCGCGCCGTTGGAGAGCACGTCGATCACCGTCGCGTCGGGCAGGTGGGCGCGCAGCCAGTTGCGGCACTGGGTGGACGCCTGCGGGTGGGCGGCCACGCTGCGTACCCCGTCGAGCTGGGTGCCGGGCCGGGCACCGAGCACGAACTCCACCGGCAGGATCACCTCCCGGGTGATCACCAGCGGATCCCCCTCGGCCAGCTCGTCCAGGGTCACCCCGACCGCGCCGCCGATCGAGTTCTCCAGCGGCACCAGCGCGGCGTCCGCCTCGGCGGCCCGTACGCTTTCCAGCGCCTCGCCGACGCTGCGGGCGGGCGTACGGCTGCCGTGTTCGGCGGCCGGGAGGGTACGCAACGCCTGTTCGGCGAAGGTGCCCTCGGGGCCCAGGTAGGCGTAGCGGGTCGGCGGGGTTCCGGGCATGTCGACCAGCCTACGCACCCGGTGGCACCCCGGTCCCGGCGTCGCAGGCCAACGTCCGGATGGCGGGCGGCGCGGCGGCCTTCACCTCGATCGAGCAGACGTCCGTACCGGCGGTGACCAGCACCACCGCGCCGCCCGGCTCCCCCCGGCTCACCGCCTGCAACTGCTCGTGCCCGCTGACCGCCAGCACCGTGTAGTGCCAACCGTCGGCGCAGAGCGGCCCCTGCACCGCGCGCACCGACACGTTCCGGGGCAGCACGTCGTCGCGGAGCAGGCCGATCACCCGCTCGGTGGAGGGCCGGCCGGCGCAGGGCACCGCGACCGTGGCGGCGGTGGGGGTGGCGGCGGGCGGCGTGGTGGTCGGCGGCAGGGTGGGGAGCACCGCCAGGGCGGTGGGCGGCGTGGTCGGCGGCACGACCGGTGTCGGCGGGGCGACGGGGACAGCGACCCGGCGTTCCGGCGGAGCGGCGCACCCGGCGAACGGCAGCACGGCGAGGACGGCCACGACGAGCCGGGCCACGACGGGCCGGCGACGCGGCGGACGGGGTGCGGGAGTGGGCGGCACGGGCCGGTCCTCGGGGGATTCGGGCGTGGTCAGATCGCGGAGAAGAAGGTGAGTGAGCCGGAGACCGACCCCTCGGTGAGCACCGGCGTGGAGATGGCGTCCACTGTCGCGTAGGTGCTGTCGTCCCCGGCGGGCTGCACCCTGAGCAGCCCCCGGGCCAGCCGGCCGGAGTGCAGGGCGAGCAGCGGGGGGATCTTGTCGGTCTCCTGCTCCGGCAGCTCGTGCCGGGCGGCGGTGAAGTCGAGCAGCCGCAGGCCCCCTTCGAGCAGCGGCAGCCCGACGACGGCCTCGGGAGCGCCGAGGCAGAGCAGCTCGCAGCCGGCGGCCGAGATGGCCACCACCCGGGTGCCGGCGTCGATGAGCAGGCAGGGCTCGTCGGCGTGCGAGACGGTGGCCGACCACGTCCCGACGTTGTCGCCCCCCGGCTCTGTCGGCGTGCGTGCGGCCGGCACGAACACGTCCGAGAGCGAGAGTTCGACGTGGGCCACCGCGCCTCCTAGGTACACCGACGGTCTGTCCACGCTAGCCGGTCTTCGTGACGGTCGCCGACCGCGCTGGAGTCACCAGCCGCCGGTGGGTGGTGGTGCGGGTGCCCGGGTGGGCGGCCGGCGACGGCGCGGACCGGAGTGTCGCGGGGACCGGTGCCGCGGGGCGTCGTCGGTGACGTTACCGGCGACCCGCCTGCTTGTCAGCGGCCGTTCGGCCCTCGTCGTACCACCGGTAGTCGCCGGCGGGACGGTAGGTGCCGTTGTGCCAGGTCTGTGGTGCCTGGGCGACCCGGGAGAGCTTCTCGGCGGTGGCCGGGCTGATCCGGTTGCCACCGGCGACGAGGAGGCGGTCCAGCTCCCGGTGGGTCGCCATCATGCAGTCCTTCGGCAGGCCGTAGACGCTGATGACGCCGGAGCCGACGAAGGTCAGCACCGGGGTCACCGGGATCGGCAGGCCGACGGCCTCGGTGAGGGCCTTGCTCGCCCGCTTGGCGTCCCGTCGGGCCTCGGCCACGTACGGCGGGCGCTTGCCGTTGATCTGTACCACGTCCCCGGCGACCAGCACCCGGGCTCGGCCGTGGTCGGCGATGCTGACCGCGAAGAGCCCGCTGGGACCGATGGCGAGGAAACCGGCGCGGTCCTCCTGCCCGTGGTCGCGCAGCATGTCCGAGACGTCGGTGCGGGGCCACTCGACCACGTGCCACGCGGGACCGAGGTGGTCGAGCTGACCGAGCGCCCGGGCACCGGCGGCCTCCAGCCGGCGGGCACCCCGCTCGGCCCGGCGACGACGGGCCCACTCCAGCGGGGTCGGCCGGGCCGGGTCGAGTGTCGCCGACCCGTCGGGACGGGGGTGCGGCACCGCCACGGGCGGCAGTGCCCGGGTGGGTACGGCTCGACGAGCGGGAAAGACAGTCATCGCGACCTCCGGCAAAAGGTCCCTCGAAAGTTATGTTCTCACTACCCTACGTCGCCACTGTGGGGGTACGGCAAGTTGGAGCGCCGGAATGAGTGCGGATGAATGCCATATTCATCCCCGATTCTTCCGCTGAACACCCTTCACCACTGCCCTACGCTGCGGGGGTGACCCACTACGTGGACAGCGAGGTCGGTCGACTCGGCACGGTGCTGTTGCACCGGCCGGGCCCGGAACTTGCCCGCCTCACCCCCCGCAACAACGACTCGTTGCTCTTCGACGCTATCCCATGGGTCGGCCGGGCACAGGAGGAGCACGACGCCTTCGCGGCCGAGCTGCGCGGGCGCGGCGTCGAGGTGCTCTACCTCGCCACCCTGCTCGCCGAGACGCTCGCCGTCGCCGAGGCCCGCGCGGAGCTCACCGAGCAGGTGCTCAGCTCGCCCCGGCTGGGCGACACCCTGCGCCGGCGGGTCGCCGACCACCTCGCCTACCTCGATCCCGCCGCCCTCGCCGACGTGCTCACCGCCGGCCTGGCCCACGAGGAGCTGCGGATCAGCCCCGAGCGCCCCGGCGGTCTGGTCTGGACGATGATGGACCGGCACGACTTCGTCATCGACCCGCTGCCCAACCTGCTCTTCACCCGGGACTCGTCACTGTGGATCGGCGACCGGGTCGGGGTGACCAGCCTCGCCATGCCGGCCCGTCGCCGGGAGACCACGCTGACCGACGCGATCTACCGCTACCATCCGCGCTTCGTCGGCACCCGGACCGTCTACCACCCCGGCCTGGAGCACCTCGAAGGCGGCGACGTGCTGCTGCTCGCCCCCGGGGTGCTCGCCGTGGGGGTGGGTGAGCGGACCACCCCGGCGGGTGCCGAACGACTGGCCCGGCAGGTCTTCGCCGCCGGCCTCGTGCACACCATGCTGGTGGTGCCCATCGCCCAGGAACGGGCCACCATGCACCTCGACACCGTCTGCACCATGGTCGACGTCGACGCGGTGCTGATGTACCCCAACGTGGCCAGCACGCTGTCGGCGTACACGGTGGTCGCCGGCCCGGACGGCGAGCCCCGGGTGGACGGCCCCGCGCCGTTCCTGCGCGCGGCGGCCGACGCGATGGACCTCGACCAGCTCCGGGTCATCGACACCGGGCTGGACCCGGTGACCGCCGAACGTGAGCAGTGGGACGACGGCAACAACACCCTCGCCCTGGCCCCCCGGCTCTGCGTCGGCTACGAACGCAACGTGGAGACCAACGCCCAGCTCGAACGCGCCGGCATCGAGGTCATCCCGATCGCGGGTTCGGAGCTCGGCTCCGGCCGGGGTGGCCCCCGCTGCATGTCCTGTCCGCTGGTCCGCGAGCCACTACGCCCACCGGCCGCCTGAGCCGGCGGCGGCCGCACCGCCCGGGCGGCCCGCCGGCGCTCAGCGCAGGGTGAGCTGGCGGCCGAGCAGCCCCTGCCGCGCCCGGCGCCCGGCGGCGTCCAGCGGCTCCTTCTCGGTCAGCGCGTCGGCGTACCGCTCGGCGAACGCGGCGACCGGCTCCTCCCACTCGGCGGCCGGGGTGTCCTCGGGCAGGTCCCAGACCGGCACCAGACGGCCGTGCGCCCGGAACATGCCGGCGAACCTCGTGCCCTCGCCCAGGGTGAGCGCACCCGAGGCGGAGAGCCGGGAGAGCGTGTCCAACGCGGCGTCCTCGTCGTCGCCGAGCACCCAGCGCACGTGTGCCTTCTCCGGCACCCGGCACCAGTAGGCGGCCCGCGCCGCGGCCAGCCTGACGGTCGGGTAGATCGCCGCGTTCGCCCGTTCCAGGGACGCCTGCACGGTCGGGTCGTCGGCCGCGCCGGGGTCGAGCCAGAAGTCGAAACCCTCGTGCATGGTGACGTCCAGCGGGGCGTCGACCAGGATGTCCTGGAGGCGGGGGCCGGGGCCGGGCAGCGGCGGCACCGTCACCTGCCCGCCCGGCTCGGTGCGCAACGCGCAGAGCAGCGCCTCGGCCAGGTCCCGGGAGACGTCGCCGGACTGCTGGTGCCGCTGGAGACCGATGAACACCCGACCGTCCGGCTTGGTCATCGCCGGGGCGGCCATCGGCAGCACGGTGGCCAGGGTGACCGGCCGGTCGCCGTGCTCCTCGACCAGTTCGGGGGTGAGCCGCAGCGGCGCGGAGGCGGCCGGCACGAGTTCGCGCAGGGCGATCCACTCCGGTTCGTCCGCCAACCCCTCGAACGGACGGGGGACGAAGACGTCCCGGATCTTCTCCCGGCGGGGAGCGGCCTCGACGCGCTGGTTCTTTCGACGCTTGCTCACGGCGAGACAGCCTAGAGCCCGACCGTCGACCGTGGGGGCAGGACCCGCCCCACGGCCCGGCCAGGACCCGCCCCACGGCCCGGCCAGGACCCGCCCCACGGCCCGGGCAGGACCCGCCCCACGGCCCGGCCCGGGCGGGCTCAGGCCCGGCCGGATGGGATCACGCCCGGCCGAGCGGGCTCGGATCTGGTCTGCGGTCAGCCGGCGGGGATCAGGTCCGGCCGGCAGTCGGCCGGGTCGAACTCGGCCCAGACGCTCTGCCCCAGACCGTCCCGGTCGACCCCCCAGCGGCTGGCCAGCCCGGCGACGATGTGCAGACCCCGCCCGTCGACGGCGTCCGTCCCGGCGGCCCGCATCCGTGGTCCGGCCTCGGCGCCGCCGTCGGTCACCCGGACCGACAGGAGCGGACCCGTCCGGCCGGGCCGCAACCGCCAGGCGACCCGGACCACCCCGCCGGGCAGCGGGTCGGCGTGCCGGACCGCGTTGCCGACCAGCTCGGCCAGGACGGCCACCAGGTCGGCGAGGAGCGCCGGGGGGACCAGTCCGGCGAGTTCGTCGGCGAGCCGGTGCCGGGCCAGCCGCGCTCCGGTGGCGTGGTGGGGGACCACCACGCACCACGAACGATCGACTCGTCCTGTCGACACCCCGGCTCCTTCTCGGCCCGTGCCCGCCGGCGCGTCACCGGCCCACCCCGGGCAGGTCACCGGCGCGGCAGCCGCACCTCTGCGACGGTACCGCCACCGTCTCGTGGACGTAGGGATACCCATCCATTTTGCTGTTCAACGATCCGGCGGACGAGATAGAGGCCGAGTCCGGCACCCGGATAGCCCCGGCGGTCCCCGGACTCGCCCTGCCAGAACCGGTCGAAGGCGCGTTCGGCGTGTTCCGGCCGGATCCCCACCCCCCGGTCGGCCACCCGGAACGCCACGGTCCGGCTGTCAGCCGTCGCCACCACCTCGATGGGGGAGTCGGTCGGCGACCACTTTCCCGCGTTGGTGCACAGCTCGGTCAGCACGGTGGTCAGCCGGTGCCGGTCCCCGAGGGTCTTGGGCAGGTCGGCCGGGATGCTCAGCAGCAGCCGGCGGCGCAGGTCGCCGGGGAGGTCCAGGACCGCCGCGTGCAGCGCCTCGCCGAGGTCGAACGGGACGGCCGGCCCGTCGCTGGGGCGCACGTCGGTGGCCGAGGTGAGCAGCCGGTCGACCAGCCGGGCCAGTTCGTTGGCCCGTTGACCGATCACCCGGGCCGCCTGCCGCCGGTCGTGGTCGGTCAGCGACTCCCAGTGGTCGGTGAGGGTGTCCGCGTACCCCTTGATGACGGTGACCGGGGTGCGCAGCTCGTGGCTGGTGACCGCGACGAAGAGGTCGCGGTCGGAGTCGCGGCGCTGCTGGTCGGTGATGTCGCGGAAGGTGACCACCCGGAGCATGCCCGGGCCGGCCAGCTCGCCGGCGGTGATCCGCAGCCACTGCCCGTCCGCGAGCTGGTGGTCGAGCACCTGGCCGGCGGCCGGGAGCGGGAACGGCAGCGGCCGGTTCATCGCCTCGCCGGCGGTGCGGCCGGTGACCTCGACGGCCGCGGGGTTCCACAGCCGGACCCGGCCGTCCCGGTCGACCACGGCCAGGCCGTCGGCGAGCGCCGCGACCACCGGGCCGTCGCCGTGCACCGGCAGGCCGCTCTGGTCGCCGTACATGTGGGCGATGCAGGAGGCGAGGTAGCCGAGGGTGGCGTGCTGGACCCGGTTCTCGGACTCGTCGTCGTCGGGGTAGAGGGCGTGCAGGCTGCCGACGGTGAGCCCGTTGAGTTCGGCGCGGGCGACGACCATGCGGCGCAGGCCGCGGGCGGCCAATTCCCCGGCGAGCGGGCCGTCCAGGTGGTCCAGCCGGGTCTGGCGGACCCGGGGGCCGGTGAGCAGGCAGACGGTGGCCGGGTCGGAGGCGGGCAGTGGGCGGCCGATGGCCCATTCGGCGCAGCCGCTGGCGGCGATCACCTGGCCGCCGGTGGGGGTGAACTCGACGAACGCCACGCAGGCCGCGCCGAGCGCGGGCCGGGCCGCCTGGAGCAGCGCGGTGAGCACCGGCAGCCCGGCCTCACCCGAATTGATCATCTCGATCACCGCGCCGTGGTCGGCGATGAGGGCGGCGAGATCGGGGCGTTCCGGCATGCCCCGAGTGTGCCCCGTGCGACGCCCTTCGGGCACCCCCCGGGGGTCGGTCCGCTCCGGCATCCGGTGCCGACCCGACCGGTCGGTGCCGGCCTGGTCCGGCCGGGAGTCGGGCGTCACCGGCCGAGCCGGGCCAGGGTGTGCGCGGGCCGGTCGGTGATCACCCCGTCCACCCCGGCGTCGAGGACCAGCGCCAGGTCGGTCGGTTCGTTGACCGTCCAGACGTACACCTGGTGGCCGGCGGCCCGCAGCGCGGGGACCAGCTCCGGGCGGGACCGGACCAGGCCGATGCCCGGCCCGGCGATCCGTGCCCCGAACGGCAGCCGCCCGAGCCGCAGCCAGCGGGGCAGCACCTCCAGCAGCAGCACCGTCGGCAGCGCCGGGGCCAGCTCGCGGACCCGGCGGACCGCCAGCGGGGAGAAGGACATCACGGTGACCTGGACCGGCTCGTCGGGGGCCGGCTCGGCCAGCCCGTGCCGACGCAGCAGGGTGACCAGCCGGCGCTCGACGTCCCCCCGGTAGCGGGACGGGTGCTTGGTCTCCACCAGCAGCCGGACCGGGCGGCCGGCGGCCCGGACGGCGGTCAGCAGCCGGTCCAGGGTGAGCAGCCGGGTGTGCGCGTCGTCCGGCGACCCGTCGCCGTCGGCCGGCGTGCACCCGGGGTGCCAGGAGCCGAAGTCCAGCGCCTCCAGCTCGGCCAGGGTGCGGGCGCTGACCAGGCCGTGACCGTTGCTGGTCCGGTTCAACCGCCGGTCGTGTACGCAGACCAGGTGCCCGTCGCGGGTCAGCCGGACGTCGCACTCCAGCCCGTCGGCGCCCTCGTCGAGCGCCCGCAGGTAGGCCGCCAGGGTGTGCTCGGGAAGGTCGGCCGACGCGCCACGGTGCGCGAAGACCAGGGGATCGCCCATCTGCCGACGCTCAGATGACCTGGCCGGGCTGCCCGTCCCCGGTGACCACCGGCCGACCGACGGCCACCCACTGCCGCATGCCGCCGTCGGCGTTGCGCACCTGCTCCCAGCCGTTGCCGAGCAGGTAACCGACCACCTGGGCGGAGCGCCCGCCGGAGCGGCAGATCACCGCGACCTCGCGGTCGGTGGGCACCTCGGCGAGCCGGGCCGGCAGCTCCATCATCGGCACGTGGTGGGCACCGGGCGCGTGGCCCGCCGCCCACTCGTCGTCCTCGCGGACGTCGAGCAGGTAGGTGTCGTCGTCGATCGCGGTCACGGGGACGCTGGGAACCTGGGATCCGAACACGGTCACCAAGCCTAGATCCTCGGTGCCGGCGACGGCATCCCGGCGGTCGGCGTGGCGGCGGTGGAGGTGCCGTCGGCGGGTCGGGCCGGCGGTGGGGCAGGCGCGCAGCGCGCCGGGCCGACGGTGGGGACGGCGACCGGGGTGGCGGTCACAGCTGGTTGACCCAGCGGGGGTTGGCCCGGGACCAGTCGGGCAGCCGGTCGGTGCGGACGGCGTCGAAGAGCCCGCCGCCACCCTGGTCGAGCACCACGTACGAGATGCCGTCGATGGTCTGCGGATACGACGGCAGCTGCACCCCGTGCAGCGCGTCGGCGGGCAGCGAGCGCAGGGCGAAGAGCAGTTCGTCCAGGGGTACGCCGTTGGTGTCGACGGTGAGCGAGCCGCCGACCGCCCGCAGCACCCGGTCCAGCTGCACCGGATCGCTGCGCAGGTGGGACTGGGCGGCCCGGTCCAGCATCGCCCGCAGCATCTGCTGCTGGTGCCGTTGCCGGTCGTAGTCGCCGTTCGGGAGGTCGTAGCGCTGCCGGGCGTAGTCCAGCGCCTTGGCGCCGTCCATCTGCTGGCAGCCGACCGGGAAGGTGGTCCCGGTGTGGATCGACCGGACCTCGGTGTCGACGCACATCCGGACGCCGCCCAGCAGGTCGATGACCTTCCGGAAGCCGGCGAAGTCGACGAGCGCGGCACCGTCGAAGCGGATGCCGGTGAGCCGGGTCAGGGTGGCCGAGAGCAGGCGGGTGCCACCCTCCCCGCCGCCGCCGTGCTCGTACGCCGCGTTGATCTTGTCTTGCCCCCCGCCGTAGCCGGCGCCGTCGGGCGGAATGGCGACCAGCAGGTCGCGGGGAACGGAGATCAGGTACGCCTGCCGCAGGCCGGGCGGAAGGTGCACGATGAGGATGGTGTCGGAACGCTGGTCCGCCTGCTGCGCTCCGGCGCGACGGTCGGAGCCGACGACCAGGTAGTTCAGGCCGGCGTCCAGCTCGGTGCGGGCCTGCCGGGAGTCCGGGGCGAGCAGTTGCTCCCTGCTGACCGTCCGGTCGTAGCGGTGGGCGAGCAGCCGTACCCCGACCACGGCGAGGCCGGCGAGCAGCACCAGGGCCAGGCCGACGCCGAGCAGCACCCGCGACCAGCGGGGGCGGACCCCGCGCCGGCCGGGGGACGGGGTGCCCCGCCCTCGGTCGGACCGTGCTGACCTGGCCGTGACGTCCTCCCCGTGGCTCAACGTGAATAGTTCTCACGTCAGGCTACGGCGGGGCGGCCGAGCGCCGGGCCGGTTCGCCGGGACTACCGGCGGGTCACTTGCGGGTGGACAGCACGCTCGGGTTGGCGTAGACGAACTCGGCCAGCTTGTCTTCCTTGATCGCCTGGAACATGTCCAGGGTCTGCTGGCTGAGCGCCTCCCGGTTGTTGGCGTTGCCGTTGAACGTGCCGCCGTTGGTGCGCAGCATGGTCAACTCGTTGGCGGTCACCCCGCGCATGGTGAAGACCAGGTCCGCGACCGGCACGCCGCCGGTGTCCAGGATGAACGCCTTGCCGGCCGCCTTGATCAGCTGGTTGACCTTCACCGGGTTGGTCAGCATGCCCTTGTCGGTCGCCTTGCGGGCCATCGCCTTGATCAGCTGCTGCTGGTTCTGCTGCCGGTCGTAGTCGCTGTTCGGCAGGCCGTAGCGCTGCCGCGAGTAGTCGAGCGCCTGGAGGCCGTTCATCTCCCGGCAGCCCTTCTTGTAGACCACCGGGGTCATCGGCCGGCCGGTCTTCTTGGCGTCGGCGTTCCACATCTGCTTGCCGTCCACGATCATCATGTGGTGCGACTTCACCTCGTGGCTGACGCAGATACGCACCGTGCCGAGGGTGTCGATGACGTTCTTGAAGCCACCGAAGTTGATGATCGCGGCACCGTCGAAGCTGACCCCGGTCATGTTCTTGATGGTCTGGGCCATCAGCTGCGCGCCGCCCTCCCAGCCGCCGCCGTTGCGGGCGCCGGCCTGGAACGCCGCGTTGATCTTGTCGGTGCCGCCCTTGAAACCGCTCTTCTTGAACGCCGGGATCTGCGCCTCGGTGTCCCGGGGGATCGAGATCAGGTACGCCTGGTCGTGGCTGGCCGGGATGTGCAGCACGATGATGCTGTCCGACCGGACGTCGTCGGCGGCCCAGCGCTCCCGGGCGTCCACGCCGAGCAGCAGCATGTCGATCGGGCCGTCCAGGTTGGCACCGCCCTCGGCCTCGGTCTTGCCCGCCCCGCCGAGCAGGTTGCGCTGGGCGATGTTGCCGGTGGCCTGGCTGATCAGCGCCTTGCTGCCGACGATCGCCACGCCGCTGGTCAGCATCAGCACCGCGCCGAAGACCACGGTCAGCCGCGCCCAGAGCGGATCCTTGCGCCGGGTGCGCTTGCGGGCCGTCGTGGAGGGCCGACCGCCGCGACCGCCCGGTGAGGGGACGGCGGCCGACGCCCGGTAGGGGTCGGCGCTCAGCGACGTGGGGCGGGGGCTGGTCTGAACCGGCATGCGTGCTCCAGCTCGCGTGATCGGGGGGCGGGACCACTTTACGTACCGCTTCCCGGCTAGGCGAGGTCGTCACACGCACAAATCCCAGGGAAACCGACCTTTACCTTCGGAATTCATCCTTTCGGGTCATGCTGTCCGCCCGGACGGCCGTTGGCGTTCGATGATCAAGCGGTCGGGAAATGACCTCTGATGACGTTCGTCGACATCTGCCGGACACATCGGCATCGACGCCGACCCGTTCCCCGCACCGGCAGGGTGAACCGTCAGGGCCGTCCCCACCCCGGCGGCGGTCAGTTCCCGGTGCCCGTGGCGCCCTTCTTCTGGTTGTTGGCCGCCACCCAGTCCGCCATGGTGTCGGCGGACATCGCCTGGTACATCGCCAGCGCCTTCGTCCGGTCGGACACCACCACCGACTCCCCGTTGATGGTGTCGCTGCCGGTGTTCGGGCTGGTGAGGAAGGTCAGGTTCTCGCCGCGCAGATTGCGGAACTGGATGGCCATGTCGGCGAGGGAGAAGTCGTTGTCCACGGTCACCGCGTCGGTCACCGACTGGAGGAACGCGTTCAGCTTCTTGGGGTTGGTCAGGGTGCCGGTGCTCGCCGCCTTGTCCAGCAGCGCCCGCAGGAACTCCTGCTGGTGCCGCATCCGGGCGAAGTCGCCCTGGGGGAACTGCTTGCGCTGCCGGATCCAGTCCAGCGCGGTGGCGCCGTCCATGTGCATGGTGCCCTTGGTGAACTTCCGGTACGGCTTGTGGATCGAGGTGATGCTCTGCTCCACCTTCAGGTCGACCCCGCCCACCGCGTCGGTGACCTCCTTGAAGCCACCGAAGTCGATCGCCATCACGTTGTCGATCCGGACGTCGGTGAAGCACTCCACGGTGCGTACCGCCAGCGGCAGGCCACCGAAGGCGAACGCGGCGTTGATCTTGGCGCGCCGACCGGAGTCGCAGGCCGCGCCCGCGCTCTCGGGAATCGGCACGTACAGGTCACGCGGGACGGAGACCAGGTAGGCCTCCTTGTGGTCGGCCGGGATGTGCATGACGATCAGCGTGTCCGCCCGCCACTCGCCCGGCTTGTCGACCGCGGCGTCCGGATCCCGCGAGTCCGTGCCGACCAGCAGGATGTTGAGCGCCCCCTCGACCGGCTTCGCGGGTCGACCGCCGGTGATCTCCGAGAACGGGTCGGTGCGGGCCAGGTCGTCGTTGAGGTTGCGGGTGTAGAACCAGGCCCCGATCCCGCCGAGCAACGCCACCACCAGCACCGTCACGCCGGCCACCAGGGCGATCCGGCCCCAGCGCGGACGCGGCCCGCGCCGGCCGTAGTTCCCCGGCCCACCCGGCCCGGCGGGTGTGCCGGGGCCGCCCGGTCCGCCCGACCGGGGCTGGTCGTCCTGGTACGACGGGTACCACTGCGCGTCGGACTGCCGGGTGCGCCCGGTGGCGCCCCGGTCGGAGCCGGGCACCGGGGCACGGCCCGCGCTGCGGTGGAGGTACGGGAGCGAGGCGCCGGCTGACGAGGTCGCTGACATGCGTTTCAGCGTACGTAGGCGGGTCGAGCGTTCGCTGAAGGTGAAGCGCGCCCGGTGCCCCGCGTGGCGTGGGGGAGCTACCCTAGCCGGTCGCGGAAATGGTCGATGGTGCGTCGCAGGCCGTCTTCGGGCGAGACCGTCGGCTGGTATCCCAGCAGGTCCCGGGCGAGGGTCAGGTCGGGGCGGCGCATCTCCGGGTCGTCCGAGCTGCGGGTGACGTAGGTCACCTGCGAGGTGCTGCCGGAGAGTGACACGATCGTCTCGGCGAGTTGCCGCATGGTCAGCTCGTGTTCGGTGCCGCAGTTGATCGGGCCGGTCTCCGTCGAGTCGAGCAGCAGCAGGATGCCGCGCACCAGATCGTCGACGTAGCAGATCGACCGGGTCTGCTCACCGGTGCCGTGCACGGTGATCGGCTCGCCGCGCAGCGCCTGGGAGATGAAGGTCGGGATGGCCCGGCCGTCGTCCGGGCGCATCCGGGGGCCGTAGGTGTTGAAGATCCGGACGATCGCCGCGTCCAGCCCCCGGCTGCGGTGGTACGCCATGGTGGCCGCCTCGGAGAAGCGCTTCGCCTCGTCGTAGACGCTGCGCACCCCGATCGGGTTGACGTTGCCCCAGTACGTCTCCCGCTGCGGGTGCTCCTTCGGATCCCCGTACGCCTCGGAGGTGGAGGCCATCAGGAAGCGGGCCGCGTCGGCCGTCGCCCGGTCGAGCAGGTGCAGGGTGCCCACCGACCCGACCCGGAGGATCTCCACCGGCAGCTTCGCGAAGTCGGTCGGGCTGGCCGGGGACGCCATGTGCAGGATCGCGTCGAACCGCGCGGCCAACGCCGGGTGGTGGGTGGGCAGGCCGTCGGAGATGTCCGCCTCGACCAGGGTGAAGCGCGGGTGCTCCGCCAGGTGGGCGACGTTGTCCTTGGAGCCGGTGACGAAGTTGTCCAGCGCGACCACCGTGCACCCGCGCCCGATCAGGGCGTCCACCAGGTGCGACGGCACGAACCCGGCGCCGCCGGTGACGAGGACGCGGTGACCGCTTCCGAACCGCTGGGCAACCTTCATGGCGGCCAGCCTACTCAGCGGCGGGGACCCCCGCCGCGACAGGTCGCGGCGGGGGCCTCCTGGTGCCGGTCGGTCAGTGCGCTCCCGCGCCGGTGAGGGCGCGCACCTCCAACTCGGCGTACTTGTCCTCGTCGTGCTCCTTGGAGATGAGCGTGCCGATCCAGCCGCAGAGGAACCCGAACGGGATGGACAGCAGGCCCGGGTTCGACAGCGGGAACCACTGCCAGTCGTGGTCCGGGAACATCGAGGTCGGCGCGCCGGAGACGACCGGCGAGAAGAACACCAGGAACACGGCGGAGACCAGGCCACCGTAGATCGCCCAGACCGCGCCCGAGGTGTTGAACCGCTTCCAGAACAGGCTGTAGAGGATCGCCGGCAGGTTGCCCGAGGCGGCCACCGCGAACGCCAGCGCCACCAGGAAGGCCACGTTCAGGCTCTGCGCGTAGATCGACAGGGCGATCGAGACCGCGCCGATGACCAGGGCCGAGATCCGGGCCACCCGGACCTCCTGGCGTTCGGAGGTCTGCCCCTTCTTGATGACGTTGGCATAGAAGTCGTGCGCCAGGCTGGACGACGACGCCAGGGTCAGCCCGGCGACCACCGCGAGGATGGTGGCGAAGGCCACCGCCGCGATGATCGCCAGCAGGGTCGCCCCGCCCAGGTCGCCGCCGAGGAACGACCTGCCCAGTTCCTCGGCGAGCTGTGGCGCGGCGGTGTTGCCGGCCTTGTCCTGCGCGACGATCTCCTTGCCGCCGACCAGCGCCGCCGCGCCGAAGCCCAGGGCCAGGGTCAACAGGTAGAAGGTGCCGATGATGCCGATCGCCCAGAGCACGCTCTTGCGGGCCGCCTTGGCGGTCGGCACGGTGTAGAAGCGGATCAGGATGTGCGGCAGGCCGGCGGTGCCGAGCACCAGGGCGATGCCCAGCGACAGCAGGTCCATCTTGTTGTAGAAGGTCTGGGTGGCGTTGCCGGCCACCTCGACGCCGTACCGCAGCCCGGGTTCGAGGAACGCGTCGCCCTTGCCCGACGTGGCGGCGGCGTCACCGAGCAGCGCCGACAGGTTGAAGTTGTACTTCGCCAGCACCAGCACGGTCATCACCAGCGCGCCGGTCATCAGCAGGAACGCCTTGACGATCTGGACGTACGTGGTGCCCTTCATGCCACCCACGGTCACGTAGATGATCATCAGGGCGCCGACCATGATGATGGTGGCCACCTTGGCGGTGTCGGCGTCCATGCCCAGGAAGGTGGTGCCCGGCTTGATCCCGAGCAGCAGCGCGACCAGGGCGCCCGCGCCGACCATCTGGGCCAGCAGGTAGAAGATCGACACGGTGATGGTCGACACCGCCGCCGCCGTACGCACCGGGCGCTGGCGCATCCGGAACGCCAGCACGTCGGCCATCGTGTACCGGCCGGAGTTGCGCAACAGCTCGGCGACCAGCAGCAACGCCACCAGCCAGGCGACCAGGAAGCCGATCGAGTAGAGGAAGCCGTCGTAGCCGTACAGCGCGATGATGCCGGCGATGCCGAGGAACGACGCGGCCGACATGTAGTCGCCGCCGATCGCCATGCCGTTCTGGAAACCGGAGAAGGACCGGCCGCCGGCGTAGAAGTCGGTGGCCGTCTTGGTCTGCCGGCTGGCCCAGATGGTGATCGCCAGGGTCACCGCCACGAAGACCAGGAACAGCGTGATGGTCAGGTTGCGGGCGGTGCCGCCACCCGCCTCAGCCGCGAGGACCGTGTTCATGGGTCACCTCCCCCATCTCGGCGCGGATCCGGTCGGCGGTCGGGTCGAGCTTCCGGTCGGCGTACCGCGAGTAGAGCCAGGCGATGAGGAACGTCGAGACGAACTGGAGCAGGCCGAAGACCAGCGCCACGTTGATGTTGCTGCCGAAGAGCTTCGTGCCCATGAAGTCCCGCGCGTAGGCGGAGAGGATCACGTAGAGCGCGTACCACAGGAAGAACGCGACGGTCATCGGGAAGACGAAGCTGCGCAGCGCGCGACGCAACCCGGCGAACTCGTCCGACCGTTGTACGGCCAGGTAACGCTCCGCCACCGACTCGGCGGGGGCGGGCGGGGGTGTGTCCGTGGACATCTGTGGATCACCACCTTCACAGGCATTGGGGGTTTCGCGCACCGTAGATAGCCCACTGCCTGCCGGGAAAGGTCGAGATCGATCCCGGCAGCCCGCTGCGCCGAACGGTCCCCCGCCTGCGCCCAGTGACCCGCGTCACCCCGCTCACCGGGCGGACCGCACGTTGATCCACCCACCTGGGCCGAGGTTGCGGTATCCGCCGGCCAGGATGCCGCTGTATCGGTGACACTGCGACGCCACCCCGGCCCCGCGCGGGCGGGGCCGGTCAGGGAAGCTGGTGGTAGCGGCCCCGGTGGTGCAGGAGGGGCGGGGTGTCGGTGACGATCTCGACCGTCTCGATGGTCGCCTCGACCAGGAGTGCCCAGCCGTACTCCCGGGCGGTGTCGAGGCGGCAGCCGGCCCAGCTTCCGGCGTCGGCGGGCACCGGCCCGTAGGGCGTGTCGGTCCACGCGTCGGTGGCGAACAGTCCACCCGGCGAGGGGAAGAGCCCGGCGAACCGGTCCGCGAGCTGCCGGTGGGGCGGCCCGAGCGGGGCCACCGCGAACCGGCCGGCGTCCTCGATCGCCGTCCACAGGTCGGCCTCGGGGTCGACCAGCCCGAGCAGCCGGTCCGGCTCCCCCTCGGCGACCAGGGTTGACGACACGGTCAGCCCGGCCGGCCCGGGAGCCGTCCAGAGCGTCACCGACGCGGCCAGCCGGCCGCGCAGCCGGCGTGCCGGTGAACGCTGGTCGGCCGGCACCGCGAACGGGTCGGTGTGGTGGATCTCGGCGCCCGGGTTTGGATTCACGTGAAACATTGTGGCTCCGCCGTCCCGTCGGGTGCGGCAGGTCCGCCCCGGGGTCGTGGCGGCGGTCCCGGCCCGGTCCCGGCCCGGGGTCGGGTCGGCGGTCCCGGCCGTGGGCCACGGCCGCGACGGTCGTCCGGAGCCGAGCCCAGTACTCTTGCCCGTGGTCAGTTGCGTAGAGTAGCCGGGTTCGGGGGTGCTTCCCCGCGACAGGGCTTCGGAAGTGGGCGGCACGGTGCCGCCGACGCGAGGGGAAGGCGGAGGCCGGCAGATGTCTGCGGCGAAGCGCAAGGCTGTGGTGCTGCTCAGCGGAGGGCTCGACTCCGCCACGGTGCTCGCGATGGCGGTGCACGAGGGTTACGAGGCCTACGCGTTGAGCTTCCGTTACGGTCAGCGACACACGGTGGAGCTCGACGCCGCCCGGCGGGTGGCGGAGCGGCTCGGCGCGGCCCGGCACGTGATCGCCGACATCGACCTGCGCGTGTTCGGCGGCTCGGCGCTGACCGACGACGCGCTCGCGGTGCCGCACCACGACAGCGCGGACGACCTCGGCACCGACATCCCGGTCACCTACGTGCCGGCGCGGAACACGATCTTCCTCTCGTTCGCCCTGGCGTGGGCGGAGACCCTGGACGCCTCGGACGTGTTCATCGGGGTGAGCGCGCTCGACTACAGCGGCTACCCCGACTGCCGGCCGGAGTACATCGCCGCCTACGAGCAGATGGCCAACCTGGCGACGAAGGCGGGCGTCGAGGGCCGCCAGCGGCTGCGGGTGCACACCCCGCTGATCCAGTTGACCAAGGCCGAGACGATTCGTCGGGGCCTGGAGCTGGGCGTGGACTACGCCTGGACGCACAGCTGCTACGACCCGGTCGAGGGGCGCGCGTGCGGGACGTGCGACTCGTGCCTGCTGCGCGCCCGTGGCTTCGCCGAGCTCGGCCTGGTTGATCCGGCGCTGACCCCGGCGGGCGGGTGAACCCGGTGTACCGGGTCAAGGAGATCTTCTACACGTTGCAGGGTGAGGGCACCCACGCCGGTCGGCCGGCGGTGTTCTGCCGGTTCACCAGCTGCAATCTCTGGACCGGGCGGGAGGAGGACCGGCACCGGGCCGTCTGCCAGTTCTGCGACACCGACTTCGTCGGCACGGACGGCCCCGGCGGGGGTCGTTTCCGTTCGGCGGCCGAGCTGGCCGGTGCGGTGGCGGCGGCGTGGCAGGGGCAGCGGCACCCGCGCAGCCGCCCGTACGTGGTGTGCACCGGTGGTGAGCCGCTGCTGCAACTCGACGAGGCGGCCGTGCAGGCCCTGCACGACGAGGGTTTCGAGGTCGCGGTGGAGACCAACGGCACCCGGCCCGCCCCGGCCGGACTCGACTGGATCTGTGTGAGCCCGAAGGCGGGGGCCGACCTCGTGCTCACTCGCGGGCACGACCTCAAGTTGGTGTATCCGCAGGTCGGTGCCGAGCCGACCCGGTTCGAGGAGTTGGACTTCGCGCACTTCCTGTTGCAGCCCATGGACGGTCCGGACCGGGTGGCCAACACCGAGGCCACGGTGCGGTACTGCCTCGACCATCCGCAGTGGCAGTTGAGTCTGCAGACACACAAGTACCTAGGAATCGCCTGATGGAAATCTTCCGGGAGTTCACCTTCGAGGCCGCGCACCGCCTGCCGCACGTGCCCGCCGGGCACAAGTGCGCCCGGCTGCACGGCCACTCGTACCGGGTGCAGGTGCACGTCGAGGGCGACGTCGACCCGGTGGCGGGGTGGGTGATGGACTTCGGCGATCTCAAGAAGGCCTTCGCGCCGCTGCGCGACCAGCTCGACCACCACTACCTCAACGAGGTGCCCGGTCTGGAGAACCCCACTAGCGAGGTGCTTGCCCGCTGGATCTGGGACCGGCTGGCCGATCAGGTCCCGCTCTCGGCGGTGATGGTCCGCGAGACCTGCACCTCCGGCTGCGTCTACCGGGGAGAGCGGTGACGCCGGCCCGCTGCGGTGCGGTGTTCGCCGACCCGGCCACCCGGCCCGGCCGCCCGACGAGCATCGAGGATGCCGCCCCGGGACAGGCGGGGTAGGCTCGTCGCCGAACGGGGAACGGCGGCAGTGCCGCGTCGAGGTCGGCACGCACCTCTCCTCCCGCCCTGTCTCCCGCGCCTGTGCGCCGCCGCCGCCGACTCGTTCGTCCCACGCCGCCGATTCCCGGCCGCATGTGTCCGGCGGGCGGGTTCGTGACTGTTCGTTGAGAGGTGACCTCAATGCCTGCGGGTACCAGCGCTCCGCGCTACTACGTCGAACTCACCCTGCCCGGCCTGGAGATGTGGCCGGAGCTCCACCTGCGGATGCAGCAGATGCGCAAGCTGGGGCACCGCATCCTGGTGCTCTCGACCGCCGAGGCCGCGCCCCTGCTCGCCGACGCGGCGGACGAGGTGGTGGTCTGCGAGGACGTCTTCTCGGCGGACGCGCTCGCCGCGGCACTCGCGCCGTACGCCGCGGACGGTCTGCGCTTCTCCATCATCGGGGACCGGACGTGGTCCGCGCAGTTCGGTGCCGCACAGCGGCTGGGCCTGCCGTTCCCCGGCATGGTGGGCCAGCTGAACTGCCG
This sequence comes from Micromonospora rifamycinica, assembly GCF_900090265.1. Taxonomy (NCBI): domain Bacteria; kingdom Bacillati; phylum Actinomycetota; class Actinomycetes; order Micromonosporales; family Micromonosporaceae; genus Micromonospora; species Micromonospora rifamycinica. The sequence goes on from NZ_LT607752.1 coordinate 4,522,663, forward strand.
GATCAAGCCGAGGCTGCGCCGGGTCCTCGCCGACACCATGCCGTTGCGGGCCACGGTGTTCTCCGCGGACGAGGCCACCCCGGAACGGATCGACGCGCTGGTGGCGGAGATCGGTCTGCCCTTCGTGGTGAAGCCGATCTGGGGTGCGGCCAGCAGCTACGTCGGGTTCGTCCAGGACCGGGAGGCCGCGCACGAGGTGATCGGCGGCACCTTCGCGGCGCTCGCCGAGGACCAGGACCTCAACCCCGTCGACGACGGCGACCAGGTGTGGGATCCGAGGCGGCAGATCCTGGTCGAGGAGTTCATCACCGAGGGCCGGGAGCTGTCGTACGAGGCGTTCGTCCAGCACGGCCGGCTGGTGCCCCTGCTGATCCAGGAGAAGTACAAGTTCAACCGGGAGGGCAACTTCCACTTCGAGACGGCGAACCTGTGCCCCACCCCGTTCGTGTCCGCCGAGGAGGAGACGGAGATCCATCGCCAGCTCCAGGAGGCGATGACGAAGCTGGAGGTGGACGACACCTTCATCCACGTCGAGTGCAAGTGGGACGGTCAACGGGTCCGGATCATCGAGGTGAACTCCCGCATCGGCGGGGGCAGCGTGCCGAAGATGCTGAACCTGTTCCTCGGGATCGATCCCCGGGAGATGACGCTCAAGCTCGCGTTGGGCGAGACGCTGCCGACCGACTACCCGCGTAAGGGTGGCTTCCTGCTCGGCGTGTTCGTCAACGCCCACGAGGCGGGCGAGTTCGTCGGCTTCGAGGGGCTGGAGTGGGGCCGGGAGCGGCCGGAGTTCTCGTTCGACCTGGAGTATCTGCAGCCCGGGACGATCGTGCCGCCGCGTGACGTCCAGAGTGGCCGGGAGCGCTGGCTGTTCTGCTACGACGTCTTCTACCACTGCAACGACCAGGCCGAGATCCCCTATCTCTACGAGGAGACGCTGCGCCGGGTCCGGTTGCGGTTCGCCGAAGCCGGCTGACCGGGCACCGCGGAGGGTGGTCGGAGCGGGCCACCAGGCAGGGTCGTCAGGTCGTCGGGCGTACGTCGAGCAGGCGGCTCCGGACGAGGTCGGCGACCTGCGCCTGGTGGCCCGGATCCGAGAAGTAGAAGTGCCCGCCCGGCATCCGGTGCAGCTCGAAGGGGCCGGTGGTCACCTCCGCCCACGCCTCGGCGGCCGGTAGGTCGACCCAGTGGTCGTCGGTGCCGTGGATGGCGGTCACCGGGAGCCGCAACGGCGTCCGGGGGCGCTCCCGGTAGAGCTCCACGGCCCGGCTGTCCGAGCGGAGGATCGGCAGGAGGAGTTCCCGCATCCCCGGGTCGTCGAGCAGGGCGGCGTCGGTGCCGCCCAGGGATTTCAGGTCCGCGATGATGGTGTCGTCGGTGGTCCGTACGGCGGCCGTGCCGTGCAGGGTGCTGGGTGCCCGGCAGGACGACGCGAAGAGGTGCCGCGCCGGGTGGGCCTTGCCCGCCAGCAGGCTCGCGGTCTCGTAGCCGACGAGGGAGCCCATGCTGTGGCCGAAGAACGCCAGCGGCAGGTCGGTCAGCTCGTGCTCGACCAGCGCCGTGGTCAACTGCCTGGCGAGCTCCTCGATGTCCCCGACGAGCGGCTCGGCGTGCCGTTCCATCCGGCCCGGGTACTGCACGGTGAGCACGTCGATGTCGCCCGCGAGGAGCTGCGCGAAGCCGTAGAAGTAGCTCGCCGAACCGCCCGCGTGCGGTAGCAGCAGCAATCGACAGGTCGGGTCGTCGGACGAGGCGTGGTAGCGCCGCAGCCACTTGCCGGCGGGCGTCCTGACGAACGAGGTCACGCCCGCCACCGACCTGACGCAGGAGCGGACAACACCATGGACAGGAACATCGCCACCCCCGGGTGAGTCTGCGGACCCGTGTGAGATCTGCCGATCGCGCAGATGCGGTCGCCGACGGCGGGGACGACGCCCCGCCGCGCTGCCGCTGAATCACAGCCGACGCCGCTCGAACGTACAGCGCCACGGCAGGTGCTGCAACCGATCGCAGCCGCCCCGGCCGGGGCGGCCGGTGATGCCCGTGACCTGGGCCGGACGGGTCCGCGCCGACCGGATCGACACTCGCCGTCGAGCTGCCCGAACGTCCCCGCGGACGTGATTGACACTCATCTGACGGCTGTGGCATGGTCCAACTGGTTCGCCGAAGAACGATCTTGTCCACGGATAGCTGGTCGTCAAACCGCCGTCGTGGTTCCACAGCCGTTGCGGTGGGTGCCTCTCGAAACCCCACGGGGTTGATTGGAGGAGTCTCCACTTTGAGGTACGGGGGAACGCCTCTCGTGGACGGCGCCGTGTGGGGCCGTCCGGAAACGAAGGCCGATGTCGTCAGTGGCGCGGTCCGCCTCGACATGGTCGAGGCCCGACGACGGGCCAGGGCACTGGCCGGCACGTTGCTCGCGCGGGGGCTGGATCCGTCGGCCGAGTCGCCGGTGGCCGTCTGCCTGCCCCGGTCGGCCGACCTGGTGGTCGCCTATCTGGCGGTCGCGATGGCCGGCGGTGTCATCGCGCCGATCGATCCGACCCTTCCCGAGCTGCGCCGACGGGACATCCTGCGCCAGTTGCGGCCGGCGTTCGCGATCGCCGCGCCGACCGTGGCGGACGCCTTCGCCGTCGACTGCGCGGTCCTCGCGCCGGACGCCTGGTCGGGCGTGACCGCGGCGGACGTCGAGGCCGCCCGGTCCGCGCTGGACGTCCCCGCCCCGGACGACCGCGCCCTCTACATGATCTTCACGTCCGGCACCACCGGCGTGCCGAAGGGGGTCGTCTGCACCGCGGCGAACCTCGAACACCTGCTGCGCTGGAGCCTCGACGACCACGACTTCGGCGACGGCGCGCGGATCTCGGTGACCGTCTCACCCGGGTTCGACGTCTCCATCTGGGAGCACTTCGTGGCGTTCGCCGCGGACGCCTCGCTGCACGTGGTCGACGACGAACTCCGCCTCGACCCGCAGGCGCTGCGCGCGGCGTGGGCCCGGCACGACGTGACGCACTCCTTCGTGTCCCCGCAGTTGGCCGAGGAACTCGTCGCCCTGGACTGGACCGACCAGCCGACCAGCCTGCGCGAGCTGTACGCGGGCGGGGACCGGCTCCGCAAGCGGCCCCCGGCCACCCTGCCGTTCCCCCTGGTCAACCTGTACGGGCCGACCGAGTGCACGGTGATCTCGACCGGTGGCGTGGTGCGGCCCGCCGACGACACGAACGCCGACACCTACCCCGACATCGGGGTCGGGCTGCCCGGGCTGTCCATCGCCGTGGTCGACGACGAGCTGCGGCCGGTGCCGGCGGGCACCCGTGGCCAGTTGTGCATCGGTGGGCCGCAGGTGACCCGGGGTTACCTGAACGACGACGAGCTGACCGCAGAGAAGTTCCGGCTGCTCGCCGGGCCGGACGGCGTCACCCGGCGGTACTACTGCACCGGTGACCAGGTCACCGAGAACCCGGACGGCACCCTCCAGTTCCACGGTCGCACCGACGGCCAGATCAAGGTCGGCGGCGTCCGGCTCGAGATCGGCGAGATCGAGGCCGCGCTCACCGCCCACCCCGCGGTGGACCGCGCCGTGGCGCTGACGGTCACCCATCCCAGGTCGGGCAACCTGCGGGTCGCGTCCACCGTGGTGACCGCCACCGGGATCACGGCACGGGAGATCAAGGACTGGCTGGCGGCACGGTTGCCGCGGGCCGCGGTGCCCGCGTCGGTGCTGTTCCGCGACCGGATGCCGCTGACGCACAACGGCAAGACGGACATGCGTGCGTTGCGCGCCGAGCACGAGGCGGCCCTGCGGGACGCGGTGGCGACGCTGGACGAGGCGGTCGACGGCGGCACCGACACCGACGACCACGCCTACGTCTTCCCCGTCAACCAGGAGCAACGCAGCCTGTGGTTTCTCTGGCACGTCGCGCCGAGGTCGCCCCGGTACAACGTCACGGCCGCCTTCGTGGTCGAGGGCGCCCTCGACGAGGCACGGCTGCGGACGGCTGTCGGGTCCGTGGTGCGGGCGCACCCCTCCGTCGTCGCGTCGTTCCGGGAGGGCCGGGACGGCGCGCTGGAACTGGTCGCCGAGGCGAAGGCCCGTCACGCCGGCGGCGACCTGGTGCAGGTCTTCGACCCGGTGGCCAGCCTGGCGGCAGCGGTGCGGACCGCGGACGAGCAGTACAACGAGCCGTTCGACCTGCTCACCGGGCCGCTGATGCGGGTGGCGTTGATCCCGGTGGCGCAGACGGACACCGCCGTCCTGCAACTCGTCCTGCACCACACGGTCGCCGACGGCGTGTCGATCCAGGGCCTCCTGGAGAAGATCACCGAGAGTTACCACGGCCGGACGCTGCCCGCCCGGCCGGCACGGGTCGACGGGCAGCCGCCGGGCGTCGACACCCCGCCCGGGGTCGTCGCGTTCTGGGAGGGCCGGCGCGACACGTACCGGCCGCTCCGGCTGCGCCGCGAGTTCGACCCGGAGCTGGCCGACGGCAGCGCCGTCGAGATCCGCAGCACCGGCCGGCTGGGTGAGCGGCTCCGGGAGGCGGCGGCCCGCGCGCACACCACGCCGTTCCGGCTCATGCTGACGGCCTGGATGATCGCTGCCGGCCGGTGGGCCGGTCAGGACGCGCTGACCGTCGGCGTGCCCGCGCACGGGCGGTCCAGCAGCGACGCCTCGTCGGTCGGCATGTACGTCAACACGTTGCCGGTGACCGTGCCGCTGCGGGACCTGGACTTCGCCGACGTCCTGGCGGCGGTCGAGACCGAGCTGGCGCTGACCGACGAGCACCACGCGCCGTTCAGCGTGATCGCCCGCGCCGGACGCAGCGCGTCGCCGCTCGCGTTCGACATCGTGAACAGCACCTTCAGCCTGGAGCTGCCGCTGCGGTTGGGCATCGGCGACCGGGCCACCCGGCTGCAGCCGCGACTCGACTCGTGCCCGTACCCGTTGAGTGTCTTCGCCGATCCGCTCAGCGGCGACGAGGTGAACGTGTTCGCCCAGTTCGGCCGGGGCTGCGTCGACGCGGCGGAGGTGCGGGGGATGGTCGCGGCCTTCCTGGCGCAGCTCGCCCACCAGGCCGACGCCACGCCCGACCGCCCCGGGGTGGCGGCCCGGCCCCGGCGGATCGAGGACGAGGCCCCGGCGGCGGCGCCGGTGGGGCCGTCGACGGCGGCGCTCGCCGCGGTCACCCAGGCCTGGGAGAGCGTCCTCGGGCTCGCCAACCTGCCGCCGGAGGCGGACTTCTTCGAGCTGGGCGGTGACTCGCTGGCCGCGCTGCGGATCGTCGGCCAGCTCTCCGCCGCCGGCTATCCGCTGTCACTCGCCGACTTCTTCCGCTGTCCGAGCATTGCTGAGCAGGCCTCGACGATGGGAGCGGACGATGGGCACCGGTGACGCGGGGAACACCGGGGCGGCCGTGGCCGGGCGGCCGTTCTGGCAGCGCCAGCGGCCCAGCGGCATGCCCCACCAGAAGTACCGGCCCGGCGGCGACCCCGGAGTGCGGCTGGGGGTCGGGCGGTCCTGGCCGGACCGCGAGATCACCGAGGCGCCGCTGTGGGTGCCGGTCGACCTGCGGGACGGCAACCAGGCCCTGGTCGAGCCGATGACGCCGGAGCGCAAGCTCCGGATGTTCGAGCTGATGGTCCGGATGGGCTACAAGGAGATCGAGGTCGGCTACCCCGCCGCGAGTGAGCTCGACTTCCGGTTCGTCCGGGTGCTGGCGGAGCGGGACCTCATCCCGGACGACGTCACGATCGTGGTGTTCACGCCCGCGCGGGAGGACGCCATCGAGCGGACGATCGACTCGCTGGAGGGGGTCCGGTCGGCGGTCGTGCACCTCTGCGTGGCGACCGCGCCGCTGTGGCGGGAGATCGTGCTGCGCCGTGACCGCGAGGAGCTGCTCGAACTGGTCGCCTCTTCGGCACGGCAGGTGGAGAAGCAGTCGCAGGGCCGGTACCGGTTCCAGTTCTCGCCCGAGGCGTTCACCTCCACCGAGGTCGACTTCGCGGTCGAGGTGTGCAACCTGGTGACCGGCATCTGGGAGGCGTCGCCGGAGCGGCCGGTCGTGCTGAACCTGCCCGCGACGGTGGAGGTCACCGGGCCGCACCACTTCGCCGACCGGATCGAGTACGTGCACCGCGCGCTCGACCGGCGGGACGGGGTGATCCTCTCCCTGCACCCGCACAACGACCGGGGCACCGGTGTCGCCGCCGCCGAGCTGGGCCTCCTGGCCGGGGCGCAGCGGGTGGAGGGCTGCCTCTTCGGCAACGGCGAGCGGACCGGCAACGTCTGCCTGGTCACCCTGGCGCTCAACCTCTTCTCCCGGGGGGTCGATCCGATGATCGACTTCTCGGAGCTGGACCACGCGCGGCGGGTCGTCGAGGAGTGCACCGGCATTCCGGTGCACCCACGGCACCCGTACGGCGGCGACCTCGTCTTCACCGCGTTCTCCGGCACCCACCAGGACGCGATCCGCAAGGGCCTCGACGCCCAGTTGACGCCGGCCGAGCCGGGGCAGGTCAAGCCGTGGCAGGTGCCGTACGTCCCGGTCGACCCGGCCGACCTCGGCCGACCGTACGACCGGCTGATCCGGGTCAACAGCCAGTCGGGCAAGTCCGGGATCGCGCACGTGCTCCGTTCGGTCAGCGGGCTGTTCCCCCCGCCCGACCTCCAGCGGGACTTCGCCGCGGCGGTGCAGGTGGTGGCCGAGGCGCACGGGGAGATCCCGCCGCCGGTGCTGTGGACGGCCTTCCGGGAGCTGTACTTCTTCGACGAGCCGGACAACCGGGTCGAGGAGTGGGTCGCGGGCGACGACGGGGCCTACGAGGCCCGGCTGCGGCTCGGTGGCGTCCCGGTCACCACGCGGGTGTCCGCCACCGATCCGGCGGCCGACGCCGTCGAGCTGATCGCCCGGGCCACCGGTGCGACGGGCCTGGTCCGGCGGACCGCGCAGCAGGTCGCCGAGGTGGCGGGCCGGACCGTGCAGGCGTGTTACGCCGAGGTCGCGGTCGGTGACCGTACCGGCTGGGGATGCGCCACCAGCGGGGACTCCGTACAGTCGATCTTCCTGGCCGTGCTCGCCGCGCACCGGTCGCTGCGACGGGAGCCGGAGGCGGCGGGCAGCGGTGCCGACGTGGTCCTCGCAGCGCTGCGACGACACCCGGGTCGGGGCTGAGCCGCACGACCGTCGACGGTGGAGCCGCCCTCCGGGTACCGCCACGGGTACGAACTGTCAGAGGCGAACCCGCAGGTGTGTCTGCGGGTTGCCGCCGGATTCCACATCGGGAGAGATGCGTGGATCGCACAGCCCAGATTCGCCAGTTCCTGGCCGAGCACATCGCCGAGCCGGTGGCCGACGAGGACGACATCTTCGCCCTGGGGCTGGTGAACTCGATGTTCGTCGTCCAGCTGGTGGCGTTCCTCGAGGAGACCTTCGACCTCCAGATCGACGGTGACGACCTCGTGTTCGAGAACTTCCGGTCGGTGAAGGACATCGACGCCCTCGTGCTCCGGCTGACCGGGCCGTGACCGTGACGCCACCCGCCCTGACGGACCCGACCGTCCGCGTTCCGCTGTCCCGGCCACTGCCGGTGCGGCTCGAGGCCGAGTTGGGCAAGCGGATCCACTTCATCAGCCCGGACGTCCGGGACTTCGCGTTCGTGCGCGGCGACGAGGGTGTCGAGGCGCTGGAGCTGACGCTCGTCCCGGATCCGACGGACACCGTCGCGCACCTCACCGACAAGATCAACCGGGTGGTGGAGCGGGAGGTGCGGGTCCAGCGCAGCTGGCGGCCCAAGGTGCTGTGGACCTCCGCGCGACGCGGCGGACAGTGGCCGGATCCGCTGCCGGAGATGGTGCGGGCCGGCCTCGTGCACGCGCCCGGACCAGGCACGATGACCTTCGGTGACCTGATGATCAGGCTGGTCGACCACCTGGACCGGCAGGTGCGGGCCATCGCGCTGGGCATGCCGGACAGCACCGAGTACCGCTATCCGACGCTGCTCCCGCTGGAGGTGCTCGAACGGCAGCACTACTTCGAGTCGTTCCCGCACTTCGTCATGTTCGTCTCGCGCCTGCACAACGACGCGGACAACTACGAGACGTTCCTGCGCCGCTACCGCGAGGCCGGGCGGCGCATCACGCCGGAGATCTTCAGCCTGTGCCGGGACGACCGGTACTGCCTCCCGCCGACCATGTGCTACCACACCTTCAACCAGCTCGCCGGCACCTCGGTGGACCAGCGGGTGGTGACCTCGCGCGGCAAGAGCTTCCGGTTCGAGTCCCGCTACGAGTCGGGGCTGGACCGGCTCTGGGACTTCACCATCCGGGAGACGGTGTTCCTCGGCTCCGAGGAGTACGTCGTCGAGTCCCGGCGGCGGTTCCTGGAGGCGGCGTTCGCGCTGGTGGACCAGTTGGGGCTCGCCGCCCGCTGCGAGGTCGCCAACGACCACTTCTTCGGCGACGCCTCCAAGGACAGCGTGCTCTCGCAGCGGCTGATGGAGCTCAAGTACGAGCTGGTGGCCGACGTCGCCGACGGGCGCAGCATCGCGGTGGGCTCGTTCAACCTGCACGGCAGCCACTTCGGCGAGGTGTTCGACATCACCCGGGCCGGTGCTGGCGGCCCCGGGCACACCGGCTGCGTCGGCTTCGGCCTGGAACGCCTGGCGTACGCGTTCGTCACGCAGCACGGGTTCGAGCCGCGGAACTGGCCGGAGGCGGTCCGGGTGGGGGTTGCGCAGTGAGCGTCGACGTGGACGGGCCGCAGGCCGACGTGCTGCGGCAGAGCCGGGAGCTGCTGGACCGGGTGGTGACGCCGAACGCCGGGGCGTGGGACCGGGCACAGGAGATGGACGAGAAGGTCGCCGGGCTGCTCGGTGCCCAGGGCCTGCTGGTGCCGTCGCTGCCGGAGCAGGCCGGCGGCCGGGGCTTCGACGCCGACCGGCTCGGACGGTTCAACGAGCAGGCGGGTCGCGCGTGCGGCTCCGTCCGCAACCTGATCGGCGTGCAGGGCATGGTGGCGCACGCCCTGCACCGGTGGGCGAAACCGCCGGTGCGGGACCGCTGGGTGCCGCGGCTGGCCGCCGGTGACGTGTACGGGTCGTTCGCGCTCACCGAGCCGCACTCCGGCAGCGACGCCCGCGCGGCGGCCACGGTCGCCGAACGGCGGGGCGGAGCCGTGGTGCTCAACGGGGAGAAGTCGTGGATCAGCTTCGCCGCCCGGGCCGGCGTCTTCCTGGTCTTCGCCCGGCTGGACGGGCACGTGGCGGCGATCGTGGTGGAACGTGACACCCCCGGGGTGCACGTCACGCCGCAGGTCGATCTGCTGGGCCTGCGCGCCTCCCACCTCGCGGCGGTCCGCTTCGACGACTGTGTGGTCCCCGCCGAGCACGTCGTCGCCCAGGGGCCGTTGGCCTTCGACGCGGTGGCGACCGCCGCGTTGGACCACGGCCGGTTCAGCACCGCCTGGGGCAGCGTCGGCCTGGCGGCGGCCTGCCTCGACGCGGCCCTCGACCGGGCGGTCACGCGCCAGCAGTTCGGGGCGCCCATCGGGGACCACCAGCTCGTCGCCCGGATGGTCACCCGGATGGTGTGCGCGGTCGACGCCGCACGCATGCAGTGCGAGGCGGCGACCCGGGCGCGGAGTTCGGGGGACCGGGACGCGGTGCGCCGGACGCTGATCGCCAAGTACGTCGCGTCGGAGAACGCCTTCGCGGTGGCCTCCGACGCGGTGCAGGTGCACGGTGCCTACGGGTGCTCGGCGCAGAGCAGCGTCGAGCGGCACCTCCGGGACGCCAAGATCCAGTGCGTCATCGAGGGCACCTCGCAGATTCAGGAGACACAGATCAGCCAGCTGACACTGACGTCCTGGCGGGCCGCCCAGCGCCGATCGGAAGCCCTGGGGCCCTCGGACAACGGAAGGTGACAGTCATGACCACAGCAGTTCCCCCGCTGGTGAACGCCTGGAACGAGTGGGATCCGCTGGAGGAGATCATCGTCGGCCGCGCCGACGGGGCTGCCTTCGAGCCCGTGGAGCCCGGTTCCCGCCCCCAGCTGCGGGACGGTTCGGGTGGTCCCTTCCCCACCGGTCCGAAGCCCGACGACATGGTCAAGGGCGCGAACGAGGAGCTGGACCACCTGGCCGAGGTGCTCAAGGGGTACGGCGTCACGGTCCGCCGCCCCGAGGCGTTCGACTACACGACCTCCGTGAAGGCGCCGACCTTCGAGGTGTCGAACCAGTACTGCGGGGTCTGCCCCCGGGACGTGCTGATCACCATCGGCAACGAGATCATCGAGGCCACCATGTCCCGCCGGGCGCGGTTCTTCGAGTACCTGCCGTACCGGCCGTTGATCTACCACTACTGGAACAACGACCCGAAGATGGTGTGGACGGCCGCGCCGAAGCCGTCGATGGCCGACGACATGTACCGGCAGGAGTTCTGGGACTGGCCGCTGGAGAAGCGGCACGCCGAGATGCACAACTTCGAGTTCTGCGTCACCCAGGACGAGGTCGTCTTCGACGCCGCGGACATGAGCCGGTTCGGCCGGGACGTGATCGTCCAGGAGTCGATGACGACGAACCGGCAGGGCATCAACTGGCTCCGCCGGCACCTGGAGCCCAAGGGCCTGCGGGTGCACACCGTCCACTTCCCGCTGGACTTCTTCCCGTCGCACATCGACTGCACCTTCGTGCCGCTGCGGCCCGGCCTGATCCTGACCAACCCGGACCGCCCGCTGCGCGAGGGCGAGGAGCGGCTGTTCCTGGACAACGGCTGGGAGCTGCTGGACGCCCCCACGCCGAGCACCGACAACCACGAGATGCCGCTGTACTGCCAGTCGTCGAAGTGGCTGTCGATGAACGTGCTGAGCATCGCGCCGGACGTGGTGGTGTGCGAGGAGCAGGAGAAGCCCATGCACGACCTGCTGGAGGAACGCGGCTTCGAGGTGGTCAAGGTGCCGTTCCGCAAGGTCTACGAGTACGGCGGCTCGCTGCACTGCGCGACCTGGGACGTGCGGCGCACCGGCGGGGCCGAGGACTACTTCCCGAACGTGAAGGGGTGAGACCGTGTACCTACTCGGTGTCAACAGCGTCTACCACGAGTCGTCCGCGGCGCTGCTGAAGGACGGCGTGCTGCTGGCCACCGCCGAGGAAGAGCGGTTCAACCGGGTCAAGCACGGCAAGCAGGCCCGCTCGGACAATCCGCACGAGCTGCCGATGCAGGCCATCGGCTACGTCCTCGGTCACGCCGGCATCACCCTGGCCGACGTCGACATGGCGACCTGCGCGGCCGACCTGGACGAGATGCGGCGGGTCCACGAGCAGGGGCTGCCCTCGGCGTGGAACGACGCCGGCGACCGCGCCCGGTTCCTGGCGAACGTGCCGAAGATCCCGGAGGTGCTGGCCGAGCACGGGTTCCGGGGCGACTTCCGCTGGGTGCCGCACCACACCGCGCACGCCGCCTCCACGTTCCTCGCCTCGCCGTACCGGGACGCGGCCGTCCTGGTGGTGGACGCGCTGGGCGACGACGCCTGGTCGACCCGGCTGTACCACGGGCGGGACCGGTCCCTGGAGTCGCTGCTCGACGTGCGGTACCCCGCCTCGCTGGGCTACCTGTGGGAGACCATCTCGGTGCTGCTCGGCTTCGGGGTGTACGACGCCGCGAAGGTGATGGGGCTGGCCGCGTACGGCGACCCCGCCGTGTTCCGGGCGGCCTTCGACCGGCTGGCCTGGCCGACGCCGGACGGCGGGTTCGACATGGACGCCGATGCGCTCCGCTTCGCCGAGATCATGTACTACCCGCCGAGCGCCTACCACGACCGGCTGGTCGAGCTGTTCGGGATCCCGCCGCGGCGGCCGGGCGACGACATCGAGCCGGTGCACGAGCACATCGCGGCGGCGCTCCAGGCCAAGACCAACGAGATCATGCTGCACCTCGCCGACCACCTGCGGCGACGCACCGGTTCGGCGAACCTCTGCCTGGCCGGTGGGGTGGCGCTCAACTGCGTGACAAACACCCTGCTGCTCGCCGAGTCCGGGTTCGAGAGCGTCTACGTGCAGCCGGCGGCGAACGACGCCGGGCTGGCGGTGGGCTCGGCGCTGTACGTGTGGAACGGCGAACTCGACCGGCCCCGGACAGCGCCGATGACGCACGCGTACTGGGGACCGGAGTTCTCGGACGAGGAGATCCGGGCGGAGCTGGACCGGCGCGAGCTGTCCTACACGGTCCCGGACGACATCGACGCCACGGTGGCGCGGCTGGTCGCCGAGGGCCGGGTGGTCGGCTACTTCCAGGGCCGGATGGAGCTGGGGCCGCGGGCGTTGGGCTGTCGCAGCATCGTGGCCGACCCGCGGGACCGCGCGATGCGCGAGATCCTCAACCAGAAGGTGAAGCACCGCGAGTACTTCCGGCCGCTCGCGCCGAGCGTGCTCGCGGAGGACGTCGCCGACTGGATGGAGGTGCCGGGGGACACCCTGGCGGCCGACATGATGCTGGTGACCTACCGGGCCAAGGAGGACAAGAAGCCGCTGATGGGGGCGGTGCTGCACGTCGACGACACCTGCCGGCTCCAGGCGGTGAGCGCGGCCACCAACCCCCGGTACCACCGGATGATCTCCGAGTTCAAGAAGATCACCGGGGTGCCGATGGTGCTCAACACGTCGTTCAACGACCAGGAGCCCATCATCTGCACGCCCGCGGACGCCATCGCCACGTTCGAGAAGACCCAGATCGACTATCTGGCTGCTGGTAGCTTTCTGGTCGCCAAGGTGTGAGGCCGACGAAGGTGACCTGATGTTCTCGCGTGAGCTTGTGATCAACAACGGGCGGAAGTTCGAGTTGCCGATCTTCCTCCCGGTCTACCAGCCACACCGGATGCAGGCCCTGCGGTCGGCGTGGTCGGAAGGACCGGAGATCGAGGGTTGCATCGTCAACTCGTACTTCCTCTACAAGCAGCGCGAACTGCGGCAACAGCTCGTCGAGGGCCCCGGACTGCACGACTACCTGGGCTTCGACGGGCTGGTCACCACCGACTCCGGGGCGTTCCAGGGCCTGACCCGGCAGCTCTACCTCAACAACGCCGACATCGTCCGGTTCCAGGACCGGATCGGCAGCGACATCGTCTCCCCGCTGGACCTCATCACCCCACCCGGCGACAAGAAGGCCGTCGCCGAGGCGAAGCTCGTCTCGACCGAGAAGCGCATCGTCAAGGCGATGGGCCTCGTCGAACGCGGCATCCTGGTCGGGGTCCAGCAGGGGGGACGCTACGCCGACCTCCGCAGACGCAGCGTCGAGTTCCTGCGGGACCTGGGCGTGCGGTACCTCGCCCTCGGCTCGCTGGTGCCCTTCTTCAACCGCAACCACGACCTCCGGTTCGTCGGCCGGACCTCGGCCGAGGCGCGGGAGATCATCGGCCCGGACGTCCCGATGCACGTCTACGGCGCCGGTGACCCGGTGGAGCTGCCCTTCCTGGTCGCCTGCGGCGTGAACGTCTTCGACTCCGCCTCGTACGGGCACTACGCCCAGACCGGGTGGTACATGACCCCGTACGGCGCGCTCCAGGACCTGGACAAGCTCGCGGCCGGCGAGTTCGTCTGCGCCTGCCCGGTCTGCCAGGGCGAGCCGCCCCGGGTCATGCCCGACACCGAGCAGCTCATCGTGCACAACCTGTGGACGATCCTGGTCACGATCCAGACGATCCGGACGCACCTCGCCGGCGGCACCCTGCCCGGATACCTCGACGACGTGCTCAAACTGCACGACGAGTGGTTCCCCACCAGTGCCCTGCACAGCTCGTGGCGGGAGATCGACCTTGTCTGAGCAGGGCAGCCGGATCCTGGCGGACCTCGCCGCCGACCTCGCCGCCGACGTGGTCCGGCGCTACCGGATCGACGAGCAGCGGGCGGTCGAGGTGATCCTCGATGAGTGGCGTCGCAACCCGAAACTGCTGGCCGTGGTCGACTCCGCCGGCTCGGCGAAGGAGGCGCAGCGCACCCGGGTCTACAAGGACGCCGCCACCCTCACCAAGAAGACGATCTACCACCGGTTGCGGGCCTACCGGTCCGAGCCGGCCGCCTTCGACACCGCGCTCCGGACCCTGGTCGAGCTGCCCGCGGACGCCCCGGCCCGGCAGGTCGACGAGGCCGCGACGGCGATCGCCGCCGCCCACGTCAGCACGGCGGAGCGGCTCGGCCACCGCGACGAGTTCCTCCGGGTGCTCGAAACGACCAACCCGCCCGACAGCCGGGTCGTCGTGGACGTCGGCGCGGGCGTGCTGCCCACCCTGCTCGGCGCGGACTGGCTCCGGCAGCGGGGTATCACCCAGTACTGGGCGCCCGACAAGGACGCCAGCGCGGTCGCCGCCGTCGAGGCGTACGCGGCGAGGGTGCCGGCGGGGCTCGTCCGGCCGGCACAGTGGAACGTGGCCGACGGCTGGGCCGCGCTGCACCGGCGCGGGCTGCCGGCGACCTGCGACGTGGCCTGGCTGCTCAAGGTGGTGCCGGTCGTGCTCCGGCAGGAACCGCAGCTCGCCCCGGTGCTCGCCGCGGCCCCCGCGGACCAGCTCCTGATCAGCGGTTCACGGGTGGCGATGGCCAAGCGGCAGAACATCGAGGCGCGGGAACGCCGGGTGGTCCAGCGGTTCTGTGCCGACCACGGGCTGCGCATCGTCGACGACCAGGCCACCGAGGACGAGTTCTTCCTGCTGGCCGAGCGCGGTTGACCCACCGCGCCCGGCCGGCAGGGATCAGTAGCGGTAGAAGCCCCGGCCCGCCTTGCGGCCCACCTCGCCGTCGGCGACCTTCTGTTCCAGCAGCCCGCAGGGCTCGTACCGGTCCTCGTGGGTGCTCTCCCGCAGGTGCCGCAGGGTGAGCACGACGGTGTCCAGGCCGATCAGGTCGGCGGTCTCCAGCGGACCCATGGTGTGCCCGAAACAGCGCTTGAACACCTGGTCCACGACCGTCGGCTCGACCCCCTCCTCCTGCACCAGCCGGGCCGCCTCGTTGAAGAAGACGTGCGAGATGCGGTTGCTGACGAACCCCGGGAAGTCGCCCACCACGATCGCCTGCTTGCCGAGGGAACGCACCAGCTCCTCGACGTACGCCAGGCAGTCGTCCGACGTGTTCGCGCCCCGCATCACCTCGACCGCCTCGGTGGCGTAGGCGGGGTTCATGAAGTGGATACCGACGATCCACTCCGGCCGGGTCGTCTCGGCCGCCAGCCGCTGGATCGAGATGCTTGACGTGTTCACCCCGATGCCCACCTGCGGTGGCAGCGCCGCGTCGAGCCGGGCGTACAGGTCCCGCTTGACCGCCCAGTCCTCGGTGACGTTCTCCACCACGAACTCGCAGCCGGCCAGCTCACCGAGGTCGACGACGTACCGGGCGCGCTCGGCCAGCTCGGCGCGGGACAACCGGCGCAGGCCCGGCCGCAGCATCGGCGCGAACCGGACCCCCTCGGCCACCTTCCTCGCCGCCTCGGCCAGGGTCCGCTCGTCGCGGTCCACGAAGACGACCTCGAAGCCGTGCAACAGGAAGTCGGCCCCGACGCTGGTGCCGATCGCGCCCGCCCCCACCACGCCGACGCGCCGCCGCGCCGCTGCCGAGTCGCCCATCACGCCTGGTCTTCCTTGTTGTCGTACGCGGTGGAGAACTGCTCGACGACCCAGGTGCCGAACTGCACCGGCTCGTAGCGTGGCGGGTCGTCCGTGCCGCAGCACTCCGGCACCGGGGCGATCACCGCGTCGAAGGCGGGCTCGAAGAAGAACGGCATCGAGTACCGGTGCCGCCCGCCCGGGAACCGCACCCGGTGCCAGGTGGCGGTGTAGCGGTCGTTCGTCCAGCGCTGCATCATCAGGCCGATGTTCACCAGCAGCGTGCCCGGGATGTGCGGCGCGTTGACCCACTCGCCGTCCGGGTTACGGACCTCCAGGCCGTCCACCCCGTCCTGCTGGACGATCGCGAGGAACCCGTAGTCGACGTGGGCGCCCATGCCGAACTCCACGTCGTCGAGGCTGCGGTCCGGCTGGAACGGTGGATAGTGCGACAGCCGCAGGTCGCACAGCTCGTCGCCGGCGTACTTCTGGAAGAACCCGGCGTCGAGGCCCAGGCTCAGCGCCATCCCGGCGGCGAGCTGCTCGCCGAGCCGGGTGAGCGCGCTCCACGCCTCCATCATCACCGGCCGGAACTCCGGCAGCGCCGCCGGCCACTGGTCCGGATCGTCGAGCGGGTGCCGGCCCTGGCGGGCCAGCTTCGCCGCCGCGATGGTCTCCGCGTCCCGACCGGACAGCGGCTGGAGGTCGAGACACTCGTGGTAGTCCCGCTTGGTGGCGGTCACCTCGGCGAGCATCGGGATGTAGCCCCGGAACTGGCTCGTCTGACCGAGCCGGAGCTTCATCTTCTCCTCGATCGGCAGGTCGAAGAAGGCCCGGGTCTGCGCCATCATCCGCTCGGACAGCCCGTCGGGCAGACCGTGGTTGCGCACGTACAGGAATCCGACGTCCCGGCAGGCGTCGCCGATGCGGCGCACCGTCTCGTCGAGGGCCTGCGGGTCCGGATCCGGGACCACCAGGGCACCCACGTCGATCACCGGGACCTCGTGGAACGTCTGCTGCCTGCTCACTTCGTCACCTCCTGCTCGTCGCGGGGGAAGATCTCGTGCACCCGGGCCCACTCCCGCTCGCCGACCACGAACGGCTCGACGGCGTCGCCCCGCTCGCCGGGACGCAGCCACGGGTTGTCCGCCGCGACCGCGACCGCCGCGTCGGTGCCCTCCGCCGCGACCGCCTCCGCCGGGTCGATCGGACGCAGCACGCTGCCCAGCTCCGGGATGAAGAAGGAGATCACCGACACCCGGTCACCGCGCAGGTTGTCGGCGTGCACCCGGTGCCGGCAGGCCGGGTAGTAGCCACCGCTCCACAGCCCCATCAGCTCGCCGGTGAAGACGACGCAGGCGCCCGGCGGCGGCGACACCAGCAGCCACTCGCCGTCCTGGGTACGCACCTCCAGGCCGTCGGAGTCCTGGATGCTCACGGTGAGCATGCCGCTGTCGGTGTGCTCGCCGAGGCGGACGTCCTCCCCCCGGTACTCGTCGCTGTCCCGGTAGTAGATGAGCCGGGAGAACCAGTGCAGGTCCTCGCCGAAGGCCGAGTCGGGCTTACCGAGGACGTCGTGCTGCCCCATCGACCGGGCGAGCGCCTCGACGACGGTCCGGCCGACCTGCGACACCCACTCCGTGTAGCGGTCCACGGTCGGCCGGAACCCGGGCAGCCGGGCCGGGTCGGGCCACTGGTTGCCGCCGTACATGACGAACCAGTCCTGTGGCTCGGCGTCCGGTGGCGGGGTCGCCTCCCGGCCGAACTCCCAGGACTCCTTCAGGTCCGCGGTGCCGTTCGTCGACTCCTCCCGTGGCGCGACGAAGCCCCGGTAGTGCGGGGAGTGCCGGACGCTGATCGCCGACTTGACCTCGGGGGCGGCGTGGAAGAACCGGCGCGTCTCGACGAACAGCTCGTCGAAGGTCTCCGCGCCGATCCCGGGCCGCAGGTCGAGGTAGAAGAGGCCGATCTGCCTCGTCGCCTGCCGTACCGCCGCGATGGCGGCCGGGTCGTGAGCGGCCAGCGCACCGATGTGCACGGTCGGAATCCTCATGACGTCACCTCCTTGATCTCGCGTAGCGAAGTGTGCGGACCGGCCACGACGGCCCGTACCGTCGCGACGAAACGGTCCGCCCAGTCGGCCACCTGCCCGGCGTCGTGCACGCTGGTGCGGTAGTCGACGGTCAACCGCAGGTGGTCGTCCGACTCGATCAGGTCGAGCCGGAGGTCGACCAGGGCGGCCCGGGCCGGCACCGGGCGGAACCGCGCGGACAGCCCCGCGAACCGGGGCGCGGGCACCGCGTGGTCGAGGTTGAATACGGTCCGTAGCGGGAAGGCCCCGTCACCGCCCAACAGGTCGGCCACGTCGGCGAGCGGCACCTGGTGGGCCAGACCGGCGAGCATCGACTGCCGCAGGGCGCGGTGGTAGTCCTGGACCGTGCCGGCAGCGTCCAGCCGGCTGCGGATCGGCAGCATCTCGGCGCAGTAGCCGACCACGGAGACGCCCCGTGGATAGTCGCGCCCGGCCACCGGAACCCCGATGACGAGGTCGTCGGTGTCGAACCGGTGGTGTGCCAGCAGCCCGTGCGCGGTGAGCAGGACCTGGAACGGCGTGCTGCCGTACTCCCGGGCCGCCTTGTGCACCGCCGCGGTCAGCTCGGCGTCGAGGATCCCGAAATGCCGGTCACCCGCGTCCCGCTGCCCGGCCGGCGCGGTGTACGGGGGCACCCCGGCGAGGGCGGTCCGCCAGTACTCCCGCCCGCCCGCGACGTCCCGCAGCGCGAGCCGGGCCAGGTGGTCGGTGTACTGCAGGGCCGGCTCGGTCGGGCCGGTGCCGTCGTAGCCGGCCGCCAACTCGTCGAGCAGCACGGTCATCGAGATGCCGTCGGAGACCAGGTGGTGGGCGTACAACACCAGGTGCTGCTCCCGGTCACCCGACCGGACCAGGAAGAACCGGGTCAGCGGCCCGGTGGCGAGGTCGAACGGCTCGGCGAGCCGCTGCTGCCACCACTGCTGGTAGGACAGCCCGGTCCCGTCGAGGTCGACGACCTCCAGCTCCGGTGGCGCACCGCGCTCCGGCCGACCGTCGCGGAACACCACCCGCAGCGCCTCGTGCCGGTCCACGACGCCGGCGACCGCCCGCCGCAGCGCCGCCACGTCGACCGGACCGGACAGCTCCACGTCCTCGGCCACCGTCCAGTCGGGATCCTGCGGCGCGGCGGCGGAGCGGGCCAGCAACGCCGCCTGGGCCGGGGCGACCCGGGGCGGGACCTCGTCGGTGAGGAACCCGCCGTCCCGCATGGCCAGGACCGCCTCGGTGGCGGCGGTGACCACCCGCTCCACGTCCGCCCGGGTGTGCGCGGTCGACAGGAAGCAGGTCCGGCCCTCCCACAGGTAGATGCCGCGCAGCAGCAGGTGGAAGTGGAACACCTCCATCGCCAGCGGTTGGTAGGCGTAGCTGGCGTTGCCCTTCCAGGTGAACCGGAACAGCGAGCCGTAGTGCAGCACCCGGATCGGCGCACCCTCCCGGCGGAACATCGTGTTCAACGTGGTGACCAGGTAGTCGGTCTCCGCGTTCAACCGGTCCTGGAGGGCGCCACCCTGCTCGCGGAGGTGGTGCAGCATCGCCAGCGTCCCCGCCACGGTGGCCGGGTGGTTCTCGAAGGTGCTGCCGATGTAGGTGGTCTCCGGCACCGCCTGGCCTGGGCCGTCCTGCCAGCCGCCGCCGTCCACGGCGTCCAGGTAACGGGCCGCACCGGCGACCACGCCCACCGGGTGACCGCCGCCGATGCACTTGCCGTACGCGGCGATGTCGGCCTCCACGCCGAACCACTCCTGCGCGCCGCCCAGCTTGACCCGGAACCCGGTGATCACCTCGTCGAAGATCAGCGGGACGCCGGTCCGGGCGGTGATCTCGCGCAGCCGGCGCAGGAACGCGCCGGGGCGTACCCCGGGGTTGCGGCTCTGCACGGCCTCGACCAGCACGCCGCCCAGCTCGTGCGCGTGCTCCTCGATGATGCTCAGCGACCGTTCGCTGTCGTAGGGCAGGATCAGCGCGTCCGCGGCGGCCGACGGTGAGATGCCGGGGGCCATCGGTACCGAGACGAGCGGGTCGCCGTGCACGTCGGGCAGGGCCAGCACCCGGTCGTCCTGACCGTGGTACGACCCGGCGAACATCACGAACCGGGACCGGCCGGTCGCCGCGGCGGCCACCCGGAGCGCGCCCCGGACCGCGTCGGTGCCGCTGACCGTGAAGAAGGCCCGCTCCTTGCCGGTGAGCTCGCAGAACAACCGGGCCACCTGGTCGGTGCCGTCGACCACCGGCCCCACCGAGATCCCCCGGGTGGCCTGCTCGGCGACGGCCTCGGCGACGAAGGCCGGGTCGTGCCCGCAGAGCAGCACCCCGAAGCCCATCGCCAGGTCGACGTAGTCGTTGCCGTCGATGTCGGTCAGGTGGGCGCCGGCGGCGCTGCCCGCGACGATCGGGTAGCAGGCCCGCCGGGTCTCCGGGCGGACCGTCCGCATCCGGGTGTCCACCCGGTACGCCCGGTGCGTCCGCGCCCGTTCGAGCGATCCGGCTGTCCGGGCGGTGAACGCGTCGAGCAGCCCGTCGAGGTGGTGGCGTTGCCGGTCGGTGAGGTCGGTCAGCGCGGCCTTCGCCACGGTCGGCACCCCGTCGGCGACCGGCGGCCCGGACGCCCCGGCCCGGGTCGGCGTCCGGTCGCCCGGCACCGGTGCCGGGCGGGTGGTCGACGAACCCGGCACCGGTGCCGTCCGGCTGGCCGACGAACCCGGGACCGGTGGCGTGCTGGTGGCCGGTGGACCCGGGACGGGTGCCGCGCCGAGCAGGTCGAGCTGCCGGTTCATCAGCGCGATCTGCGCCTGGACCAGCTCGCGCAGCCCGCCGTCCCCGTCCGGCTGTGCCGCCGGCCCGGCCGGCAGCGCCGGAACCGGCTGTCCGGCGGGCAGTGTCGACCCGGCGGGCAGCGCCGGAACGGGCGGTGGCGGGGTGGGCGGGCGGCCGTGCGCCCGGAGGTCACCGGCCAGGGCGGCGACGCTGTCCAGCCCTTCGAAGAGCTGGCCCACGTTGAGCCGTACCCCGTACCGGTCGTTGACGTCCTGGACCAGCCGGGCCATCACCAGCGAGTCGGCCCCCAGCTCCAGGAACGAGGCGGTCGGTGACAGCAGGTCCGGCTCGGTCTCCAGGTACTCGGCGAGCTGCCCGGCGACGAACCGGGCCGGATCGTCCACCGGCTCCGGCCCGACGGCCACCGCCACAGCTGGCTCCGGTTCCGGTCCGGCGGCCACCGTCGTCGGCCCGGCCACCGTCGCCGGCCCGGCCACCGTCGTCGGTTCCGGCGTCGCGGTCGGCACCGGGTGGGCACCGGGTGCGGCGTCCGCCGGGGGGCGGACCGGTGCCGGTTCCACCCAGTGCCGGGTGTGCTGGAACGGGTATCCGGGCATGCTCACCGGGCTCCTCCCTGGTCCGTGCAGGCCGTGCCGGTCGAGGTCGACGCCGACGGTGTACAGCTCCACGGCGGCGGCGGCCAGCTGCTTGCCGTCGTCGACGTTCTGGACCAGCGACGAGGCCCAGACGATGGGCGTGCCGGTCCAGTTCTGCCGGCCGAGCAGCGTCAGCACCGGCGCCGCGCTCACGTCCAGGGCCACGTCGCAGCCGTGCTCGGCCAGCGACCGCACGCTGTCGGTGAACCTGACCGGCTCGCGGAGCTGCCGGCACCAGTAGTCGGCATCGATCCGGTGCACCACGCCACCGGTCACGTTCGAGATCAGCGGCACGGTGGGATCCGCGTACGTCAGGCCGGCGGCGAAGGCCCGGAACTCGTCGGTGACCGCGTCGACCATCGGCGAGTGGGGCGCGTGCGGCACCGTCACCGGACGGTGCTGCAGGCCCCGCTCACCGCAGGCGACCAGGGCGGCGGCCACCTCGTCCCGGGGGCCGGCGACGAGCGTCTCCCGGGGGCCGTTCCAGGCCGCCACGGTGACCCCGGCGATGCCGGCGATGGCCGCCTCGACCTCGGCGGCGGGGGCGAAGACGGCAGCGGTACGGCCCCGGCCCCCGGTGGCGGAGTCGATCAGCCGCGCCCGGTGCGCCACCAGGGCCAACCCGTCGGTGAGCCCGAGCACCCCGGCCACGTGCGCCGCGGCGAACTCACCGGTGGAGTGGCCCAGCACCACTGATGGCCGTACCCCCCGCGACTGCCACACCCGGGCCAGCGCGCACTCCACCGCGTACACGGCGGGCTGCGCGTAGCGGGTCTCGTCCAGCCGGGCGTCCGGCTCGGCGGCGTAGAGCAGGTCGAGCAGCCGGACCTCCCAGCCGGCGTGCTCGGCCAACCACCTGTCGCAGGTCTCGATGGTGTCCCGGAACACCGGGTCGTCGGCGTACAGCCCGCGACCCATCCCCGGGTACTGCGACCCCTGCCCGCCGAACAGGAACGCGACCACCGGGCGGCGCTTCGCCTCCCGCTGCCGGACCCGGACCCTGCGGCCCTCGAGGTGCCCGCCGAGCTGCTCCGCGGCGGCGGCGCCACCGGTCGCGGCGAGCGCCAGCCGGTGCTGGTCACCGGCGTACGCGGCGGAGGCGGCGCAGACGTCGGCGAAGGCCTCCGGGGTCCGCGCGGCGGCCAGCACCGGCACCACCGCGCCCGCGAGTGCGTGCAACGCCTCCGGGGTACGGGCGGACAGGGTCAGCACCCGGTGCCCGCCGCCCGGGGCGACCGGCGTCGCGCGCTGGGGTGCCCGGCCCACCACCACGTGGGCGTTGGTGCCGCTGAACCCGAAGGAACTCACCCCGGCCAGCTCGCCGACCAGGCCGGTCGGCCCGGTGGGCACGGTGACCGGCGTGGACTCCCAGTCGACGTGCGGGTTGAGCCGGCGCAGGTGGGTGGCGGGCGGGACCTCCCCGTGCCGGAGCACCAGGATCGTCTTGATCAACCCGGCGATGCCCGCCGCCGCCTCCAGGTGCCCGATGGTGGCCTTGAGCGCGCCGACCGGCAACGGCCGCGACCGCTCGCCGAAGACGGCGGTGAGCGCGTCCGCCTCCACCGGATCCCCCAGGGCGGTGCCGGTGCCGTGCGTCTCGACGTAGGCGATCTCGTCCGGGGTCGCGCCCGCGTTCGCCAGCGCCGAGCGGATCACCGACTGCTGGGCGAGCCCGCTGGGCGCGGTCAGGCCGTTGGTCCGGCCGTCCTGCTCCACCGCGCTGCCCCGGATCACCGCCAGGATCTCCTCGCCGTCGGCGAGCGCCTCGTCCAGCCGGCGCAGGACCAGCACACCGCAGCCCTCACCCCGGCCGTAGCCGTCGGCGGCGGCGTCGAACGCCTTGCACACCCCGTCCGGGGCCAGCGCGCCACCGTCCATGAAGGCGGTGAACGTGTCCGGCAGCAGGAGCGCGTTGACGCCGCCGACCACCGCGAGGTCGGACTCGCCGGACCGCAGGCTGGACACCGCCAGGTGCACCGCGCTCAGCGACGACGAACACGCGGTGTCGACGGAGAGGTTGGGGCCGCGCAACCCCAGGTGGTACGAGATCCGTCCGCCCGCCACGCTGCACGCGTTGCCGGTGACGCCGTACATCGCCGCGCTGCCGGCGCCCTGCCGCTCGGCCAACCGGGCGTACTCCGACTCGGCGATCCCGACGAACACCCCGGTCCGGGTGCCGGCCAGCGTCCTCGGATCCCGGCCGGACGACTCCAGCGCGTGCCAGCTGACCTCCAGCAGCAGGCGCTGCTGGGGATCCATCTGCCGGGCCTCCCGCGGTGAGACGTTGAAGAAGTGGTGGTCGAAGCCGTCCAGGTCCGGCAGGAAACCGCCGCGGGCCCGCCACGGCCGGCCCTGCGCGTCCACCGGCGGGGTGTCCCAGCGCCCGGCGGGCACCTCCCCGATCGCGCTGCGGCCGTGCCGTACCAGCTCCCAGAACTGCTCGACGTCGGCCGCGCCCGGGAAGCGGCAGGCCATCCCCACGACGGCGACGGGCCGGGTCGCGGCGGCCTTCAGTTCGGCGACGGACGCCCGCAGGGTGCGGATCGTCTGGGCCGCCCGGCGCAGCCGGTCGAGGTCGTCGGAGTTCTCGGTCGACAACTCACTCCATCCCTTCGTCGAGTTCCCCGAGCTCCTCGTCGAGGATGCGGCGTAGGTCGTCCGCGTCCGCCTCGTCGAGGTCCCGGCGGGGCGGCCGGTGGGTGTCCGGTGTCGCGGGCGCGGACGGCGGGGGTGCCAGCAGGGCCAGCAGGTGACCGGCCATCTCCCCCAGTGACGGGTGGTCGAAGACCGTCGACGCGGGCACCGACACCGCCAGGTCCCGCTGGATCCGCTGGCGGAACTCGATGAGGACCAGCGAGTCCACCCCGACGTCGACGAAGAGCGTCCGGTCGTCCAGCGCGACCCGGGCCGGCAGCCCGGTGAGCCGGCGGACCACACCCGCCAGGTAGTCCGTCATCGCCGCCGGGGTGCGCGGTCGGTCCACCGGCG
This sequence comes from Micromonospora rifamycinica, assembly GCF_900090265.1. Lineage (NCBI taxonomy): Bacteria > Bacillati > Actinomycetota > Actinomycetes > Micromonosporales > Micromonosporaceae > Micromonospora > Micromonospora rifamycinica. The sequence continues at coordinate 4,546,736 of NZ_LT607752.1, forward strand.
CGGGCGGGGTGTCGGCGGCCGGCGCGGCCCCGGCGGTCCGCCCGGCGGCCGGGATCGTGTCCCGGTTCGGATCGACCACGATGGTGGCGGGTGCCGCGGTGCCGGCGGTGAGGAGCCGCTGCAGCACGGCGGTCCCGACGTCCGGGTCGATCTTGCGGACTCCGGCCAGGTCCGCGGCCATGCCCCCGCCGGCCCACGGCCCCCAGGCGACCGAGAGCCCCGGCAGGCCGTCGGCCCGGCGGCGGGCGACCAGCCCGTCGAGGTACGCGTTCGCCGCGCCGTACGCCCCCTGCCCGCCGCGCTCCTCGACGGCGGTGACCGACGAGAAGACCACGAAGAACGCCGGGCGGTGTTCCCGGGCGACCCGGTCCAGCACGGCCCCGCCGTACACCTTGGGGCGCAGGACGGTGGCGAACCGCCCGGCGGTCTGGCCGCGCAGGACACCGTCGTCGAGGGCACCGGCGGCGTGCACGATCCCGCCCAGCGTGCCGGTACGCGCGACGGCCCGCCGTACGTCCGCCTCCACGGCGACGTCGCCCCGGACGAACTCCACCTCGACGCCCCGCCCGCGCAGCTCGTCGAGCACCTGGTCGGACGGGGTGCCCCGGCCCATCAGGACGATCCGTCGCGCCCCCGCGTCGGCCAGCATCCGGGCCGCCCGCCGGCCCAGCGCGCCGGTGCCGCCGGTCACCAGCACCCCCGCCGCCGCGACGTCCACCGGCGTCGGCGGCACCAGCACCAGCTTGCCGGTGTGCCGGGCCCGCTGCATGTACCGGTACGCCTCGGCGGCCCCGGTCATCGGGAAGGCGCGCAGCGGCAGCGGGGACAGCTCGCCGGTGGCGAACCGGGGCAGCAACGCGGCGAACAGCCGGGCGACCAGGCCCGGATCCCGCTCCGCGACGTCACCGAAGTCGAACCGGTGGTACCGCACGTCGGGGCGGACCCGACGGGCCTGGTCGGCGGTCCAGACCCCCACCCGGCCGAGTTCGACGAACCGGCCGCCGTCGGCCAGGGACCGCATGCCGGCGGCGATGCTCTCGCCGTTGAGGCTGTTGAGCACCACGTCCACGCCCCGCCCACCGGTGAGTTCCAGGACGCGGTCGGCGAACCCGGTGCTCCGGGAGTCCAGCACGTGGTCGACACCGATCCGCCGCAGGACGTCGTGCTTCGGCGCGCTCGCCGTGCCGAACACCTCCGCGCCCCTGGCCCTGGCCAGCGCCACGGCGGCCTGCCCGACCCCGCCGGCCGCGGCGTGGATCAGCACCCGCTCCCCGGCGCGCAGCCCGGCCAGCTCGTGCAGGGCGTACTCCGCGGTGAGGAACGCCAGCGGCAGGGTCGCGCCCTCGGCGTGACCCATCCCGGCGGGCAGCGGCGCGGTGTGCTCCACCCGGACGGTGACGTGCGTGCCGAAGGCGTGCTCGGTGTACGCGATCACGTCGTCGCCGACGGCCCGGTCGGTGACCCCGGGCCCCACCGCCAGCACGACCCCCGCGCACTCGAAGCCGAGCGGGACCTCGTCGGCCCGGGTGATGCCCCGGTCCTCGGCGTAGTGCGCGGCGAGCATGCCGAGGGAGACGAGCACGTCGCGGAAGTTCAGCCCGGCCGCGCGGACCGCGATCTCCACCTCGCCGGGTCCGGGCGGCCGGCGCTCCAGCGGGACCGTCGTCAGGGCGTCCGGGCTGCCGTACGCGCCCAGGACGAGCCGCGTCGGCCCGGTCGGGCCGGGCGGGTCCGTCCCGGTGAACGCCTCCCGGTAGGCCTGGCCGGCGCGGACCACCAGCCGGTCACCGGAGCCCGGGTCGGCGATCCGGGCCGCCGCCTCGGCCAGGTCCGCCTCGTCCGCCACGTCGATCGCCCGGCAGCCCAGGTCCGGGTACTCGGCGGCGACGGTGCGCGCGAAGGCCCAGACCGCGGTCTGCGACGGTGCCACCACGGTGGCGTCGACGGGCTGCCCGCCCCGGGTCAGCAGCGTCAACCGGGGCGGCCGGCCGCGCTCGCCCAGCCGGCGCACCAGGCGGAGCAGGATGTCGAGGAAGCGGCTGGTCGCGTCGGCGTCGTCGCCCGTCGGCGCGGACGCGACCACGACGTGGGTGACCCCGTCGACCGCCCCCTCGTCGAGGTCGGCGTCGAGGTCACGCCGGGGGCAGTCGAGCGCGCCGGCCACCGCCGCCGCCCACGCGGTGTCGTCGGCGAGCAGCAGCGGACGCTCCGGCCGGGCGGGGGTGGCCGCGCCGACCGGCCGCCACTCCTGCCGGGCGAACCACCCGCGGTCCGGGGTGTCCCGGTCGACGGCCCGGTCCCGGAAGGCGTCGAGGACACCGACCGGCTCCCCGTCCGGGTCGAGGACCGTCAGGTGCCAGCCGCCGTCGCCGGCCCGTCGGGCGTGGACGTACCGGGCCCGGTGCAGGGCCGGCCCGTCGAGGGTGAGCCGGCCCAGCGCGAACGGCAGCCGGGCCACCGTGTCCGTCGCGGACCGGACCGCCTCGGTGAGCTGGAAACAGGCGTCGAGCAGCCCCGGATGCACGCTCTCCGGGTGTGCTCCCGGCGGGTGCGGCTGCGGCGTCAGCTCGGCGAACGCCTCGTCGGTGCCGACCCGTACCGCCGTGAGCCAGCGGAACGCCGGCCCGAGGTCGACACCGCCCGAGGCGAGCCGCCGGTACAGGGCGGCCGGGTCGACGTCCCGGTCGAGCCGGGACCGGATCGCGGCCGGATCGTGCCGTTCCCCCAGGGCGGGCACGTCGGCCACCCGTACCTGCCCGACGGCGTGGGCGACCGCCCCGTCGTCGGTGACCGTCTCCAGGGTGCACTCCCGCTGGTCCGCAGGGCCGTGCAGCCGCACCCGGATCCGCGCCGAGCCCTCGGCCGGCACCGCGAGCGGGGCGGGGAAGACCAGGTCGACCAGGTCGACGTGCCGACCCCCGGCCCCGGCGCGGGCCGCGTCCAGGACGACCGCCAGATGGAACGCGGCGGGTGCCACCACGTCGCCGTGGATCCGGTGCTCGGCCAGGGCCGCGGTCGCCGGGGTGAGCCGGGTCTGGGCCACCAGCGAGCCGTCCCCGGTGTCCTCGACGAGATCGGTGAACACCCCGTGCCGGGCGTCGGTGGCCGGCGGCGGCTCGGGCAGCCAGTACCGTTCCCGCTCGAACGGGTAGGTGGGCGCGGCGACGCGTGCCGTGTCGTGGTCGGCCTCGAACGCCCGCCAGTCGACGTCGACCCCGTGCTCGTAGCACTCCGCCAGGCCGGCGGCCAGGGTGGACCACTCCTGCCCGGGCCGGATGCTCGGCACGAAGCCCACGCCCTCCCGGTCGGCCAGGCAGTCCCGGGCGAACCCCAGCAGCACCGGCTTCGGGCCGATCTCGACCAGGAGGTCGGCCCCCGCGTCGGCGGCGTGCCGGATGCCGTCGGCGAATCGCACCGGGCTCACCAGGTGGTCGGCCCAGTACCCCGGGCGGGTCAGCAGCTCCCCGTCGGCGACGCCGGGCACGTTGGCGACGATCGGCAGCCTCGGCCGGTGCAGCGGCACCTGCGCGACGACCTCGGCGAACGCGGCGGCGGCCGGTGCCATCAGCGGCGAGTGGAAGGCGTTCGACACCGCGAGCCGACGCACCCGTACCCCGTCGGCCCGCAGTCGCTCCTCCGCCTGCCCGATCTGGTCCGCCGGCCCGGAGAGCACCGTCTCGTGGGGACTGTTCACCGCGGCCACGGCCGTCCGGTCGAGGTCGCTGACGGCGGCGGCGGCGGTCTTCTCGTCTGCGGCGACGGCCGTCATCACTCCGGCCCCCGGCCCGCCCGCCATGAGTCGGCCCCGGGCGACGACCAGGCGCAACGCGTCGGGCACCGCGACCGTGCCGGCCACGCAGGCGGCGGTCAGCTCGCCGACGCTGTGCCCGACGAGGATCGCCGGGGTGACCCCCCACGACTGCCACAGGCGGGCCAGGCCGAGGCCGAGCACGAAGAGGGCGGGCTGGGTCCAGGTGGTGTCCGACAGGTCCGCGTCCGCGCCGTCGAACATCACGGTACGGATGTCGACGCCGGTCAGCTCCCGGATCACCGGCACGCACTCGTCCACCGCCGCCCGGAACACCGGCGCGGTGTCGTACAACTGCGCGCCCATGCCCACCCACTGCGCCCCCTGGCCGGTGAACAGGAAGGCGACAGTCGGTTTCCGGGCCGGGGCGGCCGGTCGGGTGGCCCGGCGCTCCGCCAACCGCTCGACGAGTTCGGCGACCGTCCCGCCGGTGACCGCCGCCCGGACCAGCAGGTGCGCCCGGCCGGTGGCGGCGGTGAGGCACAGCGCCGTGGCGTCGACACCGTCGCGCAGGGCGTCGGCGTACCGGTCGAGCAGGACACCCAGGGCGGCCGGGGTACGCGCCGACACGGGCAGCACCCGGACCGGACGCCGGGGCTCGGCGGTCGCCTCCCGGGGCGGGGGCGGACCGAGCACCAGGTGCGCGTTGGTGCCGCTCATCCCGAACGAGCTGACCCCCGCGCAGCGGCGGTCCGCCGGCCAGGGCTGGTTGTCCGACGGTACCGAGAACGGCGACGCCGCCCAGTCGACGTGCGGGTTCGGCGGTTCGGCGTGCAGGCTGCGCGGGACGAGCCCGTGCGCGATGGCCAGCACCGTCTTGATCACCGACGCCGCGCCGGCCGCGCCCTCGGTGTGCCCGATGTTCGACTTCACCGAGCCGAGCCAGACCGGCCCCTCGACCGCGCCGAAGACCGAGGCGAGCGCGTCGACCTCGATGGGGTCGCCGAGCAGGGTGCCGGTGCCGTGGGCCTCCACGTAGCCGATCTCGTGCGGGCCGACGCCCGCCCGGCGCAGCGCCGTGTCGATCAGCGCCGCCTGGGCGGCCCCGTTCGGCGCGGTCAGGCCGCTGGCGGGACCGTCGTGGTTGACCGCGCTGCCCCGGACCATGGCGAGCACCGGATCCCGGTCGGCCAGGGCGTCGGCCAGCCGCTTGAGCACGACCATCCCGCAGCCCTCGCTGCGCCCGAACCCGTCGGCCGCGGCGGAGAAGGTCTTGCACCGTCCGTCGGGCGACAGCGCGCCCGTCCGGGCGAGCGCCAGCGTGGTCTCCGGCGCGAGCCGCAGGTGCACCCCGCCGGCGAGCGCCACGTCGCACTCGCCCGCCCGCAGCGCCCCGATCGCCTGGTGCATGGCGACCAGCGCGCTGGAGCACCCCGTGTCGACCGCCAGGTTGGGGCCGTGCAGACCCAGCACGTGCGAGATCCGGCCGGAGGCGAAGCAGGCGCCCGTGCCGGTGGCGTCGTACGGGTCGACCATGCCGCTGCGTCCGGTGAGCCGGTCGACCAGCTTCGCGTAGTCGTTCTCGGCGTACCCGACGTAGACCCCCGTGCGGGAGCCGCGCAGCGCCTGGGGTGACTGCCCGGCGTGCTCCAACGCCTCCCAGCTGACTTCGAGCAGCATCCTGGCCTGCGGATCCGTGCGGGTGGCCTCCCGAGGCGACATGCCGAAGAAGGCGGCGTCGAAGGTGTCGACGTCGGCCACGAAGCCGCCCCGCCGGCTGTACATCTTGCCCGGCGCGGCCCGGTCCGGGTCGTAGTAGCGGTCGACGTCCCACCGGTCGGCGGGGATGTCGCCGATGGCGTCCACCCCGTCGACGAGCAGCCGCCAGTACGCGTCGAGGTCCGGTGCTCCCGGGAAGCGGCACGCCATCCCCACCACGGCGACCGGCTGCTCCGCCCGCTCCAGGCGGCGTTCGAGCGAGTCGATGACCGCGACCGACCGTCGTAACGCCTCACGCAGCTCAGCCTCGTTCACGTACTCCCCCTCCGGCGTCGGTCCGCGGTGCCTGCTGCTGTGCCCGGAACCGGGTCATCACATGCCCTGGATCTCTCGGTAGCCGCGGTCGACGCGGGCGAGCAGCGCGGCCAGCTCGTCGTCCGCGTCCGGGGCGGTGACCGTCGGCGGGTCGGCCGGCGTGGTGGCCCGGGTCGGCGTGGTGGCCCGGGTCGGCGCGGTGCCCTGGGCCGGCGCGGTGGGCGGGAGCGGGGCGGTGGCCTGGGCCGGCGTGGTGGGCGGGGGCGGGGCGGCGTCGGACAGGCCCAGGTCGGCACTGAGGCGTTCGACGAGCCGGTCCACCGTCGGGAAGGTGAAGGCCACCGTGGAGGGCAGCCGGACGCCCAGCTCCGCCTGCAGCCGGGTGCGTAGCTCCAGGACGGTGAGCGAGTCGAAGCCCATGTCGAAGAAGCCCTCGTGGTCGTCGACCGGCCCGCCGATGCGCAGGACGTCGCGTACCACCTCCACCACGTGTTCGCGCAGCGCCGCGACGTCCCCGATCCGTACCGGCGGCGCGGCCGGCGACCCGGCGGCGTCCGCCGGAGCGGCCAGCGCGTCGAACGTCCCGGGCGGGGCGGCCTCGGCGAGCGCCTCGCGCACCCGCGCCCAGTCGGCCGGCGCGACCACCACCCGGGCCGGCACGTCGCAGGCGGCCAGCAGGGCGATCAGCGTGGCGGTGCCCGCCGCCGGGTCGATCATCCGCAGGCCGGTCGCCTCGTGCAGGGCGGCCTCGCCGGCCGCCATCCCCGGCCCGGCCCAGGGCCCCCAGGCCACCGAGAGCGCGGGCAGGCCCGCCGCGCGGCGGGCGGCCAGCAGGCCGTCGAGGTACGCGTTCGCCGCCCCGTACCCGCCGGACCCCCGGGTCGGCAGCACCGCGGCGAGCGACGAGTAGGCGACGAAGAACCGGGGCGACAGCGGGCGGCTCAACCGGTCCAGCAGGTGCCCGCCGTGCACCTTGACCCGCAGCACCGCGGCGAGCCGCTGCGGGCTCTGTTCCGCCAGCGGTCCGTCGTCCAGCACCCCGGCGGCGTGGACGACCCCGGCGAGCGGGGTGGCCTCGTCGAGTGCCCGCTGGACGTCCTGCTCCACCGTGACGTCACCACGGACGAGCCGGACGTCCACCCCGGCGTCCCGGAGCCGGTCCACGACCATCCGGGCGGCCTCCGACGGCGCGCTGCGGCCGAACAGCACCAGCTGTCGTACGCCGGCCGTGGCCAGCTCCTGTGCGAGCCGCAGGCCGAGCGCGCCCAGGCCGCCGGTGACGAGCACGGCCCCGGGCGGCGGCTGCCAGGACGGACCGGCGGGGACCGGCAGCGGCACCAGGGTGGGCGTCAGCCGTCGCCCGTCGGCCAGCCGGACGAACCGGTGCCCCGCCGGGGCGGTGAGTTCGGCCGCGAGCAGGTCGGACGGTGCGCCGTCGCCGGCCGACGTGAGGTCGACGACGAGGCAGTCGAGAGCCGGGTGTTCGGCCTGCACGGTGCGGACCAGGCCCCAGAGGGCGCTCTGCCCGGGGTCGGGCGCGTCGGCGGCGGCGTCGCGGGTCACCACGACCAGGCGGGGCGGGGTGGGTCGCGCGGCGAGGTCCCGGGCGACCGACAGGAGTTCGGTGCAGGCGGCGGCCGTCCGCTCGGGATCCCCGTCGGTGGCCGGGGCGGCGTAGACGACGTCACTGACCCGGATGTCCGGCGTCAGCCGACCGGTACGGCACGGCAGGGTCACCGCCCCGGCCAGCTGTTCGGCGTCCGGGCCGACGACCAGGGCGTCGAACCGGCGCGGCGGTCCGGCCGGCAGCGGTGTGGCGGCCCAGCCGACGTGGACCACGTCGAGCGGGCCGGTCGGTCGCTCCGCAGCGGTGCCGCCGGTCAACGCCCAGTGGCGTTCCCGCTGGAACGGGTACGTCGGTGCGGCGACGAACCGCCGGCCGGCGGCGCGCTGCCGGGTGACCGCGGCCCAGTCGATGTCGGCGCCGCTGTCGTAGAGCCGGGCCAGGCTGTCCAGCAGGGTCAGGTGTTCCCGTCCGGCGCGCAGGCTGGGCAGCCGCCGCGCCTCCGGCCAGTCCTGGCCGGCCAGGCCCAGCAGCACCGGCTCCGGACCCAGCTCGACCAGGGTGTCCACCCCCGCCTCGCGCAGCGCCCGCACCCCGCGCTGGAACTGCACGGGCCGCAGGGCGTGCTCCCGCCAGTAGTCGGCGTCGATCGGCGTGCCGACCGTGCCGGTGAGGTTCGACACCAGGGGGATCCCGGCCGGGCGGTGGGTGACGCCCCGGGCGAACGCGGTGAACGGCTCGGCGAAGTCGGCGAGCAGCGGCGAGTGGAACGCGTGCGACACGGTGAGCCGCCGGTGCGTCACCCCCCGGTCGGCCAGCGCGTCGAGGATTGGCCGTAGCTCCTCCTCCGGCCCGGCCAGCACCGTGCTCTCCGCCCCGTTGACCGCGGCGACGGCCGACCGGGACGCCCCGGCCAGCAGCGGTTCGACCTGGTCGACGCCGCACCGGACGGCGACCATCGCCCCGGGCGGACACTGCTGCATGAGGCGGGCCCGCTCGGCGACCAGGCGTAGGGCGTCGGGCAGCGTCAGGATGCCGGCCACGCAGGCCGCGGTGTACTCCCCGACGCTGTGCCCCAGGACGTACTCGGGGTGGACGCCCCAGTCCCGCCACAGCCGGGACAGCGCGTAACCGACGGCGACCAGCGCGGGCTGGGTGAAGCGGGTCTCGTCGAGGCGTTCACCGGCGTCGAACAGCAGCGTGGTCAGGGGTACCGGGAGCACCGGGTCGAGGATTCCGGCGCACTCCTCGATGGCGGCGCGGAACACCGGTTCGGCCCGGAACAACTCGGCGGTCATCCCCGGCCGTTGCGCGCCCTGGCCGGTGAACAGGAATGCCACCCTGGGTCGTTGCCCGACGGGGCCGGCGGGGCCGGGCCGCCGCAGGGCGGCGTCGAGGTCGTCGACGGTCGCCCCGACGGCGCACCGACGCCAGGGCAGGTGGCTGCGGCCGACGGCGGCGACCAGGGCGAGCGCCGCCGGGTCGGCCGCCGTGCGGAGCCGCCGGGCGTAGGCGTCGGCCAGGTCGGCGAGGGCCTGCGGGTGCCGCGCCGACAGCGGCAGCAGCAGCGGCCCGTCGGCGGCGGGGACCGGCGCGGTGGGCGTCGGATCGGCGGGTGGCGGCGGGGCGGCGACGACCAGGTGGGCGTTGGTGCCGCTGAAGCCGAAGGAGCTGACCCCGGCGATCCGGCGGGTGTCGTCCGGCCACGGTTCGCGGGTGGACGGCACCCGGACCGGGATGTCGTCCCAGTCGATACGGGGATTGGGCTTGGTCACCAGGGGGGTCGGGGGCAGCACCCCGTGCCGCAGCATGAGCAGCACCTTGAGCAGGCCGGCGATACCGGCGGCGGACTCGGTGTGCCCGATGGCGGCCTTGACCGAGCCGATCGGCAGCGGCTCCCGGCGAGCGGCGAAGACGGCGCCGAGCGCGTTGACCTCGATCGGGTCACCGAGGGCGGTGCCGGTGCCGTGCGCCTCCAGGTATCCCACGGCGTCCGGCTCCACCCCGGCGTCGCGCAGCGCCGCGCGGATCACCTCCTGCTGGGAGGGGCCGTGCGGCACGGTGAGGCCGCTGCTCCGGCCGTCCTGGTTGACGGCGCTGCCGAGGACCAGGCCGAGGACCCGGTCGTGCGGGCCGACGTCCGACGCCCGCTTGAGCACCACCAGGCCGCCGCCCTCGGCGCGGACGTAGCCGTCGGCGGCGGCGTCGAACGGCAGGCAGCGCCCGGTGGGCGAGAGCATGCCGGCCCGGGTCAGGCTGCGGCTCTCGTGCGGCGTGACCATCCGGTTGACCCCGCCGGCCAGGGCCAGGTCGCAGCTGCCGTCCCGGAGGTGCCGGACCGCGAGGTCGACCGAGACCAGCGAGGACGAACACGCCGTGTCCACCGACAGGGCCGGTCCCCGGGTGCCGAAGACGTACGCGAGCCGTCCGCTGGCCGTGCTGGGGGTGGCGCCGGAGGAGAAGTACCCGTCGATGTCGTCCTCGTGGGTCATCCCCTCGCGGTAGTCGATGTTGCTGATGCCGACGAAGACACCGGTCGACTCCGGCACCGACCGGCCCGGGACACCGGCGTCCTCGAACGCCTCCCAGGCCAGCTCCAGCAGCAGCCGTTGCTGCGGGTCGAGGGTTGCCGCCTCCCGTCCGGAGATCCCGAAGAACCGGGCGTCGAAGTCCCGCAGGTCGCCGACGAAGCCGCCCGCGTCGACGAAACTCCCGTCCACCGGCCAGCGGGCGTCCGGCACCGGACCCAGCGCGCACCTCCCCTCGGACAGCAGGTCCCAGTACGCCGCCGGATCCGGTGCGCCGGGCAGCCGGCAGGCCATGCCCACCACGGCGATCGGCTCGTGCCGGCGGGCCGCGGCGGCCTCCAGCTCGTCGATGCGGGCCAGCGCCCGGCGCAGCAGCGGGCCGTAGTCGGTGCTCATCGGTTCCCGAGCCTCTCCGCCAGCAACGCGGCCACCTCGTCGATCGACTGTTCCTCCGGCGGCGGCCCGTCGGTCGGCCCGCCTCCGTGCCCCTCGGCCGACCCGCCGCTGTGCCCCTCGGCCGGCCCGCCACCGTGCCCCTCGGCCGGCCCGCTACCGTGCCCGTCGGTCGGCCCGCCGGTCGGCAGGTCGAGGACGGCGAGCAGGTGCCCGGCCAGCCCCGCCACCGTCGGGTGGTCGAAGACCACCGTCTGGCCGAGCCGGACGGCGAACGCGCTCTGCAACCGGTTCCGCAGCTCCAGCGAGGCCAGCGAGTCCAGGCCGAGGGAGAAGAGCCCGGTGTCAGTCTCCAGGTGGGCTACGCCGAGCACGTCCGCGGTGATGTCGTGGACGTACCCGTCGGCGAGCTTGCGTCGCTGGTCGGGGGTCGCCTCGCGGAGCCGGTCGGCCAGCCCGGCGGTGTCCGGGCGTCCCGCCGGTGCGGCGGGCAGCAGGTCGCGCACCGGAGCCGGTGGGGTGTTGTGGTGTGCGGCGTACCGCGGCCAGGTGTGCGCCAGGACGGCCACCACCCCGTCGTCCGGCGGGGTGGCCAGGATGGCCCGGAGCGCCCCGGTGGCGTCGTCCAACGGCAGCACGCCCTCACCGAGCCGGTCGAGCCGTTCGGCGATGCCGGCCCGGGCCGTCATACCCGTCTCCGCCCACGATCCCCACTGGATGGACACCGCGGGCAGGCCGGCGGCCCGGCGGGCCGCGGCGAGGCCGTCGAGGTAGCTGTTGGCCGCCGCGTAGTTGCCCTGCCCGGCGGTGCCGAGCAGCCCGGACGACGACGAGAACAGCACGAAGTGTGTCAGCGGGAGGTGGGCCGTGGCCCGGTGCAGGGCGAACGCACCGCCCGCCTTGGCGGCCCACGCCTCGTCGAAACGCCCGGGGGTCTGCGACTCCAGCAGGCCGTCGGCGAGTGCGCCGGCGAGGTGGTGCACCCCGGCCAGCGGGGGCAGGTCCCGGCCGAGCACGGCCATGAGCGCGGCGACCTGCTCGTCGTCGCCGACGTCGGCGGTGTACGTCCGCACCTCGGCTCCCGTGGCGGCGAGGGCGGCGATCCGTTCCCGCGCGGGTCCGCCGGGTTCGTGGCGGCCGACCAGGGCGAGGTGGCGGGCACCGGCGGCGACCAGCGTCGCGGCCACCTCCAGGCCCAGCCCGCCCAGGCCACCGGTGACGAGGTGGGTGCCGTCCGGGCTGATCGTCAGGTCGTCCGGCCGGTCGGTGTCCGGCCGCAGCCGCAGCACCCGGCGTCGCCCGTCGTGCAGCGTCACCTCGTCGGCGGTCCGGGCCGCCGTCTCCGCGACGATCGCGTCCGGGTCGCCGCCCTGCGCGGGCAGGTCGATCAGGGCCGGCAGGCTGTCGGGCCGTTCCTGACCGAGGACCCGGGTGAGACCCCAGAGCGCGGCCTGCGCCGGCTGCGGTGCACCGCCCCAGGCCTGCCGGGTGAGCACCGTGACCGACGGTGTGGACGGCAGGTCCAGCAGGCTCCGGAAGGAGTCCAGCAGCGTCAGCGTCAGGTCCCGGGCCGCACCGGCGTCGGCCCCCGGGTCGGCACGTTCGGCGGGCCAGGCGAGCAGCACGGCGTCCGGCTGCTCCCGGGAGACGGCCCCGGCCAGGTCGGCGGGATCGACGACCCGGCAGCGGATCCCCTGCCGCTCGGCCGCCTCCGCGATCGAGCGGGCCAGGTCGGCGCCGACGACGAGCCACGAGCCGGCCGGGGTGCCCGGCGGCAGGGCCTGCTCCACCCACTCCGGCCGGTACAGCCGGCGTCGCCAGCGGGCGGCGTCGGCGTCCCCGGCCATCGCCCCGGCGGTCGCCTGCCGCAGCAGCACGCCCGCCATGACGACCAGGACCCGCCCGTCGTCGTCGTAGAGGGTGATGTCGCCGACCAGCGAACGGGGATCCGGGTCGTCGGTCGGCCGCAGCTCGGCGTGACACCAGGCGCTGTCCGTCGTCCCGGCCCGGTGCAGGGTGACCCGCTGGGCGCCGACCGGGAGGTACGTCCGGTCGGCGAACGGCCGCGGGTAGGTCACCGTGAGGGCGAGCAGGCAGGCCTCCAGCAGGATGGGGTGCACCGCGTGCAGGTGGGCCGCCGAGGTCACCCGGGGAGGCAGCTCGATGCGGGACAGGCAGCCCGTACCGTCGCGCCACAGCTCCCGGGTGACCTGGAACCACTCGCCGAGGTCGATGAGCCGACCGCGTTCGCCCCGGTAGATCTCCTCGGGCGGCACCGGCGTGCCGAACCGGCGGCGCAGCGACGCCAGCTCGGCGACCGGCGACGCGGTACCGGCCGTCAGGGTGCCGGTGGCGTGCAGGGTCCACGGCCCCGACTCGGCCTCGGACCGGGAGTGGATCTCCACCGCGTGGCCGTCCGGCACCGGCTTCAGCACCACGTGCAGGTCCCGGGTCTCGGTGTCGTCGGCGAACCGCATCGCCTGGTGGATGAGGAAGTCGTCGAGGGCGGGCCGGAGCAGGCCGAGTTCCCCGGCGGCGGCGAAGGCGAGATCCTGGTACGCGACCCCGGGCATCACCACCCGCCGGAAGATGCGGTGCTGCGTCAGCCACCGGGGGTGGTCCGGGTCGACCCGGGAGACGAACCGGATCTCACTGCTGCCCGGCTGGTCCACCCGTCCACCGAGGAAGACCACGCCGGCCCGGCCCGCCCCGGCCCGGGTCGGCCGCCCGGTGGGCTCGATCCAGTGCCGGGTGCGCTGCCACGGGTAGGCGGGCAGCGCGACCGGCCCGCCACGCCCCCGGTACACCCCGGACCAGGTCACCTGCCGGCCGTCGAGGTAGAGCCGGCGCAGCGAGTCCACCAGCTGGGCGTGGCCGGCGCCCTCGCGCAGGGAGGGCACCACCAGCACCCCCTCGCGGGCGGCGAACCGGACCAGGGTCGGCTTCGGCGAAACCTCGACGATCGTGGTGACCCCGTGCTCGGCGACCGCGCTGTCCACGCAGCGGGCGAACTGGACGGTGTCCCGGGCATGCCGCACCCAGTGCTCGGCGTCGAAGGCGGACACGGCCCGGCCGGTGCGGTTGGCGAGCACCGGGATCCGGGGCGGCCGGTGCTCGACCCGCTCGGCCACCGCGCGGAACTCGTCGAGCACCGGGTCCATCAGCGCCGAGTGGAAGGCGTGCGAGACGCGCAGCCGGTGCGACCGCCAGCCGCGCCGGTCCGCCTCGACGACGACCCGGTCGACCAGCGCGGCGGCACCGGAGAGCACCACCGAGTCGTGGTCGTTGACCGCCGCCACGCTCACCTCGACGCCCATCGCGTCGAGCAGGTCGGTGACGGCGTCGGGCGGGGCGAGCAGCGACACCATCGCCCCGCCGTCGGGCAGCGCGTCCATCAGGCGACCCCGGGCCAGCACGAGGCGCAGCGCGTCGGGGAGGGACAGCACGTCGGCGAGGCAGGCCGCCACGAACTCACCCACACTGTGGCCGGTCAGCACGTCCGGCTGCACGCCCCAGGACTGCCAGAGCCGGGCGAGCGCGTACTGCACCGCGAACAGGGCGGGCTGCGCCCAGGCCGTCCGGTCCAGCTCGCCGCCGACCCCGTCGAAGACGAGTTCACGCAGGTCGGTGCCGGTGGCCCGGCGGACCTCCGCGGCGCACTCGTCGAGCGCCGACCGGAACACCGGGTAGCCGGCGTACAGGTCCGCACCCATCCCGACCCACTGGGCGCCCTGGCCGGCGAAGACGAAGGCGACCGCCCCCTCGGGTCGCGGCTCGTGCACGGTCGCCCGCCCGAGCTGCTCGGCCGCCTCCCGGGCGTCGGTGGCGAGCACCGCGATCCGGTACGGGTGGTGGGTGCGCCCGAGCGCCGCCGCCCGGGCGATGCCGGCGAGGTCGGCCCCGTCCTCGCTGAGCAGGGCCTGGTAGCGGCCGGCCAACGCGCGGGCCGCCGCCGGGGCGCGGGCGCTGATCGGCAGCAGCACCGGCCCGTCCCCCGTACCGGCCGGGTCGGGCTCGGCCGCGCCGGCCGGAGTTGGCTCGGCCGCGCCGGCCGGAGCGGGTTCTGCGGCACCGGTCGGGGCGGGTTCCGCCGGGCGCTCGGGGGCCTGGGTGAGGACGAGGTGGCTGTTGGTGCCGCCCATGCCGTGCGAGCTGACGGCCGCCACCCGACGCCGCCCCGCCGGCCAGCTCTCGGTGCCGGTCGGCACCCGTAGCGCGCTCGACCCGAAGTCGATCTCCGGGTTCGGGGTGCGGAAGTGCAGACTCGCCGGGATCACCCCGTGGTGGACGGCGAGCGCGGCCTTGATCAGTCCGGCGATGCCGGCGGCCTCGTCGAGGTGGCCGATGTTGCTCTTGACCGAGCCGACCGCGACACTGCCCTGCGGTGCGCCGCCGACCGCCCGCAGGGCCTGGTCGAGCCCGGCCACCTCGATCGGGTCGCCGAGCGGCGTGCCGGTGCCGTGCGCCTCCAGGTAACCGAGTTCGGACGCGCGGATCCCGGCGTCGGTCAGGGCGGCGGCCACCACCTCGGCCTGCCGGGTGGCGCTCGGCGCGGTGAACCCGAGCTTGTCGACGCCGTCGTTGTTGACGGCGGAACCGGCGACCACCGCGTAGATGCGGTTGCCGTCGGCGAGCGCCGCCGAGAGCCGTTTGAGCAGCACCACGCCGCACCCGTTGCTGAAGATGGTGCCGGACGCCTCGGCGTCGAAGACCCGGCTCCGGCCGTCCCGCGAGCGGATCAGGCCGTCCTCGTACAGGTAGCCGGCGGACTGCGGCACCACCACCGAGACGCCCCCGGCGAGGGCGAGGTCGCACTCGCCGGCCAGCAGTGCCCGGCGGGCCAGGTGCACGGCGACCAGCGAGCTGGAGCAGGCCGACTGCACGCTGATGCTCGGCCCGCCGAGGTCGAGCCGGTAGGAGACCCGGGTCGGCAGGTAGTTGCGGTCGTTGCCCAGCTTCACCATGAACTGCTGGGTGTCGGCCTCGGTGAGCGGTCGGTCCCCGGTGTAGCCGAAGTGCGGCACGAGGTTGTTCACCAGGTAGGTGCTGATGCTGCTGGAGGCGTACACCCCGGTGCGCGTGCCGGCCGGCACCTCACCGGCGTCCTCGAACGCGTCGACCGCGCACTCCAGGAAGATCCGGTGCTGCGGGTCCATCAGCGCGGCTTCCTTGGCGTTGATCCCGAAGTACGCCGCGTCGAAGTACTCGGGGTCGGCGAGCGGACCCGCCATCCGGACGAAGTCCGGGTCGGCCAGCAGCGCCGGGTCCTGGGAGCGGACGTCGTCGTCGGCGCACTCCACGATCGCGTCCACGCCGTCGCACAGGTTGCGCCAGAAGGTCGCCAGGTCGGGGGCGGCCGGGAACCGGCCGGCCATGCCGACGATGGCCACCCGGTCGTCGTCGGTGCCGCCGGTGGGCCGCACGGTGACCGGCGCGGCCCCGGTGACGGCGGGGTCGTCCCCACCGAGGTGTCGGGCCAGTGCCCGGACGGTCGGGTACTCGACCAGGTCGGTCGCGCCGACCCGCAGCCCCAGTTCGGTGGTGAGCCGCTGCCGCACGGTGAGCAGCTGCGCGGAGACCCCGCCGAGGTCGAAGAAGTTGTCCCGGACCCCGACGTGGTCGAGCCCCAGCACCTCCCGCCAGACGTCGGCGATCCGGCGTTCCAGCTCGCCGCGGGGCAGGTCGGTGGTGGCCGGGGTCGCGCGGACCAGCCGGTGCGGCGGTCGCAGCCGGTTGCGGGCCGTCTTGCCGCTCGCGGTGAGCGGCAGCTCGGCGACCACCGCGTAGCCGTACGGGTGCACGGCGGCGGGCAGCCGTCCCGCGACGTGGCCGGGCACCTCGCGCAGCACGTCCGAGGCGTCCACGTCGTCGCGGAGCACCAGGTGGACGACCAGCCGGGGCCGGCCGTCGATCTCGTGCAGCGCCGCGGCGGCCTGCCGGACGCCGGGGTGGACGCAGGCGGCGGCCTCCACCTCGGCCGGCTCGATCCGGACCCCGTTGACCTTGAGCTGGGCGTCCACCCGGCCCTGGTGTTCCAGCCCCGCCTCGGTGAGTCGGGCCAGGTCACCGGTGCGGTACCACCGGCCGGACAGCCCCGGGGGAGTGGTGAACCGCTCGGCGGTGAGCGCCGGCTGGTGGCGGTACCCGGCGGCGACGCCGGCCCCGCCGACGTACAGCTCACCCGGCTCTCCGGCGGGGACCGGCCGGTGCTGCCCGTCGAGGAGCGCGACCTCGACGTTGTCGATGGGCCAGCCGATCGGGGCGATCAGCGGCCACCGGGTCACGTCGTCGGGCAGCGTCGCCACCGTCGCGTCCTGGAACTCGGTCGCGCCGTAGTGGTTGTGCACCCGGACGCCGGTGCGGGCGGCGAGGACCCGCAGCGGTTCGGTGAGCCGCAACTGTTCGCCGGTGGTGACGATGTGCCGCAGCGCCGGTGGCTCGGGCAGTTGGGTGGCGGCCTCGGCGAACTGGGTCAGCGCCGGGACGGGAAGGAAGACCCGCTCCACCCGCTGGGCCACGGTGAAGGCGGCCAGCGCGTACGGGTCGCGTCGGAGGTCGTCGCCGGCGACGACCAGGGTGCCGCCGAGGCACAGCGCGGAGTAGATCTCGTGGAAGGAGAAGTCGAAGCTGACCGCGCAGGCCTGGAGGGTCCGGGACCGGTGCCCGCCGGGGCGGGCGCCCTCGTGCCAGCGGAGCAGGTTGACCAGGGCGCGGTGGGGCATCGCCACGCCCTTGGGGCGTCCCGTCGACCCCGAGGTGTAGAGCAGGTAGGCGACCGCGTCGGGGTCGTCGTGGTCGGGTGCGCGCCCGGTGTCGGCCGGCGTCCACCAGGCGGCGTCGAGGCGGTGCACCCGGCCGTCGCCCAGGGCGGACGCCAGGCTGTCGTGGCCCGGCCCGGGGTCGTCGTCCGGCACGAGCAGCACCGCCGGGTCGGCGTCGGTGAGCAGGTGGCGGTGGCGTTCGGCCGGGTCGGCCGGGTCGAGCGGCAGGTAGCCGGCGCCGGTGGCCATGATGCCCAGCTCGGTGGCGAAGAGCGCGGCCCCGCGGGGCATCCGGACGGCGACCACGTCGCCGGGACCGACACCGAGCCGGCGCAGCCGGTCGGTGCTGGCGGCGGCGAGCCGACGGAGTTCCGCGTAGCTGGTCTCACCGGTGGCGTCGACGACCGCGACGTCCTGCGGGTGCCGCCCGGCGACCTCGGCGAACATCCCGTGCACGGTCTCCCCGGCACGGGGCACCGCCGGTCCGCTGAGGCTCCGGCCCGCCCCGGTGTGGCCGCCAGCGGTGGACGTCTGGTTCCTGGCACCGCTCATGGTTCTCCCCCCGATTCGTACCGAGCGCTCAGTACCCGCTCATGGGATGTCAGTGGGTGTCTCGTACCACCGCACCGGCGGATCCCCGGCGCGCAGCGGGAGGAGGAAACGGTCGGCCTCCCGGTCGGCCAGCGCGTACGGCTGGAACCCGTCCCGGAAGCGCTCACGGATCGCGGCGGAGCGTGAGCCGTAGTCGGCGACGGTGAGTTGTCTCAGGATGGCCTTCTCCGGCTGCAACATGAACAACATCCATCCTTGCACGCCGTGCAGGTAGCGGGAGTGGTCGTGCGGGTAGCAGGGCGCGAAGACGCTGACGAAGCACTCCTCACCCGCCAGCACCAGGTACCACTGCGGATCCGTCACGTCGGTCACCTCCAGGCCGCCCGGTGCCGCGCTGGTCATCGTGCGGACGAGGTGGTCGACGAACGCGCGGAACAGCCGGCCGAGGTCGTCGATGGACTCGCCGAAGACGTCGGTCGGGAAGGCGAAGACGAACCCGTCGAGGACGTCCCCGTCGAGCACCCGGACGAAGCGGTGCACCCAGGGCAGGGCGGCGGTCATGTTCTCCGCGAAGGACAGCGTCCGGTCGTACGGCGGCGGACCCCACAGGAACGACTTCTGGGCGAACGGGCAGTACGTCTGGTCCTGGACGGGACGGATGAGCCGCACCGACTCGGCACAGGACGGATCGAACTCCACCGTGACGTCCCCGCTCGGCCGCCGTGCCGCCCGTAGTCGCGTGGTGAGCCGGTCGGCCAGGTCGTCCGCGGAGTCGAACCCGGCACAGGCCAGGCGGATCAGCTCCGGCAGCACCGCGTGCAGCCCGACGACGTCCGGCCGGGTGCCGGGCGGGACGTCGGAGCGGTAGTACGCCAGCGTCTGCACGACCGTCTGCGCCGGTTGCCGGATCCGGTCGGGCAGGTCGGCGGTGCTCGCCTGGGCGATCAGGTCCGCCAGGTCGGCGCTGCCCGACGTGCTGGTGAGCGGGTGCTGGAGCACACAGCCGTACTGGTTGGCCAGGCACAGTGCGACCACGACGATCTCGGTGAGCGGATCCCGGCGGGCCGCCGCGTCCGGTGCGTCGGCGACCGCCCGCACCTGGGCGGCCAGGTGGTCGCCGGGCAGCCCGGGCGCCCAGCATTCGCCGGTGTCGACGACCATCCGACGGAAAGCGTCCTGGAGGCGCTGGACGTGCAACTTCATCGGTTGTCCCTTCGCTGGAAGGTCGAGACGGGGAGTCCGCCGATCCGGTGCCGTTCCGTCAGCCCAGGAACATGCTCCGGAGACGGACGCGGGCCAGGGTCAGCCCGCCCAGGGCCAGCACGACGAGGTACGCGGTGTGCAGCAACGCGGCCGGAGCGGGCGTGCCGAGGAAGAACATCCGGGCCAGTTCGACCCCGTGGTACAGCGGCGACAGCTGCACCAGCCACTGCACCGCCGCCGGGTAGCTGGACAGCGGGAAGAAGGTGGTCGAGAAGAGGAACATCGCGGTCGAGGCCAGGGTCACGTAGTCCAGCTGGGCGTTGGAGCGCAACGTGGTGGCCCAGGCCATCCCCACCGCGGCGAAGGCGAAGGAGACCAGCAGCCCCACCGGGACCAGCACGACGGCCCAGGGGGTCGTGACCAGCCCGAGTGCGGCCAGCACCCCGAGGAAGACGGTGCCGTAGAAGCCGCCGCGCAGGACCGCCCAGCCCACCTCGCCGAGGACGATGTCGAGCGGGCCGACGGGGGTGGTGAGCATGGCTTCGTACAGCTTGTCGTAGCGCAGCTTGAAGTAGATGCTCAGCGTCTCGGAGATCGCCCCGTTCATGGCCGAGGCGGCCAGCAGCGCGGGCGCGACGAAATCCACGTAGGGCACCGTGCTGCCGTCGGCCAGCGTCACGGTCGGCACCAGCGAGCGGAAGCCGACGGTGACCGCGAGCAGGTAGAACAGCGGCTCGACGACGCCGGAGATCAGCACCGCCCAGGCGCGCAGGTAGAGCCGGGCCGAGCGCTCGACGATGACCCGGGCCAGGCCGGCGTACTCGTCGACGGGCAGCATCCGGCGCAGTGCGCCGCGCCGCTGGTGCGGGAGTCCCGGGCGGCGGGTCTGGGTGGTCGTCATACGACCAGCCGCCGGTGGAACGTGCGCCGGGCCGCGACGACACCGACGGTGAGCAGCGCGCCGAGGAACGTGACGTGCAGGGCGGCGGCCGGTGCCGTCAGCCCGCCGAGCGTCAGGCCACGGGCCAGTTCGTTGCCGTGCCACAGCGGGGAGATCCAGGCGAGCGGGCGCACCGCGAGCGGCAGCGCCGAGATCGGGAAGAACGTGCCGGCGAAGAGGGTCATCGGCAGCACGACGAACCGGTTGATGGCGACCAGGCCGTGCCCGTCCCCGCGTACCGTGGCCGCGTAGGCCGCGACCGGCGCGGCGCAGGCCGCCCCGGTGAGGACGGCGACCGGCACCGCGAGCACGGCCCACCCGTCGGCCCAGCCGCCGAGCAGGATCCCGATCAGCAGGAAGATGACGGCTCCGATGAGGAGCCGGAGCGTGATCCAGAGCAGTTGCCCGGCGAGGAGCTGGCCCGGGGTGACCGGGGTGGCGGTCACCGCGATGAAGTCCCGTTGCCACTGGAAACTCGACAGGACCGGCTTGCCTGCCTCGGCGACGGCCGTGGTGAGGACCGTGCTCACCAGCAGTGCCGGCGCGATGTACTGCACGTAGGGGTGGCCGTCGGTCGCCGGGCCGGGCCGCACCTGCGAGCCGAAGCAGAGCCCCATCGCGCCGAGGAACAGCAACGGCTGGAGCACGGAGGCCTGCAGGGTGGTACGCCAGCTGCGCCGGTACCACCGCCAGCAGGCCTCGACCCGGAGGGTGGCCGCCCGCCAGACACCGACCACCCGGCCGGTGGCCCTCGGGGTGGCCGCCGTGATGTCCGTCATCGTCAGTCCACCAGTTCCCGACCGGTGAGCCGGAGGAAGACGTCCTCCAGGGAGCCCCGGCGGACGAGGCTGGAGACGGGCTGGACACCGGCGGCGGAGACCCGTTCGAGGAGACGTTCGCCGCTCTCGGCGTACAGCAGGAAACGGTCCGGCAGCGCCTCCACCCGGTCGGCGAGCCCTTCGAGGACCGCCCGCTCCATCGGCCGGTCGGCGGGGAAGCGGAGTTCGAGCACCTCGCGGCTGGAGTACCGGGAGATGAGGTCCGCGGGGGAACCCTCCGCGACGATGCGACCACCGTCCATGACGACCAGACGGTCGCAGAGCTGCTCCGCCTCGTCCATGTAGTGGGTGGTGATGATGAGGGTCACGCCGGCCTGCTTGAGCTGGTAGAGCCGCTCCCAGAGCAGGTGCCGGGCCTGCGGGTCGAGGCCGGTGGTGGGCTCGTCCAGCAGCACCAGCTCGGGGTCGTTGACCAGCGCGCGGGCGATCGTGAGGCGACGCTTCATGCCGCCGGACAACGGCTCCACGTGGTCGTCGGCCCGTTCGGAGAGCCGGGCGAACGCCATCAGCTCGGTGGCCTTGCGCGCCACGTGCGCCCGGGACAGGCCGAAGTAGCGCCCGTAGACGACCAGGTTCTCCCGGACGGTGAGTTCGTTGTCGAGGTTGTCCTGCTGGGGCACGACGCCGATGCGGGCCCGGATGTGCGGCCCCTGGGCCTGCGGGTCCATGCCGAGGATCCGCAGCTCACCGCCGGAACGGGGGGAGATGCAGGAGATCATCCGCATGGTCGAGGACTTGCCCGCGCCGTTGGGTCCGAGGAACCCGAACACCTCGCCGCGCTGGACCTCGAAATCGATCCCGCGGACGGCCTCGAAGGTCCCGAAGCGTTTCGCCAGAGCCTTCGCCGACACGACGGGTGACGTCGGAAAAGCAGCATCAATCATGACGTTGGGAACATCCTCGGCTCGGTCGCTCCGTGATCAGCCGTCGAGCTGGCTCAGCAGGACGGGCTGGCTTCGGGTTGTCGTCCTACCCGGGTGTCGACGGGCCGGAAACGTGGCTGTCGCGGATCTGCCCCACGCGCGGTGGCTCTGCCTACCGATGCTCGTCACCCCCCCTGTGCTGGCGTCGCCACGCTACTACAGGCTTCTGTTCCCCCGCAAGGAAGATCATAAATGAACTCGCAGCTAGGAGCCCTGGTGGCGTGGGGTGCTGAGCCCCGTCGATATGGCTCGGGGCCGGGTCCTCGAGGCCCCGGGGAGGCGGCCGGCACGCCCCGACGGACGGGCTGTCGCCGGACGGTCGACGGGCTGTCGCCGGTCGGTGAACGGGAACAGCCACGGCGCCCGCGAGGGCCACCGTGGCTGTTCCCGTCGACCCGGCCCCCTGCCGGCCACCCGGGCGGGTCGCGGGGCGGGGGACGCCGACGTCGCGCCGGTCAGGAACTGGTGCAGGAGAGGTTGCCGGGTGGGGTGCTGCTGTTGCCGTTGACCAGGAAACCGATGGTGGTCGAGGCGTTCGGGGCGATGACGCCGTTGTAGGCGGCGTTGCGGATGCTGACCGTGCCGCTGGTGCCGGTGCCGCTGCCGTTCCAGATGTTGGCGATGGTCTGCCCGCTGGCCATCGTGAGCTGCACGGTCCAGCCGCTGGTGGTGGTGGAGCCGGTGTTGGTCACCGTGACCTCACCCTGGAAGCCGCCGTTCCAACTGCTGACCGTGCGGTACGCCGCGGTGCAGCCGCCCGGTTGTCCGGTGGGTGGCGGCGTGGTCGGCGGCTCGCTGGTCGGCGGGGTGGTGGGCGGGGTGGTCGGTGGGGTGGTCGGCGGAGCGCTGGTCGGCGGCGTGGTGGGCGGCGGGGTGGTCGTCCCCGGCACCGTGGTGGAGGCCGCGTTGAGGGCGTTGAGGACTGAGGTGTACGCCGGCTTCGGGTTGCTGTTGCGGTCGAACAGCAGCGGGTTCTCGTTGCCCCGCCAGGAGTCGCTGTCCCGGATGCCCCAGGTGGTGATGCCGACGCAGCGCGGGACGTTCATGCAGGCCTGGGTCAGCCCGGCGTACTGGGTGGTCGAGGCGTTGGTGACGTCCGCCTCGGTCAGCGCCACGTCCACCCCGAGGGCGGCGAAGCTGGACAGCGTGGTCTGGAAGTTGCCCGGCAGCGAGCTGCCGCCGGTGAAGTGGGTCTGCAGACCGACGCAGTCGATCGGCACGCCGCGCGCCTTGAAGTCCTTGATCATGTTGTAGACGCCCTGCGTCTTGGCGTACGTCCAGTTCTCGATGTTGTAGTCGTTGTAGCAGAGCTTCACCGACGGGTCGGCGGCCCGCGCGGTGCGGAACGCCACCTCGATCCAGTCGTTGCCGGTGGACTGGAGGTTCGACGACCGGCGGGTGCCGTTCTCGGCGTACGCCTCGTTCACCACGTCCCAGGCGTAGAGCTTGCCCTTGTAGTGGGCCATCACGCCGTTGATGTGGCTGATCATCGCCTGCCGCAGCGCGCTGCCGCTCAGGCTGCCCCAGAACCGCGGCTGCTGGGCGTGCCAGGCCAGGGTGTGGCCCCGGAACCGCATGCCGCGCTGGGTGGCCCAGTTGTAGATCGCGTCACCCCTGCTGAAGTCGAACTGCCCGGGGTTGGGCTCGGTCGCGTCGGGCTTCATCTCGTTGACGGCCGTCATCATGTCGAACTCGCGGCTGGCGATGTTCAGGAAGCCGGAGTCGTTGAGGCGGTCCGACCCCATGGCGGCCCCGAAGTACCGGCCGCTCCGCTCGGCGGCGGCCTTCAGGGTGGTCCCCGGTGGGCCGCTGAGGTCGGCGTGGGCGAAGGTGGCCATGGTCACCGAGGACGCGGTGACCATCAGGGCGCAGACGCCGCCGACGAGCAGCCGGACACGGCTGCGGGTACGGCGTCTCGCAGGTGCTGGTACGTCGTTCATGTAGGTGTTTCCTCCTCGGCCTCCGGCGGGAGGCGTTGCCGTGGGTGGCCCGTCCGGTCGGTGCCGTCCGACGGCTGCCGGCCGGTCGTCCGGGGCGTCTACCGGTCCGGGATCCCGCCGACCATGCCGCCTGTGCGCTGTCCGGGTCGGTCCCTGCGCTGCCCCGAACCGGTTCCGGAAGCGGGCAGGGTGCGCCCCCCCGGACACTATATCGATTTACATCTATCAGCAACGGGTCGCCCGGTGGACGGCGGCGGGGCGCCCCGGCCTCAAGCGGGACTCGACGCATCGACCCGGCCGCCTTCGAGTCCGGCCTGACACCCTCCGATCCGAGGAACCGGCCCGGCCCGGCCGCGATGGGAACTCGGTGCTGCGCATCGAGGGGCTGTACCGCTTCGACTGGGCCACCCTGCGCAAGGGCACCAACCCGGAGAGCCCGGCCGGGTACGACCTCCCCGGCGGACTGGGGCGTCGGATCCGGCACGACTACTACCGGACGCTCAACGAGCTGTACGCCGACCACCACGTCGGGCCGTTGACCCGCTGGGCCAACAGCCGGGGGCTGAGCTACCGGGCGCAGCCGTACGGCAACACGATCGACCACGTCGAGGTGGCCGGTGCCGTCCAGGTACCGGAGAGCGAGGACCTGGTCAACTGGATCGCCGCCGGTGGCATGACCGACGGCGTCGCCGCGTACGACCGGGCCGTCGACTTCCATCGGGGCATCGCCTCCGGCGCGCACATGCGGGGCGCTCCCGTGGTCTCGTTGGAGTGCTGCGCGGTGCTCGACGCCGACTACCAGACCGGCCTGGCCGAGCTGAAGCGGCACGTCGACGTCGCGTTCAGCGGCGGGGTGAACCAGCTGGTGCTGCACGGGTTCCCCTACTCCGACGTCCCCGGCGCGGCCTGGCCCGGCTGGGCGCCGTTCTCCAACGACAGCTCCCCGGCGGTGTCCGACGCCTGGGGGCCGCGCCAGCCGATGTGGCGGCACATGCGGGCGTTCACCGACTACCTGGCCCGGGCGGCGGCCGTGCTCCGGACCGGCCTGCCCCGCGTCGACGTGGCCTTCTACCGGCAGGCGTACTGGTGTCTCTCCTGGCCGGAGGTGACCGCCGGCAACCTCGCCGACGCCGGCTACACCTGGGGCTTCCTCAGCCCGAGCCTGCTCACCGCCGACGCCGCCGTGGTCCGCGGGGGGCGGCTGGCCCCCGACCACGCCGGCTACCGCGCCCTGGTGATCGACGACGAGCCGGCGATCGAACCCGAGGCCCTGGCCCGGCTGCACACCCTGGCCGCGGAGGTCCTGCCGGTCGTCGTCGTCGGCACACCCCCGCACCGCGCCCGGGGTTTCCACCAGGCCCCCCGCACCGACGCGGCCGTCGCGCACCGCGCCGCCGACCTGCTCGCCCTGCCCAACGTCCGCCGGGTGGCCACCCAGGACGGCGTCCTGGCCGCGTTGCGGCACCTCGGCGTGCAGCCCGACGCCCGGTTGCGGGACGCGACCGGTGTGCTGCCGGTGCACCGGCAGGACGACTCCGGCGACTACTACCACCTGTTCAACTCGGGGCGTTCCCGGGCGCGCTTCACCGCCGCCCTGCGCGGTCGCGGCGCGGCGCGGATCCTCGACCTCTGGGCCGGGACCTCGCACCCCGTCGACAGCACCGGGGACGACGACCGCCGTACCGTGGCGCTCGACCTGGCCCCGGGCGAGGCGACCGTGGTGTTCCTCGGGACGGGGCCCGGGCTGGACGCCGTGCCGGTCACCGTCCCGGCTCCCACCGTGCCGACCCGGCAGCGGTGGTCGCGGGAGCTGACCCGGTGGGATCTCGTCGTGCAGGACTGGCAGCCGGGGGGAGTACGGACCCGTCGGCTGGGCGACCACCCGACCGGGGACTGGCGGACGACCCGCGACCTCGGGGACGTCGCGGGGGTCGGGACCTACCGCACCACCCTCGACGACGACGCCGATCACGACGTCGACGCGGTGCTGCTCGACCTCGGCCAGGTCGGGGGCACCGTCCAGGTCGAGGTCAACGGCCGGCGGGTGGCCGGTGACTGCGTCGGGGCCGGGGCCCGCAACGTGCTCCCCGACCTGCGCCGTGGCGTCAACACCATCACCGTCGAGGTCGCCACGACGCTGGGCAACCGGCTGGTCGCCCTGAGCCGGACGGAGGCGGACACCTACGGGCGGTTCGCGTCCCGGAGCCCCGGCCGGTCTCATCGGCCCGGTACGCCTACGCGGCGTCTCGGTCTGACCCGACCCGCCCCGGTCCGGGGCTGATCTGGCAGCGCCCGCAGCCCCGGGGGCACCGGCCGCCACCGCCCGGGGCTGACCCGCCCCGGGCCTGGGTGTCGGCGGGTGCCGGCGGCGTTCAGCCACCGTAGAAGGTGTCCGGGTCGAGCCGGGTCAGCGGGATCCAGTCCGGGTCCGGTGGCGGGGCGATCTCGGTGGGCGACATACGCAGCTCGATGGCGAGTTCCGGCCGCTCGTCGACCCGCTGGGACAGCGTGTAGATGGTGGCCAGCACGTGCACGCAGGGGCGCCGCCGGCTCCGGCAGTCGCACTCGGACACCAGGTCGTCGAGCCGGATGCCGATGCTGATGCCGTGGTGCCGGAACTCGGCGTCGAGGGTGTCCGGGAGGTCGCCCGGGGCCAGGCCCCGGTTGTCAGCCATCGCCTTGGCGATCAGGCGTTTCGCCTCCTCCTGGACGTCGGCGGGCCAGGGCGGCAGCTCGATGCGGACCCGGTTGCCCACCCCGGACACCACCACGTCGGCTTCGAGGTGGCCGCCGGTGGCCGACAGGGTGACCGCGTGGTTGCGGGCCAGGCTCCGGGCCTTCGGCAGCAGGGCGTTGGGGCCGGCCGAGGCCGTCGAGGCGGCCGTACGCACCCAGGCCCGGCCCCAGGGGGTGGCACCGAACTCTGCCGGGATCAATGGAACGCTCCCAGGTCGAGGTCGAGCACCTCGTGCAGCTCGTCGTCGGACAACTTGGCGAGGGCGGCCTCGGTGTCCCCCGAGACGATCTCCGCGAGCCCCCGCTTGCTGTCGTGCATCTGGGCGATGTGGTCCTCGATGGTGCCGCCGGTGACCAGGGTGTAGACGTTCAGGGTGCGCTGCTGGCCGATCCGGTGGGCGCGGTCGGTCGCCTGCTCCTCGACAGCCGGGTTCCACCAGCGGTCGTAGTGCATGACGTGGGTGGCCCGGGTGAGGTTGAGGCCGAACCCGGCCGCCCGGAGGCTGAGCAGCAGCACCGGCGGGGCGTCGTCGTCCTCCTGGAAGGCGTGCACGAGCCGGTCACGCTGGGCGGCGGAGAGGCCGCCGTGCAGGAACGGGACGGGGCCCACGCCCAGGCTGTCGGCCAGGTGGCCGGAGAGCAGCTCGCCCATGGCCCGGTACTGGGTGAAGACGAGCGCCCGATCGCTCTCGTCGACGATCTCGGCGAGCATCTCGGTGGCCCGGTCGAACTTGCCGGACCGTCCCGGCTGGGCGGGACCGTCGCGCAGGTACTGGGCGGGGTGGTTGCAGATCTGCTTGAGGGCGGTCAGCAACGCGAGGACCCGTCCGCTGCGCTCGATGCCGGCGCCGAGGCCGTCGGAGAACGCGCGGTCCACCGCCTCCCGGTAGAGCCGGGCCTGCTCGTCGGTCAGCGTGCAGATCATCGTCGAGTACTGCTTCGGGGGCAGCTCGGCTGCCACCTCGGCCTTCGTCCGGCGGAGCAGGTGCGGCTGGACGATGGTGTTGAGGGCGGCGGCGGCGGTGGCCGAGCGCCGTTGCTCGATCGGGGTCACGAAGCGCTGCCGGAAGCGGGCGCGGGTGCCCAGCAGGCCGGGGTTGGTCACGTTGAGGATGGCCCAGAGTTCGTCCAGCCGGTTCTCCACCGGGGTGCCGGTCATGGCGATCCGCGACTGGGCGGACAGCGCGGACGCCGCCCGGCTGGCCAGCGCCTCCGGGTTCTTGATCTGCTGTGCCTCGTCGAAGACGACCACGTCCCAGTCGGTCTTCATCAGCGGTTCGTCCCGGCGCAGCACCGGATAGCTGGTGATCACCACGGTCCCGGGCTGGTAGGTGTCCGGGAGCCGCCGGCCGGCACCGTGGTAGCTGATCGTCGGGGTGCCCGGTGCGAATCGGGCGATCTCCCGCCGCCAGTTGCCGATCAGGGACGTCGGGCAGACCACCAGGTGCGGTGCGGTCGAGACGCGGGTGGCGAGCAGGCAGATGGCCTGGAGGGTCTTGCCCAGCCCCATCTCGTCGGCGAGCACGCCGCCGTGGCCGAGGCCGGGCCGGGCGCTGAGCCAGGCCACCCCGTGCACCTGGTACGGCCGCAGGGTCGCCTGGATGGCGGTGCCGTGCAGGGCGGCCCGGGTGGTCACCGCCTGCCGGAACTGGGTGAGCAGGGCGGACGCGGCGGTGATGGCGGTGCCCTCGCCGTTGAGCACGGCGTGGGCGGCGGCCGGCATCCGGGCGCCCAGCGTCGTGTAGCCCTCGTCGTCGCCCTCCGGCAGGGTGGCCGCGTCCCGCCAGGCCCGCACGGACGCGCCGACCTCCGCCCGGGGGTCGAGCGTGCGCAGGGCGGGCAGCGCCGCGTCCAGCTCCGCCAGCAGCACCGGCACGCTGGCCCCGGTGACCTGACCCGCCACGGGCAGGGCCAGCCGGCAGGTGCCGGGGCGGCCCGGGGGCAGCTCGTGCGCCCGGACGGCCTCGGTGAGCTGCTCGACGCCCCACCAGGCGATCGCGTCCTCGGCGGGGACGAAGGTGGCCTGCAGGGTGCCGGGTAGCTCGGTCATCGGGCGCCCCGCTGACGGCAGGGGCGCGGGGCGGGCGGTGGACGGTGCATCGGCACGGGGGACGAGCTGGGCAAGACCCACTCCTAGGACGGGGGGTGACATGATGGTTGTGGGACAGAACAGTTGCGTCACGCAATGATAAGAGGAATTATGCCCTACGCACCGGGCCGGGCCTGACCATGCGGGAGAAGACACCGCCACCGCACGCGGTCACCGGGTCACTCGCCGACGAGGTGGTACGCCGGCTACCGGACTGGATCACCCATCTGATCCAGATCAACAGCCTGGTCGCGGCCCGGATGGGCGTGGTGGTGACCGACTTCCACTGCCTGCACGCCCTCCAGCAGCACGGCTCGACCACGGCCGGGGTGCTCGCCAAGCGGGTCGGCCTCACCCCGGGCTCGGCCTCCCGGATGATCGACCGGCTCGCGGACGCCGGGTGCGTCCGCCGGGTGCCCGACCCGCACGACCGGCGTCGCATCCTCATCGAGCCGACCGACGAGGGGCTCGGCCGGATCACCGCGTACTACGCGGGGCTGACCGCGCGGACCCTCGACGACCTGGCCGCCTTCGACGACGACCAGCTCCGCACGCTGCTGCGGTTCATCGAGGTGTTCCAGGCGAGCGCGGCGGCGGAGGTCGACCGGCTACGCTCCACCGCCGGTCCCGCGCCCACCCCCTGAGACGGCAGCAGGGTCCACCAGCCTTCCAGGGCCTTACGAGGCCGCTCCGTTGTGATGCCCCCACAGGTCTCCGTCCGCCATGTGAGGGGTCGATCAATGGGTGGTCCGCACGTTCCCGAGAAGATGCGAGACATGCTCGCTCGGTACCGGACGAAGCGGCAGAGCGAACCGGTCAGCCTGGACGAGGCGTCCGGGCGGTGGCAGGTGTTCAGGTACCGGGACGGGGTCACCGTCGCCACCGACGCGAAGCGGTTCTCCAACGACCTGAGCGCCTTCATCCCCGACCACGAGGAACTCCGCACCTTCACCAAGGGCAACTTCCAGGCCATGGACGACCCCCGGCACCGGCAGATGCGCAGCCTGGTCAGCCAGGGCTTCACCCCGAAGTTCGTACAGGGCCTGGCCCCCCGGATCGAACAGGTCGCCGCCGAACTGCTCGACCGGATCGCCGACCGGGGCGGGGACCGCATCGACCTGGTCGCCGACCTGGCGCACCCGCTGCCGGTCACCGTCATCGCCGAGGTGATGGGCCTGCCGGTCGCCGACCGTCACCTGTTCCGCCGGTGGGCGGACGCGCTGCTCGTCGACAACGGGGTGGACGCCCTGTTCAGCGAGGAGGGCGTGGCCGCGATGGCGCCGTCGATCCGGGAGATGAACCAGTACCTGCTCAGCCACGTCCGGGAGTACCGCGCCTCCGACCGGGCGGGCCTGATCCGCGCGCTCGTCGAGGCGGAGACCGACGGCCGACGCCTCGACGACCAGGAGATCGTGGGCTTCCTGGCCCTGCTGCTGATCGCCGGGCACCTCACCACCAGCACGATGTTCACCAACGCGATCCTCTCCCTCGACGAGAACCCCGGGGCCGTGAAGGAGATCCGGGCCGACCGCGGTCTCATCCCGCAGATGCTCGAAGAGGTGCTGCGGTACCGGTCGCCACTGGTCTGGCTCGACCGGCGGGCCACCGAGGAGGTCGAACTCGGCGGACAGCGGATCCCCGAGGGTTCCCTGGTGAGCGTCTCGCTCGTCTCCGTCGGCCGGGACGAGAGCGAGTTCACCGACCCGGACACCTTCGACATCCACCGCGCCCAGATCCGGCACCTGGCCTTCGGGATGGGCCTGCACTTCTGCCTGGGTGCGCCGTTGGCCCGGATGGAGGTCAGGATCGCGCTGAACGCGATGCTGGACCGGTACGACGACTTCCGGATCCCGACCGACGCGCCGATCGTGTTCCACGATCCGAAGGACTTCAACGGCACCCGGCAGCTCCCGCTCGACCTGACGGTCCGCTGAGGTGGGCGCGGAGCAGGGCGGGCCGGTGGTCACCTCCACCGGGGACCGGACCACGGTGGGACCGGTGACCATCCGGCCGGGCGACCCGCGGTACCTGGAGCTGACCACCGCCGCGAACGGCAGGTTCCGCTGCCGGCCCCGGCAGGTCCGGGTCGTCGGGTCCACGGCCCAGGTCGTCGAGGCCGTCCAGGACGCGGTACGGGGCGGGATGCGGGTGGTGGCGCGCAGCGGCGGGCACTGCCTGGAGGACTTCGTCGACTTATTGCGGCCGGGCTGTGCGGTGTCCGGGGGAGCCGGCGGCCCCGGTCGGCGACCCTGGCCACCCCGCACTCCGATCGCGTCGGCCGGGCGGCCCGGGTGACCCGGTGCCCGGCTTCCGGCCGCCGCCCGGGCCACCGGGAGACGACCCGGCGGTCGGCTATTCGTGGCGTCCGTGGCATTCCCGCCAGTATCCCGTCGACAATGGGTCTCGACCCCGCTGGACGGCCTCCGGTTATTCCGGCCGCCAGGTCACCGCCTCCGGGCCGAGCCCCCGGTGGCGCAGTCCACGTTCGAGCCGGGACAGCGTGCCCCGACGCGGCGTACCGATGATCCGGACGCCGGCCGGGTCCGGCTCCACCTGCAGGGGCGTCCGGTCCGGTGTCAGGTCGACGAGCGAGGCGTACCGCCGCCGGCCGAGGTCGGTCTGCAGCACCATGCGCTGGTTCGCCGAGCCGCGCCAGAGCAGCCGGGTCGGCTGTCCGGCCAGGAAGCGTCCGGTGACGAGGACGTCCGCGAGGGCGGCGGCCGCCCGCTGGGCGTCGTTCAACTCGGTGAGTTCGTAACCGGTGTAGAGCAGGATGTCCGGCGCGGGCCGGAGATCGGAGCGGGTACTGTCGACCGCCGTCAGGAAGTCGCGTAGCGGTCCCGGCTGCGCCAGCGGCTCCCCGCCGCTGACCGTGATGCCCCCGGCCCCCCGCGCCAGGGCGTCGGCCCACCGGTCGAGCAGGTCGGCCACCGTCACCTCCGCACCGGTGTCGGCATCCCAGGTGTCGAGGGACATGCAGCCGGCGCAGGCCAGCGGGCAGCCCTGCACCCACACGCCGAACCGGGTTCCGGGGCCGAGGGCGGTCACCGGGAAGTGCGTCCGGTTGACCCGGATCGTGCTCACGCCAGCTCGCCGACGGTGGGGCGACGCCCGCGGCGTTGCTGGACGGCCTCGGTGAAGGCGGGGTCGCCGACGGTACGCGCCAGCGCCGCGAAGTAGGCCTCCTCGGCCGCCGCGTACGAGGCGCGGACCGACCGTTCCTGCTCGGCCAGGTGCGCCTCGCTCTCCTGGTAGGCCGGGTGGATCCGCTGTGCCATCGCGCTCCACATGCTGTCCAGCCGGTTGCGCCGGTCACGCTGGCGGACGTACGCCTCCTGGAACGGATGCCGTCGGGAGAGCCCGAGCATGAACGCCATGACGCCGATGACCAGCATCACCGCGACGAACATGACGACCACCGTGACGGGCGTCAGGTGCAGTCGTTGCAACCGGGCCGGATCCGCCTCGAAGATCACGCCGCGGAGCAGCCCGAGCAGGACCGCCACCGTCAGCCAGGGTGCGGCCAGGGCGAGGACCGCCAGCCCGAGCCGACGTTCACCGCCGGTGGCCTGGCGGGCCCGCAGCAGCACCGCGGCCACGTGCGGGCCGAGCACCAGCAGCAGCGACGTCGACACCGCGAGCGGCAGGGTCAGGTCAGGTATGCCCGACACCCCGGTCAGGAAGTAGCCGTACACCGCGAGCTGCACCGGAAGCTCGGCCGCGACCAGGCCGAGGAGGATGAGGATCCGCCAGAACGGGCCGAGGGTTCGCGTCTCCCCCTCCCAGAGGGTGTCCTCCAGCGGCACCGCCGGAAGGTCCGCCACGTCGACCCCGGCCCGGTGCTGCCGCCGCCGGACGGTGCGGGCCTCCAGCTCGGCTTCGCGGACGGCGACGTCGCGCATCCGGGCACGGGCCGCGCCCATCAGGTCGTCGGCCTCGTCCCGCCACCGCCGGACGTGCACCGCCCGGGATTCGGTGACGGCCTGCTGTTCACGGAGGGTGGCGACCGCGACCTCGCACTCCTGTCGCAGGATCCGTACGTAGCCGGGGTCGAGCGCGTCGGAGCCGGGGACGTCCGGGCCGCCGAAGGACCAGCTGTCCAGCATGCCCGTCGCGGCATCCGCCGCGCCGCGCGCCTCGGCCCGGCTGACCAGGCTGGCGGTGCTGGTGCGGGGGTCGACCAGGGGCGGCGGCAGGGGCGTGACGATGCCGGTCTCCAGGCCACGGATCGCGGCCAGGGCGGCCCGTAGCCGCTCCGCAAGGCGTCGGAGGAGGTTCATTCGGGGGTCCTGTTCCGCTGCCGGGGAAAGAGGGTGACCGTGCCCTCGGCGTCGAGCGCGAGGCGGATCCGGTCCCCGGACGCCAGGAACCGCTGCACCGCGGGGATCTCGTCACCGTTGACGAAGGTGCCGTTCGGGGTGGGCACGGGAGTGATCCAGGCCCGCCCGTCCGGATCCACCCCCAGCACGGCGTGCCGGCGGGAGACGTTCGGGTACGACCGGAAGAGCCGCCGGTCCGTGCCGTGTCTGCCCAGCTCGACCTGCCCGCCCGGGGCGATCTCGACCTGCCCGTACGCGAAGACGACGAGCATCCCGGGCGGGGTGAGCGGTCGGCGACAGTCGGGGGCGAGGCACTCGGTGCTGGTCGGGCTCGCCGGTGGCGTCCCGCAGTTCCAGCACGCGGTGACCGGTCCGCCCGGCCCCGCACCGGCCCCGCCGGGCTGGTGGGCGGTGTCGCCCGGTCCGGGCTCGTGGGCGGTGTCGCCCGGTCCGGGCTGGTGGGCGGTGTCGCCCGGTCCGGGCGTGTGGGGGACCAGCTCGCAGAGGTGTTCCGGGCAGAGCGGCACCTCGGGGCCGTGCAGTTCCCCGCCCACCGTGCACCGCTGGGTCATCGCAGGCCCGCCCTGGTGACGGTCGCCCGCACCGTGGGCAGGACGGTGTCGTCACCCTGGCTGACGCCGGTGACCCGGACGGCGCTGGCCGGCGGCAGGTCCTGCGCGAACAGGAAACGGGCCAGCGGGTTGATGAGGTTGCTCTCCAGGAGGTTCCCGATCCCCCGGCCGCCGTTGTCCCGGTCGGCGGTGCAGAGGTCGCTCAACTCCTCGCGGGCCTGGTCGGTGAGTTCCAGGTCGATCTGCAGCTCCTGCTCGACCCGTTCCACGACGTTCGCCAGTTGGAGGTCGAAGATCTCGCGGGCGATCTCCGGGCTGATGAAGTCGAAGACGACGATGTTGTCGCCGAGCCGGTTGAGCAGCTCCGGTCGGCCGATCCGCACGGTGAAGTGGTCGCGGATCGCCGCCTTCACCTTCGCCTCGAGGTCCTGGTAGGGCATTCCCGGATGGACGATCTGCTCCTTCTGCCCGGTCTGCGGGTCGGTCACCAGGATCCCGAGGTTGGAGGTGAAGATGAGCACGCACCCGGTGAAGTGCGTGGTCACCCCCTGCCCGTCGGTGAGCCGGCCGTCCTCCAGGATCTGCAGGAACTTGTCCATGACCAGCGGGTGCGCCTTCTCGATCTCGTCGAAGAGGACCACCTGGAACGGCTTGCGCCGGACCGCCCCGGTCAGCTCGCCGCCGGCCTCGAAGCCCACGTAGCCCGGTGGCGCACCGACCAGTCGGTCGGCCGCCTGGTCGGCGGCGAACTCGCTCATGTCGAACCGCAGGTACGCGTCGGAGTCCCCGAAGAGGATGTCGGCGACCTGCTTGGCCAGCTCCGTCTTGCCGACGCCGGTCGGTCCGGCGAAGAACAGGACCCCACGCGGGCGGGTGCCGGTGCTGGTCGCCTGCGCGCCGGAGAGGCCCAACGCGGCCCGCTTGAGGATGTCGAGCGTCTTGCCGATGGCCCGGTCCTGGCCCTTGATCCGCTGACCGATCATGCGCTCGCCCCGGGTGATCTGCTCCCGTACGCTGCTGCGACGCCAGGGGTCGTCGTCCACCCCGAGCTTGTAGATCCGGACGGCGTCGGCGATCCGGTCGGGGCCGATGCGGCGGTCCCGCGCCAGCTTGACGATCGCCATCATCGACCGCAGGGTCATCCGGTCGGTCCGCTTGGCGAAGGTGTCGGCGAACTCCTGCGGGTCGGGCACCGCCGGCGGCGTCGCCGGCAGCGTCGGGGCCAGCAGCCGGGCGAGGTCGGTCCGCTCCTCCAGCGTCGGCATGCCGACCGCGATCGAGCGGATCGGCTCGACCCCGGCGGTGAACCAGGCCGGCAGGTCCCGCTCCCCGTCCGTCAGCCAGATGACCGGATTGAACAGCGGGGTGGGTCGCGGGCCGGGAAGGGGAAACGGCTTCGCGACGAGCGCCAGCCGGTGACAGAAGAGAAAGAAGTCCCGCTCCACCGGATCGAGCTGGCCGGGCACCCGGACGATGCGCGCCGCGTAGTCGATCACGAAGGCGACCCGGGCCGTCGGGGTGCCGACGGCCCGGCTGCCCGGCGTCGCCGAACCCTCGCCGTCGAGGGGCGGCTGCTCGGGTACGCCGACGACCCGGGCCAGATGGGTACGGAGCTTCTCCAGGGGCTGCCGGTGCCCGACCGTCCGGGGCGCGAGCAGGCTCTCCGCCACCGGGGAGCTCTCCTCGGGGTAGGCGGTGATTCCGTAGACCGGGTCGTAGCAGATCAGGCTCTGGAAACCACTCGGCTGCAGCGCGGACCAGAGCACCGCGAGCATCGACGCCGGGCGCGCCGTCGGTCCGGACGACCGGATCAGGAACTGGTCACGCACGTTGCCGTGCAGGACGTACTGGGCGTGCACCGCCAGCGTCCCGGCGAGTTCGTTGGCGAAGGCCGGGAAGCCCGGCAGGAACGCGTCGCGTCGTGCTGCCTCGTCGTTGGTCATCGGCCGGCGTCCCGGGTCCTGTTCTCGGCTGCGGTCGACCGGGCCGTCGAGGTGTCGAAGGCCGCCGCGTCCCGCTGGCGGTGTTCGGGCCGGTGACCACGCTGCACGGAGACCTCGGCCGTGCCGGTCCCGGTGTCGAGCCGGTCGGCGAGTACGGCGAGGTGGTCGGCGAACTCGTCGCAGCGGGACCGGTCCCGCAACTCCGCCTCGTCACCGGCCGCGGTGAGTTCCCGCAGCACCCGACCGTGGATCGTGCCGGCCTCGTCCACCCAGACGTCCGCGGTGTGCTCCCCGTGCCAGTCGGCGCGGCTGACCCGCAGCCCGGCGGTGTGTCGCGTGTCGACCTCGGCGTCGACCGTGTAGCCCTCCTCGCGCAGCAGCCGCAGCACCAGGTTGCGGGTGAACCGTTGGCGCACCATCTCCCCGGCCCAGGTCACCAGCTCGGTGCCCTCGCGGCGTAGCTGCGGGGTCAGCTCCGCGTCGCCGTCCACCACGGCCCGCAGCCTGGCGGCCGTGCCGCGTAGCGGGGCCGGCGGACCGTTGTGGACCAGCGCGACGGCCACGTCACGGTCCTCCAGGGTGGTCAGCCACTGCGCCGCGAGCCGGCGTCGGGCGACCCTCGCGTTGAGGTCCCGGACCGTGCCGCGCAGCGCACGCAGATAGCTGGCGCTCTCCGTCGGGTGGGCGGCGACCAGCGCGGCTCCCGCCAGCGCCGCGGCCCGCTCGTCGGCGTTGGCGTCCGGGTCGAGCCCGGCGAGCACCCCCTCGACCTGCTGGCCGGCGCGGCGGGAGTCGACCGGCTCGGGACGCTCCTCGGGGGCACGTCGCCGCGCCAGCGCCTCCCGGTAGGCCCGGACCGCGGTGATCGTGTCCGGCGTGGCGGCGGCCGGTGGCAGGGCGGCCACCAGCGCGGCCAGTTCCCGCTGCGCCACTGCCGCGTCCAGTTCGCGTTGCGCCGCCAGCAGGGCCTGTTCCGTCTCCCGCATCCGCTGTCTGATCTGGTCGATCGTGCCGCCGCTCAGGGCGACCGGAGGCGGGACGTCCAGGTCCGGGCCGCCGCCCGCCGCCCGTCGTTCCAGCAACCGGATCCGGGCGTTGAGCCCGACTACGTCGGCGGCCACGCACTGCCAGCGGGCGGCCTTCGCCTCGGCCTCGGCCAGGGCCGCCAACTCCGCTTCGAGCCGCTCGCCGTAGTCCCCGACGGCGCGCAGCGCGCCCTCGGCCGCCGCTCCGGCCGCGTTGACCAGCAGCACGGCCGTGCCGGCTGCCGTGAGCACCACGGCCGCGCCGGCGGCGGCCACGACCGCGACCGGCAGGATGACGATGCCACCTGAACTCATCGGAACCCCCTCACGGCTGTACCTGACGGACGGCCCGGTCACCGGTCACGACCCGGCCGCCGCGATGTCGGCCCGCTCCCGGGCCACCTCGTCGAGCCAGGCCAGGTAGCGACCGATGGTCCAGACCACCATCAGGACGGCCACCGCCACCGGCGTGACGACCGGCAGGTACGCGGTGAGCAGCCCGGCCCCGCCGAGCACTCCGCCGACCACCGTCAGCGCCGCCCACCGCCCGGTCACCCGCCGGGCCAGCCGGCCGACGGTCACCGCCGTGGAGACCAGCAGGGAGTACGCCCGGAACCGCCCGCCGATCGTCCAGGCGAGCAGCGACTCGACGGTGAGCGCGACGCCGGTCGCGGCGACGACCGCGAACCAGGCGTCGACGATCGTGGCGTCGGGGGCCACGTCGACGGCGTCGCCGATGCCGACCATCGCCGCCAGCACGACGACCAGGGCGCAGACACCGCCGACGGCCAGCGCCAGCGCCCGGGGCCGGTTCTGCCGCCGGGACCACTCCCGGATCGCCTCGGTCCGCCGCAGCCACTCCCGGCGGGCGCGGGCGGCCTCCTCCTCGGCCGCCTTCCGCTCGGCGGTGCTCTCGGCGAACGGCGCCAGCGCGTACGCCAGCCACAGGTGTCGCGGCTGGGCGACGAGCGTGGTGAACCAGGGCTCCTCGGCCTGCCGCGCGCGTTGCGTCAGGTCCCGCCGGACGGCGTGGCGTTGGTCGTCGGTCGCCACGGCGGCCAGCAGGGTCAGGGCGTGGAACCGGGGCGCCTCGTCCCGGAGCAGCCGCCGTAGTTCCGCGCGGGCCTCGGTGTCGGCGACCGCGGACAGCGACGCGGGGGAGGTCAGGTGCCGGTGCTCCCGGCGCCAGCGGTCGCGGACCTCCCGCAGGCCCTGGCCACCGCTGAGACCCGGTGCCGGCGAGCCGGCGGAGAGCACCGGCAGCAGGTCGAAGGTCCAGAGGTCAGCCACGACGTCCGCGCTGCTGCCGACGCTGTTCAGCGCCTGGCCGGCGAGGCCGTAGAGCCGGTCGACGGCGATGTTCTCGTTGCGGTAGACCGGCGGGCGGGCCGGGTCGATCGCCTGCAACCGGGTCAGCAGCCGGACGTCCCGACTCGGCCGGCGACCCCTGGTCCGCGTCTTCGGGCGGTCCGGGAACTGCCGTAGCCACTCGCCGAGCCGCTGGTCGGGTGTCGGATCCGCACCGAAGAGCAGTGCGCTGGCGGTCTGCCAGGTCTCCGTCAGGGCCATGGCGAGCTCCGGCCGGTACCAGTAGTCGACGTCGAGGTAGCGGTAGGGCCGCTCGGCGGCGTGCGGTGTGCCCGGTGCGGGTGTCGTCGACGTCGCGGCGACCGACGGCGAGTCGCCGGCCAGCCAGCTCCGGATCTGGTCGGTGCCCCAGCGGCGGTCGGGGGCGGGCGTGAGGAGCCCCCGGCAGAGCAGCCGGAACCGTTCGTCGGCGACGGCGGAGACGTCGAGCACGCCGGTGGTGTACCGGACGTTCAGCGCCACGTCGTCGCCCAGCCCCGCCAGGATCTGCCCGCCGGTGGCCAGCTCGAAGAGGGTGATCCCCAGCGACCACCAGTCGTACGCGGGCGAGATGACGCCGCCGGCGATGAACTCGGGCGGCCGGTACCGGATCGTGCCGGTGTCCCGGTTGCGGGTGAGCGCCTCGACGTCGTCGACGTACCGGCTGATGCCGATGTCGACGAGCACGATCTCGACCGGGTCGAGGGTCCGTACCAGCAGGTTGGACGGTTTCAGGTCCCGGTGGACGATGCCGGCGGCGTGCAGCTCGGTCAGCGCCTCGGTGATCTGGCCCAGCAGGGTGGTCAGCAGCGCCGGGTCCAGCCCGCCCGGGTGGCGTCGGCGTAGCTCGGCCGCGGTGTGCCCGGCCAGGTACTCCATGATCTCGTAGTGGTGACCGTCGGCGGTGTCGGCCTCGAACAGCTCGACGATGTGGCGGCTGCGCCGGGACTCCCGCACGTACCCGGTGACCTGCGGGTCCGGGCCGGCACCCGCCCGGTAGAGCTTCAGTACCCGGTCGAGCCCGGTCGCCCGCTCCTGGACCACGTAGAGGTCGCCCTCGCCGCCGGTGGAGAGTTCGCGCAGCACCTGGAACCGGGTGCCCAACCGGTCGGGGAGCCGCCGGCCCCAGGGCGGCACGTCCCGGCTGCCGGGCCGCACCCGCCCCGGATCCAGCTCCGTCGCCGGTTCCCGGTCGTCCGGCCGCACCCGCCCGGGGTCCAGCTGCGTCGCCGGCCCGTCGGCGGAACGGTCCCACCCGGCCCCGCCCCGGCCGGGGTCCAGCCGGGTCTCCTCCCCGGGCGGGTGCGGTCCGGTCACGACCGAGGGCAGGTCAGCTCGACGACCACGGCCCGGTTGCGGGCCGCGGCCGCGGGGATGAGGACGCCCTCGCCGGTGACGTCCCGGGTGAAGTACCTGCCGCCCGGCCCGTCCCCCCGGATCCTGATCCGGCCGGCGTCGACCCCGAGCTTGACCAGCTCCGTCCGGATCGCCGCGGCCCGGTCCTGCGACAGCTTCACGTTACGCGCGCGGCCGCCCTCGCTGGAGGTGACGCCGACCAGCAGGATCCGTTGATCACCGGCGTTGAGCTGGTCGGCGAGCTGCCGCAGCACCTTGCGGCCCTCCTCGGGCTCGCGGAGCCGGGCGGTGTCGACGACGAAACCCACCGAGTTGCTGTCGGCCAGGACGGTCGTGCCGCAGCGCTCGGGCGGTCGCGGTGGTGCCGGCAGGGCGACCACCGACACCGGGACCGGGCGGTCGACCGCGGTCCGCCGCGAGTCGGCGGCCAGCGTGTCGACGCAGGTCGCCCCCGCGTCCCTGGCCACGGCCTCCCAGATGGCGGTGACCCGGCCGCGGAGCTTCCCGTTCAGCACCGGCTGGGGGTCGGCGGTGTTGCCGAGGCCGACGAAGACCACCGTCCGGCCGGACAGCCCCGGCATCAGCTCCTCCTTGCGCAGGAAGGCGGAGACGTCGGCCGGCTCGGCGCTGAACATCGCCACGTCGGTGAAGCTCAGCGCGCCCGCGGTGGAGAGCCCGGAGTCGAGGAAGACCACGAGGCCCCCCTCCGGGGTGATCCGTCCGGCCTCGGCCAGCGCGGCCAGCCCGTCGGCCTCGGCCACCTTCGGCTCCAGCTTCTGGACCACGCCCAGCGTCCGCTTCATGAAGTCGTCGAGTTTGCTGTCGTTACGGGCGTCGTTCTTCTGGTTGCTCTCGAACGTCGCGGTGAGCGCGATGCTCGGCTCACCGTCCAGCCGTACGATCCGGATCTCCTGACCGCCCTTCGCGGCCGACTCCACCAGCCGGCGGACGTCCTTCGGCAGGTCGGGCCGGGGGTTGTTGGCCCGTGCCCCGACGATCAGGGTGACCGCGGCCGGGCCTGCGCCCGGCACGGCCGCCGGGCAGGCGAGCGACGAGGTGACGGGGGGTTCCGGGGCGGGCTCGTCGGCGCACCCGGTGATGGTGAGCGTCAGGGCCGCGACGACCGCGACGACCGACCTCTTCTTCCTGGCCATCAGGCGGTGTCTCCTTCGGGAATCGGGTCCGGGCCGGCCGGGTGCGCCGGCCCCGCGGCGGCCCGCTGCCGGCCGCGGATGGTGTGCAGCAGCGTGCGTGCCTCGCGCTTGAGGCGTTGCGCGAGCGCCTGGTACTCGCCCTCGGTCCGGATCCGCTCCTCCTCCTGGCGTTCCCGCTCGCGGTCGATCGCGCCCTGGATCTCCCGGGCACCGGTGAGCAGCCAGCCGCTCTCGGCCCGTCGCCGGGCGAGTGTCGTCAGTCGCGCCCGGGCCCGGCCGTACTGCTTGGCGGCCGGCTCGAAGCGGAGGAACCCGGCCAGTCCGGAGATCACCCCGGTGCCGAGGTAGAGGGCCAGGAAGAGCAGGGCGGAGAGGGTCTGGGAGTGGTCCTCGGGCGTCTCGGTCAGCGCCTCGACGTCGACGTCGAACGACGCTCCGGCGGCGGACGGCTCGGCGACGACGAGCCGGAACAGGAAGGCCATCAGGCCCAGCCCGGCCCACACCAGCAGGCACAGCCACGCGGTCAGCCGCGCGCCGGGCACGTTGCGGGCGTTCGTGGCCTGCCGGGCCTGGAGGCCGGTGTAGTGGGACAGGGCGATCGCGACCACCACGAAGCCGACCACCGCGGCCCAGATCATCTTCTCGGTCTCGTCGAGCGCGAGGAGCAGCACCTGGTGGAAGGTGACCAGGTCGACCGCTGCCGCCGCGACCAGGACCAGCAGGGTGACCGGGAGCACCCACCGTGGTCGGCCGGCGATCTGGCCGAGATCGCCGTACGTCACGGGACCGCTGGGTGCCGGGTTCGTCGGCCGGTTCTGCTCGTCCATCGTCACCCCTCCGTCCGTCGGCCGGGCAGCGGGTGCCGGTAGGGCGCGTCCTCGTCGACGATCTGGTCGAGGATGTTGCGCACCGCGCCCGCCATGTCCCGCTGCTGGTGCTCGTCGTCGTGGTCGAGCGTGCCGATCCGGTCGACCACCTGCGCCACGGGCACCTGGAGGCGGTCGAGTTCGGCCAGCACCGCCCGGTGCCGCCGCCACGCGGCGCTGCGCCACCCGGCGAGCAGGTCGTCGACGTAGGCGTCGATCTCCGCGGTGATCTCGGCGTCGTCGCGGTCCTCGGCCAGCGCCTTGACCAGCTCGCGGAGGCCCTGGCGGGCCTGCTGGAGGTCGAGCTTCGCAGCGGGACGCCGGTGCAGCTTCCCGAGGGCGGCCTGGACCCGCCTCAGGTCGTACGGTAGGCGTCGGCTACGCCGTAGCTTCACGGTCTTCCCCTTCCTGGCCGTCCCCGGTGTCGGCGGTGGTGATCTGGGTCAGCCGGGACAGCTCCGTCGCGACGTCGCCGGCGCTGCGGCCCACCCACGCCGGCAGCTCCTGCCGGATCCGGGGCAGCAGCACGGCGAACTGGCGGCCCTCGGGGTGGGTCAGGCTGACCGCCTCCCAGAAGGTCGCCGCCCGCAGGGCGTAGTGCTCGCGCAGCCGCGCGACCCGGGCCTGTGCGATGCGGAACTCGCGTTCGATCTCCTGCCGCGCGTCGCCGATGGCGGCCTGCAGGGAGTCGATGACGGCGATCCGCCGCTCGTACTCGGCCGCGGCCACCGCGATCCGGTGTGCCCGCATCGCGGTGCGGCGACTGAGCAGCGCCGCACCGTCCAGGGTCAGTTCCGTCGGGTTGCGGGGCCGCAACTCGTCCTCGGTCAACGGCGCCTTCGCGGCGGCGAGGGCGACCGCGCCCCGCTTCAGGCTCAGTTCGGCGGCCACCAGGTCGTGCCGCAGCCGGACGACCCGCTGCCCGGTCACCGCGACCCGCTTCTCGAAGTCGAGCAGCTCGTCGTGCATCCGGACCAGGCACTGCCGGTTCAGCTTCTCGTGGTGGGGGGCGGTGATCGGGGCGCCCCCGTCGAGGTGCGCGATCAGGTTGCTGTAGCCGGGAGCCCGGCGGCGTCCACTCTGTCGCCCCCGGTGTCGGTCGACGAACCGTTCCCAGCGCGGGTAGGGGAGCGGGGCGGCCAGCTCGGCCTGCTGCGCGGTGCTCATCCGCCCACCCCGGCCCCGGTGGTCCGCCGGGGACGGGCGGACGCCGTGCGGCGGGCGGGGAGCGGCAGCCACCGGAGCGGAGAGGTTCGGTCGACCATGCCGATATCTGACGGACGGATGACCGCAGGGCCCGGGGGCCGGTGGGTTCGGCGCCGGTCACCTGCCCCGATGGCAGAGGGCCGCCCAGTACGCCGGGTCGGCCAGCTCGGTGCCGGCCAGCGCCGCGGCCGTCCCGGGCGGCAGGTACGGGGGCGTGCCCCGGTCCGGGGCCCGCATCCATCGGTGCACCTCGTGCACCGCCATCGCCGGTGGCAGCCCCTCGTCGGTGAGCTTGCCGTGCAGCACGGAGAGCATCAGCGTCGCGACGGGCCCGGGCACCGGCCAGAGCCAACCGATCACGCCGGTCAGGCCGGCGTCCAGCAGCGTGTCGGCGAACCGTACCCAGCGGTCATGGTGGGCGCCGGCGTCGGTCGGCAGGATCGCCAGACCGCCGGACCGCTGCCCCGGGGCGGCAGCGGCCTGGGCGGCGATCCGCGCGACGTCGAGCACGGCCCGCCCGGCCGGGTCGCCGGAACCGTCGGCGTCCCCGGGGTCGGCCAGCTCCAGTCCGGGCGTTCCGGTGGTGCGCAACGTGCATCCGAGGTGCAGCAGAGCTGCGCCGGGACCGGCCGGTCCGGGCAGGTGGGCGAGCACGTCGGCGGGCGTTGCGGCACCGTGGACCAGTTCGGCGGTACGACCGAGGCCGATCGACCGGGGATGGTAGAGCCGGCGCAGGGTCATCACCTCGACCGTCGCGAGGTCCCGGTCGCCTCTCGGATTGGCGACGAACACCACGTCCCCGGTCACCGGCAACGACGCCCGCCGGGCCAGCTCCACCACCTGACGTCCCGACCTGACGTACGAGAAGACCAGATCGCTCGCGGGGTGGCCATCCACACCGGAGCGGATCGCGCACAGCGGCAGCCGGCCCGGTGCCCCGTCGGCGGCGACCAGTACCCGGCGTGGCGCGGATCCGGTGGTGGGCAGGGCACGTAGTGGCTCGACGAGCGCGGCCCAGGCCGGGTCCACCGCACCGGCCGGTGGTACGCCCGCCGGGAGATCGGGTGTGACCGGGTCGGACAGGCCCAGCCGCCCGGTGCTCGCGTCCACCAGCAGCATGCTGACCCGGTGCGGATGCGCCGGTGCCGGGTACAACCGGATCAGGGCGGCGGCACCGATCGTGCGCAGCGCGGCGGCTACCTCGCCGGTCGGCGGCGACCGCTGCGGGTCGACCGCCGGGGCGACCGGACCGAGCAGCACGGTCGCCAGGTCGTACCGGAGCGGATCGTCCCGGTCGAGCGCCCCGAGGGCCGCCGCCAGCCGACCCAGCAGCCGTGATCCGGGTGTGCGGGCGTACCGCGCGGGGGCGCTGGCGACCGCCTCGGCCACCAGCGTGCCGGCGGCCTGCAGGGCGGTCAGGTCCCGGGCGGCCAGGGCCTCGGCGACGGCGACGACGCCGGCGGCGGCCCTCAGCCGGAAGCGCCACGGGTAACTGTCCGGCACCGCCGCGACCAGCGGCGCGAGCGTGGGCGTGCGCTGGGACGAACCGGCGGCCAGTGCGCCGGCCGCCCGGCACAGGCCGCCGACCGCGCGGATCGTCGCGCGGTCGGCCTCGGCCGGTGCCGCGATCCGGGCGGCGGCTCCGGCGGGTGTCGCGGGGTCGGGGGCGTTCCCGCAGTGGGCGGCGAGGACGGCAGCGCTCCAGTCGGCGAAGCTGCGGGCGGCGGGTGTGCTCAGTCCGCGCAGCGGCTGGCGGTCGTCGAGGAACGCGCCCAGCCCGGTGCAGAGCCCGGGTGCGGCCGGATGCTCCGGCGGAAGTGTCCCGGCCGCCCGCAGCAGACCCTCCAGTCCGACGCCGAGGTCGCCACCGCCGTCGTCACCCCGGACGGTGTCGGTCGGGTCCGCGTCGCCCGGGTGGCCGGTACCGTCCGTCTCCGGGGCGGTGTCCTCGTCCCCGCGGGCGCGGAGGAAGAGCGCGGCGGCGAGTA
Source organism: Micromonospora rifamycinica (assembly GCF_900090265.1). NCBI lineage: Bacteria > Bacillati > Actinomycetota > Actinomycetes > Micromonosporales > Micromonosporaceae > Micromonospora > Micromonospora rifamycinica. The sequence goes on from NZ_LT607752.1 coordinate 4,590,762, forward strand.
CGAACCGGTCGATCCCGGCGGCGGCCGGGTCGGTGACCGCCACCTCGTGCACGACGCTGGTGGCCAGCGCGACGCAGTCGTCGACCGCGTCGATCGGCAACGGTGGAAGGTCCGGACGTAACAGGGCCGCCGCCGACCGGTACGCCTCGGGTCGCTCCACCGCCCGAGCCGCTCCGGCCGCTGCCGCCTCCGCCGGTCCTGTGTCTTCCGCCGGCCCTGCGTTTTCCGCCGGCATGGAACGGACGTCCTGCGCCGCGGCGACCAACTCCGCCAGCTGGTCGGCGAGGGCGACCCGCAGCGGTGTGACGTCGACCGGGACGGCGGCCGGCGTCGGCTGCGGTGGGCCGGGCGACGTGGCCGGCTCCGTTCCGTAGACCACCGTGGTCGGCTGGTCCAGCGGCGACCCGGCGAACGTGGCCCTCAGCAGCGAGCCGAGGACCTGCGGTGGGACGAGGGGCTCGTCGGGCGGGTCGGATGCGCCGGGGGATCCGGCCGCCGCGTCCGCCGCCCCCGACCGGGCCTCGAACGCCTGGGCCGCGGCCAACAACTGCTGCGTCATGCGCTGGTCGAACCCGGTGGTGGCGACGTCCATCATGGCGATCTGGCTCCGTATCGGCTCGGCCGTCCCGATCAGCATCCGGGCCATGAGGGAAAGATCGGCGGTGACCATCGGGGTCTCGGCGACCTGCCGCGCGTACCCGATGGCCAGGTCCACCTCCGCCCGGTACTCCGCCGCCCCGCCCTGCAACATCGCGGCGAGACTGACGGATGCGAGACCGCGCGACACCGCGATCAGGTGAAGTTGACTGAGCATCAGGCGTGCGACCGTCACGGTCACCGGGGCGAGGCCGGTGACGTCGAGCGAGTCGGTCAGGAGTTCGACGGCACGCTTGCGGTCCGGTTCGTTCCCGCTCGCCGTCACCAGGTGTCGAAAGGCCAGCAGCAGGCCCAGGCGTTGGGTGATCGACCCGCGGAACGCATCGAGAAGCCGGGGGTCCGCGTGGACCTCCTCCATGATCGCTATCGCCTCGTCGAAGTCACCGCGATCGGCCGAGGTCTCCAGACCGGCTCGCCAGGCCCGGTCCAGCAAAGCGTGGCTCAGCTCGACGCGGCCACGGATCCGGTCCTGGCCGGAGAGGCCGGCGAGCGCTGCCCGCAGCGTGGCGACCCTGTCCTGCTTCGGCATCGCTTCGGTGGCCTCTCTGCTCGTCACTGTCGTCATGGTCGGTCCGGTCACTGGCCCCAGTGCACGAACCCGGCCCAGGCGACGACCTCGGCCGGGTCGGTCTGTGCCAGGTGCCGGCGCAGCTGCGGGGGCATCCCCTCGGGCGGCTGCCGTTGCGGATCGAGCATCCACAGTTGCGCCCGGCGCAGCGCGTCCCGGGCGGGCCTGCGGCCGGTGGCCAGGAAGTGGTGGAACATGAACATCAGCACCGAGGTGGCCTGATCCGGGATGCTCCACTGGGTGGAGAGGACCGAGCGCGCCCCACCGGCGAGGAACGCGGTGCCGAGGCTGTACGCCTCGTCGTAGCCACGGCTCGAGACGCCGGTCCGGCAGGCGGCGAGCACCACCAGACCGAGCACGCGCTGCGGCACCTCGGCCAGGACGGCGATCAGCTCTTCCGTGGTCAACCGCTCCCGACCGGCGAGCAGCAGGTACGACGCCGTCTCCTCGCCCGCGACCTCGACGACGCCGTGACAGGCCAGATGCAACATGGCGCCGGCGCCGGGCCGGGTGCTGGTGAGCCAGTCGCGGATCTGCGCCGCGGTGCCGGCCCCGGACCGGCTGGGCTGTCCGTCCGGCCGCCGGCCGAGATACCGGCCACCCCGGTAGAACGCCTGGTGCACGGCGTACGCCTCGACCCGGGCCGCGGTGAGCTCTGCGCCGACGCGGCCGGTGTCGGGATCGCCGACCACCAGACCGACCGGTGCGAGCGGCACCCGCGTCCGGACGGCCGACGCGCAGAGAAACCGGGCGGAGGCGGCCTGGGAGAACTCGGCGAGCTGCACGGCGTACGGCCCGTCGGGCCGTCGGGCCGCCTGCCACGGCACGCGGGCCAGGCTGCCCATCGGGACGAGCACCACCCGGGGTGGTCGCCCGGACCCGGCGGCCGGACGGTGGGCGAAGTACTGCTCCAGCAGCGGACCGATCGCCGCCTGCCAGGCCCAACCGCACAGGGTGTCGAGCGTGTCGGCGAACCGGGACTCCACCTGCTGGAGCTCCACCTCCCGGGGGAGCCCCTCCCCGGCCGGGTCGGCCACGCCGCGCGCCTCGGCGGATTCGGCGGGCAGCGGACCGACCGGAAAGCGCGCCGCGTCGCGGTTCGACAGCGCGTACAGGTAGCTGTCGAGGTCCGACCGGTCATCCAGGGTGAGGCCGGGCAGCTCCATCGAGGCCGGTGGACCCTGCGCCGGGGCGATCACCGCGTAACCGGTGTCGCGGGACGTCGCCGGCACCAGGTAGACCAGCGCGTCGGCGTCCAGCGCGGCCAGGGCGGCCCGGATCTCGGGCAGGGTGGGCGGGTCGAGCGGCCCGGCGGCGCCGACCGCCTCCGGGTCCGCTGGTGTGGACAACGCCGTCAGCGCTTCGCGGCGCAGCTCGACCGGCACGGCCTCCGGCTCTCCCGAGGCGGTCGCCAGCAGCCACTGCTCGGCGAGGTCGGCACGGCCCCGGGCGTCGAGGCGGGTGGGGACGTCGTGCAACTCGGTCGCGGCGAACAGGACGAGTGCCCGACCGGCGTCGAGCGCCTGGATGGCCTCGGCCGGCCGGCCTGCCGCCAACAGTTGTCGCGCGACCCTGGTGGCGTCGGAGGTGGCGCCACGGGCGGCAGCCGTGGCCGCCGCCGGGTCCGACTGGAGCAGGACCTTCCAGGCGTGGCGACGCAGGCCGTCCAGCCCGGCCTGGCGGGCACCGGAGTGTGCGCCGAGCGACGCACGGGCGGAGGAGAGGCGCTCGTTGATCTCTGCCCAGAGCATGTTCTCCGGGCCGACGGCCAGCTCACGGGCTTCGACGAGGAGCTGTTCGGCCTCCACCAGGCTGTCGTGTCGACCGGCCACCGTCCACTGCAGGGCCAGGGTGTCGGCGAGCGCCAGCAGGCTCAGCAGGTAGTCGGGGCGGCCGGACCAGCTGACGGCGGTCGAGATCGGCGCGGCTGCCGTGGCTGCGGCCAGTGCCTGCCGTTGGTATCCGACGGCCTGGTCGATCCGGCTCGGGTCGCGATCCCGGGAACCACGTCGCGCTACGGCCGCGCCCAGGTCGCGATAGGAGGTGGCCCGTCTGGCCGGGCCGGCGTCGGGGTGTTCGGCGCGAGCGAGCAGGGCGGCGATCTGTTGGTCGGTGGGCGCGCTGCCCGACCCCTGCCCGATGAGACCCTCCAGCGACCGCAGCCGGGCCGTCGTCGCTCCGGCGGCCGCGGCGAACTCCGGGAAGTTCTCTCCACGGCGGTGCGACGGGACCGCGTCAACCGCGGCCTGGAGCAGTTCGACGGCCTCGGCGACCGGGAGGTTCGACCGCCGTTCCGCGAGCAGGAGGTCGGGCCACCTGCTCGTCACCTCGATCATCGGGGTGAGCTCCGCGCTCACCTCAGGATCGCCGATCTGCGCGCGGAGCCGTTCGAGGTCGGGACCGATGCGGCGCAGGGCCGCCTCGTCGTCGTGCATGGCGTCGTGGACAGACGTCGCCATGGTGTGCACGAGCTGCAGGTGGTGCCCCACCGCCTCGCTGGCCCTCGCCGGGAGGAGTGCCTCCAGCTCACCCAGCTCGGTGAGCAGGGCACGCAGATCAGCGGGCTGGGGACTGTCGCCCGTCGCGAGCGCCGCGATGCGGCCCATCGGGGCCAACGCGCGGGCCAGCATCCTGATGTCGGCCCACTCCGGCCACGGCGGCGGGTCGCGGTCGGCGATCCCCAGCAGAGCGTCGACGTGCTGCACGTGCCGGGGTTCGGCGTGTGGGCCGAGTCGGAGCAGCACCACCACCAGGGCACCGGCCAGCGGGCTCGGGCGCAGGTCGTCGGGAAGGCCGAACAGGTCCGCGAGCGCCGTGTCGAGATCCGTCGCGTCCCCCACGCCGTCGACCAGTCGACCGACGGTGGCACCACAGCGGGTCAGTGCCGCGACGACCACCGGATCGCCGGAGTCAGCTTCGACGGTCATCCCACCCGGTCCCCTCGCCAGGGCTGCGCTCCGCAGCCACCTCTGTCCGGATACTGACGGACCGGTGCGGCCGGTGGCGGGCGAGCGGGGGCGCGTGGTGGTGGGACCGCCCCGGTTGCCGGCGGTCCCTAGTCGGGGTCGGTGGGTTCCCCGAGTGCGGTCAGCATCGCGTCGATCCGGCGCAGCTGCTCCTCCAGCGCGGCCGTCGCCGCGACCGGATCCTCCCCCGGGTGGGCGGCCGGCGGGACCGCCGCGCGCAGCTCGGACATGAGGTAGTCGCGCAGCTCGTCGGGGGTCTGGGCCGAGGCCGGATCGTCACCCATCGTCGCGTTCCCGTCCGCCGGTCGGTGTGGTGTGCGTACGCCAGCATGCCGGGCGTCCGGCTGATCGGCAGTCGTCCGTCCGTTCAGTCGGCGTAACATCCCGGTCACGACGTTCATCCGGATCTGTCGACCTATCGTTTCCCTTCGGTGGCCTGAATCGCTGGTCGCCCACCCCCCTGAGCCGTCCGTCGCCCGGCTGATCGCCAAGGGAAATGACTTTTCGCGCCGTTCACGTTATGCGACTTCATGCGCCATGGTGGGTAACCTTCGTTGGTCCGACTCTTCGGGCGCTTCACCCACGTGGAACACGGGAAAGCGGGACCGCATTGTCGGCAGTTCCTGTGGTGGACCAGCGATGACATCCGCAATCGGTAGAGCCGGGTAAAGGTGGTGCAGGTGCCAGAGGAGTCGGTGTTCGTCGGCCGTGCGGACGAGCTGGGCCTTTTGCGGCGACGCTTGGCGGAGGCCGGGCGCGGCACGGCCCGGACGGTGCTGGTCGGCGGCGAGCCCGGCGTCGGCAAGAGCCGGTTGCTGAGTGAGTTCGCGCTCCAGGCGCGGGGATCCGGCGCTCACGTCCTGGCCGGCACCTGCGAGGAGCGCTTCGGCAGCCCCACGCCGTACGGGCCGCTGCTCGAAGCGCTGGAGATGTTCGGCCGGGAGCACGGTGAGGCACGCGCCGCCGAACTCGGTGGCTCGGCGTACCAGAAGTTGACAGTTTTCTTCGAGCTGGGCAGCGACTCGATGGGGGCGCCCCAGCAGGTTTTCCTCGCGGTGCGTCGGATGCTTGACGAAATTGGCTCCAAAGCGCCGGTGGTTCTTATCCTGGAAGATTTGCACTGGGCCGATCCGTCGACACTCGATCTGGTGCGGCACCTCGGTCAGGCCCGCCCGGAGGGGCGTCGACTACTGCTCGTCGGCAGTTACCGGGCCAATCCTCCGCGCGGTGAACGGCTCTGGCAGCTCTTTGCCGGCACCACGTTCCTGCGCCGTACCGAGCGGTTCGAGCTGGCCCCTTTCACCCTGGCGGAGATGCGCGAACTCCTCGCCGCCGGTGGGGCCGACCGGGTCGACCCGAAACTCGCGGCGCGCTGCCTGCGGTGGTCGGACGGGATTCCCTTCTACGCGGAGCAGCTGCTCGCCGCCGGTGCGCTGACCGGCCGGGACGAGGACGTCGAGCTGCCGCCGGACATCCGGTCGGTGATGCTCGCCCGGCTGAGCGAGCTGAGCGAGGACGCGCTCAGGGTGCTGCGGGTGGCCGCGGTGGCCGGCCGGGCGATGAGCCGACGGCTGCTGCGCACGGTCAGCGGGCTGCCCGCCGAGACACTGCGGGACGCGCTCCAGGAGTGCTTCGACCGGCAGATGCTGGTGGCCGAGCACGAGGACGACGTGTACCGGTTCCGGCATGCGTTGATGCGGGAGGTGGTATACCAGCAGACCGTCCGGGACACCCGGGTCGACCTGCACGTCGCGATGGCCGAGGCGTTGGCCGCCGACTCCCGGCTCTGCCTGTCCGAGGGGTCGGCGGTGGCGGAACAGGCCGGCCACTGGTACCAGGCGGGTAGCTGGCCGCAGGCGCTCGGGTCCGCCGTCCAGGCCGGGCAGATGGCGGCCCGTACCCTGGCGTTCGCCTCGGCCCAGGTGCAGTTCGAGCGTGCGTTGGGCCTGTGGCGGCAGGTCGAGGACCCGCAGACCCGGGCCGGCGTGACGCACCCGCAGCTGCTCGCCGAGGCGGCCGAGGCCGCCCGCTGGTCCGGCCACCTCGACCGGGCGCTGGAACTGGTCGGGCGGGCGATCGACGCACCGGACCACGGGCGTGACCCGGGCCGGCTGGGTGAGCTGCACGAGCGGCGTGCCACCTATCTCTGGGAGGCCGGCAGACGCGCCGAGTACGGCGCGGCGTTCCGGCAGGCGGCCACGCTGCTGGCGGAGCGCCCGGCGTCGGCGGTGAAGGCGCGGGTGCTGGCCGGGATCGCGCTGGCGCACCTCCAGGCGGGCCACTACCAGGAGGGGCGGGACACCGCGGACGCGGCGCTCGCCCTGGCGACCGAGGTCGGGGCGACGGCCGAGCGGGGCCGGGCGCTCGGCATCTCCGGCCTCGCGCTGGGCATGCTGGGCGACCCCGAGGGCGAGCGCCGGCTGCGCCAGTCACTCGAGATCGCCCGCTCGGCCCAGCACATCGAGGACCTCCTGCGGGCGTACGCGAATCTCGGCCTGATCCTGGAGCACGCCGGACGGCTGCGCGAGTCGGCCACGGTGACCCGGGAGGGCCTGGAGGAGGCCCGCCGGCTCGACCTGGCGGGCAGCCGGCAGGGCATCCTGCTGGCCAACAACTCCAGTGCCGCGCTGGTGCTGCTCGGCGAATGGGAAGACGCCGAGAAGATCATCACCGAGGCGAGCCTGGACCGGTCCCCCGCCGAGAGCCTCTACCCGCGTCTCACGCTCGCCGAGATCAAGGTGGCGCAGGGCGCCTTCGCCCAGGCACACCAGCTGCTCGCCTCGATCGAGAACGTGGAGCACGGTGAGGATCCACGGTTCCTCGGGCCGCTGCACACCGTCCGGGCCGAGCTGGCTCTCGGTGAGGGCGACCTGGCCCGGGCCGCCGACGAGGTGAGCCGTGGCGTGGCGGCTGTCCACAAAGGAGAGAACGCCCTGGAGCTGCTGCGGTTGTTCGCGCTGGGGATGCGCTGTGCGGCCGACCGGGCGGCCACCGACCCGCGGGGCGCGAGCGCCGTCGGCGACCGGCTCGCCGGTCTGACCAAGGACGTCGTACGCCGCTCGTCGACGACGGCGGCCGGGCAACTGACGGCGGAACTCCGGCAGCTCGTCGCGCTCTGCACGGCGGAACGGCAGCGCATCGCACGGGCGGACAGCGCCCTCGGCTGGAAGCGGGTCGCCGTCGGCTGGGTCGAGCTGGACCGGCCGTACCCGGCGGCGTACGCCCGGTGGCGGCAGTCCCTCGCGGCGCTGGCCGCCGACGGGGCCGGCGACAAGACCGGCGCCCGGGAGCCGGCCCGCGACGCCTACCGGATCGCGCAGGCGCTGGGTGCCCGGCCGCTGGCGGAACGGATCGAGGAGCTCGCCCCGAAGATCGGCCTCAGCCTGGGCGAACGACCGGTGCCGGCCCGGCTGCCGTACGGCCTGACGCCGGCCGAGTTCGGGGTGCTGCGGATGCTGTACGACGGGAAGGACGCGGCCCGGATCGCCGACGCGCGCGGCGTGAGTCCGCGGACCGTGCAGACCCAGCTCGCCAGGATCTACCGGAAGCTGGGCGTGCACAGCGCCACCGAGGCGATCGCCCTGGCCCGCCGGGAGCATTTCTTCGACTGAGCACCGCACCTGTCCGTCAGTGCCGGGCATGACGCGGAGAGCCCTCCTGATCGGTGCGCAGACCAACGGACTGGCCGGTGTCCTCAACGACGTCGAGGCGATGGCGCAGGCCCTGGAGCCACGGGACTTCACCGTGCAGCGGCTGGTGACGCCGTACGCCACCCGGGCGGGGATCCTCGACGCGTACGACAAGCTCGTCGCCGACGCCGGCCCGGACGACGCCCTCGTCGTGTACTACAGCGGCCACGGTGGCCGGCTGGTGGTGCCGGACGGTCGGGACCTGCAGTTCATCGTGCCGGACGACTACACCGACTCGGACGACGAGGACTTCCGCGGCATCACCGACGTGGAGCTTTCGGTGCTGCTCGCCCGGCTGACCGACCACACCCCGAACGTCACCGTCGTGCTCGACTGCTGCCACGCCGCGCACATGTCCCGCAACCCCGGTCACCGGGTGAAGGCGCTGCTGCGGACGGCGACGTCCCGCTGGACGCCGACGTACGAGGGCGTCGAGCGGCACGTCCAGGCGCTGGTCGCCGACGGGTTGCCGGTCGACCGCCGGCACCCGGTCGGCAACCCGCACGCGGTGCGGGTGGTCGCCTGCGCGCCGTCGGAGTCGGCGTGGGAGACCGCCAACCGCGACGGTACGCAGATGGGCCTGTTCACCGACGCGCTGGCCCGGGCGCTCGGCGAGGCACAGGGGCAGCGGGTCACCTGGTCCACGCTGCTGGACACGGTCCGGCGTCGGGTGCAGACGTTCGCGTCCGTCCAGCGACCCGAGGTGGAGGGGCCGTCCGGACGCCAGCCGTTCGAGACCACCGAACTGGACGTGCTCGACGCGCTGCCGGTCTCGGTCGAGGGAGCGGACCGGATCCACCTGCTGGGTGCGCCACTGCTCGGCGTCGAGGTGGGCGACGATTTCGCCATCATGCCGGGTGGCGCGGCCGGACCGGGCGACGGGCCGGCGGTCGGCACCGCCACCGTCGAGGGTCTGCTGCCCACCGTCGCGCTCGCCCGGCTGCGGCCCGCCGACCCCGGACGGCCGGTGCCCGCCGACGCCCGTGGCTACCGCACCCGCGCCGCCGCGCCCGCCATGCCGGTGCGCCTGCCGGTCGACCACCCGGCGGGTGCGCTGCTGCGCGCCGCCGTGGCCGCGCGGGCGATGCTGCGACCGGCCGACCCCGACACGGTGGCCCCGGTCGAGGTCGTCGTCGACGCGCGGGGCCGGCTGGCGGTACGGGACGACGCCGGGCCGCTGCACCCGCCCTACCCGGCCACGGCGGCGGGCATCGACGCGGTCGTCGCCAACCTGCAACGGATCGCCCAGGCCACCGCGCTGCGCCGGCTGGCCGGTGACCCGGACCGGCCGCTGCCGCACGCGGTACGGATCGAGTGGGGCCGGGTGCGCGACGGGCGGGAGGAGCCTCTTCCGCTCTCCGGCGGGCTGCTCTTCGCGTACCCGGCCGAGCGCATCTACTTCCGGGTGCACAACGAGGGCGACGACCCGGTGTACGTGTCCCTGCTCGACATCGGCGTCTCGTCCCGGGTGTCGGTGCTCACCCACTCCGACCCGGGTGGCGTCCGGCTCGCCCCGGGCCGGTCCTACACCTACGGCTGGCACGAGGACCTCCAGCGACTCACCGGGGTCGACCTGACCTGGCCGGAGGGGATCGAGACCGCCACCGCGCGACCCGAGACGGTGCTGGCGCTGATCAGCGACGGGCCGGTGGACACCTCGGTGCTGCGGCAGCACGGCGTCCGCGACGGTGGCTCCGGCACCCCGGCCACCGTCCGGTTCGGGCTGGCGGGCCTGCTGTCGCAGATCGCCACCGGCGGGTACCGCGAGGTCGGCGACGCCCCCGCCACCCGGGTCCGGTACGCCGTCGCGCCGATCGACTTCATGGTGAGCCCGACCCCTCCGCCGACCGCCGAGCGGGCGACCTTCCTGGTCGACGACCGGCCGGAGCAACCGGTCCGGCTGCTCGCCCCGCGCGGCGCGACGCCGACCAGGGTCGCCGTCCGCATCGCCGACCTGGTGGTGCACCGCAACCGGGCGTTCGGCGACGCCGACATCCGGGTCGACACGCTCGTGCTCACCGGCGGCCCCGGCGACCGACCGGTGCACTGGACGCGGACCCTGCGGTTCAGCAACATCCGCGACCACGAACGGCTGCCGCTGGAGAACGTGCTGATCTACCACGGGCCGGCGGTGGACTTCCTGGACGTCGCGGTCTGGGTCACCCGGGACACCACCGGCAGCCGCGACCTGAGCGCGTTGCTGGCGGACAGGCTTACCAGCCCGGCCGTGCAGTCCGCCGGTGTCCAGGTGGCCGGGCTGGCGATGGCCGCACCGCAGGCCGCCGTCGCCGTCGCCGTGCTGGGCGCGGCCGCGGTCCTGGTGAACACGGCGTACGAGCTGCTGACCGACCTGGTCGGGCCGAGCATCGGGCTGTACCGCACCTCGCTGCTGGCCCAGGAGCGGTTCGGGATCGGCCGGCACGAGCGGCACCCGCAGGACTTCTCCTTCACCTACTCGGTCGACGGGGTCCGCTGACCCCCCCGACCGCCCACGACCACCCCGTCCACCGACCGCTATCACGCAGAGGAGTACGCGCATGGCCAAGAAACTCGTCATCGGGCACGAGGAATGGACGATCCCGGACGCCACCGCGGAGGCCATCGCCCTGCAGGTGCAGGACGCGATGCTCAACGGCAGGTCCGTCGCGCTGGAGCTGAACGACGCCGACGGCCGCGCCGTCACCGTCTTCCTCAACGGCACGGCCACCTCCAGCGTGGTGCTCGACCTGGACCGCGGGCCGCGTCCGCCCAGCGAGATGTCCTGACCGGACACCGCGTCGACCGGGCCTGCCGGCCGGACGCCGGACAGTCCTGACCGGACGGTGACGGGCCGGGTTCCCGAACGGGAACCCGGCCCGTACGTATCCGCCGTGCCCCGTACGTATTTCGCGGTATCTCCTCCGGCGCACCTCGGCCGGCCGGCTCCCGGCCCCGACGATCGGTGCACATCGGGTCGGTGCGCAGCCGATCGACGCACCCGTCGAGGTACGGAGGATCTCCCGTGGCCGGTACCAGGAAGCAGCAGCACTCCGCAGCGGACACCGTTCGGGAACTGGCCCGGCAGGGGCTGCTCGCCCGGCACTTCCGGGAAGCGTCGGTCGAGGAGGGACGGTGGCTGCGGGCCGGCGCGGTCGAGATCGTCTGGCCGCTGGTCTACCTGCGGGTGACCCGGCCGGTCGAGCACAGGCGCGGCCACCACCACTGCGCCGGCGGGCTGCACCGGCTGGAGCCCGACTGCCTGGACCGCTTCCACGACGACGTCGAGGCGGTGGTCGACGACCTCCTCGTCCGGGCGGATCGGCCGATCACGAACCTGGAGGGCTGGCTCACCGTGCAGCTGCCCCGGGCCACCGTGGACGGCCACCGCCGTCGCCGGGGGCGGCGCGGCGCGGCGCAGCGGCCCCGGGTGCCGAACTGGCTGGCCGACGCGCTCGAGCGGGACACCTGGCTGGTCGAGCTGGCCAAGTCGGTCCTCGACTGGGTCGGCGTGGAGGCGACGGTCAGCGGCGGACTCTGGCCGCTGACCGCCTGGACTGAGCGGCGGATCGTCGTCACCGGGGACCACACCGTCGGTGAGGCGGTGGTCGCGGCCGAGGTCGAACTCGTCCTGACCGCGATGCGGCGTCGCACCCCCTGGTACGAGCGGAACGTGGAACGACCGCTGGGCCACAAGCAGGCGCCGGTCCACTCCCCGGTGGGCGACCCGTCCGGTGGGTACGCCGAACCGGAACCGCTCGCCCTGGTGCCCCGGCACGAGGTCGACGACACGCTGCTGCTGGCGCTGGCCGACCGGGCGATCACCCTGATGGAACGTCGGGTGGCGGCCGGGGAGGAGATCCACAAGGTGGTCGCCGACGTGTTGGGCGTGGTGTTCGGGACGCTTCCGGCGTCATCCGACCTGGACCGCGAGCCGGGGCACGACCCGGTGGACGCCGAGCAGGTCGCCGCCCTGGTCGGCGATCCGGCCCGGCTGGCCCGGATCGTCGCGACCGTCGTAGAGCTGCTGGGCCGCCGGAACCGTCCGTCAGGACGGTAGGAGTCGGAACGAGGGAAGGGACGCACGGATGGGACAGCCGGACAGCTCGCCGCCCGGCCGCCGGGCGGCCCTGGCCCGGATCGCCGCCATCCAGCAGGCGGCGCTCGACTGGACCGTGACCGACGTCCCCGGTGCGCTGGCCGAGCTGGACCGGCTGGCCGGGGAGTTCGCCGACGACCGGCAGGTCCGGGCGCTGGCCGAGGTCACGGCATCGGCGCTGGGGCTCCTCCGCGCCTCCCCGATGCTCGATCCCGGCCGGATGCGCGCGGCCCTGGCGAACCTCGACGACCTGACCGAGGCGGTGCCGAGCGCGGCACCGGCGGCCGAGCCGATGCTCGCGCTGATGCCGGATCTCCTCCGGGCGGCACAGGCCCATCAGGAGGGCGACACCGGGACCGCGCGGTCGCTGTTCGCCGCGTTGCGGGTCCGCGTCGACGAGTTGCCGCCGGGCGACCCGCTGGGTACGGCGCTGGCCGACGTCGCGCCGCTGCTCGACGCGCTCTACGCCGGCATGGCCGACACAGAGGCGCAGTTCCCGGACCCCGGGCCGGACGCGTCCGACACGGTCCGCGCGCTGCACCTGATGGTCCGGGGTGGCCTGGCGATGCGCCCCGACGACGCGGCGGACCCGGAGCGGGTGGAGGCCGGGCTCGACGATCTCCGGGCGGTCGTCGCATCGCTGCCCGGACACCACCCGTACCGGGTCATGTGCCTGGCCTCGCTCGGGCTCGGGCTGGCCCGTCGTGCGGAGATGCGCGGGACGCTGGCCGACGTGGACGAGGCGATCACCGTGCTGGAGGAGGCGCGCACGCTGGCCGGTGACGCGACCCATCCGCAATGGTCGTTCGTCAACGCACTCCTCACCATGCTGCTCCGCCGGCGTGGGCGGGAGCCGCTGGCCCGGCGGGCCGCCCTCGAAGGGCTCCGCGGCTACGCCTGGCAGGTGTTGCGGCAGCCGGAGCCGGCCGCCGCCCGCGCCGCCGCCCGGGAGGCGGTCGAGGCGGCCGTCGGCATCGCCAACGGCTGTCTGGCCAACCACCAGCCCGCGGACGCGCTCCGGGCGCTGGACGCCGGGCGCGGTCTGCTGCTCTTCGCCACGACGGCGTGGCGCGACCCGTACACCCGGCTCGTCGAGGCCGGGGACCGGGACCTGGCCGACGAGTGGCGGGCCACGGAACGCCCCTCGCCCCGGCTGCGCGAGCGGGTCCTGGCGGTGCTGACCCGGGACTCCGGCCTGCTCGACCCGCCCGACCTCGCCGAGATCCGGGACGCGCTGCGCCGGCTGGCGGTGGACGCGCTGGTCTATCTGGTGCCCGCCACCGCGTCGTCGCCGGGCTGGGCGGTGATCGCCCCGGTCGAGGGGCCGCCGCGGTACCTGGCGCTGTCCCTGCTCTCCGTCGGTGCCGGCACGGACGTCGAGCGGTACCTGACCGCCCTGGCCGCCCGGGAGCCCCGTGAGGTCGGGTCGATCGACCCGGACGTCCTCACCGACCGGCTCGACGCGCTCTGCACCTGGGCCTGGAAGGCCGCGATGGGGCCGGTGGTCGGGCCGTACCTCGACGCGGGGCGCGTTCCGCGGCTCGTGCTCGTCCCGATGGGTGACCTGGCCCGGGTGCCGTGGCAGGCGGCCCGCGCCCCCGACGGGACGTACCTGGTGCAGCGGGTCGCCCTCTCCCAGGCCGCGTCGGCCCGGATGCTCTGCGACACCGCCACTGCCGAGCGGGCGCCGACGGCCCGGACCGGGCTGGTGCTGGCCGACCCGGACACCGGCGACCGGGCGGGCGGTCTGCGTTCGGCACGGCTGGAGGCGTACGGCATCCACCAGGTGTTCTATCCCGGCGCCACCTACGTCGGCCGGCGGCCGGACGGCAGCGTCAGCCCCTCCGGCGCGGGCAGCCCCGACGACGTCCGGTCCTGGCTGCGCGCCGACGGCACCCCGGCCGGCAGCCTGTTGCACCTCGCCTCGCACGGTGTGATGGAGACGGCCCCCGCCACCGCCTCGTCGCGGCTGCTGCTGGCCGGCGGTGACCTGACCGCGGACGAGCTGGTCGAGGTCATGGCCGGGGCCGACCGGCGGCCCGTCGGGCTGGTGGTGCTCGCGGCCTGTCACACCGGCCGGTCGGTCCACGGCTACGACGAGGCCTACAGCCTCGGCACGATGTTCCTGGCGGCGGGCGCCCGATCGGTGCTGTCCACCCAGTGGAGCGTCCCGGACGGCGAGACCTCCCTGCTGATGTACATGTTCCACCACTTCCTGGTGGCCGAGCGGCACCCGCCCGGGGACGCGCTGCGCCGGGCGCAGATGTGGATGCTCGACGACCAGCGACGACCACCCCGGCACATGCCGCCCGCGCTGCGCCGGATGCTCGACGACACCGATCCCGTACGGGTGGTGGCCTGGGCCGGATTCACCCACTGGGGACAGTGACCGACCGAGAGGTGCAATGCCATGGACGACGAGGTCGCCAAGCTCCGGGCCGAGATCGCCGAACTCCGCCGCGGGCTCTCCGGGCCGAACGGTCCGGCGCAGCTCCCGAGACTGGTGCAGATCGGGCAGAAACTACAGATGATCTACTGGCGGATCGGGCCGGGTCAGCCCGCGGCGCTCGGTGACCTCTCCGCCGCGATCGAGGTGTGGGACGAGGTGTACTCGCTGATCGGTCCCGACGACCCGGCGCGCGGGGAGGCGGCCTTCCGGCTCGGCCAACTACTGGCCGCCCGGCACAGCACGCACGGCGGCGCGACGAAGGACCGGGAGACCGGCATCTTCGTCCTCGGCGAGGCGCTCACCTATCCCGACCTGCCGCCGACGGCGGCCAGCATGGCGCGGCTCTCGCTCGCCATGCTGCATCTCCAGCGGACGACGGAGGCGCTCAGCCCGGCCAGCGCACGGGCCGGTTTCCTGACCGGGCTGTCGCCCGGTGCGCAGGACGACGCGCTGACCGCGACCCGGCTGCTCCGCGAGGTCCTGGACGGGCCACCGCTGAGCGCCACGGTCACCACCATGGCCCGCACCATGCTCACCATCGCGGAGTCGATCCAGCCGCTGCTCAGCGGTGACCCCACCCGTGTCGACCTCGGCGGGATGATGGCGGCGTTGGCGACGTTGCAGCGGTTGCAGCGCGACGGCCTGCCGTTGACGACGTGGGTCACCGGCGATCCGCTCGACTACCCGGTCGCCGTCGTGCAGGGCGACGAGGACCCCACGCCGACGGTCCCGCCGCGTCGACCGGTGCGACCGCCGGACGTGCCGGTGGCGACCGAGCGGTACTCGGCCCGCCGGGCGGCCCGGGACCGGCTGGCGGCGCTGACCGACGGCGACGGGTCGCCCGGCTGGGAGCAGGCCCGCGCACTCCTGTCGACCGACCCGTCGACGCTGGCCGCCGGCGACCTGGACGCGTTCGTCGGGGCCGCGGTCCACGCCGCCGCCGACGGCGGTGACGCGGCCGACGGCGGTGACGCGGCCGGCGGTGATGGCGCGGCCGGCGGGAACGGTGGGGACGGCGAACCGGCCGAGCGTGGCATCGACCAGTTGCTGGCGGCGATCGGGCTGTGCCTGCGGGAGAGCCGGGACGGCAGCGGCTGGGGGGCCGACGACGAGGAGACGACCAGCGGGGCCTACCGTGCCGCCGCGGCACACCTGCGGACCGCCGCGACCCTCGTCCCGCCGGACCATCCGGCCGCGGCGGTGGTCGTCGAGGCGGTCGGCGGCCTGGTGGACGACGCCCGGCCGCTGTCCGGGGCGGTCGCCGGGATCGCCGACGTGCTCCCCGGGTACGCGGCGGGGATCCCATCCCGGCCGGCCACGGTGACGGCGCTCGCCGAACTGTGCCGGACGGTGGCCGCGCTCCGGGTCGGCGCCCCCGTCGAGCCAGACGCCCTGGCCGCCGCCCTCGCCGTGGTGCCGACCGACCATCCCGTCCGGCAACCGCTCGCCGTCGCCGTCACGCAGGCCCGGCTGGTGGCGGCGGTGCACGCCGGTGAGCCGGTCACCGTGGACCCCGCCCTGGGCCGGCTCGGTGGGTTGCTCGCCGCACTGCACCACGACGACCGGGCGGCGTTGCGCGCGGCGCTCGACGCCGATCCGGGACGGGCCTCGCCACCGGTCTCGGCGGTTCTCGGCGCGGCCCACCTGCGGCTGGCGGATGACCTCGACACCGCGATCGCGCTGCTGTCCGGGGCGGCCCGCACGCTCGACGACGGTGCCCTGCGTACCCGCACCTGGTGGCGGCTGGCCGAGGCGTACCGCAGTCGCGGAGCCGTCGGGGACGACGAGTGCAGCCGGGAGGCCGGCCGGCACGCGCTGGAGGGTGCCGGGTCGGACCGCCGTGACGCGGCCCGGTTCGCCGGGTGGATGCTCGCGGAGGGGCGGGGCGGGGAGGCCTTCCAAGCCCTGGAGACCGCCGCGGCCGCTCCCGGGTCGCCTACCGTCGACCCGCTCGTCCTGGACCTGCTCGCGGTGCTCACCGGGGTCACGCCACCCGCCGGGCCACCGCCGGAGGTGCCGGATCCGGCGACCGTCGCCGCCGCGGTCCGGGAGATCGGCGCGGTCGCCCTGCTCTACCTGCACCCGACCGACGACGCGGGGCGGAGCGCCGGGGTGCTCTGTCTCGATCCGGCCACCGATCGGCTCGACGTGCTCGCCAACGTCCCGGTGACCGATCCGCTGGCCTCGGACGACCCCGGCTGGGCGGCGGTCATGCGACGGTGGTCGCCGGGCAGCCTCCTGCTGGCGGCGACCAGCGGCCTGGACCGGCTGGCGCTGCCCGCGGTACGCGTCGGCGACGGCCGCCAGCTGGTCCAGGAGGCGGTCATCTCGCACGTCTCGTCCGGGGCGCAGGTGGTCCGGCTCGCCGCGCGGTCGGTCGCGTCGGTGGCGGACACGCCCCTGTTCGTGGTCAATCCCCGTGGCGACCGGGACCACGAGATGGCCGAGGTGATGGCGGTACGCCGGTTGTGCTACCCCCGGTCGGTCTGCCTCGGCCGTGCCCTGGAGCCGGTGGAGGGCACCGGCACCCCGGACGACGTCCGCAAACACGTGACCACCGCGTCGGTGGTGCACCTGGCGTGCGGACTGCGGGGCACGGAACTCGACCTGGCCGACGGCGGGGTGCTCGACGTGGCGACCGTCGGGGGCGCGGGCGGCCTGCTGCTGCTCGCGGAGAGCACCGCCGGCCCCGGTCCCGCCCTGCTCGACGCCGGTTTCGTGGGGGTGGTCGGCTGGCGGTGGGCGGTACCCGCGCCGGTCGCCGCCCTCGCGCTCTTCCTGGTCCACCTGCAGCTCGTCGAGCACCGCCGACCACCCGCGGCGGCGGTCGCCGCGGTGCAACGGTGGATGCTGGACCCCGACCGGGTCCTCCCGGCGGCCCTGACCGGCTCCCACCTGAACACCGTCACCACGAGCGACCTGGCCGGGCCGGCGCTCTGGGCCGCTTTGACCTACAGCGGTCGCTGACGGTGGACGACGACATGCCCGCGGAGCTGCGGGAACATCTCCTCAGCGAACTACGTGGGGCGGTCGCGGCCCGGCTCCTGGCCGGCACCGATCCGCGGCGGATGGCCGCCGGGCTGGCCCGCCGGCTGCACCGCCTGGCGACGATGGCCGGCGACGACGTACGACTGACGCCGACGCCGATACCGCCAACGCCGATACCGCCGACGCCGGGCGAGCGGCGGTGACCCGCCGGGCGTTCACGGCCGCGGCGCGCTGCTCACCAGCGGCGTTGCGTCGCGCTGACCGCCATCGCGGCGAGCTGCCGCCGGCCGTGGGGCGTCGCGCCGCTCGCCTCCAGCACGGCCAACGCCCGTTCGGTACGGCGCACGATGTCCCGTTCGACGTGCTCCACCGCGCCGACGTCGGTGAAGATGTCCCGGATGGCGTGCAGCTCGTCGGCGGAGACGTCGGTGCCGATCTTCGCCCGGAGGAACTTCGCCGCGTCCGGGTCGCGCTCGTCCGCGTGGCGCAGCGCCGTCGCGAAGAGCACCGTCCGCTTGCCCTCGCGTACGTCGTCGCCGGACGGCTTGCCGGTCAACGCCGGGTCACCGAACACCCCCAGCAGGTCGTCGCGCAGCTGGAAGGCGATCCCGACGTCGACGCCGAACGCACGGTAGGCGGCGACGAGATCCGCGTCCGCGCCGGCGATGGCGGCGCCGAGGTGCAGCGGGCGCTCCACCGTGTACGCCGCCGTCTTGTACCGGTCGACGCGCAGCGCCGAGTCGACGTCCTCGGCGCAGCTCGCCTCGGCGGTCAGGTCGAGTAGTTGTCCGGCCAGGACCTCGGTACGCATGGCCGACCAGACCGGGCCGACCCGCTGGTAGGCGTCCGCCGGGAGGCCGGCACCCCGGACCAGGTCGTCGGCCCAGCCCTGGGCCAGGTCCCCGGTCAGGATCGCGGTGCCCCTGCCGTACGACTCCGCGCTTCCCGACCAGCACCGGTCCCGGTGCTGGTCGGCGAAGGTCACGTGGGCGGCGGGGAAGCCGCGGCGGGTCGGTGAGGCGTCGATGATGTCGTCGTGGATCAGGGCCGACGCGTGGAGCAGTTCGAGCGCGGCGCAGGCCTGCCGGACCGCCCCGGCGTCGGGGCCGGTCTCGTCGCCGCCCGCGCCGAGCCAGCCCGTCCAGGCGAAGGTGGGCCGGACCCGCTTGCCGCCGCGTAACACGAAGCGCTCCAGCTCGGCGACCGCGGTCGCGAAACCCGGCCCGATCGCCTCGGCCTCCACCCGGCGGTCGGCGAGGAACCGGCGGAGCACGGCGTCGACCGGCTCCGTGTCCGCGGTCACGCCGCTCCCGCCCGGGTGTGCGAGTGCAGGGCGGTACGCAGCGTCTCCGCGACCCGTTCGACCTGGCCGGGGGTGAGTTCGGCGTGCATCGGGATGGCGATGTTGCGCCGGGCGAGGTCGGCGGAGACGGGGCAGTGCTGGCTGCTGTCGTAGACGGGTTGCTGGTGGCTGGCCCAGGTGCCGTGCCCGCAGCCGATGCCATGGGCGCGCAGTTCGGTGGCGATGGCGGCGCGGTCGACGTCCGGGTGCAGGGTCAGCAGATAGGACTGCCAGGCGTGGGTCCGGTCGTCGGGCACCACCGGCAGGGTGACGAGTTCCTCGTCGGCGAGGAGCTGGCCGTAGTGGGCGGCGACGAGGCGGCGGCGGTCGAGGAGCTCCTCCACCCGGGTGAGCTGCACCTGGAGGATCGCCGCGGCGATGTCGGAGAGCTTGTAGTTGTAGCCGATCTCGGTGAACTCGGGGATCGGCAGGCCGACGATCTGGGCCTGGTCGAAGATGCTGCCGATGCCGAAGGAGGAGCGCAGCCGGGCGTCGGCGGCGAGAGCGGGATCGGTGGTGAGCAGCGCGCCGCCCTCGCCGCTGGTGATGCCCTTGCGGCCGTGGAAGGACAGGCAGGCCACGGGGGCCAGGGCGCCGGCGGGTCGGCCCCGGTAGGTGGCGCCGATGGCGCAGGCGGCGTCCTCGACGAGGAACAGCCCGTAGCGGTCGGTGAGGGCGTTCAGCTCGTCGTAGTCCGCCGGCATGCCGAGGGTGTCCACGGCGATGACCCCGACGGTGCGGGGGCCGATCAGATCGGCGACGGCCCGGGGGTCGACGGTGCCGGTGTCGGGACGTACGTCGGCGAAGACCGGGGTCGCGCCGACGTAGCGCACCGCGTGGGCGGGCGCGGGGAAGGTGTAGTCGGCGACGATGACCTCGTCGCCGGCCGTGACCCCGAGGGCGAGCAGAGCCAAATGCAGAGCGGCGCCGCAGTTGCTGACCGCGACCGCGTCGGTCACCCCGTAGCGGGTGGCGAGGTCGGCCTCCAGCGCCTTGCCGCTCGGCCCCTGACCGGCGGGCCAGCCCGAGGAGAACACCCGCGCGACCGCGGCCAGCTCCTGCTCACCCAGACTCGGTCGGACCAGAGGAATCGCATCCACCGTCTTCACCCCCACTACGCCGGATTTCCGTTGGAGCCGAGCAGGGCCGGTAGCCCGTAGCGCAGGGGCGTGATCTGGTGGACGTCGTAGCGGTCGCGGAGCTCCTGTACGGCGTCGGGATCGACGGGTCCACCTGCGGAGAAGATCTCGACGATCTCCTCGAAGTAGTTCTCGTGGTCGGGTGACGGGTAGCTCTGGAACAGCATCCGGGCCGGCTCGTCGGTGGAGTTCCGGAACGCGTGCGGGCAGCCGGCCGGGACGAACATGCAGCTGCCCGCCTGTGCGGTCACCACCCGGTCCCCGGCGGCCGACTCCCAGTCCTGCCAGCCGTCCCCGGTGCGGGTGGTGGGCTCGAACGCCAGCAGGTCGAGCTTCCCCTCGAGGACGTAGAAGAACTCCTGCGCGTGGTGGTGGGTGTGTGCCCCGACGTCGAAGCCGGGCGGCACGACCACCTCGAAGATCGACGCGACCGAGCCGTGCGCCGCGGTCACCTTGAAGGTGACCTCCTGTGCCTTGGTGACCAGTTTGCGTCCCTCGCCGGGTGGGACAATGAGGCCGCTCATGCGGTGGGTTCCCTTTCCCCTAGACCAGTTCCGGGTCGCGGTGCGGAATCGAAGCGTCGTCGCGGGTCAGGTCGAGCACCCCGAGCGGGTCGTCGCTCCAGCTGCCCACCGCCATCTCGGCGGTGATGCCGGGGCCGAAGCCCGCGACGATCCCGCTGGCGCCGGGCTGCGGCGGCTCCTCGTCGAAGAGCCGGCGGGCCGCGTCGAGGACGACCGCGCTGGCGATGTTGCCGTACTCGGTGAGGGTCGCCCAGCTGTGCCGGAACATCTCCCGGTCGACGTCGAGGAACTTGGCGAGGTCGTCGAGGATCCGGGGACCACCGGCGTGGATGAGGTAGAAGTCGAGCTTGCCGACGTCCCAGCCGTGGTCGCTGGTGAACTGGCGCAGCACCGGGGCGAGCGGTTCCATCGTGCCCGGCACCCGGCGGTCCAGTTGGAAGTGGAATCCGGTGGCCCGGACGGCGTAGGAGATCCAGTCCTCGGTGTTCGGGATCAGGTACGAGGCGTTGCGCTCCAGCGCGATGCCGACGCCGCCCCGGCCGCGGACCACGGCCGCCGCCACCGCGTCGCCGAACAGCCCGTCCGACAGCAGGGAGCCGACACCGTCGTCGTCCGGCTGGTAGCACAGCGAGCAGAGTTCGCAGGAGACGATCAGGACGTTGCCCCCGGGGTACGCCGTGCAGAAGTCGTGCGCCCGGTTGATCGCCGCCCCGCCGGCCGCGCAGCCGAGCTGCGCGATCGGGATCTGCCGGGTGTCCGACCGGAAGCCCATCGTGTTGATCAGCCAGGCGGTCAGCGAGGGCATCAGGAACCCGGTGCACGACACGTAGATGATCGCGTCGATGTCGCGGGCGGCCACCCCGGCGTTGGCCAGGGCCTGTTCGATGACCTCCGGGCAGCGCTTCTTCGACTCGACCTCGTAGATCCGGTTGCGCTCCTCGAAGCCGGGGTGGCGCAGCGCCTGCTCGATCGGCTGGACGATGTGTCTCTTCCGGACCCCGGTGTTCTCGATCAGCCGGAGTGCGAGCGGGAGCTGCTCCTTACCGGCGTGGAGCGTCCTGGCGAAGTCCAGAGTCTCTTCCATGGTGACGACATGTTCCGGTACACCCACCGACGGCTTGCACAATGTAGGCATCTCTGGAATCCACTTCTATCGATGTTCGAGGGTCGCCGTGCGCTGGCCCGGTCGCGCCAGCCGGGTACCCAGGTCCCGGTTCCCCGCCGGCCGCACGCGGGCGCGACCGGCGGGGGCGTGATCGATCAACGAACGGCGTCGAACTCCGCGAGCACGCCGTCCCAGAGGCCGATGCGCGCCGTGATCGCCGCGACGCTGACGGCCGTGGCCTCGGCCTCGCGCTGCGGGTCGCCGGCACAGAGCGCGGCCAGCAGGCGCAGTGCCAGTGGCCCGTGCTCGTCGTGGTCGAGGGCGATGTGCCGGTCCAGGTAGTGCCGGAAGACCGGCGCGTTGGCGAGCACCTCGTCGACGTTGGCGCGGACCGCCGAGAAGACGTCGGGCAACAGGTTCTCGCGGCCGTGGCAGAACGAGGACGCCACCTCGTGGGGCGCGCCGTTCAGCGCCACGTCGAGGGTGTGGCCGACGAAGGCGCGGACGCTCGACGGGATCCGGTCGTCCTTGAGCGCCGCCATCGGGCCGACCCCGTTGTCGAGTGCGGCGAGGAACGCGTCGATCGGTCCGGTGTCGGCGCCGATCTCCTCCATCGCCCGCCGGTACAGCTCGAAGTGGCTGATGTAACCCCCGTCGATGTCCTCGTCGGTCTCCTCGGCCAGGACGATCTCCATGATGAACCGGCCGTGGTCGGCGTGCCCCCGGGGCCGCCAGGGCAGGCTCACCGAGGTCACCTCGGTCTGTAGCCGCTTGAGCAGGCTGAAGAAGTCCCACACCGCGAAGACGTGGTGCTTCATGAAGACCCGCAGCCGCTCCTCGGTGGTTATCTGCGCGTAGAGGGGGTGGTCGATCAGCCTGGCCCGTGCCGTTTCGAATTCAGCAAGCGCGGTCAACATCTTCTCCCGGTCAATCGAAGCGACGTCGTGGGTTTACCGATTCGGGTCCGTGGCCCCCGGCAGGCCGGCGACCTGACGGGGACCGGCCGACGGCGCCGACGGTCGGGTCCGCCGCCGTCGGCGGGCTTGGTGGTGGTCAGCTCCGCTTCTCGAGTTCACCCTGGAGCCGGCGCGCCAGCGCGATCCGCTGGACCTTCAGGGTGCCGGTCCGGGGCAGCTCGGCCTGGGGGAGCTGGATCGGTTCGGCCAGCTGCGGGAACCTGGCGGCGGCGGAGCGCCAGCGGTCCAGGTCCAGCGGCCGGTCGTCCTCGGTGCAGATGACCGGGACCGGCTCGGAGTTCGGCCCCGGCACCACGACCAGCTCGGTCAGCTCGTCGAGGGCGCCGAGCATGACGTCCTCGACCTCCAGGGCGCTGCGCAGCCCGGGGATCATGTCGACCTCCCGGTCGAACATGTGCAGGCAGCCGAGCTTGGTCCGGTAACCGACGTCCCCGGTCCGCCACCACTCGTCGGTCCGGTTGGTGTCGTACCGGTCCTGCTCGGCGAAGTAGGTCTTCGCCAGGCCGGGCCAGGCCACCTCGATGTAGCCGGGGTTCGACTCCGACGGCCGCTTGCCGTCCCGGCTGACCACCCGGATCCGGGCGCAGCCCGGCATCGCCCACCCGACGCAGCGGCCGTTCGCCCGGTGGGCGGAGTTGCGGAAGTACGGCCGACCGACGGCCGGGCCGACCTCGCTCTGACCGTAGATCTGGAAGAACAGCGCGCCGCGCCGCTCGGAGGAGCGCAGCAGCCGGCTCATGGTCCTGGGGTGGATCGCGTCGAACGTCGTGCTGAAGTACTTGATCGAGGCGAACGGCTTCCGCCGGTCCTCGGTGAGCCGCTCCCACTCCATCAACGAGTTCGGCAGCACCTCGATGAACCCCGGCCGGTTCTCCAGGAACAGCTCGGCGACCCGTTCCGGATCGGACTCCCGCATCAGCAGTACGGGCATCTCGAAGAACAACGCCAACGCCATCGCCGCGAACATCCGCGAGTGCACGAAGGAGATGTGGATGGCGACGGTCTCCCGCTTGCGCATCAGCGACAGCAGCCGCCACTGCGGCGTGAGCCGGGCGCCCATGGTCTCCGGCGTGTGCACGACGAGCTTGGGCAGCCCGGTGGTCCCGGAGGTGTGGGTGATCATCGCGGCTTCGTCGAACTGCCGGGACACCGGCTCGACCCTCGGGGCCCCGGCGAGGTCGGCGAGCGACACCGCACCGGGGCGGCCACCGGCGACGGTGAGCACCCGGCGGGTGAGGTCGGCGAGCGGCACGTCGGCCAGCTCGTCGAGCTTGCGGTCGTCGGTGAGCAGGTTCGGCTGCTCCAGCCGGCCGAGGAGGGCGCCGATGGTCGCGGCGTCCAGGGCGGGCGAGAGCAGCACCGGCACCGCGCCGATCCGCGACGTGGCGGACGCCAGCACCCAGACGTCGAAGTTGGCGCTCTTGTAGATCGCGACGTGCTCGCCCGGTCGTACCCCGGCCGCCCACAGCCGACCCGCCAGGTCGTCCACGTGACCGGCGATCTGGGCGACCGTCAGCCGCCGGCCGGCGTCCGGGAGGACGTCCAGGTCGTGGTCGAGGGTGAGCAGTGTGGACGCGTTCCTGGCCGCGGCCAGCTGCGGCACGAGACCAAGGTGCAGACCGTCCTTCCGGATCGAGCTGTGGATCACGGAGCCCTTCATCTGAACCGCCTCCTCGGGGATTCCTGACGGCTGTGTGAGCCGTGGTTTCGTGCCGGTGCGTGCGAGGGACCTGTGTCGCGCGCGTCGCGGGCGCACCGGCCGGTGCGGAGCCGGTCGGCTCGGGCCGCCCTGCCGGGTGACCTGGCGAAGTCGTCCGGTCGGCGGGTCGCCCGGCGACCGGGGAGCCGGTCACCCACGCCGGTGGACCGACGGTGTGGATCGATGTAGCGCCCTCTTCCCGCTGCTGGCTGCGCCTGTGTCGCCAAGCATCGAGCACCCTGCTTGACCAGGACTGTCCGGCGGCTTGGCGGCGGCTTGGCAGGCTCTTGGCCCGACCCGGCGGCCAGCCGGTTCATCCCCGCCCACCGGGTGCGCTCGGCCCGGCGCCGGTGCTCCCGCGCGGCGTCGCGAGGCTGCCGGGGAGGGAGAAGGTGATGTTCTCGGTCGCGGTGCGGACGACCTCGATCTCGTCGAAGCCGAGCCCGGCCAGCCGGTCGACCACCTGCTCGACGAGGAGTTCGGGCACGCTGGCGCCGGAGCTGAGCCCGACCGAGCGGGCACCGTCCAGCCAGCCGGGGTCCAGGTGGGTGACGTCGGGCAGCAGGTGGGCCGGGGTGCCGGTCCGGGCGGCGACCTCCACCATCCGTACCGAGTTGCTGGAGTTGGGCGAGCCGACGACGAGCACGACGTCGGCGACCGCGGCGATCTGCTTGACCGCGTTCTGCCGGTTCTGGCTGGCGTAGCAGATGTCGTCGCTGCCCGGCCCCTGGAGGTCGTCGAAGCGTTCCTCGAGCGCGGCGATGACCTCGGCGGTCTCGTCGAGCGAGAGGGTGGTCTGGGTCAGGTAGGCCACCGGTTCGTCGCGGGGCAGCTCCAGCCGGGCCACGTCCGCGACGTCGGCCACCACGATGGTGCGGTCGGGGGCCTCGCCGTAGGTGCCCTCCACCTCCTCGTGGTCGGCGTGCCCGATGAGCAGGATGGTGCGCTCGTCGCGGGCGTAGCGGCGGGTCTGCTGGTGCACCTTGGCCACCAGTGGGCAGGTCGCGTCGATGACGTCCAGGTGCCGGTCGGCGGCACGTTCGCGGACCGTCGGGGACACCCCGTGGGCGGAGAAGACGCAGACGGCGCCGGTGGGCACCTCGTCCTCGGAGTCCACGAACACCACGCCGCGCCGTTCGAAGTCGCGGACCACGTAGTGGTTGTGCACGATCTGCTTCCGCACGTAGACCGGTGGCGGGTACCGGCGGAGGGCCTCGTCGACGATCTCGATGGCCCGGCGCACCCCGGCACAGAAGCTCCGTGGTTCGGCGAGCACGACCCTTCCGCCGCCGTGGTGGCGGCCACCCTCGGGCGTCTTTTCTGCCTGGCGCATGAACGGGTCTCCAGCCGGTGTCGGTGATCGGCGACCAGTGGTCTGGTGCGTCTCGCTTTTCTGCCCGGTGTCCACGTATCTGTTGTCGACACATTTACGCCCGCGATCTCGCCGTGGGTGTCGACCGGACCGCCGGTCGTGAGAAGCGGGGAATGGAGGCGACGCGTCGTCGCCGTGCTCTCGATCTGCACGGTCGACGGAACTGCGTACCGTCGCCTGTTGCCAGCAGTCTCCGTGAGCCTGGCCAGGGGTGTCAAGAGGCTTCCATTGAAGTTGCCGACAACGCCGGGACCTGTTCCCGAACCTTCTTCCGGTGGTCGTGGCGGTCACCTTCGACCAGGAAACAATGGCGATACAACTATCGCTGCCTGTCGATTTGACTGGCTGGCGCGTACAGCGCTGGACCGAAAAGAAGCCACCCTCAAGTCAGCGCCAAGTTGACACCAAGTCGCCGGCAAGCGCGGTGACGGAAGATGGGTTGAGCGCCGGTTCGGTTCGGCGACCGCGAGCGCCGAACCCGGGGGCGGTGGAGTCGGCGGTGCTCGCCGCCCTGCTGACGGCGCGAAGCGTCGTCCCGTGCGGGTCGCGGTCGGTGGCCGTCGTTCCCGCCCGACGGCGACCGCCGTCGGTGGTGACGACCGGACGGCCGAGGCGGTGGGACCGTCGTGCCGCACCGGCGTGGTGCCGGCCGGTGCTGACGCCGAGGTGGTGGCCGGCTTCGCCCGAATGCTGCCAGCTGTTCGGTTCGCCCGCGCCGGAAAACGACCGTCGGAAATGCGTCAGACGGCACGGAGGCCACCGGGCCGATAGTGCGCGACCGCCGATAAGGATGCGCCGAAGTGGCGGCGGATCATCCGCCGGGCAGTGGGAACCCGGCAGTGTCGACCCGGCTAAAACATCGCCGAGCGTCTTTTGGTGATGTGAACGGGTGTCCGCTTCGCGGGACGCCGGGCGGCGATACCGTCGACGACCTGCATCGATTGTCAGGGTCGCGGTTCTTTATTGCCACCACCTCCGGTCGGCGGTAGCGTTTCGCCCGGCAACATGAGCGCAGCCTTGGTAGCCACGGGGAAGGGGCACGTCATGCGGCCTGCGGCCCAGGCCCACGAAGCGGGCAGGCGGGACCATATAACAGCCGGGACCATCGCACTGGACGTCTGTCGTTACAGTTCTTCCGTTGTGCGCGCCGGAAGTGTCGCCGCATGATCAACGTAGCAGTCGCCGGGGCTTCGAGTCGTACCGCGTCGGACTCCCTGCGGTGGGCCGAGGCGCAGGCCGCGAAGGCCCGGGGGGCCGGCCGGGTGCTGGCGGAGTTCCGCGCCCTGGGGCCGCTGGAAGCGGTGGTGGCGGGGCGGCTGGTCGACCTGGGCGCACCCAAGCAGCGCGCGTTGCTGGCGTTGCTGGTGAGTCGGGCCGGTCAGCCGGTGGCGGTCGAGGTGATCCTGGAGGCGTTGTGGGCGGAGCACCCGCCCCCGTCGGCGATGGCCTCACTCCAGGCGTACGTGGCCAACCTGCGCCGGGTGCTGGAGCCCGACCGGGCGCCCCGGACGCCGGCCACCGTGCTGCGCACCTGCCCGCCCGGCTACCTGCTGGACAAGCGGGTCATCGACATCGACGTCCAGCGGTTCAGCGGGCACGCCACGGCGGGTTGGCAGGCGTGGGACCGGGGTGACGCGCAGCAGGCGCTGCGGGAGTTCGAGGTCGCGCTGGCGCTCTGGCGCGGCCAGGCCTACGCGGAGGTGGCCAACGCGCCGTGCGTCGTGCCGGAGGTGGCGCGGCTGGAGGAGCTGCGGTTGTCGGTGGTCGAGGCGCGCTGCGCGGCGCTCCTGGCGGTCGGCGCCCACGAGGTGGCGGTCGCCGAACTGGACGCCTTCGTCCACGCCTACCCGCTGCGGGAGTACGGCTGCGAGCTGTTGAGCCTCGCGTTGTACCGGGCGGGCCGGCAGGCCGACGCCCTGGGGGTGCTGCGGGCGATCCAGCGGCGGTTGGCCGAGGAGCTGGGCATCGATCCCCGGCCGGCGTTGCAGCATCTCGAACGCGAGATCCTCAACCAGGTGCCCGCGCTGGAGTGGCGTCCGGTCCCGCCGGTCGCCGCGCAGGCCGTACCCGATCGGCCCGCCGCCACCGGGCGGGGCCGGACGACCGGAACGCTGCCGCCGACCCCGCCCCCGGCGGCGGACGGCGAGGTCTTCGTCGGCCGGGAGGTGGCCCTGCGCCAACTGATCGAGGCGATGTCCGGGACGGCCGTCCGGGGCCGGGTGGTGACCGTCTCCGGGGAACCGGGCATCGGCAAGACCAGCCTGCTGCGACGGTTCGCCACGCTGGCCGGGGCGCCGGTGCTCTGGGGCAGCTGCCCGGAGCACGTCACCGCGCCACCGCTGTGGCTGTGGGAGCAGATCCTGCGCGCGGCCGGCACCTGCTTCCCGCAGCATCCCGTGCCCGAACCGGTGGCCGAGCTGCTCAACGGCGACCTCCAGCAGATGGTGGACGGCACCGAGGTGGCCACTGCCACCCTGCGCCGGTTCGAGGCGATCGTCCACTACCTGACGGACGCGGCCCAGGCCGCACCGCTGGTGGTCGTCCTCGACCACCTGCACCGGGCCGATCCCAGCTCACTGCGGCTGCTGGCGCACCTGGCCGAGTCGGTGCCGGCGAACCGCCTCCTGCTGGCGGTCTCCTACCGGTCCGGCGAGGCGGCGACCCTGGCCGACACGTTGGCCGCGCTGGCCCGCTCGGAGATGACCCGGATAGCGCTCGACGGTCTGACCACCCGGGAGACCCGGTCGCTGGCGAGCGCGATCCTGCGCCACGAGATCAGCGTGCCGACCGCCGAGGCGCTCCGGGACCGCACCGAGGGCAACCCGTTCTTCCTGCGGGAGCTGATCAAGCTGCTGACCACCGAACAGCGGATCGCCCACCCGCACACGGTGCCGGTGCCGATGCCGGTCCGCGAGGTGGTGCTGCGCCGGGTCGCCTGCCTGCCGCAGCCCGTGGTGGACGTGTTGTCGGTCGCCGCCGTCGCTGGTCGGCACTTCGACATCGAGGTCGTCGCCGAGGCGGCCTCGGTCGAGATCGAGGCGGCACTGGAGATCATGGACACCGCCGGTGCGGCGGGCCTGATCGTCGAGGACCAGCAGCGGCTGGGTTGGTTCCGGTTCACCCACACCCTGGCCGCCGAGGCGCTCTACGAGACGACCGGTCGACTGCGCCGGGTCCGGCTGCACCGACGGATCGGGGTGGCGGCCGCCCGCGCGTGGGCGGGCGACCCGGACCGCACGACCGAGATCGCCCGGCACTGGCTGCTGGCCGCCGAGCTCGACCCCTCCGCCGCCGCCCACGCCGCCGACCATGCCGCCACCGCGGCGCGGGCGGCCGACGCACGGGGCGCGTCCGGGGAGGCCGCGACGCTCTGGCGACAGGCCCTGACCGCCGCCGGCCTGGCCCAGCGGGAGGACACCGACCGGTACCCCCTGCTGCTCGGCCTGGGGTTCAGTCTGTACCGCGCGGGCGACCCGCGGGACGGGCTGCCCGCGTTCATCGAGGCCATCGAGGAGTCCCTGGTGGCGGGGGAGGCCCGCGACGGCACGGACACCTGCCGCCCGGCCGTCGCGGCGGTGGCGGCGGTCGGTGAGCCGCTCTGGCGGCAGGCCGCCGACGGCGAGGTCGGCCGTCGGCTCGTCGAGGTGCTGGAGCGGGCACTGACCCGGGTGACCGGCCGGGCGCAGCGTGCCCTGCTGCTCTCCTGCCTGGCCGTGGCCTGCCCGTCCGACGGTGACCAGGCCCGCCGGGTCGCCCTGTCGGACGAGGCGCTGGCCCTGGCCCGGCTCGCCGACGACCCCGTGGTGCTGGCCCGGGTCCTGCTGCTGCGGGTGTCGGCGCTCGACGGGGCCGGCCACCGCGACCGGCGTCACCAGGCGGTCACCGAGCTGCTGGCGTTGCCCGACCTGCCGCCGGCCCTGGCGATCCGGGTCCGGCAGCTTCGCGCCCAGGCGGATCCTCCGCCCGATGTCGCCGGGGAGGGGCCTGCGGTGGCGTTGGTGACGGGCGAGGCGGCCGGGGCGTGACGGCGGCTCCCCGGCGGGTGGACAGCCGCCAAGCCAACGCCAACCCGTCGGCCAGTGCCGGCCAAGCCCGGTGGCCGATGCTCGACGGGATACGGAGCACGGGAGGGCGCACCATAGCTGGTCACCGATCGACGGGGGCGCTGTCGCGTCGCAGCCGGGGTACCCGTCGGGCCGGCTGTCCACGGCCGGAACCCGTCCGCGCCGGCCGGGCCGGGCCGCAGGCGGATCTCCGGATCCTCCCCGGGCGGGGCGGGGCGGTCCCGCCGCTGCCGTCGTGCACCGCGACGCGCATCCGGGGTGGTGACCGGTGGGTGTCGGCGGGCCGCCGGCCGCCCGGCCGTGAACCCGGCGTCGCCAGACCGGACCGGTGATCCCGGCCGCCTGCGTCCACCCTGCTGGACCGTCGCACGTCGGTGGGCACCCCGTGGTGGGTGCCGGTGTCACCTGTCGCATCGCGTGGAGCAGAAACAAACTCGAAGGGATCAGTACATGACGCCAGAAGCCACTCTCGCCCGGTTTCGCGAGTACATGGTGGGACCGACGCGGTTCATGAATCTGCTGTCCTGTTTCGAACTCGGTCTGGTCGACCGGCTGCGGGACAATCCGGGTCTGACGGCGGTCAAGCTCGGTGATGCGGTCGGGGTGAAGCCGGATGCGGTGGAGCAGTTGTTGCAGTTGATGGTGAAGGAGGGCTTCGTCGCGTACGACGAGGGCTCCGGCGCCTACTCGCTGGCCGCGCTGGGCGACGTCGCCGAGGGCGACCTGCGGCGGGCGCTCGCCTACATGAACCTGATCAAGGTGGTCGCGCTCCGGCAGGTCTACTACCTCACCGAGAGCGTACGGACCGGCCAGGTCGTCGGGCTGAAGGAGCTGTACGGGTTCGACGGCAACCTGTACGGCGCGGTGGCCGAGCACCAGGACCTGCGCGACTCGTGGTTGACGCTGATGAACCGGGTGACCGCCAACATCGATCCCTGGTTCTTCACGAACATCGACGTCCCGGCCGGTGCGCAGGTGCTCGACCTGGCCGGGAACACCGGCCTCGGTGCGATCCACACCTACCAGATGAAGACCTCGCCGGGTCTGCGGGTGACGACGTTCGACCTGCCCGAGAAGGAGGAGGAGTGCCTGCGGAACTTCCGTGAGCACGGCGTCGAGGAGCACTGCTCGTTCGTCGGCGGCGACGTCTTCGCGAGCATCCCCGGGGGCTTCGACGTGGTGCTGATCAAACACTTCCTGGACATGTTCGACAAGGAGGAGGTGTTCCGGATCCTCACCGGGGTGCACCGGTCGCTGAACGTCGGCGGTCAGGTCAACATCCTGGTGCCGGTGTACCCCGAGGACATCACGGACTCGGACAACTACAACGTCGACTTCTTCCCGAGCTTCTTTCTCGGCTGCACGATGGGTCAGGGCGGGCCGCAGAAGCTGTCGACGTACCGGAGCTGGCTGGAGGAGTGCGGGTTCACGGTCACGAAGGCGGTGACCAAGGACTCCGCCGAGGTGCCGCCGGACGTCATCCCCGTGCAGGCCATCCTGTCCGCCACGAAGACCGCCTGACCGGCCCGGATGCCGGCCGACCCCGGTCGCCCGGGTGGCCCCCGCCGACCGGCCCCACCACCGGGTGCCGTCGCCGACCGGGGTGCCCGCCGGTGCGGTCGGCGACGTCGACGTGACCGACCGAACCAACCCGAAGGGAGCTAGCGCAATGACGCCAGAAGCCACTCTCGCCCGGTTTCGCGAGTACATGGTGGGACCGACGCGGTTCATGAATCTGCTGTCCTGTTTCGAACTCGGTCTGGTCGACCGGCTGCGGGACAATCCGGGTCTGACGGCGGTCAAGCTCGGTGATGCGGTCGGGGTGAAGCCGGATGCGGTGGAGCAGTTGTTGCAGTTGATGGTGAAGGAGGGCTTCGTCGCGTACGACGAGGGCTCCGGCGCCTACTCGCTGGCCGCGCTGGGCGGCGTCGCCGAGGCCGACCTCGAACGGGCGCTCGCCTTCATGGGCATGATCAAGGTGGCCATGCTCCGGCAGATGTTCTACCTGACCGAGAGCGTGCGGACCGGCAGCCTGGTCGGGCTCAAGAAGTTCTACGACTTCGACGGCACGCTCTTCGACGCGGCGGCCGTGCACGAGGACATCCGCGACTCGTGGGGCCGGCTGGCGCAGCTGGAGACCGGCAACGTCTACGGCTGGTTCTTCCAGAACCTCGACATCCCGGCCGGCTCGCGGGTGCTCGACCTGCTCGGCGGGAACGGCCTCGGGTCGATCATGACCTACCGGATGAAGGCGTCACCGGGGCTGCACGTGACGAACTTCGACGCGCCCGAGAAGGAAGCGGAGTCGCTGCGCAACTTCCGGGAGCACGGCGTCGAGGAGCACTGCTCGTTCGTCGGCGGCGACGTCTTCACCGACGTCCCGGCGGGCTTCGACCTGGTGCTGATCAAGCACTACCTCGACATGTACGACAGGGACGACGTCCTCAAGATCCTCAAGAGTGCCAACGGGGCGCTGGAGGTGGGCGGTCAGCTCGTCATCCTGGCCCCGGTCTACCCCGAGGACATCACCGACCCCGACGACTCCCAGATCGACTTCTTCCCGACCTTCCTGCTCGGCTGCGCCACCGCCCAGGGCGGGTTGCAGAAGGTGCCGACGTACCGGAGCTGGCTGGAGGAGTCCGGGTTCGCGCTGACCCGGGTGGTCGGCAAGGACCCCGCCGACATCCCGCCGGACGCCATCCCGAAGCGGTTCATCATGTTCGCGACGAAGACCGCGTGACCGGCGTGGACACCCGGCAACCCACCCCCGACCGCATCATGCACATCGCCAACGGCTACTGGGCCACCGGCATCCTCGGCGCGGCGGCGGGCCACGCGATCTTCACCCATCTGGAGGCCGGCGCGGGCACCGCGGCCGAGCTGGCGGTCCGGGCCGACATCTCCGAGCGGGGCGCGCAGACCCTCCTCGACGGGCTGCTCGGCCTCGGCCTGGTCGAGCTGCACGACGGCCGGTACCGCAACACCGCCGAGTCGAGCACCTACCTGGTCGAGGGGCGACCCACCAGCCTGAGCGAGTTCGCCAAGCTCAAGATGACCCACATGGGCAGCCTGGCGGACCTGTCGGAGGTGGTCCGCGCGGGCGGCCCGATCAGGAACGCGACGGTGGAGGTCGCCGACAACCCCCACTGGGAGAAGGTGGTCACGGCCATCGCCGCCCAGTCCACCCCGGTCACGGCGATCGTCGCCGACCTGCTGGGGCTGGCGGACGCCGGTGAGATCTCGATCCTGGACCTGGGTGGCGGCTCGGGGATCTTCTCGGCCGCCTGGCTCGGGCTGAACCCCGCCGCCCGGTCCACCCAGCTCGACTGGGGACCGATCAACGCGATCGCCCGCCGGCTGGTCGCCGAGCGGGGCGTGGCCGACAGGTTCACCTGCGTCGACGGCGACTTCCACCACACCGAGGTGGCGACCGCCGCGTACGACGTCGTGGTGTACTCCCACGTGGCCCACCAGGAGGGGCCGGACGACAACACGGCCCTCTTCGCGAAGGTGCGCGCCGCCCTCAAGCCGGGCGGCACGCTGGTCGTCTGTGACTACGTCGTCGACGACGACCGGAGCGGACCGTCCTTCGCGTTGATCTTCGCCGGGGAGATGCTGCTCAAGAGCAAGCACGGCGGGACCTGGCGGCGCTCCGACTACCGGGACTGGCTGGTCAAGGCCGGCTTCGAGGACGTCACGTTCCACCCCACCCCGTCTCCCACCACGGTGGTCCTCGCCCGCTAGCGAGTACCCACCACCCACGCCTGCGCCGCCGACGGGTCGGCCCGCCCGCGGAGGCGCTGATCTGGACACCTGGAGGATGAATGTCCGAGCCTGCCGAGTCGGCACAACTCTATTCCGCCATCGAGGAATCGGCGCGACTGTTGGAGGTGCCCTGTTCGCGGGAGCGGGTCTGGCCCATCCTGAGCGCGTACGCCGACTCCCTGCCGAAGGCCGTCATCGCGCTCCGGGTGGCCACCGGAGCGCGCTACCGGGGCGACCTGGACTGGCGCTTCACCGTGGGCAGCGACGTCGACCCGTACGCGGTGGCGCTGTCGAACGGGCTCACCGAGAAGACGGACCACCCGGTCGGCACGCTGCTGGCCGAGATCAGCGAGCGCTGCCCGATCGCCAGCTACGGGATCGACTTCGGGGTGGCCGGCGGTTTCAAGAAGATCTACCTCTTCTTCCCGCCGGACGGCATGCAGTCGCTGTCCACCCTCGCCGAACTGCCCTCGATGCCCCGGAGCCTGGCCGACAACGTCGACCTCTTCGCCCGGCGCGGCCTCGGCGACAAGGTGAACACGTTCGGCATCGACTACCGGCACCGCACGGTGAACGTGTACTTCGGCGGGCTGCCCGACGAGTGCCTCGAACCAGCGGGCGTCCTGTCGATGACCCGGGAACTCGGCCTGCCGGATCCGGGTGAGCAGATGCTCCGGCTCGGCCGGCAGGCGTTCGGCATCTACGCCAGCCTGGGCTGGGAGTCCTCGGCGGTGGAGCGCTTCTGTTTCGCCGTGATGGCGTCGGACTCGTCGTCCCTTCCCGTCCCGCTCGAACCGGAGATCGAGCAGTTCCTCAAGGGGCTGCCGAACAACGCCGCCGACAGCAGGTTCGTGTACTACGCGGGGGTGTCGTCGACCGGCGAGGAGAACTACAAGGTCCAGTCCTACTACAACTGGCAGCCCCGGATGCTCGATCAGATGCTCCTGTCCGACTCGGGCGAGACCCGCGCCTGAGTGCTCCGTCCGCCGGGGAGCCGCACCGATTCGCGAGATGAGAAGGAGGAGGCCGATGAGCGAGTCTCCGGCTGTTCTGGAGTTCACGGGCACCGCGCAGGACGTCGTCACGTCGGTGCACACCGCCGGCCCGGTCCGGCAGGTGCGGCTGCCCAACGGCGTGCCGGTCTGGCTGGTCACCCGGCACACCGAGGTGCGCGAGGCGCTGAGCGATCCGCGCCTGTCCAACCACGACCGCAACGACTGGTTCGACCAGGGGGCGCTGAGCCCGCAGGTGCGTTCCGCGATGAACACCTCGATGCTGCGTCTCGATCCGCCGGACCACACCCGGCTGCGCAAGTTGATCGCCAAGGCGTTCGTGCCCCGGCGGATCGAGGCGCTGCGTCCCCGGGTCGGGCAGCTCACCGGTGACCTGCTGGACCGGATGGCGGCCGGGTCCGCCGAGGTCGACGTCATCACCGGGTACGCCTCGCCGCTGCCCATCCAGGTGATCTGCGAGCTGCTCGGGGTGGCGGTGGAGGACCGGGCGAACTACCGGGAGTGGGCGGACGCCTTCGCCGCCGGCCTGGGTGCGCCGGTCTTCCCGGTCCAGGCGGTCACCGACTTCGTGGAGCACCTGCAGGGGCTGATCGCCCGTCGTCGGGCCGAACCGGACGACGCGCTGCTGTCGGCGCTGATCGCGGCGCGGGACCAGGCCGACCGGCTCACCGAGGACGAGCTGATCTCGACGGCCTTCCTGTTCATCGTCGCCGGCCACGAGACCACGACGAACCTGATCGGCAACGGTCTCTACCTGCTGTTGCGGAATCCGGAGCTGGCCGACCGGATCCGGGCGCACCCCGAGGAGCTGCCCCGGGCCATCGAGGAGTTCCTGCGGTACGAGAGCCCGGTGACCGGTGCCTCGCTGCGTACGGCCACCGAGGCGATGAACCTGTTCGGGGCCGAGGTGGCCGCCGGGGACCTGGTGATGATGTCGCTGCACGCGGCCAACCGGGACGGCACCGCGTTCCCCGACGCCGACGGGTTCCAGCCGGGCCGCGAGCGCAACCCGCACCTCTCGTTCGGCTACGGCATCCACTTCTGCATGGGTGCGCCGCTGGCCCGGCTGGAGGCCCAGGTCGCCATCGGGGAGTTCCTGGCCCGCTTCCCGCAGGCCCGCCTGGCGGTGGACGCGGACGCCGTCGAGTGGCGACCGGGCCTGCTCACCCGGGGTCTGGCCGCCCTCCCGGTCCGCCTCGCCGGCTGACCGGCCACCGGCGGCGCGGGGTCGACCCGGGCTGCCTGCTGACCGGTCACCGGCGGCGCGAGGTCGACCGGGCCGGCCGGATCACCGGGAGGTGACCGGTCGGAGCGGGTGGGCACGCGTCGGAACCGGTGCCCGACACGACGACGGGTGCCCCCGCCCGGTCCGGCCGGGATCGCACGGATCCCGGCCGGCGGGACGCGGGGGCACCCGTCGTCGTGTGCCGTCCGGGGCCGGGTCAGGCGGGACGGCCGGCCTTCAGCGCGGCGGCGGTGTCGACCACGCGCCGTGCCTGGTAGCGGGCCGCCTGGAGGGTGACGTCACCGGGCGGGCCGCTGCCGACCACGTGCGAGGTGCCGTAGGGGTTGCCCGACTGGAACTGGATGGGGTCGGTGTAGCCGGGCGGCACGATGATCCCGCCCCAGTGGTAGAAGGTGTTCGACAGCGCCAGGAGGGTCGACTCCTGCCCGCCGTGGGGGGTGTTGGAGGCGGTGAAGGCCGAGTAGACCTTGTTGGAGAGCTTGCCGTGGAACCACAGCGGGCCGAGGGTGTCGATGAACGCCTTGAGCTGGCTGGACACGTTGCCGAACCGGGTCGGGGTGCCGAACAGGGCCGCGTCGGCCCAGTCCAGGTCGTCGCCGCTGACCACGTCGACGTCGGCGGTGTCCCGGATGTGCTGCGCCCACTCCTCCTTGGCGTTGATCGCCTCGGCCGGGGCCGTCTCGGCCACCTTGCGCAGGCGTACGTTCGCGCCGGCCTTCTCCGCGCCCTCGGCCGCGGCCTTGGCCAGCGTGTGCACGGTGCCGGTGGCACTGTAGTAGACGATCGTGAGGTTGACTGGTTCCATGATCGTTTTCTCCCGGTCGGATGCTCGTTCGGTGTGGTCGGGGATCAACTGGTGAAGGAGTGCGGGCCGAAGCGACCCCAGGCGACGACCGCGGCCAGGAGCAGCAGCACGACGTTCACCACGGCGGTCTTGGCGTCCTTGCGACGGAGGCAGGCGATGGCCGCGCCGGCCATCAGCAGCACCAGACCGACCGCCGCCAGCGGCACCAGCACCGGGGCGATGTCGAGCACGGCGGGCAGGATCAGCCCCACCGCGGCCAGGATCTCCAGGACCCCGATGGCCTTGATGACGTTCGGGCTGAAGTCGTCCAGGACCGCGTAGCCGGAGGCGACCAGTTTCTCCTTGGACTGGACCAGCTTCATGACGCCACTGGCCAGGAAGATCACGGCCAACAGCCCGGCAATGATCCACAGGGCGAGGTTCATGAGGGGGTTCTCCTCGCAGGTTGCTGGGATAGTGTTCGGTTCACTGGTACGACGAAGCAGCCCTCCGGAATGTCAGGCGGCGCGTCCGGTCCGCATCCCGGCGTCGACCGTCGCACCGGTGGGCACGCAGCGACCGAGGGAGCCGGCGGCAGCATGACCAACCCCACCGCGCCGGGGCTCGACTGGCCCGATCCGGCCCTCAGCGGGCTCATGAGCGAGCGGGGCCGGCTCCTCGGTCTGGCGTACCGGCTGCTCGGTTCCCTCGCCGACGCCGAGGACGTCGTGCAGGAGACGTACGCCCGCTGGTACGCCCTGTCCCCGGCGCAGCGGGCGGCGATCCGGTCCCCCGGGGCCTGGCTGACCAGGGTCGCCGGTCGGATCTGCCTCGACCTGCTCGGCTCGGCCCGGGCGCGACGGGAACGCTACGTGGGGGAGTGGATTCCGGAGCCGCTGCCCGACCGCGCGGACTGGCCCGGCGACCGGGCCGGTGGCACCCCGGTCGACCCGGTCGACCGGGTGACCCTCGACGAGTCGATCAGCATGGCCTTCCTCGTCGTGCTGGAGTCGACCACCCCGGCCGAGCGGGTCGCGTTCATCCTGCACGACGTCTTCCGCTACTCCTTCGCCGAGGTGGCCGAGGTCGTCGGCCGTACCCCGGCGGCGTGCCGCCAGCTGGCCTCGTCGGCCCGTCGCCGGGTCCGGGCGTCCACTGCTTCGCCCGTGCCGGTCGCCCGTCAGGCCGACATCGTGCGGGCCTTCAAGCAGGCGTGGGAGGCCACCGACATCGACGCGCTCGTGGGTCTGCTGGCCCCCGACGCCACCGCGACCGGCGACGGTGGCGGGCTGGTCCGGGCCGAACTCCGTCCGGTCGAGGGCGCCGAGCGGATCGCCCGGTTCTTCGCCGGTCGGGCCGGCCCGGCGGCCGGTGTCACCATCCTGGAGCGCACGGTCAACGGTCGGCCCGGTCTGGTGGCGCAGCTGGACGGCGGCGTCGGCGCGGTGCTGGCGTTCGACGTCGCGGGTGACCGGATCACCCGCATCTGGACGATCCTCAACCCCGAGAAGCTCCGTTCCTGGGCCACAGCCTGACCTGTGCGGGCCCGCCCACCCGGCCGGTCACATGTGGGGCAGGAAGCTGTCGAGCGGGCGTCCCGTCCGCAGGTGACCCTCGTACGCCTCCAGCCAGATCCGTCCCTTCAACGCGACCAGATAGAGCGTGTTGTTCGGTACCCACAGGTTCTCCTTGAAGTGGCAGATCCTGGTGCGGTCGTCCCGCAGACCGAGGGTGTGCATCGACGCGCTCGCCTCGGTGATCCGCCGGCCGTGGTGGTCGGTCAGCGGGTGCGGAGCGGTGACGACCATGTCGGGGCACCTGTTCGGGAAGGCCGCCGGGACGTGGATCCGCAGGGAGTAGTACCGCCCGGAGTTCGTGTTGACCGGCCCCTCGACGAAGGTCGACTGCGGATCAGTCGGATTGAACCACGTCAGGGTCGGGAAGTAGTGCCCCAGGATCAGCCTCTCCTGCGCCAGCCGCTGCCGCTGGAGCGGGGTCCATGACATCGGTCCTCTCCTCACTGGTCGGGTGCGTGTGCGGGTCCTCGGTCGCGCCCCGACCGGTCAGGCCGCGTACCTCCCGGAGGAGTTCCCCCGGCCGGTCCGGGTGGGCCGTGTCGACCGGCTCGCGTCCGCCGTCGGGGGACACGAGTTCCGGCCGCCGGTCCGGGAAGCCGTCGGGAAAGGCGACCGCATACTGTCCGCCGCCGGTGGTGAAGCGGTACGCCAGCTCCCCGCTGTCGGTGTTGACGGTGATCGCCGTCGACGGGTACGCCCGCCGGCCGATCTCGTCGAGCCGGAGCAGGAAGTCCCGTCCCCAGCCGGTGGAGTACCAGGCCGTCGGCTCCGCGTGCCGGACCGCGGTGCGGGTCGTGCCCGGCACCACCCACCACGGCCCCGTCTGGCGCGGGGTCGGCCGGGTCGCCCCCGCCCGCTCGGCGGTGGTCGAGATCGGGCTCCGCCCGGACAGCACCGACCAGCTCCCCCGACGCGGCTCGGCACGGCCGGCCTCGAACAGGTAGGCGTGCAGCACCACCACCTCGCCGCCCCGACGGGCGGACCGGCCGTCGGATGCGTGGACGCGCCGCACGCCCTCCCCCGGCGGGACGTCGTCCGCGTCGCGGAGGGTGGCGATGCAGGTCAGGAAGCGCGGGAAACCGTTGGTCTGCAACGTCCGGTGGACCGTCGCCGCATCGCCGCCGCTGGGTCGATCCAGGCCGATCCGGTGGTGCGAGTGCCAGTCGCCGATGTGTTGCAGCCCGTGGTCGTGCTGGAGTCGTTCGCCGCTGTCCCGGAGGTAGTCGACGTCCTGGAAGAACGCCGCGCTCTGGTGGCGGGCGCCCGGCCCCGGTCCCAACACGACCTGGATCGCCGGTGACCCGCTGTGCGTCCAGAAGCCGAAGAGGTTGCCGCCGGTCTCGATGGCCGGGTGGTCGAGCACCCAGGCCGCGATGTGGTCGAGGTCGGCTTCGTAGACCGTCACCCGGAAGTCGGTGTCGCCGGCCGCCTGACACGGTACGGAGGTGCGTGTGCGTCCCAATTCCCCGCCGCCTTTCCGCTAGCCGAAGAAGCCCGCCGCGTCGGGGACCGACGCGGGGTCCGGTACGTGGCACGCGCCGCAGTCGGCCCGCCGGCCGACGTTCGCGCCGTACCACCGCAGGACGGCCGGTTTGGTGAACTCGAACCCCATCTGCGGCCAGCTGGCGTAGACGCCCTCCCGGCGGTTCGCCCAGACGTAGAAGTCCGCCCGCAGATCCTCGTCGAGGCTGTCGAGCCCGCCGCCGGCCCCACGGGACAGCTCGACGAGTGCCAGCTTGACCATGAAGTTGGCGACCGGTGCGATGTCCGAGGCCAGCCCGACCTGGATCTGCTGCTCGAGGTCGCCCGGGTCGACGTACGCCTGGGCCTCCTCGCGGGCCTCGCTCAGCCGCGAGTACTCACGTGGCCGCTGGGCGAGGAACTGCGTGGTGTAGACGCAGGCGAGGCAGGGGCCGTCGAACGGGCGGACCCGGAGCACCTCGCCGCCGCAGGCGCGGCTGAGCACCCGGCCGAAGACGGTCGGTATCCGGAGGTCGAGCGCGTACTGGTTGAGCATGAACCGGCTGCGGTCGCTGTCCGTCGCCGCCACCAGCAGGTCGACGCCGTCCACCGCCTGCTGGAGTGCCGGCACGTCCTCGACCACGTCGAGGTCGGCCGTGACCACGTCCAGGTCGGGGTTCTTGCCGAGCACCAGGTCGCGGACCGCGTTGGTCTTGCGCCGGCCGAGGTCCCCGATCCCGCAGGCGTGCCGCGCGACGTTGCCGACCTCGATGCGGTCGCGGTCCACCAGCACCATGCGTCCGATCCCGGACTGGGCGAGGGCGACGGCGATGGCGGATCCGCCGCTTCCCAGCCCCACCACGGCGACCGACTTGCGGGCGAGCGCCGCGGTCGGAACGAGACCTTTCGCGCGGACGTACATCTCTCCCTGGACGGGAACGAACTTCACGTCGATCTCCCGGGTGCCGCCGGCGTCGAGGACGATCCGGCCGCGGGCGGTGAGGTCGTCCCCGGTGATCCCGATGTCGACGACCAACCGGACCCCGGCGGGGATCTCCGCCTCCCGGACGGCCGGTCCCCGGTGCAGCCTGACGGTGGCCCGGCAGGGCTGCCCGGAGAAGTGGATGCGGGGCTCGGTCAGGTAGACGTGGAAGACCTCGCCGCCGTCGATGGCCATGCCGAGGGCGGCGGTCTCCGTGTCCCCGGTCTGCTGGAACTGCCGGAACAGCTCGTTGACGTGCTCCTGGTAGAGGAAGGCCGTCGGCGGGTGCCCGCTCATCCGAAGTACCCGTCCGCCGCGGTGTTGGTGGCGACGACGTCGTCCGGGCTCGGGTTGCTGGTCACGCTGAGCTGCCCGGTCCGGGGGTCGAACACCAGGTCCTGCGAGGGACGCCCCTGGGTGATGTCGGTGAGTGTTTCCTGGATCTTCGCCGGCTGTCGACTCTCGTCCATGGCCGTGTCCTCTCGTCATGCGCCTGCCGGTGGTACCTGACGGACGGCCCGGCCCTCCGGCCCGGTCGCCCGTTCTCGATAATTCGGCTCCGAAAGTTTCCGAAAGTCGTTGACCTTTTCGAAACGTCGCTGCAATACTCCGATTTCACAGCGCCATCAACACATCTCGATGGATGTGCGCGTCTCAGGTGTCACCACCCCAAGGAGGACCTGCGCATGATCGCCAGAATCGGTGGCACCCGCCGCCCGTCCGTTCCCCGAGCATCGCGCCGCGCCGTCCGGTTGGCCGCCCTCGCCACCGCCGTGGCACTGGGCGCCGTCGGGCTCGCGGTCGCCGCGACCCCGTCCAGCGCCGCCGCCTGCAACGGCTACGTCGGTCTCACCTTCGACGACGGGCCGACCGGCAGCACCGGCGCGCTGCTGTCCGTGCTGCGCAACAACAACGTCCGGGCGACCATGTTCAACGTCGGGCAGAACGTGCAGGGCAACCCGTCCGCCGCCCGGGCCCAGGTCGACGCCGGCATGTGGGTCGCCAACCACAGCTGGAACCACGCCCACATGACCTCGATGGGCCAGAGCCAGATGCAGTCGGACCTCTCCCAGACCAACGCGGCGATCCAGTCGGCCACCGGTGTCCGGCCGCAGCTGTTCCGGCCGCCCTACGGCGAGACCAACGCCACCCTCCAGTCGGTCGCCTCGTCGCTCGGCCTGCGCCAGGTGATCTGGGACGTCGACTCCCAGGACTGGAACGGCGCCAGCGTCAGCCAGATCGTCTCCAACGCCGGCCGCCTCCAGGCCGGCCAGGTGATCCTGATGCACGACGGCATCCAGAACACCCGTGACGCGATCCCGCAGATCATGGCCAACCTGAGCAGCCGCAACCTCTGCCCCGGCATGATCTCGCCGAGCACCGGCCGGGCGGTGGCCCCGGACGGCACCCCGCCGACCACCGGCACGCCGACCACCCCGCCCGGCACGCCGACCACCCCGCCGCCCACCGGCGGGTGCACCGCGACGGCGACGTACCCCAACGTCTGGGGCGATCGGTACAACACGTCGGTGACGGTCCAGGGGGCCGCCAACTGGACCGTGGTGGTGGCGGTGACCGCGCCGCAGCGGATCACCACCACCTGGAACGGCACCCCCAGCTGGGACAGCTCCGGCTACGTGATGACGATGCGCTCCAACGGCAGCGGCAACACCTTCGGCTTCACCACGATGATGAACGGCAACAGCGGCGCCAGGCCCCAGATCCGTTCCTGCACCACCGGCTGAGCGCGGGTGGGCCACCCGGGCCGCCGGCACGGCCCGGGTGGAAGGTTCGGCCGGCCCTCCCCGGACGTGACGGGCTCCCGCGACCGGGGAGGGCCGGCCCACCGGGTGCTGGACGCCCGATTCATCGATAGGATCGCCTCTCGCGTTCATGCCGACGGCGGGGGCTGGTGTGTATGGCGATGGAACTGCTGCCGCTGGTGGCGGCGACGCCGGGGGCGTCGGCCCACCCGGAGCCCGAGCCACCACCGGCCCGGTCACTGCGGGTCGCGCTGGTCAACATGCCGTGGGCGCGGGTCGACGCGCCGTCCATCCAGTGCGGGTTGCTCCAGTCGGTGGTCCGCGCCGCGGGCCACCGGTGCGACGGGCACTACCTCAACCTCGACTTCGCCGCCGCGCTCGGGGCGCGGACCTACGACGGGCTGGCGGGGCTGCCCAGCGAGCGCCTGCACCTCATCGGCGAATGGCTCTTCTCGTACGCCGCCTTCGGCGAGGTGCTGCCCGAGTCGGCCTACTACCAGGACTTCCCCGAGGTCGAGAAGCAGTGGGCCGAGCTGACCGGCAAGCCCCTCGACGAGCTGACCGCGCTGCGCCGGGAGGTGATCCCCGGATGGTTGCGGGAGTGCGTGCGTCGTATCGACTGGGCCGGGTACGACGTCGTCGGGTTCACCTCCACCTTCCTGCAGAACACCGCGTCGTTGGGGCTGGGCCGGATGCTGCGGGCGGAGCATCCCGACCTGGTCCAGGTGTACGGCGGCGCGAACTTCGACAGCGTGATGGGCGTCGAGTACGCGGCCACCCTGCCCTGGCTCGACTACGTGGTGACCGGCGAGGGCGACGTGGCGTTCCCCCGCCTGCTGGCGCAGCTGGCCGCTGCCGAGCACCCCGCGACGGCCCGCTGCCGGGTTCCCGGCGTGCTCGCCCACACCGACGCCCCCGGCGTGCCGGCCCCCGGTGTGCCCGGCTCCGCCGACCCCGCCCC
Organism: Micromonospora rifamycinica; assembly: GCF_900090265.1. Classification (NCBI taxonomy): domain Bacteria; kingdom Bacillati; phylum Actinomycetota; class Actinomycetes; order Micromonosporales; family Micromonosporaceae; genus Micromonospora; species Micromonospora rifamycinica. Next base: position 4,633,928 of record NZ_LT607752.1, read on the forward strand.
CGACCCCGCCCCCGGCGTTCCCGGCTCCCCCGGTCCCGGTGACGACCCCGCGCCGGCCCGCGACGCGCCCCGCACCCAGGACCTGGACCGGCTGCCCTTCCCGGACTACGCCGACTACTTCGCGGCACTGGAGCGCCTCGGCCGGGCGACGATCCTCGGCGACGAACCGGTCAAGCTGCCCGTCGAGTTCGCCCGCGGCTGCTGGTGGGGCCAGAAGCACCACTGCACGTTCTGCGGCCTGAACGCGCTCGGCATGGGCTACCGCTCCAAGAGCCCCGACCGCGCCATGTCGGAGCTGTCGGCACTGCTCAGCGCCTACCCGACGGTGCACGTCGAGGCGGTCGACAACATCCTCGACATGTCCTACCTCTCGTCGTTCTGCACCGTGCTCGCCGACCGCCGCTGGGACATCCACGTCTTCTTCGAGGTCAAGGCGAACCTCACCCGCGAGCAGCTGGCGGTGCTGCGCCGGGCGGGGATCCTGACCATCCAGCCCGGTATCGAGAGCCTCAGCAGCCACGTGCTCAAGCTGATGCGCAAGGGCTCCACCATGCTGCTGAACGTCCGCCTGCTGAAGTGGGCCCGCTACCACGGGATCCGGGTGGCGTGGAACATGCTGACCGGGTTCCCCGGCGAGACCGACGAGGACTACCGCCGGCAGGTCGAGCTGATCCCGCTGCTGCACCATCTGCACCCGCCGGACGGGTGCGGCCGGTTGTGGCTGGAACGCTTCAGCCCCTACTTCACCGACCCCTCGTTCCCGATCTCGGACGTCCGGCCACGGTCGAGCTACCGGCACATCTACCCGGACTCCCTCGACCACTCGCGGATCGCCTACTTCTTCGACTACACGGCGGAGGGGACCGGCAGCGACGAGGCGTTCGAGGCGCTGTCCGCCGCGACCCGACGGTGGCGGCGACGCTGGGCGCAGGACCGGCCGTCCCTGATCTACCAACGGTTGCCGGGGCGGCTGGTGCTGGTCGACACCCGTGGCGAGCAGCCCCGTCGGGCCGTCCTCTCCGGCTGGCAGGCCGAGGCGTACGAGCTGTGCGGGGACCGGCCGCACTCGGCCGACCGGGTGCGGGCCGAGCTGGCCGCTGCCGGGTACCGGGTCGCCACCGCCGAGGTCGGCGTCCTGCTGGACCGGTGCTGCCGCTCCGGGGTGATGGTGTCCGAGGACGGCCACTACCTCTCCCTGGCGATCCCGGAGAACCCCGGATGGTGGTGACGGCGCCCGAACGGCTCGCGCTGGCCCGTGAGGTGGCCGCGCGGCTGGCGGCCCGGCCGGGGGTGACGAGCGTCTTCCTCACCGGCAGCATGACCGTGGGCCTGGGCAACCACACCTCCGACGTGGACGTCTACCTCGTCGGGCCGGATGTCGAGGCGGGTCGGGAGCAGGTCTTCGCCGGCCCGGTACGCATCGACGTGCACCGGCTGTCCACCCGGGCGCTGGAGCAGGCGGTCCGGCGGGTGGTGGGGGCGACCCTGCGCAGCGACGACGGCGCGGACGTGGTCGCCCAGCGGGACGTCACCATCGCACTGCGGCTGCACCTCGGGGAGGTCGTCCGCGACGGTGGGGCGGACGCCCTGCGGGAGACCCTCGGCGGGCACGCGGCCACCCTCCGCCAGCTGTTGATCACCCGATGGCTCGACCTGGCCCACTACGGGCAGGAGGACCTGGCCGGGTTGGTCGACGAGCCCGGGGACGGCGACAGCGCGGTGATGACGGCCCGGCTGCTGCTGCGTACCGCCGGCAAGGCCCTCGCCGCGGGCTGCGGCGACCTGTTCCCCGGCGAGAAGTGGGTCTGGCGGCAGCTCGACCGGTCGGCGCCGGCCGGCTTCCCCCACGACCACTTCCGCCATCTGCTGCGCGCCGACCCGCTGGCCGCCGGCCCGGACCCGGTGCGCCTGGCCGACCTGCGCGGCTTCGCCCAGACCTGTCTCGCCGCCACGGCCACCCTCGGCTGGCACGGGGTGCCGCTGGCCCACCAGCCGCGCTGGCGCGGCGGCGACGGGCCGTTGCGGCGTGCGCCGGAGCTCTCCGTCCGCGCCTACCGGGACGGGGTGGTGCTCACCTCGCCGGAGAGCCGCCGGGTCCGGCTGAGCCACGAGGCGGCGCTGGTCTGGGCGCTGTGTGACGGCGTCGACGAGTCGACGGTGCGGCACGACGTCGACCTGCTCCGGCCGGTGCACGCCGCCGCCCGTCGGCTGGCACCCGAACGGGTGCCCGTGCTCGCCGCCGAACTGCACACGGCAGGCCTGATCCACCGGGTGGCGGCATGAAGGTGACCTATGCCCGCAGCGACACCCTCGACCTCTTCCTGGCCCTGCACCGCGAGCTGGCCGGGCGCTGTTCGTGGGAGGTGTGCCTGCTGCCCCGACCGGTCGAGCCGGCGGTCGCGGCGCTCCGGGACGGGCTGCGGGGGTGGCGGGCGGCCGGCGTGCCGATCCCGCCGGCCGCCCTGGTCGCACCGGACGGACCGGCGGCCACCGACGCGGCCACCCGGACGGTGCTGGCCGCGATGGACGCGGCCCGGCCCCGGCTCGCCCCGGCGATCGCCGCCTTCGCCGAACGCCGTGCCGCCGCCGAGGCCGACCTCGACCAGCGGCTCCGCCTGCCCGAGGTGGGCGGGGCGCTGGCCGCGGCCATGGGGGTCGCCGGGGAGGCGCTGGAGCTACCGGTGCACCTGGTGCCGTTCGCGCCGTACCCGCCGTCGGTGGGGCTGCTCCTCGACGGTTCCCGGGTGGCCGGCACCTACCTGGACTTCCGGCGGTACGTCGGCGCCACCCTGGCGGACGCGACGCTGACCCAGCTGGGCTGGGCGCTGCTGCGCAGCGAGCACGGTCCGGGTCACCTGCTGGGCCGGTTGCGGGCGCTGCTGCCCGGCACCGGGCCGTACCAGCGGCAGCTGCGGTTGCTGCTGACCAAGACGGTGGTGGAGCTGACCGCCGGGCACCTGGTCCGGACGACGGACCCGCAACACCGCCCGTGCGTGGAGGTGCTCGGCACGGCGTGGCGGTTCCCCCGCCTGTACGACCTGGTCCGCCGCCACTGGACGCCCTACCTCGACGGCCACCGGGACCGGGAGGCGGCGCTGGCCGCGATCGCCGCGGAGGCCGCGGCGTACGCCCCCCGGTGGTACACGGAGAACATCGACGGCGCGTCCCTGGCGGCCGACTTCTACCTGCTGGAGTGGTTGGCGGCGCAGGGCGACGCGCCGGCCGCCGAGCGGCTGGCCCGCTGGGCACCCCAGCTCAGCGCCGACTTCGCCGGCCAGCTCGACCTCATCATCGGCACCGAACTCGGCCACTACGAGTGCGCCCGTCCCGACGCGCTCGCCCCGGACCTCGCCGACTTCCTGGCCCGGGTCAACCTCGGCGACAGCCGGGTGGCATGGTGGCGGACCCGCCGCGAGCTCGGCGAGATCCCCGCCCTGGACCTCGCGGTGGACGCGTTCGCCGGGCCGGGTGTCGAGTACGGCGGCGAGGCGTGGGCGCCGATCGCCGCGATGCTCCGCCGGTACGCCGCCGGCGAGCTGCCCGCCCGCGTCTTCATCGACCAGTGCTTCACCCTGCAACACAACAACGGCTGCCTCTTCGACAAGTACTTCGAGGCCGAGCACCTGCTGCCGGTGCTCGAAGCGCAGGCCGCCGGTGACCTGGCCACCCTGGCCCGGCACGCGTCCGCCGAGGTGCGCCGTCGGTGGCAGCGCCACCGGTACCGGATCGAGCGCGGGTACTCCCCGCAGTGGCTGGGTGCCGACCGGGCCGTCGACCTGCCGCCGCCGGACCGGCCGCGTACCGGTCGGCTCGTTCTCGGTGCGCCGCCGCCGGGCAGCCTCGGCTGCGGATCCGCCGAGGAGGCCGAGCAGCTGGCCGCGTCGCCCGCGGACGCCACCGCGCCCGTACGCGACCGGACCTGGCAGTTCCGCCGTCCGTGGCCGGCGGTGCCGCGACGCTACGCCGCCGCGACCGCGGTCCTGCACACCGGGCTGGGTGAGGTGCGGCTGGAGCTGTGGCCGACGGTGGTGCCGTACACCGTCGACAACTTCGTCGCGCTCGCCGGCGGGGCGCGGAGCTGGCGGGATCCGGTCACCGGCGGGCGACGCGACGACCCGTTCTACGACGGCGTCGCGTTCCACCGCCGGGTGCCGGGGTTCGTGATCGAGGCCGGTGACCGCTCCGGCACCGGCCAGGGTGGCCCGGGCTACCGGATCCCCGACGAGGTGCGGGCCGACCAGGTCTTCGACCGGCCGTTCCTGGTGGCGATGGCGAACAACGGGCGGGACAGCGCCGGCTCCCGTTTCTTCGTCACCCTGGCGGCGGCGCGGCACCTGGACGGCGGGTTCGTGCAGTTCGGCGAGGTGGTCGACGACGGCTCGCGGGCCGTGGTGACGGCGGTCGCCGCGGCGTCCGGGCCGGTCCGGCTGCTCCGGGTGACGATCGACGCCACGCCCGCCTGAGGTGACGCCGCGCGGTGCAGCCGCTCAGGCGAAGTCGTCGTGCCCGTGCCGGTGCGCCCGGCGGATCTGCACGGCGACGACGACGGCGGTCGCACCCAGCCAGCCGATCCCCACGAGAGCCTCGGCCACCAGCTGCCACAGCCAGGGGCCGCCGCGCAGCCAGGAGTGCATCGCGGCGAGCCCGTGCCGGCCCGGCAGGAACGCCCCGACGACGTCCAGCACCGGCACCCGCCCCGGCGGCAGGAACGCCCCGCTGCACAGCATCACCAGGTAGCCCATCAGGTTGCTGGCCAGCGTCTCGGCCCGCCGACCCACGACGAAGGCGGCAGCGGCCAGGCCCGCCGCGGTCGCGGTGAAGGAGATCAGCAGGTAGACGAACGCCATCGGGGCGAGCCGCAGCGCCAGGTCACCGACCCCGGCGACCGGAGCCACCACGACGGCGGCGACGAGGATCACGCCGAAGCCGGCGAGCGGGTACGGCAACGACCGGGCGACGAAGAGGACCGTCGGGTGCAGCCGTCCGGTGCGCAGCCGCCAGAACGTGGCGGAGTCCTTGTCGGCCACCGGCACCTGGGAGACGTACAGGATGTTGGTCATCGCGAGCGCGAGCACCAGCCCGCCGACGTAGGCGAACTCCTGGTGCCGGGTGCCCGCGACGACGCCGCCGAGCAGGGTGAAGAAGAGTGTCTGCAACACCACCCGGGGCAGGACGCTGCCGCCGAGCACCCCCGGCGGGTTCATGGCGAGGAACTCGCGCCAGCCGAAGCGGACGGCTTCGCCGAGCCGCCACGACAGCGGGGCGTCGGACAGGCTAGACGAGCTCAAGGCTCCCCCTCCGGCGGCCGGTGTCGACCGCGACGCGCAGGCAGGCGACCGCCGCGACCAGGTAGACCACGGTCAGCGCCACCGCGACCGCCAGCGGCGCGGGGCGGACCGCGCCGGAGCTGAGGCCGACCACGAACTCGTGCACCCAGTGCAGGCTGAGCAGTGTCGGCACCCACCGCAGCCACTGTGGCAGCGCGTCCGGCGGGATCAGCAGCCCACCCAGGATGAAGACCGGATAGATCAACGCGCCGGACCAGGCCAACCCGTGCCGGGTGACCAGGAACAGGCAGGCGAGCAGCATGCCCAGCGCGGTGCCGGACGCGACGACGACGAGCAGCGCGACGAGCAGCCACAGTGGATGCGGCACGGCGACCCGCAGCCCCAGCAGCACGATCACCACTGCCGCACTGGCGAGGATCCCGGCGGTGCTGGAGAGCGTCGCACCGAGGCTCCGGCCGAAGAGCACCAGGCTGGGGGAGAACTGGCTGGTGACGCTGCGGGCCAGGGTGCCGTAGGTGCGTTCGCGTCGCAGCACGCCACCGGCGGTCCACACCGTGGCGCTCCAGATCGCGGTCAGCACCACGGCGGAGACGACGACACTCGCCCGGTCGGCGGTGAGCCGGCGGGTGCCGGCCACGATGGCCAGCAGCGCGACCGGCTGCACGACCGAGACGACGACCACCATCGGCCGGGTACGCATGCCCTGCTGCTCGGCGCGCAGCGCCGTCCAGACCACCCAGGCGGCGGTGGCCAGGCGCTCGTTCACCGGGTGCCCGTCGGGGTGGAACCGTCGGCGGCCGACATGCGGTCCATGACGGTGGCGTAGACGTCCTCCAGGCGTACCGGGGCGACGTCCACCGCCAGCACGTCGAGGCCGGTGAGCGCGGCACCGAGCCGGTCGAAGGTCGCGCCGCCCCACTCCGGCACCCGGAGTCGTACGGTCCAGACCCCGCCCTGCTCCTCGACGTCGTCGAGCGCCGCCCCGGACGCGCCGAGCTGCTGCGGCACCGGCCCGCGCCCCCGGACCGTGACCGTGGCGGCGAAGCCCGCCGAGCGGGCGAACTCGGCCGCCGTGGTGTCCATCGTCACCGTTCCCCGGGACAGGATCAGCACCCGGTCCGCCAACCGCTCGATGTCGAGCAGGTAGTGGCTGGTCAGCAGGATCGACACCCCGGTGTCGCGCAGCCGTGCGACGGTGCCGCGCAGCCGCTCGGCCTCCACCGGGTCGAGGCCGACGGTCGGCTCGTCGAGCAGCAGCAGACGCGGCTCCGCGACCAGCCCCAGCGCGATGTGCAGCCGCTGACGCATGCCCTTCGAGTAGGTCTCCACCGGGCGGCGGGCGGCCTCGGCGAGCCCCACGTCGGTCAGGGCACCGTCCACCTTGTCGCGGATGGCCCGCCGTCCGACCCCGGCGAGCATCGCGAAGTAGCGCAGGTTCTCCCGGCCGGACAGCGCCCCGTAGAAGCCCCGGTCGCCGCCGAACACCACACCGGTCAGTCGCCGGACCGTGCGCAGCTCCCGCCGGACGTCGTGGCCGAAGACCCGGGCGCTGCCCGTGCTGGGCTCCAGCAGGGTGGCCAGGATCTTGGTCAGGGTCGTCTTCCCGGCGCCGTTGCTGCCCAGCAGCCCCACGATCTGCCCCTCGGCGACCTGGAACGACACGTCACGCAGCGCGGTCACCTGGTCCCGACCGCGGCCGAACACCCGTCCCACGCCGGTCACCTCGACCGCCGGTGTGCTCATCGCCCCTCCGTCCCTCGCTCCACGGCGACCGCCACCTGCCCGACGGTCAGCCGGGCCACGGGCAGGCGGGCGGGGGAGCACGACACGTAGTCGGCCCCCAGCCCGACCAGCAGCCGGACCGCCGCCGGGTCGAGTGCGTGTTCGCCGCAGATACCGACGCCGATGTCCGGCCTCACCTTACAAGCGGCGGTGACCGCCTGCCGGACGAGTTCGCCGACCCCGTGGTCGTCCCAGCGGACCATCGGCGACTCGTCGACCAGGCCGAGATCCCGGTAGCGGGGGAGCAGCTCCCGCTCGGCGTCGTCCCGGCACAGCCCCCAGCCGAGCGCGGTCAGGTCGTTGCTGCCGATGGAGAGGAAGTCGGCCCGCCGCGCCAGCTCACCGGCGACGAGCGCGGCGCGCGGTGTCTCGATCATCGCCCCGACCGGCATGGTCTCCGTCCCGGTCCCACCGCACCGCTCGTACGCCTCGGCCAGCCGGTCACGGACCAGGTCCAGTTCGGCCGGCACGGTCACCATCGGCACCAGCAGCTCGGGGCGGGGGTCGCCGCCGTCCCGGCGGACCAACCGGGTCGCCTCGACCAGCGCGGTGAGTTGCGCCGCCAGCAACCGCGGATCGAGGACGCCCAACCGGATGCCCCGGACGCCGAGCATCGGGTTGGTCTCGTGCAGCCGCCGGGCGGCGGCGAGCGTCACCGGGTCGGGTCCGGCCCCGCCGCCGCCCCGCGCCTCGGCGGCGGCGACCTCAAGCCGGGTCAGGTCGGGGAGGAACTCGTGCCGGGGCGGGTCGAGCAGCCGGATCGCCACCGGCAGCCCGTCCATGGCCCGCAGCAGGGCGACGAAGTCGTCGCGCAGCACGTCCCGCAGGCGGTCGAGGGCCTCGGACGTCCCGGCGCTGCCGGTGCCGGTCAACACCCTGGCCAGCAGCGGCTGCCGCTCGCCGAGCAGCATGTGCTCGATCCGGCAGAGCCCGACGCCGGTGGCGCCCGCCCGCCTGCCGGCCTCGGCGTCGGCGGGTGAGTCGGCGTTGACCCGGACGGCGAGGCGGGCGTGCCGGTCCGCCACGGCGAGGATCCGGTCCACCGCCGGTCCGGTGTGGTCGGTGCGGGTGGTCGGCGCGGTGGGCGGGTCACCCCGGTGGACGGTGCCGGCGGAGCCGTCCACGGTCACCCGGTCTCCGGGCCGGACCGGCTCCCCGTCGTCGGGGCGCAGGCAGGGCTCGTCCGGGTCGACAGTGGCGTCGCGGAGCGCGGTCACGCAGACCCGGCCGAGCCCACGGGTGACCACTGCCGCGTGCGAGGTGTTGCCGCCCTGCTCGGTGACCACGGCGGCGGCGGCGAGCAGGCCGGGCAGGTCCTGCGGTCTGGTGACGGGGAGGATCAGTACCGGGTCGGCCCCACCCTGGCGGGCCGCCACCGCGGCGTCGGCGCTGAAGACGGCGACGCCGCCGGCCACGCCCGGCGCGACGCCCCGACCGTGGCAGAGCACCGGGAGGCCGGTGACCCGGCCGGCAGGTGCCAGCACCCGGGTCAGATCGGTCGCGCGGACCATGCCGAGGGCGTCCCGTTCGGTGAGCGCGCCCTCGTCCAGCAGCGCCGCGACGTGGGTGAGCAGCGCGGCGTCCCGGAGTACGAGCGGGGTCACGGCGACGATCCGGAGGCGGTGCGCCCGGACCGTGAACTCGACGCGTACCGGCTGGCCGGCATCGCGGTGGGAGGACTCCACCACGGCGGTCAGCTCCGCGCCCCACGGCTGTCCGGCGGCGGTCGCGGCGAGATCCCGGCCGCCGTGCAGGAGCAGGTGAGCGCCGGTCACGCCGAACTGGAACTGACCCGAGAGCCCGGGTCGCCCCGTGCCCGGGTCGCACGAATAGGCGAGACCACTACCGGAATCGGTGCTCAGCCTGTGTCTCCCGTCATGGACGTGGAGACTCCGGCGAGTGGACGGCCACCCGCCGGATCCCCCGTGATCTGGTGCGTGGTCGTCAGCCCCGGACGGCGTCGACGTGGACGCCGAACAGGTACGTCCGGTCCGCCACCTTGATGGCCTCCTCGTTGCTGATCGGGGCGAAGTCCAGCTCCGCCAGATCCTCCTGGATGTCCTTCGGAAGCGCGTTCTCGCGCGTGTCGTTCGTCATATCGGCGACGATACATGCGCCCGGACAGCCCGGCGAGTCCGGAGAACCGTCCGGCGCTGTTCCGGGCCGGTGTCGGAACATTTCCGGGACGGCCCGGACGGTACGTCGGATCGCTGCTCAGCGGGCTTCCCAACGGGCGTCCGAATCTGTTGCTCCGAGCCGGTCCCGTCGTCCTGCCGGCGGTGTTGCGGCATTGTCCCGAATGACGAGAGACATATCGACGTCAACCGCACTGATCCGGTTCCACCGTGGCGGTCCCGGCGCTTCCGGCCGGTGGGCGGTCGGCGGTGGGCGGCCGGTGTGCGACGGTCGGTCGGCGGTCGGTGGGCGGTGGGTCGAAACTATCGGGGCGGTCGCCCGAAACTACCGGTTGAAAACCCCGGGCCGGTCTGGCACTGTAGTAAGACATTGATGAGTGTGAACGTTAACACGATCTTGGCGACCCCGGAGGCGTCTCATGCCCGTCGGGACGACCCGCACGGGTCCGTGCCCGGCCACCGGCCCGGAGCACGTGTGGACGCCGCCGGCCAGGCCCGGGAGCGACCCGCTCGCCGGCCGGGCCGCGCCCTGAACTCCGGCGGCGACCGACGCCCCGCACCGTCCCGGCCGGTTCCGCCGACGCGGCCCCCGACCGGACGACACCCGCGGGCGGCCCCGGCGCCGGCCGGGGCGTCCGTACCGCACCACCCACCACCCACCACCAGGAGGTACCGACAGTGCGAGGACAGGCATACCACCCCCCGCCCCCGGAGCGAACCCACGCCGCAACGGCGCACCCCGGCCGGCGGGGACGGCTGGTCAAGCTGGCCGCGGCCGGGGTCGCCGCCGCCGTCGCCGGACTGCTCACCATGACGGTGGCCTCCGGATCGGCGTCCGCCGCCGACAACCCGTACCAGCGGGGACCGGACCCCACCCGGAGCAGCGTCGCGGCCGTGAACGGTCCGTTCGCCAACACCTCGGTCGCCGTCCCGACCGGGTACGGCTTCAACGGCGGCCGGATCTACTACCCGACCGACACCAGCCAGGGCACTTTCGGCGCCATCGCGATCTCGCCGGGGTACACCGCGCTGTTCTCCGTCGAACTGGCCTGGATGGGGCCGTGGCTGGCCTCCCACGGCTTCGTCGTGATCGGCATCGAGACCAACAGCCGTAACGACTTCGACACCGCCCGGGGCACCCAGCTGCTCGCTGCGCTGGACTACCTGACCCAGCAGAGCCCGGTGCGCGACCGGGTCGACCCCAATCGGCTGGCCGTCTCCGGTCACTCCATGGGCGGCGGTGGGGCGCTGAGCGCCGCCATCCGGCGCTCGTCGTTGAAGGCCGTGGTCGGCATCGCCCCGTACTCGCCGTCGTCGAACCTGGCCAACGACCGGGTGCCCACGATGGTCTTCGCCGGGCAGGCGGACACGGTGGTCACCCCGTCCTACGCCACCGGCCTCTACAACAGTCTCCCGGCCACCACCGAGAGCGCCTACCTGGAGGTCGCGGGCGCCGACCACGGGTTCATGGTCGGCCGGTCGAACCCGGTGCTGATCCGGACCATGCTGCCGTTCCTCAAGATGTTCGTCGACAACGACGCCCGGTACAGCCAGTTCCTCTGCCCGCTGGCGGACAACAGCGGCGTGGTCAGCTACCGCAGCACCTGCCCGCTGCTGCCGACGACGCCGACCACCCCGCCGCCGACCCCGTCGGACACCCCGCCGCCGACGCCGAGCGGCACCCCGACCACGCCGCCGACCACCGGCCCGCCCGGCACCGCCAGCCTGGTCGTCGGTGCGCAGTCCGGCCGCTGCCTCGACGTGCCCAACGCCTCCCGTGCCAACGGCACCCGGGTGCAGCTCTGGGACTGCAACCGGCAGGCCAACCAGCAGTGGACGTACACCTCGACCAGGCAGCTACGGGTGTACGGCGACATGTGTCTGGACGCGGCGGGCTCCGGCAACGGCGCGGCGGTCCAGATCTACGGCTGCCACGGTCAGCCGAACCAGCAGTGGACCGTCAACGCCAACGGCACCATCAGCGGTGTGCAGTCCGGGCGGTGCCTGGACGTCTGGAGCACGGCCAACGGCGCGCAGGTCCAGCTCTACGACTGCCACGGACAGACCAACCAACGGTTCACCCTCACGCCCGTCGCCTGACGGTCCGGGCGGGTCACCGCCCGGCCCGCCCGGCACGGCCCGGGACTCTTCCGCCGGGCCGGTACCTCCCTGAGCCGGGAGGTGCCGGCCCGGCCCGCGCCGGGGATGTCCCGGGGAGCCGCCCCTGCCGGTCACCGACGCCGCTGCCCGGCCGCGCTGCCCGGTGCGGCGTCGGTGCGTCCGCCGGCGCCCGGCCGGCGTGTTCCCCCGCGCTAATCGACGTTGGCGGGACAAGCTGTGTCCGGTTTGCGAGGCTTAGCGGGTGCGGAGGGACGATCCCGCGCCCCACCCGACAGCCGGGGGGCGGCGTCTGGTGGCCCGTGACCCCGGGGCCATCGGCGATGTGAGCTGGGTCGAGCTCTTCGTCGACCTGCTCTTCGTGTTCGCGTTCCTGGCCGTCACCACGCTGATGGGCGCGCACTTCAGCCCTCTCGGGTTGGCCCAGGGCGTACTCGTGATCCTCTTGCTCTGGCACTGCTGGACACCGTGTGTGTGGCTCGGCAACGTGGTGCACCTCGACCGGGGGATCATGCCCCCGATCATGCTCGGCATCGCCGCCGCCCTGATGGTGATCGGGGTCGCGATACCCGAGGCGTTCACCGACCGGCCGGGCGGGCTGCCCGGCCCGCTGGTGCTGATCTGTGGATACCTGCTGATCCGGGCGACCGCCATGGTCGTCCTCACGTTCGTCAGCCACCGGGGCGAGGGCGGACGGCGGTCGGTGGTGGTCGCATGGTTGATCTTCATCGTCGGCGGGCTGGTGCTGCTCGCCTCCGCCGTGGTGCCGCCCCTGCTCCCGGTGACGGTCGACGCCGCACCGGTGCAGATGGCGCTGTTCGCGGGAGCCCTCCTGATCGACTCGCTCATCCTCGTGGTGGCCAGCCGAGGTGGCTGGCGGGTCGTCTCGCCGTGGCACCTGGCCGAACGGCACGCCCTCATCGTGCTCATCGCGCTCGGCGAGACGATCATCTCGATCGGCGCCAGCGAAGGGCTCGGGGTGGACCGCCCGGTGACCGCCCAGCTGGCGGGCGGTGCCGTACTGGGCATCACCGTGGTCTTCGTGCTGTGGTGGAGCTACTTCGACCTGGCCAAGGTGATCATCGAACGGGCGCTGAACGCCAGTGCCGGGAAGGACCGCGCCCGGGTCGGGCGCGACGTCTACAGCGGGCTGCACCTGCCCATGATCGGCGGGTTGATCTTCTTTGCGCTGGGGCTCAAGCACCTCAACACGCACGGCACCCCGGGCGGCACGCACCCGTGGCCCTCGGCCGGCACCATCATCCTGTACGGCGGGGTGCTGCTCTACCTCGGCGCGCTCGTCGCGGTGGAGTGGCGGGCGGTCCGGCTGCTGGGCCGCGGTCCGCTGACCGGGGTGGCGCTGCTGGCGGTGCTGTTGACGGTGGTCGGACGGCTATCCGAGGTGCAGGCGCTCGTGGTGCTGGTCGTCGCCGCCTGCGCGATGTTGGTGCTGGACAACACCGCCTTCCGGCATCGGCACCGCCGACTCCACGCGTCCGTCGAGGGCGACCTCCCCGTCGGGTCGGTCGAACCCCGGGAACTCTTCGTCGACCTGGTGTTCGTTTACGCCTTCATCGAGGTCACCGCGGTGATGAACCGCTTTCCGACGCTGCTCGGACTGGCCCAGGGCATGATCCTGCTGGCGCTGCTCTGGTGGGCCTGGACGTCGTACACCTGGCTCGCCAACGCGGTCCGGCAGGACAGCACGCTGCTACGACTGAGCACGGCGGGGATCATGATGGCGGTGCTGCTGATCGGGCTGGCGATCCCCCAGGCGTTCGTCCCACTGCCCGACAGCCTGCCCGGACCCCTCCTGGTCATCGGGTGCTACATCGTCATCCAACTCATGCAGGGGCTGATCTTCCGGCAGATCGTCCGCGAGAATCCCGACCTGCGGGGCGGCCACAGCCGGGTGGCCGCCACCACGGCCACCCTCCTGATCCTGACCGGGATCGCCGTCATCGAGGTGATCGCCCCCGAACGGGTGAGCCGCCATCCGGCCATGACGCTGCTCTGGGCCGCCGCGCTGGTCGTACAGTACGTCGGCGGTTACCGGGCCGGTGAGCGGCTGTGGCAGATCCGCCTGGTCCGGCACTGGGCCGACCGGCACGCCCTGGTCATCCTGATCGCCTTCGGCGAAGCGGTCCTCTCCATTGGCGTCGCCTTCGACGACCGGCCGATCTCCGCCCCCACGCTGATCGTCGTCGTCGCGACCGTGGTGGCCCTCGGCACCCTGTGGTGGAGCTACTTCACCGGCATCGACGCGGCCCGGATCGCGCTCGCGGCCCTGGCGGGGGACCGCCGGATACGCACCGCCCGGGACGCCTACACCTACCTGCACCTGCCGATGGTGGCCGGCATCGTCCTGGTCGCCTACGGTCTCCACCAGACCCTGGCCGCCTCCCAGGAGCGGCACAGCGCCCTACTGGGCCACTACACGCTGTTCCTCGGCGTGGCGCTGTACCTGGCCGGCAACCAGTTGTTCTGGCTACGGATCTTCCGGACCACCAGCCGGCACCGGTCCATCGGCGCGGGGGTGGTCACCGTGCTCGCACCGCTGACGGTGGCGCTGCCGTCCGTCGTCTCCCTGCTGCTGCTCACCGTGCTCGGGGTCGGCTTCGCCGTCGTCGAGGCGGTGCAGCAGGGCGACCCGCGTACCCGGCTGCCGGCCCGGACGTGACCCCGGGTCACCGGCCCACGCCCGGGGGCCGCCCCGGCGGCGTGCGCTCAGCCGACGGTGCAGGGCCTGCCGTTGAGCACGAAACCGGTCGGCGGCGCGTTGCTGGTGTTCCATCGTCCCTGCATGCCGAAGCTCGCCGAGCCGTTCGCCGCGAGGACCCGGTTCCAGTCGACGTTGCTGGCCGTCACCGTCGTACCGCTCTGGTCGACCGTGGCGTTCCAGGCGGAGGTGATCTGCTGGTCCCCCCGGAGGTCGAAGGTGAGCGTCCAGCCGTCGACCGGTGTCGCCGTGACGTTCTGGACCGTCACGACGGCGACGAAGCCCCCCTGCCACTCGGACTGGTTCTGGTAGCCCACCCGGCAGGTGGGCGGCGGCGGGGTGGGCGGAGTGGGCGGGGTGGACGTCGTCGGCGCGGTGACGGTGTTGGAGGCGATCGACACGTTGCCCGCCGCGTCGCGGGCCCGCACGTAGAACAGGTTGCGCAGCGGGGTCGACGTCGGGAGCGTGACGGTGTACGTCGTGACGGGGACGGTGGCGACCACGACCGAGGTGAACCAGCCGTCGAAGCGGTAGACGTTGTAGCCGCGGACGCCGACGTCGTCGGTCGACGGCGACCAGGAGAGCGTCGCGGTCGAGTCGGTCACGTCGCCGATGGTCAGGTTCTGCGGAGCGGATGGCGGGGTGGTGTCCGGTCCGGTGTCGGTCACCGGGGTGACCACGGTCAGCGTGTCCGACGAGACGGAACGGTGCCCGACGCTGTCCCGGGCGGAGATCCGGAACGAGTACTGCCGGCCCGCGCCGATGTAGTTGCTGATCGTGGTGGTGGTGACGTTCCCGACGCTGGCCGACATGACGACGTCGTCGAAGGCCATGTAGTACGTGATGTCGTAGCCGACGATGGCGCAACAGCCGGGCGTCGCGGCCGTCCAGGTGAGGGTGACCGATCCCGTCCGCACCTGGCTGGCGGCGACGTTCGTGGGGGCACCCGGCGGGAAGGGCGAGGTGTTCGGGGTGGTGGACGGTGCGGTCGGACCCGGCGGCGTGGCCGTGGCCTGCCCCGGGACGGGCGCCGCGACGCCTGCGGGCGCGGGGTGCCCGATCGCCGCCGGGACGGGCGCCGCGGTGCCCGCACCGGCCGCCGGACCGGCGGTCAGCCCGGCACCGAGCACCGCGATCGACGAGACGACGGCGGCCACCAGGCCGGGCCGGGCGCGCCGGAACGGCGGGGACGAGGGGACGCCAACCATGGCTCAACAATGCGGCAAGACATCGATAAGCGCCAACATGTCTCACTCTTCGGTCGGCATTGCCGCCTTCTCCGTGGGCCAGATCTGAATGAGGTGCCGCTCGACGGGGTGACCGGGGCCGAACGGCAGGTGCCCGACCGCGTGCCCGCCCGCGACGTGGATCCGGATCCGGTACCAGGAGTCGGGGGCGCCGACGAAGGTGGGGAGCTGCGGGGGCGGGTCGGCGAAGTGGGAGTCCACCGACACCATGCCGCTGACCGTGTGCTGGCTGACCTCCACGATGCGGTGCCATCCGTCGGCCCGGACGCGCGGTGACCTGCGGTGGATCTCCAGTCGCACCCGCAACGGGCCGTGGAAGGTGCCGGTGCTGATCAGCGCCCCGGTCGACCCCAGCGCCACCACCCCGTTGCCCGTCGCGGCGTCCGGGAGGATCTCCGGTGCCCCGTCGTGGTCGACGAGTTCGTAGCAACCGTGTGCGCTCACCACCACGTCCTCGCCGTACGCCACGGGTCCGGCGGGCTCGGGCGGGGTGGTGCGGGAGGTCACCCGCCCATCCTGGCGGTCGCGCGGACATGCGCCAACTGCCGCGTCGCCTGGCCGGCGCGGTGGACCCGGCCCAAGCCATCGAAGTGCGTCTCTTTTGCCGGTCCTGGCGTCATCTGCGGGCAGCCCCGGCGGCGGTATTTCCCGGAGCGGCCCCGACTCTTGCTCTACGTCATCGCGCCGACACGGCATGGAAACCCGCCGGACTCGGCGTCCCCCGTCGATGGGAGAGCACCTGTCATGGGCACAAGAGGAACACGGATCCGCCGCTCCACGCTGGCCGTCCTCACGGGCGCGGCGCTGGCCGGCCTGCTGGCGGTCACCGCGGCCGGCGCGGCACCCCGGCAGGCACCGCAGGAGAGGGCCGCCGCTGCGGCCCGTACCGACGTCTACCTCAAGGACGTCGCCGCCGACACCGGCATCCAGCCGCACTCGTACAGTCCGCTGTGGGCCAGCCCCGACATCAAGGTCTGCCCGACGGCGGTGGAGTGCTCGGTCAGCCAGAACCCGAGGGTCGGGGTCACCAACTACCTCTTCCTGAAGGTGCGCAACAACGGCCCGTACGGCTCGGGCATCGACAACGGGGTCCTGCGGGTCTACCGGACGACCCCGGGCGGCGGTGCCACCTGGCCGACACACTGGACCCAGATCGGCGCGGTCAGCGTGCCCGTCTACCCGGGCGTGACCACGGTGACCATCCCGTGGACCGGGGTGCCCGGACCGGGCCACTTCTGCCTGCTGGCGCGCTGGGTGTCGCCCACCGACCCGATGACCTTCGAGGGTCCGAGCACCAGCGTCAACACGCAGTACAACAACAACATCGCCTGGCGCAACGTCGACTCGGTCCGGGTCGTCTCGGGCGGGCCGCGGGTGGTCCGGCCGTTCGCCATCGGCAACGTGACCGCCGTAGAGACCAAGAACGACCTGGTCTTCACCCAGGCGGCGGCGCAGGTGCAGGGGGCCCGGGTCTTCGTCGACCTCGGCCCGACCCTGTTCGAGCGCTGGCAGGCCACGGGCAAGGTCGGCACGGGGATCCGTCAGGTCGGCAAGACCGAGCTGGAGATCGTGGAGCCGGCACGGGCCAGCATCAGCGGGCTGGTGTTGAAGCCCGGTGAGCGCCTTGAGTTCTCCCTGGCCTTCTCGGCCGACACCGATCTCGCCAGGGGCGCCGCGCTCAACGTGACCCAGTTCGGGCCGGACGCCGACGGGACGGAACGGGCCGACCTCGGTGGGGTGCAGTACCTGCTGGAGTCCGAGCAGCGGGGCTAGCGCGATCGTCAGTACACCGGGTGGGGCGTGGGCCGACCGGTCCGCGCCCCACCCGCGTCCTCAAGGCCGGGGCCGACCGGCCACGCGACCGACCGGCCACGCGACCGACCGGCCACGCGACCGACCGGCCACGCGACCGACCGGCCACGCGACCGACCGGGCAGCGACGGTCAGCGCAGGCAGACCCAGGCGGTGGAGACCGCGTACCCGACGGTGCGTGCACACAACTGGACCGGACCCGACGGCGGTACGCCCAACGAGAAGAAACCCACCGCGTCCACCGGCGCCTCGTCGTAGGTGCCGGCGGCGGTACGGGCACTCACCCGTCCACCGCTGGAGGGGGAGAGCTGCCCGACGATCCCGGCGTCGGTCACCTCGATCTCCACCACCACCGATCCGCTGCGGAAGGAGAGCGTCCGGGCGGACGCGGCGGACCGGGTCATGCCGACCAGCTCGGCGTCCACCGCGGAGTCGAAGGTCAGCTCGGCGACGGCCAGCTCGGAATCCACCGTACGCCAGGTGAACGCCGCCAACGCCGCGCTCAGGTACGCCTCCGAGACCGGCCCGGTGTCCCACAGCGCCGCGCCCAGCTCCGTCGTCAGCGCCTCGTCATCGACCGGCGGCCACGGCTCCATCCGGCTCACCCCCGTTCGTACCGATGACTGACGCCCCGAGGAACTCGACGATCGCCGGGCATTCCCGCAGCCTACGCAGGCAACGGGCCTGCGTGGGGCCGATGCTGCCGAGGGGGATGCCCAACCGGGCGGCGACCTCCCGGTAGCTCATCGGCGGATCGGCCGTCAGCAGCGCCAACAGCGCCTGGCAGCGGGACGGGAGCTGCACGAAGCCCGCGCGTAACACCTGCCGCCGCTCCGCCCGCAGCAACTCGTCGTCCGGGGCGACCGCTGCCGCCTCCCGGGCGAAACCGTGGTAGGTCTCCAGCGAATCGTCGTACGGGTCGACGGGCTGTGCCCGCCGGCTCAGCCGGGACACCCGGTAGCACTCGCGCCGGGTCGTGGTGGCCAGCCAGCCCGGCAGCGCCTCGGGTTCCCGTACCCGGCCGAGCTGCTCGACCAGGCGGAGCCAGATGGTCTGGTTGACGTCGGCCGCGTCGGCCGGACCGAGGTCGTACGCCCGGATGACCGAGTACACGAGCGGGGTGAACCGGCGTACCAGCTCGGCCCAGGCCTCCTCGTCGCCACCGGCGGCGGCGGCGAGCAGGCTGGTCACGCTGGTGCCGGTCACCGGGCCACCGCCCGACCCCTGACGCGGCTCATCCGACGAGCACCCCGTAGTCGGGATGCCAGCGGGGAGCGGCGAGCAGGGCCGTGCGGGCCTCGGCCGCGCTGAGGTCCCCGCCGGTCATCAGGGCGGCGAGCCGCCCGGAGACGTGCCCGGTGGCGAACGAGGTGCCGGCCCAGACGGCGAACCCGTGGAACTGCCGCACCGGTCGGCCGGGCAGGAGCAGCTGACCCTCGACGTAGGTGCTGTGGCGCTCACCGAGGGCGCAGGCGTCCACCCAGGGGCCGAAGCAGCTGTCGGCCGCCGGCACCAGCCCGCCGCTCGTCTGGCTGACCGCCGCGACCGCCAGCACCCGGTCCAGGGCGGCGGGCCAGAGCGGACGGCTGGTGCCGGCGTTGCCCGCGGCCGCGACCACGGCGCTCGTCGCCGGCAGCGCGGCCACCGCGTTGGCCAGCGGCAGGGAGGGCTGGTCGTCCAGGGTGAACCCACCCAGCGAGAGGTTGAACACGGAGACCTGCGGGGCGAGCCGGCCCAGGGCGGCCACCACCGTCGACTCGTCCCCCACGCCGGTCGGATCCAGCGCCTGCTCCGGGTCGACGCGTACCCCCGGCGCGGCCTGCCGGACCAGCCCCGCGATGAAGGTGCCGTGCCCGCCCTGGAGGGCGAGCACGTCGGTGTGCAGGTAGAGCGGGTCCTCGTCGTCGGTCTGCGGCAGGTAGGCGCCGCCGAGCCACTGGGGGTGACAGGTGCCGGCCTGCCGCCAGATGCCGGTGTCGCAGATCCCCACGGTGACGCCCGCGCCCTGGTCGAGCCGGGTCGGGTCGGGTGGCGGCAGCGCCGCGGCGGCGCGGGGTGGCGTGCCCGGGTTGCCCATGATGTTGCCGAGACCGAGCAGCACGTGGTGCGGCTGCACCGCCGGGACGGTCTGGCCGGGCCACTGGCGCGGGTCGCGCAGTTTTGTCACCAGGCCGGGGATGTCGGTCTCCCGGTCGAACAACAGGCGGGTGACACCGGCGAAGCCGGCGCCGACCGTCACCGGGTGGTTCTGGTTGCGCAGCCAGGCGGTGACCCGTTTGACGTCGGCGTCGGCGGCGAGCAGCTGGCGGGGCCGGTAGAGGATCTCCCGGCCGGGTGCGGTGTACCGGCGGACGTTCTGGTCGGCCGCCAGCGCCGCCTCGAAGGCCTGCTGGTAGGCGGTGGCGTCGGAGTCGCCGCCGAGGGCCGGGGCCGGGCGTGGCACCACGCCGAACGGGGCCGCCGCCGCCAGCGCGGACAGCGCCAGGATCCGCCGCCGGGACAGCCGGCCGCCCGGCTCCGGCACGGTGGGGTGGTCGGACGGCGGCACGGATCCTCCATGCTCTTGCGAGAAGCGTGCCCACCGATGGCGGGCGCGGCGAATTCCCCGACCGCCAATTATTCCGCACCATCGCCGGTTGTCAATTGGCGCAATCCCGCAGGACACCCATTGACAAGATTCCCGCGATGGATTCCGGACGTTGACTCGCGGCTGTCCGTCGTGGACTCTCTAGGACATGCCCGACAGCACCGGTTCCGGTGCCCCGGCGGCCCAGGCGGCGCTCGACGCCGTCCAGCGATACCCACCCGAAGCGATCACCATCGCCCAGCAGGTGCTCGCCAGCCAGACCGCCACCGACGACGAGCGTTCCACCGCCGAGCGGGCCATCGGCCTGGCCCTGCGCGAGCTCAACGACCTGACCGGCGCGCTGCGTCACCTGCGCCGGGCGGTACGGGCCGCCGGCACCCCCCGGACCCGGGCACTGGCCCGGATGAGCCTCGGGTACGTGCTGGCCAACGCTGGTCGTACCGCCGCGGCACTGCGGGCGGTGACCGCCGCGCTGCCCCAGCTCACCGGTGCCGACGCCGGCCGCGCCCGGATGCAGCGGGGGGTGGTGCTGCACTACCGCGGACGCTACGCCGAGGCGGTGCGCGACTACGGCATCGCCATCGACATCGCCCAGCGCGAGGACGACCCGCTGCTGGAGGCCCGGGCCCGCAACAACCGCGGGCTGCTCAACGCGCACCGCGGCTCCGGAGGCACCGACGACGACCTGTCCCGGGCGGCGGCGGTCTTCCACCGGCTCGGGCTCGACCTCGCGGCGGCGGACGCCCGCTGGAACGGCGGCATCGCCGCCGGGCAACGCGGCGACATCGCGGTGGCCCTGCGGTGCTTCGCCGACGTCGACGAGGAGTACCGGCGGCTCGCCGTGCCCCGCCCGGCGCTCCTGCTGGACCGGTTCGAGCTGCTGCTGTCGGTGCCGCTGCTCGACGAGGCGGTCGAGGTCGCCGCCGTCGCGGTCCGGGAACTCCACCGCAGGGGAATGGCCTCGGACCTCGCCGAGGCGCTGCTGGCCCGGGCCCGGGCCGCGCTGCTCGCCAGCGACCTGGACACCGCGACCGCGGCCGCCGCCCAGGCCCGGGTCCGTTTCCGGCGGCAGGGCCGCCGCACCTGGGCCGCCTTCGCGCGGCACGTCGAGCTGCGCGCGGAGTTCCGCCGGGGCACCCGGACGGCGGCCCTGCTCACCGCGATGGTGCGGACGGCCGGCCAGCTCGACGCCACCGGCTGGCCCGGTCCGGCGCTGACCACCCGCATCGAGGCCGGCCTGCTGGCCGCCGCCACGGGGCGTGTCGACCGGGCCGTGGCCCTGCTGGAGCTGGCCGCCCAGGCCCGTCGCCGGGGCACCGCCCCCCGCCGCGCCCAGGGCTGGTACGCCCTGGCCCGGTCGCGCCGGCTCACCGGGGACGATCCCGGTGCGGCCCGCGCACTGCGCCGGGGGCTGGCCGTCCTCGACCGGCACCGCACGTCGCTCGGTGCCACGGAGCTGCGGGCACACAGCGGGACGTACGGGCAGGAGCTGGCCGCCGAGGGCCTCGACATCGCGATCCGCGCCGGCGCCCCGGCCCGGACCCTGGCCTGGGCCGAACGCTGGCGGGCGAACACCCTGCGGATGCGGCCGGCGCTGCCCCCGGACGACCCGGACCTGCTCGCGGCGCTCACCGAACTCCGGCTGGTCAGCAGCCTGCTGGAGGACGCGGTGCTGGCCGGTCGGCCGGCGCACGCCCTGCGCAGCCGGCAGGCCCGGCTGGAACGGCGCATCCAGGACCTGGCCCGCCGGGTGCCCGGCGGGGTCGGCGTGGTGACCCCGCCCGGGGTGGGCGTGCTCGCCGGGCGGCTCGGCTCCCGGGTGCTGGTCGAACTGGTCGCCCACGGCGACCGGCTCCGGGCGGTGCTGGTCCGCGACGGCCGGGCCGGCCTGCACGACCTCGGCCCGCTCACCGGGGCGGTGCACCTGGCCCGCCGGCACCGGTTCGCGCTGCGCCGGCTGGTCACCACCGGCGACACGAGCACCGCGCGGGCCGGGGCCGACCACGCCGCCGCCGCCCTGGACCGGCAGCTCTTCGATCCGTTGCGGCGGCAACTGGGCGACCGCCCCCTGGTGATCGTGCCGGTGGGTGCCCTGCACGCCGTACCGTGGTCGGGGTTGCCGACCTGCGCCGGACGCCCCGTGACGGTCGCCCCGTCGGCCACCGCCTGGCTGCGGGCGGATGGCCGGCGACCGTCGACCGGCCCCTCCGTCCTGGCCTGCGGTCCGCGGCTGCCGGCCGGCCGGGCCGAGGTACGCCGGCTCGCGCAGGTCCTGCCCGGGGCCACCCTGCTCACCGGCCCGGACGCCACGGCCGACGCGTTGACCGCCGCGCTGGACGGGGCCGGCCTGGTCCACATCGCCGCCCATGGCACCTTCCGCGCCGACAACCCGCAGTTCTCCACCCTGGAGCTGGCCGACGGGCCGCTGTTCGCGTACGAGTGGGAACGGGTCTCCCGGCCGCCCGGCTGCGTGGTGCTCTCCGCGTGCGACTCGGGGCTGACCGGGGTCCGGCCCGGCGACGAGGTGATGGGCTTCACCGCCGTGCTGCTCGCCCTGGGCGCACGGTGCCTGATCGCCACCGTGCTGCCGGTGCCGGCCGAGCCCACCACCGCGCTCATGCTGGACCTGCACCGACGGATGCGGGCCGGTAGCCGTCCGGCCCAGGCGCTCGCCGACGCCCAGCAGGCCTTCGTCGCCCCCGGTGACGGCACCAGCCGGGCCACCGCCGCGGCGTTCGTCTGTCTCGGCGCCGGCTGACGGTGGTCCGGCCGCCCCCTCCGGGACCGCCCGGCCACCTGACGCCGGGCCGGCGGGAAACCGCTCGTCGCCGTCCCGTGCGGGCGGGCCGAATCCGACCGCTGGTCGACGGCCCGGGTGGGGGCGGGCCGAACCGTCCCGGCGTCAGAGCCGCCGGAGGGGAACCGGCGGCGGCCCGGTGTCGTGGGGCACGGTCTCGCGGTGCCCGCGCGCGACGATGCCGGCGGTGATCTCCTGGGGCGGCACCGGACGCCCGAAGTGCCAACCCTGCCCGTTGTCGCAACCGGTCGACGCCAACTGGCGGGCCTGCTGGGCGGTCTCGATGCCCTCGGCGGTCACCACCAGGCCGAGCTTGTGCCCGAGCGACACCACGGTGCTGAGGAACTCGTCGTCCGTGCCGGGGCGGCGGTCCCCCGGCCGCCTGGCCGGCTGCGCCGACGAGCGGGTCAGACTGGCGTCCAGTTTGAGGCCGTGCAGCGGAAGTGACCGGAGATTGGCCAGGTTCGCGTAGCCGATGCCGAAGTCGTCGATGACGACCCGGACGCCGATCGTCATCAGCGCCGCCAGGGTCTCGGTCACCACGCCGCTCGGGTCGATCACGGCCTGCTCGGTGACCTCCAGTTGGAGCAGGTGCGGCGGCAGGCCCGTCCGGTCGAGGATCTGCGCCACCGCGCCGGCCAGGCCGTTCTGGTGGAGCTGGCGGACCGACACGTTCACGCTCACGTACAGGCCGGGTCGGACCCGCTGCCACCGGCTGGCCTGCCGGCACGCCTGCTCCAACAGTTGTGCGCCGAGCGTGACCACCAGGCCGGTCCGTTCGGCCAGCTCGATGAAGCGGGCCGCGCTGAGCAGGCCGAGCCGGGGATGCTGCCAGCGGGCCAGCGCCTCCACCCCGGCCAGCCGACCGGTGCGGAGGTCGGCGATGGGCTGGTAGGCGGCCATGAACTCGCCCCGCCGCAGCGCCGCCGGCATGGCCGCCGACAGCCGGTACCGCGCGGCGTCGGCCTCGCTGCGGTCCGGGTCGAACCGGCGCAGGGTGGCCTTCCCGTCCGCCTTGGCCCAGTGCAGCGCGATCTCGCTGGCGCGCATCAGGGCCGCGGCGGCACCGTCGGCGACGGTGGCCTCGGCCACTCCCGCGCTCGCCGTCAGGGGCACCTCGGTGCCGTTGACCCGGAACGGGGCGGCGACCGCGGCGAGCGCCTGATCGGCGATCTTGACGGTGTCCTCGGCGCAGGTGGTGTCGCGGACCAGGATCGCGAACCGGTCGCTGTCCAGCCGCGCCACCAGGTCGATCCGCCGGTCGGTGAGCGCGCCGAGCCGGTCGGCGATCTCGCGGAGCAGCAGGTCGCCGACCTGGTGGCCGAGCACGTCGTTGACCGCCGCGAAGTCGTCGACGTCGAGGCAGCAGACGCCCACCCGGCCGATCGGCACCTCGGCGGCGGACAGGCGGCCCAACTGCTCGGTGAAGAGTGTCAGGTTGGGCAGCCCGGTCAGCGTGTCGTGGGTGGCGAAGCGGCGGAACCTGGTCTCGCTGACCCGGAGCGCCTCCTCGGCCTTGGTGCGGGCGGCCAGCGCGGCCAGCCGGACCGTCTCCTGGGCGCGGAGGGTGCGGTCGTGCGCGGCCGCCGCGAAGCCCGCCGCGAGCTCGGCCAGCAGGTCGTTCAGCCGGGCGGCGCGGGCCGGATCGGCCCCGACGGCCAGCTCGTCGAGGAACCGCGAGCCGATGACCGCGATCGTGCCGCCGAGCGCCTCCGGTGACCCGAAGCCGGCCGCCACCAGGTCGGCACCGATCCGCCGGCCGTGGCCCGGCTCGGCCGGTTCGGTGAGGACCGCGGTGACCAGGCGGTCCGCCAGCCCGGCCACGATGCGGTGCCGCTGGGCGGCGCTGATCGGCACGTAGTGCGCCCGGTGCAGGGCCACAGCCCACGCCGTGACGAACTGCTCGACGCCCGGCCGGTGCCGGTCGTCGACCCCGTCGGCGTCGGGCCGATCGTTCACCTGCGGCGCCCGACCCCGACGTAGAAGCTCATCCGCTCCGGATGCTCGCCGACCTCGGCCGGTGACTCGGGACGCCACAGCGGTGACCACACCACACCGGGTTCCACCAGGTCGAGGCCGGCGAAGAAGTCCTCCACCTGGGCGCGGGTACGGGCGGTGACCGGGGTGTTCGTCCGGCCGCTGAGCCGGGTGCCCTCGCCCATCTCGTCCGGCCGGCTGTCGGTGGTGACGTGGCTGATCGCCACGCAGCTGCCGGGGGCCAGCGCCGTCCACAGTCGCCTGATCACGCCGTACGGGTCGTCCTCGTCGGCAACCGCGTGCACGACCGAGACGAGCAGCAGGCCGACCGGCTGGTCGAGGTCCAGCAGCCGGCGGACCTCGGGGTGGCCCAGGATGGCGTCCGGGTGGCGCAGGTCCTCCAGCAGGGCGATCGCGTTCGGCTGGCCGGCGAGGATGTGCGTGCTGTGGGTCACCGCCACCGGGTCGATGTCCACGTAGACCACCCGGGTGTCCGGATCCACCTGCTGGGCGATCTCGTGCACGTTGCCCACCGTCGGGATGCCGGACCCGATGTCGAGGAACTGCCGGATCCCCTCGTCGAGCATGAAGCGCACCGCGCGGTGCAGGAACTCGCGGTTCGCCCGCGCGACCAGACGGAGGTCCGGCACCGCGGCCAGGGCCTGCCGGGCGAACTCCCGGTCGACCTCGAAGTTGTGCGAGCCGCCGAGCCAGTAGTCGTAGGCTCGGGCCACGCTCGGCCGACTGAGGTCGACATCTGCTGGTGCCCACTCCGGCCGTTCCATTGCCACCTTTCCCCATCACCACAGTGACGTGACCGCCGCCACTATAATCGGAAGTTTCCCACCCCTGCAGCGCGGCGGGATTCCGCCGCAGGCCAGTGCCGCCGGGGGTTCCGCCCACGATCCGTCCACAGGGCACGGACACTCGACCCGCCGGTGGTCGTCAGGCGGGCGGGGCGACCGCGCCTCCGTGGCGGTGTCCCCGGCGACCGCATCGGTCGATCTCCCCGGGTGTCGACGGCCCCGACCGGCCGGTCGGGGCCGGGCGCGGTTTCGCGGAGCGGTGCCGCCGGGGGCGGGCCGGGGCGCCGATAGTTATAAATCCTTTATGCGTAACTTGTCCGATTCCCTCTCGTTCAGTCGTTGACGGCTGCCGCGACACCGAGCAGACCCGTCATCCGCATCTGAACGGGGGAAATCGGTGAGGCCTGTCCTGCGAAGAATCACGAGCGCGTCCACGGCGGTGCTGGTCGCCGGCCTGGCGACCCTGGGGGTGGGGACGCCGGCCCGGGCGGCACCCGGCGACGCGACCGCCCGCGGTGTCGTCGTCGACCTGTCCGCCGAGGTGCTCGGCACAGCGGTGATCTCCGCCGCCGCCACCATCGGCACCGCCACCGCGCCGGCCGCCGGTGGCACCGACACCGAGACGTTGCTGGCGGTGTCGGTACCGGGGGCGCTCGGCGTGACCGCCAGCGGCACCGTGGCGGAGGTCACCGCCACCCGGGCGGCGGACGCTTCGTCGGCGTCCGCCAGCGTCACCGCCCTCAACCTGACGGTGCTCGGCATCGACGTGCTGGACACCGCCGAGGCCACCGCCACCGCGGTCTGCCCGCAGGTCGGCGCGACCAGCGCGGACACCACGCTCGTCGGGCTGGAGCTGTTCGGCTCGGCGGTGACCCTGACGGCGAACACCCCCGCCGTCGTGGGCAGCGCCGCAGTGGTGGTGCCGGGGCTGGTCGGCGCGAGCCTGGACGCCGCGTTGACCCGCGTCGAGACGACCACCGCCACCGGCGCGACCGCGATCGCGGTACGGGCCGTCCTCACCCTGTCGGGCACCGTCCTCGGTGTCCCGACCACCATCCCCGTCGGAACCGTGATCGTGGCCGAGGCCAGCTGTGAACGTCCGCCGGCCGCGCCGACCGCCGCGACGATCACCCCCGACGAGGGTCCGCAGTCGGGCGGCCAGACGGTGACGATCACCGGTACGGGCTTCGTCCCGGACGGCACCACGGTCACCTTCGACGGCGTGCCGGCGACCGGCGTCACCGTGGCACCGGGTGGCGGCTCGCTGACGGCGGTCACCCCGCCCGGCGCGGTCGGCCCCGCGCAGGTGGTGGTCAGCACGGTGAACGGCGCGACCGCGCCGCTGGGCTACACGTACCTGGCCGACGGCAGCGGAGCGACGGTCACCGGCCTCACGCCGACCTCCGGACCCACCGTCGGCGGCACGACCGTGACGATCACCGGCACCGGTTTCACCGGCGCGGCCGGCGTGGACTTCGACGGGTTGCCCGGCACCGGGTTCACCGTCGACCCGGCCGGCACCACGATCACGGTGGTGACCCCGCCGAACCCGGCGGGGCCGGCCCTGGTCGAGCTGGTCTTCCCGGACGGTCGGGTGACCGCGCCGACGTTCACCTACGTCGCGCCGACGATCACCTCGATCGTGCCGGACACCGGCCCGACCGCCGGCGGCACCACGGTCACGATCACCGGTACCGGCTTCACCGGGGCGACCGGAGTGACCTTCGGCGACACCCCGGGCACCAACCTCGTCGTGGACCCGGGTGGCACCTCGCTGACCGTGGTCACACCGCCGGGGCAGGTCGGCCCGGTGGACGTCACCGTGCTGCTCCCGGGCGCGAACGCCACCGCCCCGGGCGGCTTCACCTACGTGGCAGCGCCGCCGACCGCCGCGTCGATCACGCCGGACGAGGGTCCGCAGGCGGGCGGCCAGACGGTGACGATCACCGGATCCGGCTTCGTCCCCGGTGGCACGACCGTCACCTTCGACGGGCTGCCGGCCACCGGCGTCACGGTCGCCCCGGGCGGCACCTCCCTGACGGCCGTCACCCCGCCCGGTGCGGTGGGGCCGGCCGTCGTGCTGGTGAGCACCGACGCCGGTACGGCGGCACCGCTCGGCTACACCTACCTCGCTGACGGCAGCGCCGCCGACGTGACCGGGCTGACCCCGACGACCGGGCCGACCTCGGGCGGCACCACGGTGACCATCACCGGCACCGGCTTCACCGGGGCGACCGGGGTGACCTTCGACGGGGTGCCCGGCACCGGGTTCACCGTCGACCCGGCCGGCACCACGATCACCGTGGTGACTTCGCCGAACACGGCCGGGCCGGCGGAGGTGCGACTGGTGTTCCCGGCCGGCACCGCCGGGGCGCCGCCGTTCACGTACGTCGCACCGACGATCACCTCCATCGTGCCGGGCACCGGACCGACCACCGGCGGCACCACGGTGACCATCACCGGCACCGGCCTCACCGGCGCGACCGGTGTGGACTTCGGTGGCACACCGGGCACCAACCTGGTGGTGAGCCCCGACGGGACCTCACTGACAGTGGTCACCCCACCCGGCCCGGTCGGCCCGGTGGACGTGACCGTGCAGCTGCCGGGTGACGACGTCACCGAACCGGGCGGGTTCAGCTACGAGGCCGCCCCGCCGCGCATCGACACGGTCACCCCGGGCCAGGGGCCGACCGACGGCGGTACGACCGTGACGGTCGGCGGCTCCGGGTTCGTGCCGGGCCGGACCACTGTCACCATCTGCGGCGCGGTCATCCCGGCCAGCCAGGTCACCGTGGCGACGGACGGTCGCTCGTTGACCTTCCGCACGCCGCCCTGCGCGGCCGGCGACACCACGGTCGTGGTGAACACCGACGGTGGCGCCTCCAACGGGCTCACCTTCCGCTACGTCCCGCGGAACCTGCCGGTGACCGGTGACGTCGTCACCACGCCGCTGGCCGCCGGGGCGGTGCTCGCGCTCCTCGGCGTCGTCCTCGTCCTGCTGACCCGCCGTCGGCGGCACGCCGGACAGGTCGACTGACCGGGACGTCCCGGCCGGGGTCCGATCGGATCCCGGCCGGGACGCGTACCGACAGCCTCGTCCCGCCGAGCGGCGCACCCGCGCCGGGCGGCCAGCGGCCTGACCGCCGTCGTGGCCGGTCAGGCCCCTGGTCGCACCTCCCGGCCCCGCCGGTTCAGGGTCTGCTCAACCGCCGTGCAGGACAGCGCCGGTCCAGGGCACGCTCAGTTCGCCGTGCAGGACAGCGCCGGTACGCCGTTGGTGCCGCCCGCCGAGGCCAGGAAGCCGAAGGTCGTGCTGCCGCCGGCACCGAGCGCGCCGTTGTAGCTGACGTTGCGGGCGGTGACCGTCGGGCCGCTGCTGGTCAGTGTCGCGCTCCACGCCTGCGTCACCTGCTGCCCGTTGGCGAACGTCCAGGTCACCGTCCAGCCGCTGATCGCGGAGCTGCCGGCGGTCACCCGTACCTCGGCCTGGAAGCCGCCCTGCCACTGACCGGTCACCGTGTACGACGCCGCGCAGGACCGCCCGCCCGACGGCGGCGGGGTCGTGGTCGGCGGCGGGGTGGTGGTCGGCGGCGGGGTGGTGGTCGGTGGCGGCGCGGTGGTGGTCGGCGGCGGGGTGGTCGGCGGGGTGGTGCCGACGGCGCTCATGATGGCGTCGATGATGCCCTGCTGGGTGACGCTGCCGGTGCTGCGGTTGAACAGCCCGAACCCGTACGCCCCGTTGTAGCCGTTGTCCCAGTAGGCGGTGGCGGCCCCGTACTTCTTGGCGGTGGCCACCAGGGTGCGCGCGTAGTCCGCGCGGTACCTGTTGTTCGTCGGGTCGGCGGACGTCTTGTCGACCGATCCGTACTCGCCGACGAAGACCGGGTAGCCACGCGCGACGAAGGTGTCGCGCACCTTCTTCAGCTGCCCGTCCATGAAGTCCTGCTGCCCCCAGGTCGACTTCCGGGCCGGATTGGTGGCGGCCGGCCCCCACTGCGTGATGGTGCCGTTCTCCTCACCGGCGAAGTCCCAGGGGTCGTAGTAGTGCACGGAGATCATCAGCCGCTGCTCGTTGGCCGGGATGGACGACGACCGGTACTGGTCGGTCGGCAGCACGAAGCCGTAGTTGCCGACGGTGTAGTCGATGTTGGTGTTCCAGCCGGGGACGAGCAGCCAACGCGAGGTGTTGTTCCCGCCGGTCCGGCGGACCGTGTCCACGAAGATCTGGTTGTAGGCGTTGATGTTCGAGTAGCACGGCTGGGTGGGGTTGCCGTACTGCCCGTCGAACTCCTCGTTCATGGATTCGAGGACGAGGCGCTCGCCGTAGCTCTGGAACCGGGTCGCGACCTGCTGCCAGACCTTCTGGTACCTGTCTTTGATCGTCGTCTGGTTCGACGCGTCGCAGATCAGCCACGAGCCGTTGATGGTCTTGTAGCCGTCGCCGTGCATGTTGATCAGCACGTACAGGCCGCGACCGTAGGCGTAGTCGACGATTTCCTTGATCCGGTTGAGCCAGCCGGCGTTGACCGTGTAGTTCGGGGCGGAGCCGATGTTTCCGAGGTAGGAGACCGGGATGCGGATCGTCGTGAAGCCCGCCGCGCGTACCCGGTCGATGAAGGCCTGCGTCACGACCGGGTTGCCCCACGCCGTCTCGCTGGGGATCCCGTTGGCGTTGGCTTCCAGGGCGTTGCCCAGGTTCCAGCCGGCCCCCATGCCGGCGACGAGTTGGGTGGCGTTGAGCTGGGTCATGCTGTCGGCCGACGCGGAACTCGTCGTCACGACGGCGGAACCGGCCAGCGCCAGTACGCCGGAGAGGAAGGCGAACTGCACCTTCCGGAGTGTGGATGTCACCAGGATCTCCCGTCTTCGAGCCCACCGTCACGCGGGGTTGTCGAAGCGATTCGACGATCTGTCGACTGTCTGCCCCGGCAGGTGCCGGGCCGCCAAAGAATAGATGTACATGCATGAATGGGCAAGGTGGCCGGGGGTCTCGTGCCGGGTTCGGACCGCCGGGGGAGGACACTACGGCGTGCCGGGCAGTCGGACCGTGACCAGGAGGCCTCCCCGTGGGCTGGGGGCGAGGTCGAGGGTTCCGGCGTGGGCGCGGACGATGCTGTGCACGATGGCGAGGCCCAGGCCGACGCCGGCGTGTTCGTCGGTGCGTACGCGTCTGGTCCCGCGCTGGAAGGGCTCGGTGAAGGTCGGCACCAGCTCGGGCGGGAGCCGGTGGCCCGTGTTCCCGATCCGCAGCACGCTCGTGTCGCCGTGCGCCTCGGTGTGGACCGACACGGTGCCGCCGGCCGGAAGGTTGTGGACGATGGCGTTCTGCACGAGGTTGGTCACCATCCGTAGCAGAAGCTCGGGGGAGCCGCTGGTGCCGGCCGCCCCACCGGAGACGTCCAGGGTGATCCGACGCCGTTCGGCGAGCGGGAGCAGCGTCTCGGTCGCCTCCTCGGCGAGCAGTGAGAGGTCGAGGCGTTCGCGGGCGAAGACACCACGGTCGCCGCGGCTGAGCAGCAGCAGAGCCTCGGTGAGGTCGATCGCCCGCTGGTTGACGGTGTGCAGTCGGTCGATGAGGTCCCCCCGCCCCGCGGCGGGATCCCGGCGGGCGACGTCGAGCAGCGCCCGGGACACCGCGAGCGGGGTCCGCAGTTCGTGGGAGGCGTTCGCGGCGAACCTCTGCTGCTCGGCGACGTGGGACTCGAGTCGTTCGAGCATCGAGTCGAACGCGTCGGAGAGTTCCCGGAACTCGTCGTCGCGTCCCTCCAGGCGAATCCGGTGGGACAGCGACCCGTGCGCGGCCATCCGGGTGGCACGGGTGATCCGGGTCAGTGGCGCGAGCATCCGGCCGGCGAGGAGCCAGCCGCCCAGCAGGCCGAAGAACAGCAGCAGGGCCAGCACCACCACCGCTCTCGGGGCGAAGGCGCGGAGCAGGTCGGAGCGGTTCGGTACGAACATGACGGGGGCGGGCAGCCGGGAACTCCCGGGGGTCGGTGCGGGGGTGGCGGGGGCGTCGATCACCTCGGGTACGTACCGCAGCAGGAACACCCACACGGTGGTGAGGAGCAGGCCACCGGCCAGCACGACGAACCCGGCGTAGCTGAGGGTCAGTTTGAGGCGGACGCTGGGACCGGGCTCCCTAGTCACGCTCCGCTCCCGTGCCCCCGTCGCCGGGGCCGGTGTCGATGCGGTAGCCGACACCCGGCACCGTGCCGATGATCCATGGTTCGCCGAGCCGTTTGCGCAGGGTGGAGACGGTGATGCGGACGGCGTTGGTGAACGGGTTGGCGTTGAGGTCCCAGGCCCGTTCCAGCAGTTCCTCGGCACTGACGACCCCGCCCTCGGCGGCGACGAGGACCTCCAGCACGGCGAACTGCTTCCGGGTGAGCGCCACCGGACGGCCGTCGCGCAGGACCTCCCGGCGGAAGGGGTCGACCCGCAGGCCGGCGGTCTCGCGGACCGGCGGCCGGCAGTACCCGCGTCTGCGGTCGAGTGCCCTGAGCCGGAGCACGAGTTCCCGCAGGTCGAACGGTTTGGTCAGGTAGTCGTCGGCGCCTAGTTGGAAGCCGGACGCCTTGTCGTCGATCCGGTCGGCGGCGGTGAGCATGAGGATCGGGATGCCGCTGCCGGAGGCGACCATGCGCCGGGCGACCTCGTCGCCGGAGGGGCCGGGGACGTCCCGGTCGAGGACCGCGAGGTCGTAGTGGTTGACGCCGAGCAGCTCCAGGGCCGCGTCGCCGTCGGGGGCGATGTCGGCGGCGATCGCCTCCAGCCGCAGGCCGTCCCGGACGGCCTCGGCCAGGTAGGGCTCGTCCTCCACGATCAGTACGCGCATGCGGGCAGCCTATGGTCGGACGAGCGTCGTACCGGTGGGTCCGGATCGCCGGCCCGACGCCGTCGCCGGCCCGGTGCGCCACCAGTGGCGGGACGCCAACCCGGCCAGCACGGCGCCGGTGGTGTTGACCAGTACGTCGTCCACCGAGGAGACCCGGTCCAGCAGCAGGACGTACTGTGCGGTCTCCACCAGAACCGAGCAGCCCGCCCCGAGCGCCAGGATCCGCGGCACCGAGGCCAGCGCCGGGAACCGCACCGGGGCGAAGAACCCCAGCGCCGCGGAGACCAGCAGGTTGCCGCCGATCCCGACCGGCCCCATCGTGACCAGGTCCCGCAACGGGACCAGACTCACCCGGCCGGGGCCGGTGCCCGGTGCCGCTCCCGGCATCAGGACCATCCACACGAACGGCGCCGTCCCGTAGACCATGCCCACCTCGGTCAGCGACCTCCGCCACGCGGAGGTGCCGCCGGTCGCCCGACGCAGGTGGGCCAGCGTCCACACCGCCAGGGCCGCCAGCGGCAGGCCCACCAGCGTCATCAGCACCACCCCGTTGAACGTGTCGTAGCAGCCGTGCCACCGTCCGGCCAGGCACGGGGGAGCGGACATCATGAGCGGCCGTCGGACGGCGAACGCCGCGCCCGCCAGCCCGAGGACACCCAGGCTGGCGAGCGCGACCGTGCGGATCGGGCGCGGCGGTGCGGACGGGGAGGCAGGGTTGCTCATGCCCCCATCGAAGCCGGAGCGTTGTTGCGGCGGCGTATGCGTTTCTCCATGCCCCGGCGCGCCGACCCCGGCAGGTCCCGCTCCCGCGCCCGCCGGACCGCTCAGCCGCCGCCCCCGCCACCGGGCGGTCCGACCGGGCCGCCGGTGACGGCCGCGGCCTCCCGCAGGCAGATGTCCAGCACGGGTACGCCGTCGCTGTTGGCGAGGACGACGCCGACCCACCCGGTGTCGGGGTAGATGCTCCAGTTCGCGCCGACGCCACCGGCCCCGCCGCCCCGGCCGATCACCCACTGACCGTTGACGATGCTCACCGGCATCGTGTAGCCCTCGTAGGCCGTGGGCTCCGGGCCGGGGAGCTTGGCCCCGGCGAACAGATCGGCGTAGGGCCGGTCGAGCACCGTGCCGTCGCGCAGTGCCTCGGCGAACCGGACGAGGTCCGGCGCGGTGGCGAAACCGTCGCCCGAGGCGTACCCGATGAAGCCCCGGCCCGGGTTGCGGCCCAGGATGTTCGGATCCAGGCTGCCCTCGTCCAGGTTGCGGACGGCGTCCACCAGGCTACCGTCGGCCTGCCGCAGGTACGGGTGCGCGATGTGCTCGTCGGTGAGCCACTGGTCCCGCGAGTAGTACGCCGAGCCGGTCATCCCGCAGCGCCCGAAGACATGCTCGTGCACGTAGTCCCAGAACGTCATGCCGGACACCGCCTCCACGACCTGCGCGGCCATGGCCAGGCCCACGCCGCCGCCGGGAAGGTGGCCGTTGGACCCGGTGCCGGGCACGCCCGCCAGCGTCGCCTGCCGCACCCACTGCTCGTGGTACCCGCGCACCTCCTCCCGGCTGTGGAAGACGCGCTGCCAGTCCGGCATCGGGGCGTCCAGCCCGGAGGTGCTGGTGAGCAGGTGGTGGAGGGTCACCTGCTCGGCGATCGGCCCGGCGAGCCCGGTCAGGTGGGCGCCCACCGGGTCGGACAGCGTCACCCGCCCCTGCTGCACCAACCGCAGGACCGCCACCGACAGGAAGGGCTGGCTGCCCGAGGAGAGGTTGAACGCGGTGCCCTCGTGGTTGCGGATCCGCCGCTCCCGGTCGGCCATGCCGTAGCTGCGCGACAGCACCGTCCGGCCCCGGTGGGACAGCAGCACCACGCCGGAGAACCTGCCCTCGGCGGCCAACCGCGCCACGTACCGGTCGTAGGCCCCGCCGGGTCGGGTGTCCGGCGGGATGCGGTCGCGTCCGGCCGGGCCGGGGCGGGCCGGGGCGGCGTGGCCGGTCCCGGCACCCACCAACGGCCCGCCCGCCGCCGCGACCATCCCGGCGGCGGCCATCCCGCCCCAGGTGACGAGCCGTCGCCGGTCGATACCCCGTGCGTCGTCCTGGTTCATGGTCACGCTCCTCGTCCGGTCGACGGGGCGTGCGCTGACAGCGTTGCGCTCTGCTCCATGTCTGCATTCAAGACACGGGGACGTTGCGCGGGCGTATGGAAATTCCCGTGGCGGAGCACGGCCGCCGGTGCTAGCTTCCTGATGCCGTGCGAGAGACCGAGGAGGTGGTACCCGTGAACGTTTCGACATGGGTGCTCCCCTGCGGGGTCACGGTCGGGCGATAGATCGTCCGGGAGCGCCGCCCACGTGCACTCCCGAAGGGCACCACCATGCGATTCACCAGCGAGCAGCGCCTCGAAGACGGCGTCCTCGAACGCGAGTTCACCCTCGATGGGATTCCCGGCATCCTGTGGACGCCCGCGTCGGCCTCCGCGGCCGTGCCGGTCCCGCTGATCATGCTCGGCCACCCCCCGCTCGGGCTGCCCACGATGTACCCCCGGCTGGCGGCCCGGGCCCGGCAGGCCGCGGCGGAGGGCTTCGCCGCCGCCGCCGTCGAACTGCCCGGCAGTGGTGCCAGGCCCCGGTGGGCCGCTGCCGAGCAGGCCCGCGCCGACCTGCGCCGGGCCAGGGAGGCGGGCGGACCGGTCAGCGACGGGATCGTCGACGCCCTCGTCCTTCCCCTCGTCGACCGGGCGGTTCCGGAGACGCGGACCGCCCTGGACGCCCTCCTGGCGCTACCCGAGATCGGCGGCCCGGTCGGGTACTCGGGGGGAGTGATCTCCGTCGGCATCCGGCTCGCGGTGGTCGAGCCGCGCATCGTGGCCGCCGGCCTCTTCGCCGGGAGCCTCGTGCCCCGCGTGATGGTCGAGGAGGCCCGACGGGTCACCATTCCGCTGCACGTCCTGCTCCAGTGGGACGACGAGGGCAATGACCGGCAGGCGGCCCTGGACCTGTTCGACGCCTTCGGCTCGGCAGAGAAGACGCTGTCCGCCAACATGGGCGGACACACCGGTGTTCCGTCGTTCGCCGGGCAGGACGCGGTCGGGTTCTTCGCCCGGCATCTGCGCTAGCTAGCTCCGGGTCGAAGCCCGTACTGGGTGCCCGAGCCGATCCGCCGGCCGGGCACCCACGCCGGGCTGCACCACGGCCGGACGTTGCGCCCCACAGCCCCGTCACGGCCCCGCGTCGCGTTCCGTGGCGCTGCACCGGGCGCTGGAGAAGCGCCCGATCCCGGCCCGGCGACCCGGCGGCGACCTGTCCGATCTGACCTGCGCGATCAGCGGCCCGTCCAGCAGCTGAGCTCCATGCCGTCCTCGACCGGGAAGTCGACGCTGACGTAGCCGTTGTCCGGGTCGCGGACGTAAGCCACGTAGTCGCTCATCGAATCGAACGTCGAGTCGTCGCCGACGACCAGGGCGCCCGGGGCGAGCCGGTCCTCGATCCGGCGCAGGACGGGCAGGCACAGCTCCTTCCAGCCGTCGAGCAGCGCCAGACCGATCGGGCCGCCGACCGTGCCGAGGGTGGTCAGCGCGTCGCCCTCCAGCACGGTCACGAGGTCGCTGAGTCCGGCCGCCTCGATGGTGGCGCGGGCCGCCTTGACCTTGGTCGCGCTGAGTTCGGTCGTCGTGACGTGCCCGACCCCGTTGTCGCGTACGGCTGCGGCGAGGTAGAGCGTCGAGATCCCGTACGAGGTGCCGAACTCGACCACCGTCTGCGGTCGGGCCGCGCGGACCAGGGCGTAGAGCAGGTCGCCGCCGCGCGCCGAGATCGGCATGTAGACGTCTTCGAGCAGGTCGGCACGTTCCTGGGAGGTGGTGGTGGGCGCGGTCCGGCACGGTGAGCGCTCGTCGTCCCGCTCGGCCTCGGTGAACAGCCGGGTGATCAGGTCGCGGACAGCGGGGTCGTACAGTGTCGTCGTCATGAGCACTAGACTAGACGCAACGTTGCGTCTAGTAAAGCGGCGGACCTTGTAACGTCTCGGGGGACGTGGACCCCGCACGGGAAGACGCCTCAGGGGGAAGGAGCGCCCGATGCATCGCGGCAACCGGCACGGCCGCAGCGAGGCGGCCCGCGAGGCCGTGCTCCAGGCGGCGGACGACCTCGTCGCCGAAACCGGCTATGCCAAGGTCACCATCGAGGGCATCGCGGCCCGGGCCGGCGTCGCCAAGCAGACGATCTACCGGTGGTGGCGCTCCAAGACCGACATCCTGGTCGACGCGTTCGTCGCCGACAGCGCCCAGGAGCTCACCCTGCCCGACACCGGCGCCCTCCGCACCGACCTGCGGGCGCACCTCGACGAGCTGGTCCGGTTCCTCGAGGTGTCCGACTCGGGCGCGGTGTTCCGGGCGCTGGCCGGTCAGGCCCAGCACGACCCGGAGCTGGCCGCCCGGCTGCGCGCGGAGGTGCTGCCACGGCTGCGCGCCCGCGACCGGGTGCCGTTCGACCGGGCGGTGGCACGGGGCGAGCTGCCCGCCGAGGTCGACGTCGACCTCCTCGTCGACCAGACGGTCGGGCCGATCCACTTCCGGGTCCTCGTGACGGGTGAGCCGGTGACACCCGCGCTACTGGACGCCCTGGTCACCAGGGCGGACCAGGGGCGGTAGGCGCCCGGGCCGGGGGAGGGATCGCGGCGGAAAGGGCGCGGCCACCGCCCGACAACGATGGGTTGCCGGGCGATGACCGCGGGACGGGTGCGGGATCAGGCGGCGATGGCCTGCAGGTAGGCGGTCCCCCCACAGGAGAGCGTGCTGAGGTTCTTGAACGACATCGTGATCTGGCGCTGGGAGGATCCGTCAGCGTTGATGCGCTGGGCGTAGACCACGCGCGTGACCTCGAACTGGCAGTAGGTGGGGAAGCTGCCCTGGGGCGACGGGCCGATCACGTAGGCCGAGGTGACGGGATTCGCGTTGTTCCAGGTCGTGGACCAGGTGCCGCCGGCACCCACGGTCGCCATCGCGAACTGCGAACCGATGGTGGTCGAGCCGAGCCGGACGTCGGCCTGGCAGGTGACGGCCCCGACGTTCTTGACCTCCACCCAGATCTGCCGGAGCGAACTGCCCGGCTGCACGGTCCAGATGCGGGTCACCTGGAACTGGCAGGCCGTCGAGCTCGTGGCGCCGTTCGGGTTGAGACCGGCCACCCAGATGGTGTTCCAGGGGACGTTCCAGAGGTAGGTCTGGGTGCCCCCCGGGCTGACACCACCGGTCGAGACGAGGGACGTGCTGGTCACCGCCGCCAGTTGCACGGTCGCACCACAGGCGATCGAGCCGACGTTCTTGAGGGTGAAGTGGAACTGCCGCTCCCCACTGGACAGCTGGACGTACTTGCTGCTGATCGTCTCGAACTGGCAGGTGGCCGAGGTGGTGGCGCCGGCCGGGTTGTAGCCGACCACGTAGGCGGCGTCGGCCGGGGCGTTCGTCCAGGTCCAGCCCTGTGTGCCGCCGACCGGGACGGTGCCGGTGAACCACGTCGCGGCGGTGCCGATCCCGCCCTTCGCGGCGGCGCCCAGCCCGTTCGACGCCGCTGCGGCGGCCCGTGCGTCGCGCTGCGACTGCTGCGACGCCTGCGGCGGCTGTGTCTGCTGCGACGACTCGCGGGCCTGCGCGACCCCGGCCGACGCGACGACCATGCCGAGCGTCGTCACCGCGAGGAGAGCCGCGCGGATTCTTCGTCTCATGAAAGCTCCTTCACCCCAGGTTCCGGGCGGTCCGCCCGGCTCCATCAGGCTGCGCGGCCCGGCTTGCCATCGGCTAGCCATCCGATAGCCGCCCTGGCCGCGACGCATAGAATCAGCGTCGATACGTCGATGTGGGGGCTCGATGGCATGGCGCTTGCTCGGCCCGGTCGAGGCCGTGGTGCGGGGCGAGCGAGTACCGCTGGGGCGGCCCCAGCAACGCGCCGTGCTGGCATATCTGTTGCTCAATGCCAACGTGGTGGTGTCGGCGGAGCAGCTGGCCGAAGCGCTGTGGGGCGGAGCCCTCCCCACCCGCGCCCGGGCACAGGTCCAGGTCTGCGTCTCCCGGTTGCGGCGACTGACCCGGGCGGCCGGCATGCCCGAGACGATCCATTCGGATTCCGGGGGATACCGCCTGGAGCTGGCCGGCGACGACCTGGACGTGGTGGCCTTCTCCGGGCTGGCCGAAGCCGCCCGTCGGCACGCCGGCTCCGGCGAGCACGAGCGGGCCACGATCCTGTTACGACAGGCGCTGGCGTTGTGGCGTGGCCCGGCGCTCGCGGGCGCCTCCGGCGCCTTCGTCCCGGGGGCCGCCGCCGGCCTG
Source organism: Micromonospora rifamycinica (assembly GCF_900090265.1). Classification (NCBI taxonomy): domain Bacteria; kingdom Bacillati; phylum Actinomycetota; class Actinomycetes; order Micromonosporales; family Micromonosporaceae; genus Micromonospora; species Micromonospora rifamycinica. The sequence goes on from NZ_LT607752.1 coordinate 4,672,347, forward strand.
CACGACAAGCGACTCGCCGCGGCCGAGGACCTGTTCGACGCCGAGTTCGCGCTCGGTCGGCACGCCGCCGCAGTGGCGCCGCTGCGCGAGTTGGTCACCGGCAACCCGTGGCACGAAGGACTCGCCGCGCGGCTGATGACGGCGCTGGCCGGCTCGGGGCACCAGGCCGAGGCGCTGCGGGTGTTCGAGCGGATCCGCCGCCTCCTCGCCGACGAGCTGGGCATCGAGCCGGGAGCCCGGCTCGCGGAGGCCCACCTGCGGGTGTTGCGGCAGCAGCTTCCGCCGAGCCGGCCCGCGCCACCGACCCGGGATCCCGGAACCGGTCCGCGGCCCGCCCAGCTGCCCGCCGGGCTGTCCACCTTCACCGGCCGTGGCGACGCCCTCGCCGCGCTGGACACGATGCTGAGCCGGGCCCGGGAAGGCGGTGCCCTGGCGGTCGTCGCGATCATCGGAACGGCCGGGGTGGGCAAGACGGCGCTGGCGATCCGGTGGGCACACCGGGTACGGCCGCTCTTCGACGACGGGCAGCTCTTCCTGGACCTGCGTGGCTACTCGCCCGGAGCGGCGACAGCGCCGTCGGACGCGTTGTCCCGCTGCCTTCGCGCGCTCGGTGTGCCGCCCACCCAGGTGCCGGACGACATCGACGAGGCGACGGACCTCTACCGCAGCGTGCTCGCCGACCGGCGGATGCTGATCCTGCTCGACAACGCCCGTGACACCGCGCACGTCCGGCCGCTGTTGCCCGGGGGCGCCGGCTGCCTGGTGATCGTGACCAGCCGTGACAGCCTGGGTGGGCTGGCCGCCCGGCACGACGCGCAGCGGCTGTCGTTGGACGTGCTCGCGCCGCAGGAGGCCACCGAGCTGTTGACCCGCGTCATCGGCGCGGAGCGGGTCGCCGAACAGCGGGACGCTCTCGCCGAACTGGCCCACGACTGCGCCCACCTGCCGCTGGCCCTGCGTATCGCCGCGGCGGACCTGCACGGCCGCCCCGACGAGCAGGTCAGCGGGTACCTGGCGCGGCTCCGGGCGGGCGACCCGCTGACCGTGCTGACCGTCCGGGACGACGACCAGATCGCGGTACGTTCGGCGTTCGCCGCCTCGTATCAGACGCTGCCACCGCGACTCCAGCGGCTGTTCCGGCTGTTCGGCCTGGTGCCCGGCTGCGACGTGACAGCGGAGTCGGCCGCCGCGATGCTGCGGTGCGGAGCCGACGAGGCGGCGGACCTGCTCTCCCGCATCGCCGACGCGCACCTGGCACAGGAGCGGACACCGGGTCATTTCGGCACCCACGACCTGCTCGGCCGGTACGTGACCGAGCTGGCAGAGATCGAGGACAACCGGGAGAGCCTGGGCGACCTGCTGTCCTGGTACCTCTTCAGCGTGTACGCCGCCGCCGACCGGCTGTGTCCACAGGTGTTGCGCGTGCCCACACCGCTACCCGCGCCCGCCGCTCCACCGATGCGGTTCGCCACCCACGTCGACGCGCTGGCCTGGCTCGACGCGCACCGGCACAACCTCGTCGCCGTGACCCGCCACGCGGCGCACCAGGAACTGCACACCCTCGCCTGGTCGCTGGCGGACGCGCTGCGCGGATACCTGTGGCTGGGCATGCACACCACGGAATGGTCAGCGGTCGCGAGGATCGGTCTCGCCGCGGCCCGGGCCGACCGGCACGAGCAGGCCGAGGCGGCGGCCCGGCTGAGCCTCGCCGCCCTGCACTGGCGGCTGGAACGGTTCCCCGAGGCGATCGACGACTATCAGCTGGCGCTGCTCTGCGCGAAGCGCTCGGAATGGCGCGACGGCGAGGCGGCCGCGCTGGGCAACCTGGGTCCGGTCTTTCGGATGACCGGCCAGCCGGGTGAAGCTCTGCGGGTGATGGAGCAGGCGCTGGAGTTCAACCGGCGCAACGGCCGGATCCCGGGCGTCGCCGTCAACCACAACAATCTCGGACTGGTCTGCGCCGACCTCGGACGGCTCCGCGAAGCCGTCGACCATCACCACGCGGCGCTCACCCTGGCCCACCAGGGCGGGGCACCCTCCAGCCGGGCACTCATCCTGAGCAACCTGGGCGTCGTCCTCCACCTGCTCGGCCGGTCCGACGATGCGTTGCAGACGTTGACCGAGGCACTGGAACTGCATGAGCAGATGGGCAGCCGGGGCCGTGCGACGACGCTGTGCGCGCTGGCCCGGGTCCACGGCGACCGGGGCGACCATCCGCGGGCGGCCAGCCTCGCCCGGCAGGCGCTGGACATGGCGCGCGCGCCGGCCGAGCCCCGGGTCGAAGCGCTCGCTCTGCACATCCTGGGGATCGCCGAAGGGAGAACCGGCACACTGTTGAGTGCCCTGAGAACGGCGCGCACCACCGCGGACCGGTACATCGAGGCCGACATCACCGTCAGCCTCGCCGAAATCGACGAACCTGCGGCACCTTCCTGGTGCCATGCGGCGCTGTCCGTCACCCGGCAGTGCGGCTACCAGCTGCTCGAAGGCCGGGCGCTCGGCGCCCGCGCCGCAGCCGAGTACCGGGCCGGTGACCTGGCCGCCGCCCGGCGCAGCGCCCGGTTGGCGGCCCGGTCGCACGCCCTGACCGGCCACCAGCCGGGCACGGAGCGCATCGAGAAGCTGCTCGCCCTGCTCGCGTCGGAGCCCCTGCCGGGCTACCTGTCGAACCCCGTTGAGCCCAGCGCTTCCACCAGCGACGCGTAGGTGGCCTGCACCTCGTCCACCACGCTGGGCACCAGCACCGCTCCCGGGCGCAGGCGGACGACCTCCATCAGGTCGTCGTACATGATGCCGAGCACGGTCGACCCGCCGGCTCGCTCGACGAGCCGGTGGTGGTGGCGGATCCACGCGTCGTCGCTGTCGCGGGCGCGGCGGTGGAACCGCTCGATCGTCGTCTCCCGTTCGTCGGCCAGGACGATCTCGTGGAAGCCCGCCCCGTGCTCGCGCGCGATCCTCTCGAGACCGTCGATCTCGTCGCTCGTCGCGAGGTACTGCGGCAGGACGACGTCGTGTCCGCCGGCCAGGTGGACCGCCGCCATCCCCCGCACCAGGGACCACACGGCCGGCCAGGTGTCGGTCTGTTCGTCCCGCCAGCCGCCGACGAGGTGGTGGATGGTGTCGACGTCGAGGTTCAGGGCGCCGGGGTGGCGGTCGGCGTAGAGCGCCGAGAGGGTGGACTTGCCGATGCCCGGCGGGCCGTTCAGGTGGATCAGTCGCGTCATTCTCACCTCGATGCGGTGGAGTCGGTAGAAGGCCGGCGGGCCGGTCGCACCTGCTCCGGTCATCGTCTCCTGCGGTGCTCGCGACCAGCGGCGCGGACACGTGCCCGCTCCAGCAGCCGCTCCACCTCGTCCGCGGTGGCCGGGCCCGGGTTGACCACGCTGGCCCAGCCCTGGACAGCGTAGGCGGGATGGGGCATCAGCCGGTCGGTCCGGGCGAAGTCGAGTCCGTCGCGGTGTGCGGCGAACTCCTCCGGTCCGTAGCCGAACAGGTTGCGGAACTCGGTACGGCCGATCTCGATGTTGAGCCGGTACCGGCCGGGTCCGGACAGCCGGGATCGTTCGTCGAAGCCGGGCACGTCGTGCCCGACGATGGTGGCGAACGGCCGCATCCGGTCCTCACCGGCGAAGAAGAACCGGTCACCCCAGGTGTGGGACGGCATCTCGGAGCCGGCTTCGATCCGGGTCTCGGTCACTGCGGGACGGCCGGCGATCCGGGCCGCGTCAGCCGCGCCGGGCTCCGAGCCGACGTGCAGGATCGCGTCGCAGGTCTCGATCGTGGCCGCGTCCAGCGGGGAGTACCCGAGCAGGTCCGTCACACGTGGGCGCAGGTCGCTGCCGACGGGTGGCGCGAAGATCCCGGTCTGGGGGCCGAGGCGTTCCTCGTAGGTGCCGACTTCCGGTTGGCCGAGGCCGACCGGCCCACTCGCCCCGAGGCTTCCGGCCACGTACAGGTACCTGTCGCCGAGCAGTGGCGACACGATGGAGCCGGCACCGTTCCACAGTGCCGAGAGGTGCTGACCCTCCCAGTGGGTGTCCCACCGGCTCGGGTGGCGCTGGAGGTGGGCGTTGTTGGCCGAGACCAGGACCGGCCCACGGTCGCGCTCCATGGCGAGGATATCGAGCAGGTTCTGTGCCATCACCGCGTCCCGCGCCGCGAGCAGGCGTTCGATCCGCTGGGACCGGGTGCCCGGCTCGGCCATCGCGGCGTGGTAGGTGAGCAGGCCGATCACCGTGGTGGCGAGCACCCTGGCTCGGTTCCACGCCGCGGGGGAGGTGTCGCCGACGAGTCGGGGCGCGTCGGCGTACAACCGGGATCGCAGGTCCTCGGCGAGGCCGCGGAGCGCGGCGGCCTCGGGTGAGCGGCCCGGCGAATACGAGGCGTCGTACATGATCTCCGCGGCGGTCCAGCGGTCTTCCCCGCCGACCAGGCGGTCCAGGTCGGTCGTCGTCACGCCGAGGTATTCGCACAGCTCCCGGAGCAGCGGGCCGGGGCTGGGTGCGCCGGTGATCTCGGTCGGCGCGTCGAAACCGTGGAAGGTGACGCGCTCGGCGGGTGACAGTTTCCCGTTGTGCTCGCGCAGCCAGTCGACCAGTTCGCGGGTCGCCGGATGGGCACCCCAGCCGTGACTGATTCCGGTGCTCAGGTCCACCTCGTCGCGCCGGCCCTGGACGTAGTCGTCGACGGCGAGGCCGGCGGCCCGGTCCGATTCGATCGCGATCGACCGGAAACCGTGCCCGACGAGTGTTTCGAGGATCCGGTTGCGCAGGCGGGGGAATGCCGGCTCACCGTGGTAGGGCTCACCGATCGCGAGCAGGTGCGGCCGGCGGGTGCCGACCAGGGACAGCAACGCGGTGTCGAAAACCATGACCTCGACCGTATCGTTGAACCGACCTGTGAAACTTCACCCCGATCGTGCTCGGAGAACGCCACCTGAAGTCTCAAACCGCGAGGTACCGGCCGGTCGACCTGGGCCGGGCGGTCGGGCTGTCCGCGCAGGCGGTCCGTAACTACGAGCAGGCCGGGATGATCCCGCCCGCCGTCCGCACGCCCAGCGGCTACCGGGTCTACACCGACGACCACCTGGGCGCGTTGACCGCCTACGTCGCGCTCATCGCGGGGTACGGCCACCGTGCCGCCGGAGAGATCATGAAAGCGGTGCTCGGCGGCGACCTGCCGACGGCACTGGCCGTGTTCGACACCGCTCACGTACAGCTCCACCGCGACCGGGAGACCGTGGAACGCGTCGCCTCAGCGGTCGTCCTGCTCGCCTCCGGCCCGCCGGCCACGCTGGCCCCGGAGGTGCCCGTCCCGATCGGCGTCCTCGCCCATCGGCTCGGTGTCACCCCGGCCACCCTGCGCAAATGGGAACGAGCCGGGATCCTCGCCCCGGCCCGGTCACGGACCGCGCGGGTTTACCGCGCCGACGACGTACGTGACGCCGAACTCGCCCATCTGCTGCGCCGGGGCGGCTATCCGCTGCACCACATCGCGGCCGTGATCGGGCAGGTCCACGCTGCCGGTGGACCCGGGCCGCTGGCCGCGTCGATCGACCAGTGGCGCGGACGGATCACCGCCCGGGGCCGGGCCATGCTCACCGGCTCGGCCCGCCTCGCGGACTACCTGTCCTCCGTGAGCTGACGCGGAGCCGGCGCCCGACGATCACGGACGCGACCGGAGCCGGTGGCGACGCGACCACCGCTGCGCGCGGCTCGCCCGCCCACCCACCCTGCCCGCAACGACCTGACGACCGGGCCGGGGTCCGGGCGGTACAGCCAGCGCTACCGCGATCGGCCCGCCACCTGGATTGTTGTCGGCGACTCCCAAAAATATGGTTTCTTCGCGGAGGAAACCAACGAAAATGGGAGTCCGGCGATGTCGGTGAATAGTGCACGACTCGATGTCGTGTCGACGGTCAACAAAGAGACGCCGGTGGCGGCGGTGCGGGTCCAGCAGTTGCGCAAGGTCTATGGCGGTGACCGGCAGGCGGTAACCGCGCTCGCCGGTGTCGACGCGGCCTTTCAGCGGGGGACGTTCACCGCGGTAATGGGGCCGTCCGGCTCGGGCAAGAGCACGTTGCTGCAGACCGCAGCGGGGTTGGACCGCCCGACCAGCGGCCTGGTGTGGGTCGGCGACACGGAACTGTCGCGGCTTTCCGAAACGAAGCTGACCAAGCTGCGACGGTCGGAGATCGGGTTCGTCTTCCAGGCGTTCAACCTCGTCGGAGCGTTGACGGTGCGGGAGAACATCACGCTGCCGTTGCGGTTGTCCGGAAAGCGGGCGGACCCCCTCTGGACACGGCAGATCGTCGACCGGGTCGGGCTCACCGAGCGGCTGTCCCACCGCCCCTCGGAGCTGTCCGGCGGGCAGCAGCAACGCGTCGCGATCGCCCGGGCACTGGCCACCCGGCCCGAGGTCATCTTCTGTGACGAACCGACCGGCGCGCTGGACACCCAGACCGCCGGCGAGGTGCTGGCTCTGCTGCGCTCGGTGGTGGACGAGGCGGGACAGACGGTCATCATGGTGACCCACGACCCGGTGGCGGCGTCCTACGCCGACCGGGTGATGGTGCTGGCCGACGGGCGCATCGTGCACGACATGCCGCAGCCGGGCGCGGCGCGGATCGCCGAGCACCTCGCGACGCTCGGGCGTCGTCCGCAGCCGACGCAGGAGGGCTGACCCGTGCTGAAGCTGGCCGGACAGATGCTGCGTCACCGCAAGGGCAGCGCGGTCGCCACCCTCCTGGCGATGACCGCCGGAGTGCTGATCCTGATGTCGCTGGGCGTCCTCGTGGAGTCCGGCCTGCGCTTCACCGCCGCCCCACAGCGGTACGCGGCCGCCGACGTCGTCGTCGCCAACCGCGACATCACGCTCGCCTCCACCATGCTGGGTGAAAAGGAAACGACCACCCTCGCGCTGCCCGAGGGCGGGACCGTCCCGGCGGAGATGGTCGACCGGATCCGGCAACTGCCGGGGGTGGCCACCGTCGTCGCCGACCGGACGGTGCCGGCGATCCTGCCGAACGGCGCCGCCACCGGCCACGGCTGGAGCAGCACCGCCGTCACCCCGTACCAGTTGACCAAGGGTGCCCGGCCCACCCGCGACACCGAGGTCGCGCTGGACGAACGGCTGGCCGCCTCGGTGGCTCCCGGCGACGAGGTGCCGATCCTGCTGAACGGCAGCGCACGGACGTACCGGGTCAGCGGTCTCGTCCGCCACGCGGGCCCCCGGCCCGACCCGCACGCACCGCCCGAGGTGTTCTTCACCGACGCGCACGCGGAGGTCCTGCACCCACGGCTGGGCCGGGTCGACGCGGTGGCCGTCCTGGCCGAACCCGGTGCCGCCAAGGCCGTGGTGGCCGACGTGCGCCGACTGGCCGCCGAGGCCGGCGTCAAGGCCTACGCCGGCGACGAGCGGGGGCTGCTGGAACAGTCCGCGGACCAGGCGGCCTCCCTCCTGCTGGTGCAGTTGGGCAGTGTGTTCGGCGGCTACGTGGCGCTGCTGGTCATGTTCGTGGTGGCGGGCACCATCGGTCTCGCAGTCCGGCACCGCCGCCGTGACCTCGCCCTGCTGCGCGCCGTCGCCGCCACCCCCGGCCAGGTCGCCTGCCTGGTCCTCGCCGAGGTGGGACTGCTCAGCCTGTTGTCGGTCGTCATCGGGGTGCCCGTCGGTTGGCTGACCAGCCGATGGCTGCACCGGGAGCTGGTGGACCGGGCGTTCATCCCGGACACCTTCCCGGTTCGCGGTGGCGGCTGGGCGGCGGTCGCCGTGGCGGTGGCGACGGTCGCGGTGGCGGTCGGTGCCGCGTTGATCGCGGCCCGCCGGACGGTGCGGATCCGCCCGACGGAGGCGCTCGGTGAGATCGCCGTGGAATCCGTCCGTAACGGCCCCCTCCGCCTGATCTCCGGTTTCGCCGCCCTGGCCGGCGGCGTCATCCTGATCGCCCTCACCGGCGCGGCGAAGGGGACCGCCGCCCTCGGGCCCGCGATGGGTCTGCTGTGCCTGCTCGTCCTCGCGGTCGCCCTGCTCGGGCCGTGGATCAATAGGGCGGCCGCCCGACTGCTCGCCCCGGTGCTGCGGCGGGTGTGGGGCGACAGCGGCTACCTCGCGGCGGCGAATCTGCGCGCCAACGCCCAGGGCATGGTCACGGTGCTGACCGCACTGGTGCTGTCCGTCGGCTTCGGTGGCTCGGTCTGGTTCCTCCAGGACAACCTGGACAAGCAGATCGTCGCCGAGAACCGTGACGGGATGCTGGCCCAGCAGACCGTGGTGTCCGCCACCGGACTGCCCGACACCATGCTGGCGCAGATCCGCGACATTCCCGGCGTGCTCGCGGCCACCGGCGTCCGGAACACCTCGATCATCCCGGACGGAGCCGCCGAGGGCGCGGACGCGCAGGCGGTCGACCCGGCGGGCGTCGACCTCACCATGGACCTCAAGGTCCGCAGCGGGAGCCTGGCGGACCTGCGCGGGGCGGCGATGGCAGCGTCGACCCTGCAGGCCGGGTCGAACGGCTGGCGGGTGGGCGACCAGGTCGCCGTGCGGCTCGGCGACGGCACACCCGCCGATCTGCGCGTCGTGGCGATCTACGACCGGGGCTTCGCGTTCGGCGACGTCACCGTCGCCAAGGACGTCGTCGCCGGGCACACCGCCGTCGCCGGCTACGAGCGGATCCTGGTACGCAGCGAGCCCGGTAAGGACGTCTCCGCCGCGCTGGGCGGGGTCGTCGGCCGGTACCCCGACAGCTCGGTGACCAGCACGGCCGACGTCAGTGGTCAGCTCGCCGACGACCTCGCGCTGAGCGCCTGGCTCAACAAGCTCCTGATCGGCATCATGGTCGGCTACGCCGCTCTTGCCGCAGCGAACACCATGGTCATGGCCGCCCTCGCCCGGGGCCGCGAGCTGGCCCTGCTGCGCCTGGTCGGTGTCACCGGCAAGCAGGTCAAGCGGATGGTCCACGCGGAACAGACCGGCCTGCTCGGCGTATCGCTGCTCATCGGCGGAGCCATCGCCGCCGTCACCCTGATGTCGATCGTGCACACGCTCACCGGCCAGCTGGTGCCCTACGTTCCACCGCTGGGATGGGTGTCCATCATCGGCGGCACGACGCTGCTGGCGCTGTTCACCACGATCCTGCCGGTCGCCCGACTGCTCCGCGTCCCGCCGGTCGCCGGTATCGGCATCAAGGAGTAACCGGCCACCGACAGCCGGTTCCGCGGAACACCCTCGACGGGCGGGCCCGCAGGACGGGTCCGCCCGTCGACGTACCCCGGGAAGGGCCGGCACCGATGCGGGCCGCGGCTGCGGCGGGCCGGCCGCGCGGGCACCCGCCCGGCGCGGCGGTCCGCGAGGTGGCCGCCAGCGGGGCGATTCAACGCGCACCCTACGGAGGGCCTGACCGGCCCGCCCTCTCCTACCAGCCGGTAGTCGTGCGGACGCGTTCAGCTACCTCTCAGGTGGCGTTGGTAATTTTCCGCCGCAACGGCCTCCATCATGGAGGGCATCGATCTCGTTGCGCCACAAGGCTTTCCGGTGGAATCTTCCTCGTATTGCGGTGTCGCGCGACTGTTGTTCGTCAAGGGAGACGCGCGGAGTGTTCAAGAAGATGCTGGGCGCGTTCGGGGTGGGTGGCCCGAGCGTCGACACGGTCCTGTCCAATCCGAACACCCGTCCGGGTTTGCTGCTCGACGGGCAGGTGAACCTGACCGGCGGCAGCCACGACGCGGACATCGACCACATCACCGTCGGCCTGGTCACCCGGGTGGAGATGGAGGGCGTCGAGGAGGAGTACGACGCGTTCGTGGAGTTCCACCGGGTGCAGGTCGCCGGTGGCCTGCGCCTGCGCGAGGGGCAGCAGTTGTCCCTGCCGTTCCAGGTGGCGGTGCCGTGGGAGACGCCGGTGACCGACCTGTACGGGCAGCGCCTGCACGGCATGACGATGGGGCTGCGTACCGAGGTGGCCGTTCGCGGTGCGGTCGACAAGGGCGACCTCGACCCGGTGTACGTGCACCCGCTGCCGGCGCAGGAGCGGATCCTGGAGGCGTTCGGGCGGCTCGGTTTTCCGTTCAAGGGCGCCGACCTCGAACGCGGTCACCTCTCCGGGCTGCACCAGACGCTGCCGTTCTATCAGGAGATCGAGTACTACGCCGCCCCGCAGTACGCCCACGCCGTCAACGAGGTCGAGCTGACCTTCGTGACCAGCGAGCACGGCGTGGACGTGGTGCTGGAGTTCGACAAGCGCGGCGGTCTGTTCACCGGTGGCCACGACTCGTACGGGCGTCACCACGTCGCCCACGGGGGTGCCGAGCACGGTGACTGGACCGCGCAGGTCGACGGCTGGATCCGGCAGGCCCTCGACGGCCGCCAGGGCCTGCACACCGGGCATGGCTACGCGGTGCCCACCCAGGGTTACGGCACCCCCGGATATCCCCCGCCACCCCCGCCGCCCGGCTACGGAGCCCCCGCCTACGGTCAGCCCGCCTACGGTCAGCCCTCGTACGGAGCCCCGGGCTACGGGCACGTCGGGCACGGTTATCCGGGCGACCACCACGAGGAGCACCACGAGCGGCGCGGCCCCGGCATGGGCGGTGTCGCCGCCGGTGTGGTCGGTGGTGCCGCGCTCGGGTTCGCCGGCGGGATGGTCGCCGACGAGGTCTTCGGCGACGACGAGGACGAGGGCGGCGACGACGAGGGCTGAGCCCGTCATCGGTCCACTGTGGGCCTTGGTGGAGTTCCATGATCCAGTTTGCTAGTTTTGACCGCATTCGATCGGAAAGTCCGATCGGGTCTTGAAGGAGGGTTTATGCCCGTCACCGCCGACCTCACCAAGCTGGTCGACAAGGCCTACCAGGACAAGGCGCTCACCGAGCTCGTCGACGCCCCGGTGTCCGCCCTCGCCGGGGTCAGCGACGGCGACGCCAAGCTGCTCAAGCAGGCCTTCGGCATCACCACCGTCGGCGACCTCGGCCGGAACCCCTACTTCCGTACCGCCAGCGCCCTGGTCGCCCTCACCGGCGGCAAGTAACACCCCCGCGGACGCCCGGTGGCCCGAGTTTCTCCGGGCTACCGGGCATCCGCCCGTCGTACCCCCGGTAGCGCGATCGTGGGCGTGCCAGCGGTCGGCAACCCCACTCCGGCCCGGCATCGTGCTGCGGCCGTCCGCCGCGACACCACCGTCACGGCGGCTTGCTGACGACGTACGACCCACCGGTGGTGGCCCCACGGGACGCGTCGGGCCACCGCTGCGTCGGTTTCCTCCGCTGCCGTGGACGTCGAGGGAGCGGTGTCCCGGCGGGCCGGGCCGTGGCCGTCGAGCGACCCACGGCCGGGCAGGTGAGGTCCCTGTCTCGTGTCCGGCCCTGGTCCCCGCCGAAGGTCTCCCCGCCGCCCAGCCCATCAGCGGACTGGTGGGCGCCGTAAGGATTCGGTGGAGGCAAGCCGTCGTCGACGGTGTCCGTCGGCGGTCCACTGGGCTCTCTCGCCATCGGGCCAACCCGCCACCAGGCCGGAAACCGGTGGCGGGTCCTCCGGAACTGTCACGTCGGCGGTGACGGAACCGACGGCGTGGCGGCCTCAGGTCAGATCTTCAGCTCCTTACGGCACCAGCGTCGCACCAGGGCACGTTTGCCCGCGGACAGCTCCCGGGTGATCGGCATCTCCAGGGCGGTGCCTCGACGGCTCTCGTCGATCACGTCCAGCATCAGTCCCGCGAAGTGGGTCACCCGGTTCGGATCGTGGGGGGTGTTGGCCGGCCCCCACGGAATGATCGTCCCCATGATCGGGTAGAGCAGCGCGTAGTAGCTGAACACCTCCCGGTAAACCAGGTCGAAGGTGAGCTGGTCGTCCGGTATGTCGCTGTAGTCGTCGTATGGCAGTGCCCGGACCGTGGAGAAGTACTCCACCGCCCAGGCCGGGTTGTCCGGGTCGGCGTGGGTGTCCGGCGGCAGGTACCGCAGCTTGTAGCAGGCTGGCGCGTCGACCTCGATCGGCACGTCCACCCGGCCGCCGGCCGGCACCCGCACGGTGAACTCGCCGACCTTCTCCTCACCGAGTGAGGTCGCGGTCAGCACCAGCGGGTTCACCGAGTTCACCCGGCCGGGTGTCTGCACGTCCCGCCAGACCTGCACGGTCAGGGTCAGGGGCTCGGTGATCGGCTCGCCCTTGCGGAACAGCCGCAGCGCGGCTGTCCCCTTCGCCCGCTGGCCGCGGCCGTCCGGCACCATGTCCAGGTACACCGCCTGGTCGTCGGTGGCGACCTGGACCGTCCCGATCTCCCGCAGCAGCAGTACGGGACGGTGGTCGACCCAGGCCCGCAGTTGCAGCACGCCGTCATGGATGTGCTGCCCGATCTCGCTGCGCGGACTGAAGTCGAACTCGACCACTCCGCCGTACGTCTCGTAGGGGCCCTGCTCGTAGTCCACCACGCCGATCATCGCGCGCCGCTGCTGGCCCCCGACCTCGTAGAGCAGCTCCAGGAACACGCCCCCGTCGAAGTCGATCTTGCTGAAGTCGCCACCGCCGACCTCAGGGAACGTGGTGCCCAGGTCGAGCACCACCCGGTTCTCGTCGATGTACGCCATGGCCGGGCCGACCAGCTCCGCGTCCGCGCTCGACGCGCTCAGCGCGTTCAGGGTGGTGCCGGGGATTTCGACGCGTTCCACGTCCTCGTGGGTCTTGACCCGCATCCGGGTCACCGCCCGGGGGGCGCCCCCGTCGGCCGGGAAGTAGGGTGGGCCGGGCTGGTGCAGGGCCCGGCCGACCGGGGCGGAGATCATGTCGGTGCCGTTCCACACGCCGACGGTGCCGACCACCCGACCGATCTTCGGGTTCATCGCCCGCTCGCCCCGCTGGAACCTGTCGTACATGGTCATCTGGTCGAAGCTGGTCCGCATCCCGTAGAAGCACCAGCGCAGCAGCAGACCACCGCCGTCGGCAGCGCCCTCGCGCAGAGCACGCAGGCCGTCCGAGTCCGGCGCTCGCTCCGGGTCGACGAAGACCAGCGTGGAGTTCGGGATGACGGCCTGGAAGGAGCCGGCGCCGCCGGGACGGAAGAAGTTCAACCACCTGGTGAACGAGGTGGTCGGCACCCCCCGCACCAGTTCGGTCAGCTCGCCGTCGCGGTCCGGGCCGATGATCCGGAAGCCGGCCGCCACGAACTGGGTGCCGTAGCTGTCGGCCGGGTTCACGTCGACGATCCGGGCGTTGAACGCGAGATACGCGTTGAGCAGCGGATCCCGGGCGGCTCTGGTCACCGGCTGGTCGTCCACCCACACGCTTGTCGCCTTCGCGTTGCCGAACGTGGCGAGGTGGTCACCCCAGTAGTTCCAGTAGCCCGGCATGCCGGACTGCCAGTTGGGGCTGGGCGTGGCCGCCGTGTCCGGGTCCGCGTACACCACCAGGCTGGTCATCCATTCCCGGTACGCGGCGTCGTCCATCGCCGGCAGGCTCGCGCCCTCCACCACCGGCGGATTCAACACCTGGACCCGGTCGTAGTCCAGCAGATGGACGATGTTCTCGTTGTTGGCGGTGGACGGGTTGACCATCGCGTCGGAGCCGAAGAACCCGATTCTGGGCCGGGCCAGATAACTCATGCGGACAACTCCACGGACGACGGGGCGAAGAGCGGGACCAGCGTTTCCAGCCGGGCGGCGATGGTGGCCAGCGCGTCCTGCGCCTCAGCGCCGATCCCGGAGTCGGTGAGGCCGAGCACCCGGCACCGTCCGGCGACCGCGAGCAGTCGTCCGGCCAGCGCGTCGATCGTGGCCGGCGGGCCGGTCGGCTGGGGTTGCGGTAGCTCGAAGCTGGGTCCGGCGTACCGGCCCGGGTGGTCCGCGCCGGCCGGCAGCCGGGTCAGCAGCGCCGCGAGCGGCTTGATGCCCAGCGGCATCAGAGCGGTGATCACGCGCGCCAGGCCCCGCCGCTGTGCGGCGCTCTCGCCGTCCGGCGTGAACAGCCGGGTCAGCATGTCCACGAAGAGCAGGTACAGCTCGTTGAAGGCGACGCCGACCGACCGTGCCGCCGGGTCGGTGATCAGGGTTCCGCCGGTGTTCGTCGCGTCGTAGGCCGGGTTCTCCACGGTCGGCCAGCCTGGGACGAAGTCCGGCTGCGCACGGTTGAGCCCGTCCAACTGGTCGGCGATCTGGTGGAAGTACGCGAAGTGCGAGTTCGACTGCCAGTCCGGCACGCCCTCGCCCTCCAGCACGATGAGGTCGATGTACCGGGCGGCCTGCTCGGCGGTGGTTATCGCTTCCAGCGTCGGGGTCAGCGGAATGAGGGCGCTGGTGACCTGCCGGGTCGCGGACGCCCGGTCGATCCACTCCGGATGACCGAGGATCGCCTTCTTGATCTGGTCGTAGAGTTCGGCGATCGAGCCGTACGGCCGCTCCTGGCTGGCGGGGATCGCCATGTTCAGCCGGGCGTGTGCCTGCCGCCCGCACTCGGCGCAGAAGGCGTCCCACCAGCCGTCCGGTTCCGGCTTTTCCCAGCACAGGAACCGGTTGACGGTGTCGCGGTCGAACGGCGTCAACGTGGACGGCAGGCTTATGTCGGAGTACCGGCTGGCCGGCTGTGGGAAGTTGGGCCGCCACAGCAACGGCGCGGCGCCCAGGGCGATCAGGATGTTGTTGGCCAGGGTGAGGTGGTACATCTCCTGTACCGCGATGCGGGTGAGCTGCTGGCTCCACTGCTCGGTCAGGGCCGCCCGGACCGCGGTGATCCCGGGATCACCGCCCTGGGCCAGGGTCGCCGCCGCGTACAGGTACTGCACGCAGAGCATGTGTTCCAGCTCGCAGGCGTCGTGAAGCATCTTGATGGTCGTGGACTTGTCCAGCAACGCGGGCTCGATAGCCGCCACGCACAACCTCCATAGTGAGCGGAAGGTGTTCCGATGACTACCCGACGCTACAAACGGGGGGTTGGGCTGCCAACCCATTGCCTGAGATCTATCGAATTGTGGGGAAGTCGAGCGCCACGCGTTACAATGCCGCCTGCGTCTGCCGGCGACTGCCTGCAAGGTGGCGGGGCTTTGTAACCTTGCGTAGTGGCAGGAAGGCGAACTGGGCGCCCATGCATCCGTCTGGCGGGCGCCGGCGTGATGCTGGTTGGCTTGTTCTCCGCCAAGGACAAACAGGTTGAGGTGAAACTAGACCTTCTGGCGGCTTCAGTGGAAGCACGTGGTGGACGAGTGGTTGGCCGGCAGATCCAGAGGCGGGGCATCTCCCGCGGCGGTGCGAGCAGGATGACGTCGCCGTTCTCTCGGCGAACCCTGCTCGGCTCGGGCAAGGCCGACGAAGTCGCCGACGCATGCCGGTCGGCTGCGGTCGCCATGGCCGTCTTCGTCAACCCGTTGACCGACCATCAGCGGACAGTTCTCAGCGATCTGTTCGGTTGCCCGGTGGTCAGCGGCGACGACCTCGCCTGAACACCCGCTCGTGCCGTTCTCACGCTGCTTACGGTCATTGGCCGCTGGCGTCAGCGGCCCGGACCGGCCGATCGCGGTACGGTTCCGCAGTGCCTGCCAGCGTCAAACGACCGTTGATCTTTGTCGACATCGACGGCGTGCTGATCCCACTACGGGCCCGACCGCACCAGGTCGGTACTCGTTGGAGCGGCAGAGCAGTAGACGGTGCCGACCGCCACGGCAATCCTCTGTTGGACCGGCTCGATCCCGCCGACGGTCAACGGCTCCGCGCCCTGCCAGGTGAGCTGGCCTGGGCCAGCACCTGGATGGCCGAAGCCAACGAGGTCGTGGCACCCCGGATCGGTCTTCCCGCCCTGCCCGTCGTCGACTGGCCCGACGACGACGAGGAACCACCGCGTGGAGTGCACTGGAAGACCAGACCGTTGGTGTGCTGGGCGGCAGGACGCCCATTCGTCTGGCTCGACGACGAAATCACCGACGCTGACCGGCGATTGGTCGCCGCACATCACCCACAACCGGCACTCCTGCACCACGTCGACCCACACGACGGACTGACCCACATCGACCTCACGGCAGTACGCCGATGGTTGGACCACCACCACGACATCGGCTACTGCCGCGAGTCGAGCGATCCGACCGATTGACCGGAGCGCCGACAAGCGATCAACGTGCCGCCAAGCGCCCCGGGCATGGGCCTGACGTCGCGGTCAGGTATCCAACCGCGGCAATGCCGTCGTATCCGCTGGTCCGCACCGACGAACGCTCACGGGTACGACGCGTCGCCTCCGACCAAGACACCCGGGATCACCTGAACGCGGCGATGCCTGCCTCGGGGGGCCAACCGGTTGAGGGAAGCTTCGGTAAGCACAGCTGCGCCTCTCGGGTGTGGGCTCAGTCCGTTCCCCCTCCGCCGCCGGTATCGAAGTTCGCAGCGTCTCCATACCCGGCGTTCTCCACGATGGCGGCGGAGTGCCGGTCGGGAACACCACGACCCCGGTGAAAGATGTCGCGATCAGGGCGCGGCGAGTTGCGGCGTATCGCCCGCATGGCGGCCCGCGCGGCCGCCGCCTTCTCCGCTGCGCTCTGCGGCCGACGACCTCTGCGCTTGAAGATCAGGACCATGACGCCCGCCACAAGCCCGATGCCAGCCAGCAAGAGATACCACTGCATGTCCTCACGGTAGAAACAGCCCGCATCTGGACGGAGAGAGCTCTCATGCCATGCCGCTGACCGTGCGTGCCGTGATGAATCCGGGTGCGGGTGTCGGTCAGACTCGTGTTGACTTTGCCGGTGGACCGTCAGCGGCTCAGCAGCATCGCGCACTCGCACCACCAGCCCGCACCAACAGGCCGACACGATCAGCCATGATCGAAATGCCTCCGGACCGGATGGAACACCGCCGGACCGGGCCGGACGTGAGGAATGCTCGTCGCACGAGCACCCACCGAGCACCCAACCGACCACAAGGGACAGAAAAGCAAAGGGGCCTGACCGCCGTTTTGGCAGGTCAGGCCCCTCATGATCTTGTGCGCCCGAAGGGACTCGAACCCCTAACCTTCTGATCCGTAGTCAGATGCTCTATCCATTGAGCTACGGGCGCTTGCTGCTCGACCAGTCTACACAACCGGTTTTGCGCGGAGACTCCGGGATTCGAACCCGGGAGGGGCTTTAAAACCCCAACCGCATTAGCAGTGCGGCGCCATAGACCAGACTAGGCGAAGTCTCCCCGGTGACCCTGCGGACCACCGCGGACGAGGATACAGGTTCGCCCCCACCCGGGGCAAAGCGACTGTCGGTGCGGGGCGGACCGCTGGGTGCCAGCCCGACCTGGCGTGGCCGTGCCGGCCTGGACCACGCGCCGCTCGCACCGTGTGCCGGGTCACGTTCGCGACTAGGCTGCATCGGCATGCAGGAGCAGCCGTCGAGCGACCAGCCCACCGGTGACCGGACGCGTCGCCGCTCCCCGGAGACGCCGTTCACCCCGCCGCCGACCCCGCCGCGCCAGCAGCAACCCGCGGACGGCGAGGCGAAGGCCCGGCCGAGGCGGACCCGCCCGGCGAAGGCGGCGCCGGCCGTCCTGTTCCAGCCGCCCGTCGCGGAGCCGGTCGAGGCCCGTCCGCCGACCGTCACCCGACCGCGCGGCGCGGGCGGCGACACCGTGCCGGCGGCCGAGCCGACCGCCGTGGCGGACGACCCGTCGACCATCCCGGCGCAGTCCGCGACGGGCGGTGTGCCCCCGCAGGGTGGTAGCGCGAACCCCAGGAAGTCGACCCCTCGGCGGGCCACCCGCAGCCGGGCGGCGAGTGGGGATGCGGGTAACGCAGCCCCAGCCCTGCCCGACGGGCAGGCACCGTCCGGCCAGGCCAGCTCCGAGCCCACTGAACCCGGCACCGGCAGCACCTCGGAAGGCGTCACCACGCCGCCCCGCAAGCGAACAGCCCGAAAGGCGACGCCGACGGACGACAGCCGCCAGACCGCCCGTATGGCTGCGCCACGCAAGCGGGCGACCCCGACGAAACCGGTCCCGCCGGCACCTACCGCCCCGCCGGTAGCGGTCCACGGCGACGCGACCGCGCCGACGGCGACGCCGAGCAGACCCACTCCCGCCGCGTCGACCACACTCGCCGAAACCGCCACCCCCATGAAACCTGCCACCCCTGCCGAGCCCGTCGGCCCTCCCGGACCAGCCGCCCACGCCGAGTCCCCCGGACCCGCCGCGCCTGCCGCTCCAGAACCTGCCCCCGAACCCGCCGTGCCTGCCGCTCCAGAACCGGCCGCCGAAGCGGTCGAACCCGCCGAAGCGGTCGAACTCATCGCAGCGGTCGAGCCCGTCGAGCCCATCGGGGCACCGTCGACGGCCGCAGCGACCGGCGTGACCGGCGTGACCGGTGCGGGCGGCGCGGAGTCGGGGCGTACCACGGCAGGGGAGCTGGCGGCGCTGCGGACCCGGCTGCTGGCCCACCCGGGGTTCGCGCCGGAACTGCTGGCCATGGCCGCCGTCGAGGGGATCGGGCCGCGCGCCCGGGAGTGGGCGCACGGGCTGCGCGCGGCGTACCCGGACGCCGACCCGGACGGGCTGGCCCGGCTCGCCACCCGGCGGTACGTGCGGCTGGCCGGGGTGGGCGGGGCCGCGGCGGCGGGGGCCGGGGTGTTCGCGCCGCTGGCCGAGCTGGCGGTGGTGCTCTGGACGCAGTCGGCGCTGGTGCTGCACCTGGCCGCGGCGTACGGCCGGGATCCGGTACACCCCGACCGGGCGGTGGAGGTGCTGGTGCTGACCCAGGTGCATCCGGACGCGGACAGCGCGCGTGCCGCGCTGGACGCGGCGCGGGCGGCGGACGGGCCGGGGGAGGGGCCGTGGCCGCGCGCGGTGGAGGCGGCCTGGCGGCTGGCGGCACCGCTGGCCGCGCAGGCCGGCGGCTGGGCCGTGCTGCGCCTGGTGGCCCGGGTGTTGCCGGGGGCGGCGGTGCTGGCTGCGGCGGCGGGTGACGCGGCGGCGACCGAGCGGCTAGCGGCCCGGACGGTGACCGGCTACCGGCGGGGCGGGGCCGACGGCGGCGGTCACAGCCAGTCGAACCACTCCCGGGGCAGCGACGAGTAGCCGACGAAGGCGACCACGTCGAGCAGGGTGTGCGCCACGATCAGCGGCATCACCCGCCGGGTACGCAGGTAGAACAGGCCGAACACCACGCCCATCACGGCGTTGCCGACGAACGCGCCGAAGCCCTGGTAGAGGTGGTAGGAGCCGCGCAGCAGCGCGCTGGCCGCGATGACCGCGCCGAGCCGCCACTGGAGCTGGCGCAGCCGGGTGACCAGGTAGCCGACCACGATCACCTCCTCCAGCATGGCGTTCTGCACGGCGGCGAGGATCAGCACCGGCACCGCCCACCACAGCTCCGGCAGGCCCGCGGGCACCAGGGTGGCGTTGACGCCGAGCTGCGCCGCCGCCCAGAACAGGGCCAGGCCGGGCAGGCCGATCAGCGCGGCCAACCCGGCACCCCGGGCCAGGTCGGAGCCGGGCCGTCGCAGGTCCACCCCGAGGGTCCGCGCCGGGTCACCGGGATCCCGCGCCAGCAGGTGTACGGCGAGCAGCACCGGCAGCAGCGCGAAGACGATGCCGAGCAGCTGGTACGTCAGGTCGAGCCAGGGCCGGGCGGACTGCGAGGTGTTGAGCGAGGCGGTCTGCTTGGACAGCGGCCCGTCGGCGGTCAGCTTCGCGGTCAGCGACACCACGGCGTAGACGGCCGACTGCCC
Source organism: Micromonospora rifamycinica (assembly GCF_900090265.1). Taxonomy (NCBI): domain Bacteria; kingdom Bacillati; phylum Actinomycetota; class Actinomycetes; order Micromonosporales; family Micromonosporaceae; genus Micromonospora; species Micromonospora rifamycinica. The sequence continues at coordinate 4,692,019 of NZ_LT607752.1, forward strand.
GAGCGACAGTCCGAGCACCAGCAGGGTCTCGGTGCCGAGGACCCGCCGGGACGTCGGGCTGGGGGGCTGCTCAACGGTCACCGCACCACTCTGCCCGACGGCGCGGGTCGCCGGCACCGCCCGGTGGGTCAGATGAGTCGATCGCACATTCTGTGCGACCGGTGGACACGCTCCGTGGACATTCTATGCGTGCCCGATCCGCCGTATGGAGGAGGACCGCCCCCCGTGGACAACTTCGCTCGGTTGCTCAAGCAGAGTTGGACCCTGGTCGAGGAGGACCGGGACCGGCTGAGCGGTCGCTTCTACGCCCGGCTCTTCCTGCTCGACCCCGAGCTGCGCAGGCTCTTCCCGGCGGAGATGACCGGCCAGGGCGACCGGATCCTGGACGCCATCGTCACCGCCACCCAGGTGATGGACGATCCGGAGAGCTTCGACGAGTACCTGCGCTCGCTGGGCCGGGACCACCGGAAGTACCACGTCGACACCGCGCACTACGCGACGATGGGGGTGGCGCTGCTGGACGCCCTGCGCTGCACGGCAGGGGCCGGTTGGAGCCTGGAGTACGACCAGGCCTGGCGGGAGGCGTACGCGGCGATCACGGCGACGATGCTGGCCGGTGCGGAGTCGGACCCCAACCCGCCGTTCTGGCACGCGGAGGTGCTCACCCACGAGCGGTTGGGGGCGGACACCGCCGTGTTGACCGTCCGCGCCCTCCAGCACCCGCTGGTGTGGAAGGCCGGTCAGTACGTCAGTGTCGAGGTGCCCCGGCATCTGCCCCGGGTGTGGCGGACGTACTCGGTGGCGAACGCCCCGAACGACGACAACGTGCTGGAGTTCCATGTCCGTACGCCGGCCGGCGCGGGCTGGGTCTCCGGCGCGTTGGTCCGCCGGACCAGGCCGGGTGACCTGCTCAGGGTGGCCGCGCCGATGGGTTCGATGACGGTGGACCGCGACTCCGGGCGGGACATCCTCTGTGTGGCCGGCGGGGTCGGCCTGGCCCCGGTGAAGGCGATCGTGGAGGAGTTGGCCGGCTGGAACCGGGCCCGCTGGGTGCACGTCTTCTACGGTGCCCGGCACGCCGACGAGCTGTACGGCCTGGCCGGGCTGGAGGAGCTGGTCGCCGCGCACCCCTGGCTGTCGGTGACCCCGTCGTGCAGCGAGGACCCGGACTTCGGTGGTGAGCGGGGGGACGTCTCCGAGGTGATCGCCCGCTACGGCCCGTGGACGACGCACGACTGCTACGTCTCCGGCTCCGCCGCGATGGTCCGGGCGACCCTGCGGGCGCTGGCCGGGGACGACGTGCCGCCGCAGCACATCCGGTACGACACCTTCGGCAACCTGTAGAGCTTTACTCCCCCCGAGACCGGGTCGCGTGCCCCCGCCCCCTGGGGCACGCGACCCGGTCGCCCGTCCGCACCGGTCGCCGTCACCCAGCCCCGCCCCGGCCACTCGCGCCCGGCGACCGGTGGAACCGGCGACGGGGTCAGGCGTTGCTCTCGCGGTACTCCTCGACGGGGACCAGCGGCACGCCGGGCGGCATCCGGTCGGTCCAGGACCGGCCCTCGAGGTGGTCGATCTCGTGGGCCACCAGCCGGGCCATCCCGTACGCGAACGAGGTGATCATCTGGCCGCCGTCCCAGCGGGCGTGTTCGACGTCGATGCGTAGCGGCCGGGGCACCAGGCCCCGGTGGTCGGCGGTGGCGAGACAGCCCTCGTACTGTTCGACGGTGTCCGGGCTCTCGCCGACCACCCGGGGGTTCACCAGGACGACCGGCGGGGCGTCCCGGTCGGCGGGGCGGACCACGGCCACGGCGGCGTCCAGGCCGAGCTGGGGTGCGGCGAGGCCCATCCCGGCGCTGAACGGGTGCAGTTCGTCGGCCCGGGTGAGCAGGTCGGTGAGCCGGTCGACCACCTCACGGGCGGCGGTGGCCTCCCGGGGCAGGTCGAACGGGCGGGCCGGCTGGCCGGCCGGGGTCGCCTCGGGGGCCAGCACGCCGAGCGCCCGCAGCTGCTCGGCGGGGCGGGTCGGCACCGGCGCGGTCGTCTCGGCGGGCTCCTGGCGGAACCGCCACTGGAGGCGGAAGCGGGTGTTGAGCGGCGGGTCCTCGGTGGACCAGTCGAAGACCACCCGGTCGCCCCGGTCGTGTCGGCGTACCGGGGTGCGCAGCGGTCCCTCGTCGGCGGAGAGCGAGGTCTCCACCCCCCACACCCGGGGGTCGAGGGCCGCCGGCAGGTCCAGCCGTACGGCCAGGTGCCGGGTGGGCAGGCGGACGGCGCGTTGGAACCAGGGGCCCCACTTGACCCGACCGACCCGGTAGGCGTACTCGACGTCGGCGCGTTCGCCCGGGTGCAGCGGGAACGGGCCGTCGGCGTTCTCGAACAGCAGCCAGATCTCCTTGTACGCGTCCCGGTCGTGGCGGACCCGCCAGTGCATCGGCTCGCGGGCGCCGCCGTCGTGGTGGACGGCCCGGAAGCGCAGCTCGGCGAAGGTGAGCGGGTGCTCCCGGTGGTGCCGGTTGGAGCGGCTCGGATCGTCGGGCCACCGGTCGACGGCGACCCGGACGAGGTAGCGGGTGACCGGTTCGGTGCCGGCGTTGTGCAGCCGGCGGCGGACCACGCACCGGTACGTCCCGTCGACCAGGGTGAGGCTGGCGGTCTCCCGTTCGACGACGAGCCCGGTGCCCGGTGGGAGCCACCGGCCGGGGGGCGTGGGTTCGCGTTGTCCGGGGGCGGCCCGGGTCTGACGGAGCCGGTCGTACTCGCGGAACCGTTGCCAGATGACGCCGCCGGCGTCGAGGACGGCTTCGGCCCGCCGGGCGAAGTCCTCGGTGGGGCGGTGGCGTCGCCCTTCGACATGGCTCACGTACGACGGGTCGAAGCCCATCATGGTGGCGAGCTGCTTCTTGGTCAGCCCTCGCCCCGTCCGGTGCCGGGCGAGTTCCGCCGCGAACGCATCGGTGGCCCGCTCCAGAGGGGAGGTCGTCATCAGCTTCCTCACGCAGCCGGGATGACAAGTGTTCACGTTTTCCCGCTCGGCTTACAGCGAACTGGCACGTTGCCGACATATGCCTTGACATCACCCCCTCTTCCTCTCTTGCAGGTGCGCCCGGCCGCCGCCCGACCACCACCCCGGCCGCCGCCCGACCACCACCCCCGCCGCCGCCCGACCACCACCCCGGCCGCCGCCCGAACGGTGGTCGGGGTGGTGGGGTCGGCTGGCCCGGATCCGGCGGGCAGGAGGTGACACCCGCCTCCCCGATACCTGGTGAGGAGGGCTTCCCCTCGGCCGTGAGGATGGTTAGGCTATCCTTAGCTTCAAGCGTGATCCCTCCGGTACCCTGAGTGGCCGCGCGAACCGCTGCCACCCCTGGTGGCCCGAGCGAGTGACGGGAGGGTGGTCCAGGTGACAGCGGTGCTCCCGGGCCAGGACCTCGCCGGCCGGCTCGCTCCGGTCACCGCCACCCTGCGCGCCATGTTCGGCACCGACGTGCTGCCCGGCCTCGCGCCCGGCCTGGTGGTGGCGGACGAGGGCGGTTGGAGCCCCGCCACCACCCTGGTCGACGGCTCCCGGATGCCCGATTTCCTGCGCGCCGCCGCCCGTCGCTGGGGTGGCACTCCGCACGCCTGCGCCGCGCTGGCCTGGAAGGCCTACAGCTACTGGACGGCGCTGCCGGTGGTGCTCGGGTGGGCCTCGGCCCGCCGGGTGCCGTTGCTCGACCCGGCCGACGTGCTGATCCACTTCGAGGATCACCGGCAACTGCTCACCATGGGCCTGCGCCGTTCGACGGCCGTCGCGGTGCTGCCCGGTGACCCGCTCGCGCTCACCTGCCAGCCCGGGGTCCGGGTGGTCGCCGACGAGGCGGAGCTGCTCCGCGTCCTGCGGGCCAGCCTGCTCGACGCCCACCTCGCCCCGATGATCGCCGCGCTCCAGGCGGAGGTGCGGGTGGGCGCGCGTACCCTGCTCGGCTCGGTGGCCTCCGGCATCGCGCAGGGCATCCTACGGGCGGCGGACGTCCTGCCGGGCTCGTCGGTGCACACCGTCGACACCCTGCTCGACGCGCTCGACCTGGCGGACCTGGTCGAGCTGGTGCCCGGCCGCACCGGCGAGCCGACCGTGCAGCGGCGCACCTGCTGCCTGGCGTTCACCCTGCCCAGCCCCAAGATCTGCCAGGGCTGCTGCGTCCGCTCGGCCTGACCTTCCGCCGGCTCAGTCGGCGAGCTGCCGGACGTCCCAGAGCCACACCCCACCGGTGCGGACGGGGGTGACACCGGTCAGCGCGGTCATCGCCCGGCGCAGCGCGTCGGCGTACCGGTGCGGGCCGAGGATCACCACGCCGGCCCGCCAGTACCGCAGGTCGGTCCGGGCGGCCCGCCGGTCGGCGGCGGTGACCGGCGGGACGGTCCCGGTCCGCGCGATCCCGCCGAAGAAGTTGCTGGTCCGCCGGTAGGGCGCGGTGAACAGGGCGGCGTCGGGCTCGGGGGACCAGGGTCGGGTGTCCGGGGCGAGGAAGTAGCCCCGGGCCAGCGGCATCTCCAGCCGGGTCCGGGACGACCAGCGCAGCGGGTCGGCGTAGGTGTTGTCGGGCAGCGGCAGGGTCACCACGCTGCGGCCTCCCGCCACGTAGGGACGCCAGCCGCCGGACGTGACGAACTCCGGCACCGGGTCGAGGCGGGTCGTCGGCAGCGGGGTCGGCAGCAGCGGCAGCAGGGCCATCAGCAGCACGGTCACCGTGGCGAAGCGGATCTGTCGCCGGGCGGCCGGGTGCCGGTGGGCGAGGTCCCGGGACCGCTGCACGCCGAGGGCCAGCAGCACCCCGATGATCGGCGTGATCGCCAGTGACCAGCGGGTGGGCACCACGGAGTGCAGCAGGGGCAGCTCCTCCAGCAGCGCCCACGGGGCGGGGACGCCGGTGTTCCGCCCGTTGAGCTGCACCTCCCGCCCCAGCGACAGGACGGCGAAGAAGAGCCCGAGCACGGCCAGGCCGACCACCAGCGCGCTGCGCCGCAGCCACCAGACCAGGGCGACCGTGAGGACGATCAGCGGCCAGCCGAAGAAGGCGTTCTCCTCGGTGGGATTGCGGGCCAGCGGATCGGCGGACCGGGCGTCGCCGGCCAGGGACTCCCGGGACCAGCCCACGAACGCGCCCAGGTCGGTGCGGTAGCCCCGGATCAGCCGGGACAGCCCGTGGTAGGAGCCCGGCCCGAAGAGCTGCACGTGGAGCGGGTAGGCGAGCAGCACGGCGGAGAGGAGCGCGGCCACGCCGAGCCCGGCGAGGAACGGCCGGGCGGCCGTGCGCAGGTGCGGTCGGCCGATGCCGAGGGCGCCGACCACCACGGCCAGCCCGATCGCGGTCATCAGCAGGATCTCCAGGTTGAGGAACGCCTGCCAGACGATCAGTAGGCCGAGCAGGAGTCCGTTGCGCAGCCACCGGCCCGGCTCGGCCAGCCGCAGGGTGCGCCAGATGATGAGCGGCACGACGAACTGGGAGACGATGTTCGGGTGGGCGTTGGCGTGCGACACCATCGCCGGGGCGTACGCGCAGAACGCCGCGCCGAGCCAGGCCGCCCCCCGGAACCGGGTGACCACCCGGGACAGCAGGAAATACCAGGCGGTCCCGGTAGCCGCCATTCCGAGGGTGAGGAAAAGGAGAAACGACCAGTGCGGCCCGAAGAGCAGCGTGACCGGGGTCATCGGTATTGACACGGATAATACCGAGGTATTCGCCATCAGGTTGACGCCGTCGGGCACGTTCATCCGATCCGAAGCGAACGGATAGCTCCATTCCGTGACCACCCGTGCGCCGTGGGCCATCATCCACTCGAACTGCGCCTGATCCGATCGGTTGTCCCGCACCCCCGCCCCGGGGTCGCGCCAGAGTCGGGCGGTCACCCAGAGGGCCAGCAGGAGGTAGCTGCCGACGGCGAGCGCGTCGGCCCGCCACCGGGTGGTGGACCCGACCCGTACCGGTCGGCCCGCCGGTGGTGACGGTCCGGCCGGGAGCACCCGTCGCCAGCTCCGCCGGACGGTCCGCCGGGCCGGCCCCGACCCCGCGTCGGCGACGCCGGACCGGTCGGCCCCGGGGTCCGATTCAGGAGTAGCCATGACAATTCAGAGCGTAGTTGCCCTATGGCGGGCACGTGACATGTTTCGGGTACTGCCGTACTATGTGCCGGGTTCGCCGACCGCCGATCGCGTGCCCTCCCCCGACCACATTCCAGCTCCCACGGTGCCCCGTTTCCTCCGCCCCTCTCGCGGATGATTCACTCTGTCGGTCCAGGCGCGGGTCAGTCATATATCGTGAGGAATCGACGCATGGTAGAAATCCTTGGGGATCAGCGCGTCCAGGCAGAGGTGCTGGAGGGTCTGGCCACCGCGGTCAACCACCGTCGGTGGTTCGTCGAGCTGGCGGTGCCCCATCTCGGTGACGACCCGATCGAGATCGGCAGCGGCCTGGGGGACTACGCCCTGGAATGGGCGCGGCACGTCCCCCGGTTCACCGCCACCGAGGCCGACCCGGACCGGCTCGTCCTGCTGAAGGAGCGGCTGGTCGACGAGCCGACCATCGAGGTCCGCGAGATGCTGCTGCCGCACCCGGGCGGCGGCGACTACAGCGCGGCCGTGTCGTACAACGTGCTGGAGCACATCGAGGACCACGTGGGCGCGCTGCGCAGCATGCGCGACCTGGTCCGGCCCGGCGGCGCGGTGATCATCATCGTGCCGGCGTTCCAGTTCGCGATGGGCCCCGCCGACATCGCCACCGGCCACGTGCGCCGCTACACCAAGAAGACCCTCGGCGACGCGATGACCGCGGCCGGGCTGCGCGTCGAGACGATGCACTACGCCAACGCCCTCGGCCTGATCGGCTACTTCATGGCCACCAAGGTCTTCCGGCTGATGCCGAAGGAGGGGCCGATGGTCAAGGTGTACGACACCCTCGTACTGCCTGCCACCAAGGCCGCCGAGCAGCTCGTCCGGCCGCCGTTCGGCCAGTCCGTCTTCGCCGTCGCCCGGGTGCCCGGCTGACCGTGCCCCGCGCCCGCCGGCCCCGCGAGCGCGGGACCGGCGGGCCACCGGTCACTCCTTGATCTGGTACGTCGGCCGGATGACCGCCCGTGCCAGGGTGTGGAACGCCAGGTTGAAGCCGACGTACGCGGGGCTGGCGTCCGGCCCGACGCCGAGCGTGTCGACGTCGACCGCGTGCACGGCGAAGACGTACCGGTGCGGGCGGTCACCCGGCGGCGGGGCCGCGCCCCCGTAACCGGTGTCGCCGTAGTCGTTGCGGACGCTGAACGCCCCGCCCAGGTCGGCCTCCCGCACACCGGTCGGCAAACTGGTCGTCGAGGCGGGCACGTCGACCAGCACCCAGTGCCAGAAGCCGCTGCCGGTCGGGGCGTCCGGGTCGAAGCAGGTCACCACGAAGCTCTTCGTCTCGGCCGGGAAACCCGACCAGGTCAGCTGCGGGGAGACGTTCTCGCCACCGGTGCTGCCGTGCGCGTACCGGGCGTCCATCGGCTCGCCGTTGCGCACGTCGGCACTGGCCAGGTCGAACGACGGGACGGTCGGCAGCAGCTCGTACGGGTCCGGGGCGATCGGTCGTTCCAGGGTCATCGGGAAGGTCCCTTCCGGTGTGCGCGATTTCCTCTGCCCTTTCTTACCCCGCCGGGCCGGACGATCGAACCGGAAGCACCGCGCACCGTCGGGCCGCCAGAATGAGGGGACGCGGCGGACGACCGGGAGGGCAGAATGCAGGACACCGAACGTGAGGCGGAACTGCTGGAGGCGGAGCGTCGTCTCCAGGTCGCCCAGCGGGCCGGCGATGTGGCCGCGCTCGACGCCCTGCTCGACGACCGTCTGCTCGCCGTGGGGCCGGACGGGCGCACCTTCGGCAAGTCCGACGACCTGGCCGCCCACCGCAGCGGCAGCTCGGTGCTGGACGAGCTGGTGGAGGAGGAGCTGGAGCTGCTGGTCGCCGGGACGACCGGGGTGACGTTCTTCCGGGGGCGGGTCAGCGGCACCTTCGCGGGCGAGCCGTTCGCGGCGCGACTGCGTTACACCCGGACCTGGACCTATGACGAGGGGTACGGCTGGCGCATCCTCGCCGCCCACCTCAGCCCCGTCCCCTGAGCCGGCTGTCCGGACTGCTCGCTGGCCGACGTAGGGCGGCTGCCACCGGCGTCGGGGCGGCGGCGCACACCCGGGGGTCGCCGTTGCTCAGGCCGGCCGACGGGGTGCCTCCTCTCCAGCTTCGCCGGCTGCACGAAGATCGACCGACGGGCGACCGCATCGCCTCTGGCGTCCAGTTGGTAGACGTCCAACCGGCACCACCCGTCGTAGGTGATCCAGTCGGGCACCCGGATGACCCGGCACCAGATCGGCTTGACGAACTGCACGCTGGCGGCGCGGGTGACGTACAGCGAGACGCGACGGCCACCACCCGACGCCCACCCGTCGCCGGCCGAATTCGTGAGCCGCTTGACCCAAGATCGTGCTGGAACCATGTTGTAGTGGCATTCTGCGATTCCGAGGCCACTGCAACATGGTTCCAGCACGATCTTGAGCGGGGCGAGACGAGACGGCACCCAGCGGGACGCGGTTCACCAACCGCGAACCGTCCCCTGGCCGACGTCCGCGCTGGTCGGGGGACGGTTCTGCTGCTATGAAGGCGGAGGGTGTGGGATTCGAACCCACGAAGACATCGCTGCCTTACCGGTTTTCAAGACCAGCGCCATCGGCCACTAGGCGAACCCTCCCGGACCGCCACCCAGAGGTGCACGGCTGTACCTAGTCTGCCACGAACTGCGACCGGACGAGCCGGCCCACCACCGTCCGACGCGCTCCACCGTGCCGGAATCGGGTCGTTCATCCTCGGCGTGACCAGCATGACCTCACCCGGTCGGTCCACTGTGGCCAAAATTCCGGCCGTCCTGGGCGAGCCGTGACCCAGCCGGGGCGACAGGTGGTGGATATTGCCGGCCGAAGGTGGTCATGTTGGCGGATATCGTCGGCCGGGCGTGGCTCGCGGCCCGGATCGGGTAGGACCTCGGCCCGGATCGGGTAAGACTGGGCCATGCATGCGATCACGATCCCGGAACCCGGTGGACCCGACGCGCTCGTCTGGGCGGAGGTGCCCGATCCCGAGCCCGGCGCGGGTGAGGTGGTGGTCGAGGTGGCCGCCAGCGCGGTCAACCGGGCCGACCTGCTCCAGCGGCAGGGGCACTATCCGCCGCCGCCGGGCGCGCCCGCGTACCCCGGGCTGGAGTGTTCGGGGGTGATCGGCGCGGTCGGCGCGGGGGTGACCGGGTGGGCGGTGGGTCAGCCGGTCTGCGCGCTGCTGGCCGGCGGCGGCTACGCCGAGCGGGTGGTCGTGCCGGCCGGGCAGCTGCTGCCGGTGCCGGCCGGGGTCGACCCGGTCGACGCCGCCGCGCTGCCCGAGGTGGCCTGCACCGTCTGGTCGAACCTGGTCCGGGTGGCCCACCTCGGCGCGGGCGAGACGCTGCTGGTGCACGGCGGCGGCAGCGGCATCGGCACGTTCGCGGTGCAGTTCGGCGCGGCGCTGGGCGCGACGGTGGTGGCGACCGCCCGGTCGACCAAGCACGACAGGTTGCGGGAGCTGGGTGCCGCGCACACCGTCGACTACCGCGAGCAGGATTTCGTCAGGGAGGTCCGGCGGGTCACCGACGGGCGGGGGGCGGACGTGATCCTCGACATCATGGGCGCGTCCTACCTGGCCCGGAACGTGGCGGCGCTGGCCGACGGCGGCCGGCTGGTGGTGATCGGCATGCAGGGCGGCCGGCAGGCGGAGCTGGATCTGGGCGCGCTGCTGGCGAAGCGGGCCTCGGTGGCGGCCACCGCGCTGCGGTCCCGCCCGCCGGCCGACAAGGCGGACATCGTCCGGGGCGTACGGGAGCAGGTGTGGCCGCTGGTGGAGGCGGGCGCGGTCCGGCCGATCGTGGACCGGCGGCTGCCGATGCGCGACGCTGCGCAGGCGCACCGGCTGGTCGAGTCGAGCGACCACGTGGGCAAGGTGCTGCTCACCACCGGGTGACGGCCCGACCGGACCACGAGGTGGTGCCGGTGGCGCTGCCGGGCCGGGGGGAGTTCAGCACGGCGCGGGCGGGTCCTCCCGGTGGGGCAGCACCAGGCGGCGGGCGCCGGGGCCCTCGCCGGCCAGCGTGTCGTCCGGGTTGTAGAGGGTGCAGCGCTGCAACGACAGGCAGCCGCAGCCGATGCAGCCGTCCAGGTCGTCGCGGAGCTTGCCGAGCAGCCGGATCCGTTCGTCCAGCCGTTTCCGCCAGGTGCGGGAGAGGGCGGCCCAGTCGTCCGGGCTGGGGGCGCGGGACGAGGGCAGCGAGTCCAGCGCGGCACGGATCTCCTCCAGCGAGATGCCGACCTGCTGGGAGATCCGGACGAACGCCACCCGGCGCAGCTCGGTGCGGGCGTACCGGCGCTGGTTGCCGCCGGTGCGTTCGGCATGGATCAGCCCGAGCCGTTCGTAGTAGCGCAGCGCCGACTGGGCCACCCCGCTGCGCGCGGAGAGCTGACCGATGGTGAGTGACTCGTGCATCAATGCCCTTGAGTTGAAGTCAACTTCAGGTTGCACGCTAGCGACATGACCACACCGACCGCAACCCGCCCACCCGGCCGCGTCCTCCCCGGCCCGGTCGTCGCACCGCTGGAGCGCCTCCGCGCCGGCCGCCACTACGACGCCAACGTGTACTCCACCGTCGACGTGCACTGGACGCTCTACGACCGGGTGCTGCGGGTCACCCCGGCCACCGTCGACGACCCCGACCGGGACCGCTTCCTGCTCTCCAAGGGGCACGCCGTGGCCGGCTACTACGCGGTGCTCGCCGCCAAGGGGTTCATCCCCGCCGACTGGCTCGACGACGAGGGCGGACCGGACAGCCGGCTCGGCGGCCACCCCGACCGGACCCTGGTCCCCGGTGTGGAGATCGGCTCCGGCTCGCTCGGTCACGGCCTCGGGCTGGGCGTCGGCACCGCACTCGGCCTGCGCGCCCAGGGGCGTACCACCCCCCGGGTGTACGTCCTGCTCGGCGACGCCGAACTGGACGAGGGCTCCAACCACGAGGCGATCGCTTATGCCGGGGCCACCGGACTGGCCGGGCTCACCGCGATCGTGCTCGACAACGCGTCGGCCAGTCACGGCTGGCCGGGCGGGGTGGCCAGCCGGTTCGCCGTCAACGGCTGGACCGCCGCCACCGTCGACGGACACGACCACGACGCCCTGTACGCCGCCCTCACCGGCCACGACGGCCACCGCCCGCACGCCGTCGTCGCGGTCGACACGCCCGCCCACCCGGCGGACCGGCCGGACGGGTCGACGGCCGGCGACGTGACGACCCCGGGGAGCCGGCCATGACCATGCGGGACGCCTTCGTCGCCAGCGCCACCCGGTTCCTCGACGACCCCCGGACCACGATCGTGCTGGCCGACATCTCCGCCGACGCCTTCACCGAGGCGGGCCGACGCTATCCGGACCGGGTGGTCAACGTGGGTATCCGGGAACAGCTGATGATCGGGGTGGCCGGCGGGCTCGCCCTCACCGGGCAGCGCCCGATCGTGCACAGCTACGCCCCGTTCCTCGTCGAGCGGGCGTACGAGCAGATCAAGCTGGACCTCGACCACCAGGGCGTCGGTGCGGTGCTGGTCAGCATCGGCGCGTCGTACGACCGGGCGGAGGCCGGCCGGACCCACCTGGCCCCGGCCGACGTCGCCCTGATCGACACCCTCGACGGCTGGACCGTGCACGTCCCCGGCCACCCCGACGAGGTGCCCGACCTGCTGCGGGACGCGGTCTGCGGACGGCACTCGACCTATCTGCGGCTGTCGATGCGCGGCAACGCGCGGGCGTACCCGCAGGCGGGTGGGTTGCAGGTGGTCCGCGACGCCGGACCGGGCGCGGCGCTGCTGGTGGCGGTCGGTCCGGTCCGCGACGACGCGCTCGCGGCGGTGGCCGACCTGCCGGTGACGGTGGCCTACACGCACCGCCCCCGGCCGTTCGACGTGACCGGGCTCCGGACGCTGGCCGGCGGCGAGGTGATCGTGGTCGAGCCCTATCTGGCCGGCACCTCGACGCGGGTGGTGGCCGAGGCGCTGGCCGACCGGCCGCACCGGCTGCTCAGTCTCGGTGTGGGCCGTGCCGAGTTGCGGCGCTACGGCACCGCCGGGGACCACGACCGCTGGCACGGCCTCGACCCGGCCGGGCTGCGCCGCGCGGTCGTCGACTTCCTGACCTCCGGGGACCGGACGCGGGGCGAACCGGCGCGGTGACCGGGCCGACGGCCGCAGCCGGCCCGGTGGTCACGGGCGGGAGTGGCAGCCGACCCGGACGGCCGCGGCCGACCCGGTGGTCACGGGCGGGACGGCGGCGCTGTGGGCTCAGCGGGGGAGGCGGGCGGAACGGCGGCCGGGCTCAGCGGGGGGTGCGGGCGGAACGGCGGCGGGTGCGTTCCCGGCCGAGGATCCAGATCGCCTCGACACCGTCCTTCCAGGTGATCTTCTTGCCCTCCTCGCGACCGCGCGCCCGGTAGCTGATCGGCACCTCGTACGGGCGGATCCGCCGACGTAGCAGCTTGCCGGTCACCTCCGCCTCCATCCCGAAGCCCCGGGACCGGATGCCCAGCGACCGGTACAGCTCGACCGGCATCAGCTTGAAGCAGGTCTCCAGGTCGCCGATGTAGGAGTTGAACAGCACGTTCGCCGCCATCGTGACGCCCTTGTTGCCCATCACGTACCAGAAGCTGTAGGCGCTGTGGCTGCCGAAGGTGCGGTTGCCGTAGACCACCGTGGCCCGCCCGTCGAGCACCGGGGCGAGCAGCCGTGGGATGTCCTGCGGGTCGTACTCCAGGTCGGCGTCGAGGATGACCATGTACTCACCCTCGGCGCTGTCCACGGCCGTCTTGATGGCCGCGCCCTTGCCCGCGTTGCGGGGGTGGGTGATCACCCGCAGCCGCGCGTCGTCCGCCCGGCCGAGGATCTCCCCGGTGCCGTCCCGGCTGCCGTCGTCCACCACGACCAGCTCGATCTCGCACGGGTAATCGACCGCCAATGCCTGCTTGAGGGCATCCGCGATGCGTTCTTCCTCGTTGTAGACCGGCATGAGGATCGAGAGCTTCACGGGAATCTCCACGGTGGCGACAGTGAGTCGGGCCCTAGCCTAGCCTGGCAGGTCAGCCCTGTGAGGGTCGCCACCGTGCCGGCCGGGGCCGTCCGTCCGTCCCTTCCGCGCCACCGACGTCGGTTCGCCGGCCGGCAGCCGGTCGCCGGTCCCGATGGTGTTTACTTCCGCCCATGTCGGCAGCCGGCTGGATGCTCGTGGCGGCCCCCGTCGCCGCGCTCGTGACGCTCACCGCCCTCCTGCGGCCCCGGGCCGCCGCAGCGGTCGCCCCGAACCGCCTCGGCGTGCTCCGGGCCGCCCTGCTGACCGGCGTCTTCGCCGTGCTGACCGTGGAGCTGCTCGGCGCGGTCGGCGCGCTCACCCTGCCCGCCCTCGCCCTCGCCTGGCTGGTCTTCCTGGTCGGCATCGCGGTGCCGGCCGGCCGGCACCGCGGCCGGGCGACGGTCCGGGCCGGGACCACGGTCGCCGAGGACCGCCGGGCGGTGCTGGTCGGCGCGGCCGTGGGCGGCCCGGCGGCGGGCGGCGCGCCCGGGACCGGCCCCGGGCGGCCCACCGCGCACCCGGCCGCCGTCCGGGGTGGCGTCGCGGCGATGCTGTCCGGCTGGTCGGACCGGCTGACCCGGCTCTGGCGTACGGGAACCCGGGGCGAGCGGCTGCTTGCCGGCACGGTGGTCGGGGTGGTGCTGACCGAGCTGGTGGTGGCGCTGCTCGCTGAGCCGAACAACTTCGACTCGCAGACGTACCACCTGCCGAAGGTGGAGCACTGGGTGGCCCAGGGCAGCCTCGACTTCTGGCCCACCGCCATCCACCGGCAGGTGACCATCCCGCCCGGCGCCGAGTACCTGCTGCTGCACCTGCGCCTGTTCACCGGCGGGGACGCGCTGCACAACCTGGTGCAGTGGGCCGCCGGGATCGGCTGCCTGCTGGCGGCCACCCGGATCACCGCCCAACTCGGCGGGGGGCGACGGGCCCAACTGCTCACCGCGTTCCTGGTCGCCACCACGCCGATGGTGGTCCTCCAGGCGACCAGCACCCAGACCGACCTGGTGGCCGCCGCCTGGACCGCCTGCGCCGCCACCCTGGCGCTGGACGGCCTGCGCCGGCGGGCCGGCCTGGGCGACGCGCTGGCGCTGGGCGCGGCCACCGGGCTGACCGCGCTGACCAAGACCAGCGGGCTGCTCGCCGTCGGGCCGCTGCTGCTGCTCTGGGGCCTGGCCCAGCTCCGCCTCGCCACCCGCCCCACCGGGATCGACCGCCCCACCGGGGCCGACCGGCCAGCCGGGGGTGGCCCTGCCGGGACGGCGCCGGGCGGGGTGGCCCGGCAGGTGGCCCGGACGGTGGGCGGCTCGCTGCTGGTGCTGCTGGTCGCGGCGACGGTGGTGGGGCCGTTCCTGGCCCGGGAGACCGCCGAGTTCGGCCACCCGTTGGGGCCGCCCCGGCTGCGGGAGTCCATCCCGATGGAACGGCACGATCCGGCTTCCGTCCTGGTCAACGCGCTGCGGATCGGGCACACCGCGTTCGACACCCCGCTCGCCCCGCTGCGCGCCGGCACCGCCGAGGCGATCATGGCCGGCTCCCGGACGGTCGGCGTGGACCCGCAGGACCGGGCCATCACCTTCGGCCGGGAGGTCTTCCCGGTGCCCTCCTGGTATCCCGACGAGGACCGGGTGGCCTTCCCGCTGGCCGGGGCGCTGGCGCTGCTCGGGGCGGTCGTCGCGCTGGTCCGGCCCCGGCGGGTCAGCCCCGGTCGGCCGGGGGCGCTGCGGGCGTACGCGGCCGTGGTGGTGTGCGCGGTGCTGCTGCACACCGCGATGATCAAATGGCAGCCGTGGGGGAACCGGCTGCTGCTCTACGCGCTGGTGCTGGCCGTACCGCTGGCCGGACTCTGGGTGGACGCGGTGCTGCGGCGGCGGGCCGGGGCGGGCCGCCGGTCGGTGGCCGCCGGGCTGGTGGTGACCGTGCTCGCCACCTCCGCGCTGGCCGGCGTGCTGGCCCTGTCGTACGGCTTCCCGCGCCGGCTGGTCGGTGCCGGCTCGGTCTTCACCACCACGGAGTGGGACACCCGGTTCCTGCGCCGGCCGCAGTGGGCCGCCGAGTTCCGCTGGGCCGCCTCGGCGGTGCGGGCCAGCGACGCCCGGCGGATCGGCCTGGTGCAGCAGAACGACAACTGGGAGTACCCCTGGTGGTTGCTGCTGCGCGACGCCGACGGCCGGTCGCCCGAGCTGGTGGCGTTGCAGTCGGTGCTGCCGGACCGGCCGCCGGCCGACCCGGCCTCGGTCGACGCGATCGTCTGCACCGGCCCCCGGACGGAGTGCGTCCGGCTGGTCCCGGCGGGGTGGACGGTCGAGTACCGGGACCACGTCGGCTACGCGCTGCCCCCGGCCCGCTGAGCCACGGGGAACACCCGTCGGGGCCGGTGGTCCACGCCGGCCCCGACCGGCCCCCCACGGGTCACTTCTGCTTGACCGGCACCACGATCAGCCGGGCGACGCTGGCGTCCCCGTCCTTGGCCCCGGCCACGTTGACCTTGGTGCCCACCTTGACGTCGCTGGCCTTGATGGTGGTGCGCCGCTCGACCACCCGGAGCTGGTCGCCCAGCTTCCAGGTCAGCGAGAAGCCGTCGGTGGACTTCACGGTCACCGAGCCGCCGTCGACCGCGGTCACCTCGCCGCGCTGCACGACGACGGTCTTCGTGCCGCCGTCCTTGGTCTGCACCACCGCCTCACCGTGCAGGCCGTTGCGGCCCAGCTGCACCCGGGCCTGCCGGCGCTGCCGCAGCTCCTGCGCCCGCTCACCGCGCTTGCCCTTGGCCCCGGCCTGCGGGGACGGGGTGGTCGACGCGGCGGGCGCGGCGAGCAGGTCCAACTCGACCGGGTCGAGGCCCAGCGCGGCCAGCGCCTGCCCCTCGACGCCCAGCGCGGCGGCCACGTCGACCGCGGTGGCCTTCGTGCCGTCCGCCGCGACCTGGGCCGCCCCGCAGCCGGCCACGCCGAGCGTGAGCGCCGCGAGCAGCGACGTGGCGGTGACGGCGATTCCCCGATGTGCCATGACTCTTCCTCTCGTCGGTGACGCCACCAGCGTCGCCGAGCGGGATGGGCGCCGGGTCAGGCCCGTGTTCGGGTCAGGTAAGGATCGGCGGGTAGCCGGACGGTGAACGCCGCCCCGCCCTCGGCGGCGTGCCCGGCGACGATCTGCCCGCCGAGCCGCCGGACCAGCCCGGCGGCCAGCGCCAGCCCCACCCCGCTGCCCACCTTCCGTACCCCCTGGTACCGCTGGTGCAGCGCGCCCCGCTCGAAGGCCACCGCCAGGTCGTCGTCGGTGAGGCCGGGTCCGCCGTCGCGGACCTCGACCAGCCCACCGGCGGCCGGGCCGGCACCGGCCGACCGGACCGCGAGCACCACCGGCGCCCCCGGGGGTACGACCCGCAGCGCGTTCTCCAGCAGCCCGTCCACCACCTGCCGGATCCGTCCCGGATCGGTGTACGCGGGCACCGCCGTGCCCGGCGTCTCCAGCCGGAACGGCACCCCGAGCGCCGCGCACCGCTCCGACCAGGTCCGCTCGGCGTCGGCGGCCAACCGGGTGAGGTCCACCGGCACCGGTTCCAGCGGAAAGTCCACCGCCTCCAGCCGGGCCAGCGCCAACAGGTCGGCGACCAGCCGGTCCAGGTGCCGGGCCTCGGTGAGCATGGTCCGGCCGGTGGCTCGGGTCTGGTCCGCGTCGATCACCCCGTCGGCGAGCGCCTCGGCCCACCCCCGGATCGCGGTCAACGGGGTACGCAGCTCGTGCGAGACGGAGAGCAGGAACTCCCGCTGCCGGCCCTCGCTGGTGGCCAGCGCGGCGGCCAGCCCGTTCAGCGCGTACGCCAGGTCGGCGACCTCGTCGGGGGGCTCGACGGGCACCCGGACCGCCCGGTCACCGGCGCGCAGCCGGGCGGCGGCGGTGGCGGCGTGCCGGATCGGCCGGGCCAGCCGGCGGGCGAGCAGCAGCCCGGCCACCACCCCGGCGGTGAGCCCGGCGAGCAGCGGCAGCCAGAGGGTGCGCAGCACCTGCCGCCACGGACCCTGCGGGGTGGCCCGGGTCAGCACCACGCCTTCCCCGCCGGGCAGCGCCCGCCCCTCGACCAGGGTCCGCTGGCCGTTGACCAGCCGTCGGCCGGACACGTCCCGGCCGGCGGAGATCCGGTTCACCACCTGCCGGGGCAGACCGGGGCGGTCGGCCAGCCCGCCCTGGACGACGTACACCTCGATCTGTTGTTCGCGGAGCTGGCGGATCAGCCGGTCGCCGGCCGCGTCGCGCTGCCGGCTGGGGCGTACCCGGAGCACGTCGGCGGCGAGGCGGGCCTGCGCGGCCAGCGCGGCCTGGTCACGGCGCTCCACCCCGCGTACCGCCAGGGGGACGGCGACCAGCGCGGTGACCAGCACCGACACCAGCGCCACCGCGCAGGTGACCAGGACCGCGCGGGCGGTGAGCGTGTGGGTGATCCGGCGGCGGGGCCGCCCGGCGGCCGGTCGGGCGGTGGCCGGTCCGGCGGTGGTGGCCGGCGGCGTGCCGGGTGGGGGCGGCGCGGTGACGGGTGGGCGCGCGGCGGCGGGGTCAGCCATCGGCGGCGTATCCGACGCCCCGGTGGGTCCGGATCACGCTGGCCGGGCCGAGTTTGGCCCGCACCTGGGCGACGTGCACGTCCACGGTACGGGTGCCGGCGTGCGCCGCGTACCCCCAGACCGCCGCCAGCAGCTCCTCCCGGGTGAAGACCCGGCCGGGGCGGGCCATCAGGTGCGCGAGCAGGTCGAATTCGGTGGAGGTGAGCTGGACGGCGGCCCCGTCCGCGAGCACCGTACGGCGGGCCGGGTCGAGGGTGACCGGGCCGACCGAGCGCGGCCGGTCCACCCCCTGTGGGATCCCGGCGGTACGCCGCAGCACCGCCCGGACCCGGGCGACCAGCTCCCGGGGGCTGAACGGCTTGGTGACGTAGTCGTCAGCACCCAGCTCCAGGCCGACGATCCGGTCGACCTCGTCGTCGCGGGCGGTGAGGAAGATGACCGGGGTCCAGTCGCCGGCCTCGCGCAGCCGGCGGCAGAGTTCGGTGCCGGCCAGACCCGGCAGGCTGATGTCGAGGACACAGGCCACCGGGCGCAGCCGGCGGGCGGCGGCCAACCCGGCCGTGCCGTCCCGTTCCAGGTGTACGCCGAACCCGTCCCGGCTCAGGTAGAGCCGGACCAGGTCGGCGATGGCCGGTTCGTCCTCCACCACGAGGACGAGCCCGCGCGGCACGGCGGCGTCGACGGTCACCGGCCCATGATGACCGACCCGGAACCGACTGAAACGTCCGCCGGTGTTCGGGTCAGGTAAGGATGCGGTCAGCGGGCCGGCAGCGGGCGCAGCAGCGGGGCCGGCCCGGTGGCCGGGGTGTCGCCGATGGTGGCGACGACCCGCTCCTCGGGCCTGCGCAGCCGGGTCCGGAAGGCGTGGTGCAGCAGCGTGTCGAGCTGCCACACCTGCTTCGGGTGCTGGGTGCGGATGACGAACCGCTCGCGTGCGCCGTCGATCGCGGTGGCGGCCAGCTCGACGGCCTGCGCCCGGGGGTCGGGGCTCCAGGTGACGTTGCTCAGCTCGCGCAGCTCGGTGTTCAGGTGCAGGCGCAGCCGGTGCAGCACCCGGGTCTGCTGGGTGACCACCAGCCGGCGGTGGGTGAGCAGGAGGAGGTACTCGCCGTCGACCGGCCGGTCGGGGCGGGCGCACCGGGCGACCAGGACGGTGGCGTCACCCGAGCCGACGCACTGGCGGAACACCGGCATGTGTCGACTCACCGTCTGGACGGCCAGCCCGGTGTCGGCGGCGGCCGGGAGGAAGGTGCGCGAGAAGACGTCCATACCCCGCCAACGAGCCGTGACCAGGGGTGATATGGGTCACTGTCGACTTTTGGATGTTCCACTCCTCCGGGTCGCACCAGCGGTGTGTCGTCCCGGCGGGTCGGGTGGGGAGCAGGGGTGGCGGCGGGCAGGGGTGGCGGCGGGCAGGGGTGGGGGCGGGCAGGGTCGGTGGCGGTCAGACGGGCATCGGCGCGAAGAGTTCGCCGAGCCAGCCCGGCACCGCGCTGACGTACTCGGCGCGGCTCGGATCGGTGGTGTCCAGTGCCCGCCGCCAGGACAGCGCGCGGCTCACCGTGGTCACCCGCACCGCCAGGCCGGCGATCTCCCGCAGGGCCGCCCGGTCGTGCCGGTCGGTCCACGGCTCCAGGTAGGCGTCGCGTAGCCGGAGCAGCACCGGATCGCCCTCGGCCAGCGCGAAGGTGTGCGCCACCGAGCGCAGCGTGACCAGCAGCGTGCCGAACGGGTGGGCCACCGAGGCGTCGCCCCAGTCGAAGAAGCGGTAGCCGTCGGCCGCGCCGAACACGTTCCCGTCGTGCAGGTCGTCGTGCTGCACGCTGGCCGGGATGCCGCTGTCGGCGAGCCGCCGGCAGTCCTCGGCGAAGCGCGGCAGGTACGCCCGCAGCCGGTCGTGGGTCGCCGCGTCCATCGCGTCCCCGGCGTCCTGCCCGTCCCCGGCGTCCTGCCCGTCCCCGGCGGGTGGGCCGTCCCCGGGGTCGAGGAGCAGGGCGGCCCGGTCGTCGAGCAGGTCGGCGAGCAGGCCCGGCAGCGCCGCCGGCCGGTGGTCGGGCACCCCGAGCGCGACGAGTGCGTCCGCCCCCGGGGCCACCGCCCGTTGGAGGCCGGCGTACGTGGCCAGCACGTCGACCCAGCGGGCGGGGTCGGGCTCGGCCAGCTCCCGCAGGGACGGGCCACCGTCGGGCAGCAGCGACCAGCCCCGCCGGGTGTCCACGGCCACCGGGTCGAGCACCCGGCCGGGAGCCCGCCGGGCCAGCTCGGCCAGGAGCACCGTCTCGTACGCCGTGCCGGGGTTGTTCGCCTTGAACCAGTACGGCCCGGCGTCGGTGGGCACCCGCCACACCAGCGACCAGGGGCGCAGTCGGGGCTCGACCGGGCCGGTGACCCGCCGGCCGCGCCGGCCGAGCTGCCCGGTCACCCAGTCGAGCGCGGCGGACCGCCACTGCGGATCCGCCCAGCCGGTGGCCTCGGAGGTGGTCGTCACGCAGCGGAGGGTAGATCATCCGCCTGGCCGGGCACCCGCCATTTTCCACCCGCCCCGGCCGACCCGTTCGTCGCCGGGCGGCTAGACCAGCTCCAGGATGGTGGCGTTGGCCATGCCGCCGCCCTCGCACATGGTCTGCAGGCCGTACCGGATGTCGTTGTCCCGCATGTGCTGGAGCATCGTCGTCATGATCCGGACGCCGGACGCGCCGAGCGGGTGGCCGAGCGCGATCGCGCCGCCGCGCGGGTTGAGGCGTTCCGGGTCGGCCTCGGTCTCGGCCAGCCAGGCCAGCGGCACCGGGGCGAACGCCTCGTTCACCTCGTACACGCCGATCTCCTCGATGCCCAGGCCGGCGCGGCGCAGCGCCTTCGCGGTGGCCGGGATGGGGGCGGTGAGCATGGTGACCGGGTCGTCGGCGGCGACCACGGCGGTGTGCACCCGGGCGAGCGGGCGCAGGCCGTGCCGCCCGGCCCACTCCGCGGTGGTCACCGCGAGCGCGGCGGCTCCGTCGGAGATCTGCGACGCGGAGCCGGCGGTGACGACCCCGTCCTTTCGGAACGGGGTCTTCAGCTCGCCCAGCTTCGCCAGCGAGGTGTCCCGCCGGATGCCCTCGTCGGCGGTGACCGTGCCGCCGTCGGGCAGCGGCACCGGGGCCAGCTCGGGGTCGAACGCCCCGGCGTCCTGCGCGGCGGCGGCCTTCTCGTGGCTGGCCAGCGCGAACTCGTCGAGCTGGGCGCGGGACAGGCGCCAGCGGGCGGCGATCAGCTCGGCGCCGACCCCCTGGTTGAACGGGAGCGGCTGGTCGTCGGCGAAGCCCTCGACGCCCCGGTAGCGCTCGCGGAGCTGCGCGCTGAACGGTGTGCCGTCGCTGACGCTGGCGCCCATCGGCACCCGGGTCATCGACTCGACACCACCGGCCACCACCAGGTCGGCCTGGCCGGACAGGACGGTCGCGGCGGCGAAGTGCAGAGCCTGCTGGCTGGAGCCGCACTGCCGGTCGAGGGTGGTGCCGGGCACCGTCTCGGGCCAGCCGGCGGCGAGCACCCCGTTGCGGGCGACGTTCCAGGACTGCTCGCCGACCTGGGACACGCAACCCCAGATCACGTCGTCGACCTGGCCGGGGTCGATGCCGGTGCGGTCGGCGAGGGCGCGCAGCACGTGTGCCGACAGGTCGACCGGGTGGATGCCGGCGAGGCCGCCCTTGCGCCGCCCGACCGGGGTGCGTACCGCACCGACTATGACTGCGTCACTCATGGCTACTCTCCGGTAACGTCGGCTGGCTCGATACTACCGGGGCCCGGCCCCACCCCGTGCCCCCGGCCGGGTCGTCACGCCGTGGGCCGTCCAGGCCGGTCGGCGGGGTGGTGCGGGCGCGGCTGGCATGCTGGGGTGGTGCATCCACCATCGTCTCCGGCCCGTCAGTGGCGGGTGTCCCCGGCGCTCCCGGCGACGAAACTGGCCGCCGCCCTCGGTCTGCTCGCCCTCGGGCTGCTGCTCGCCGCCGGTGACCCGGTCCAGTGGGTGCTGGCCCTCGCCGCCGCGGTGGGCCTGGTCGGCTGGGCGGCACGCGACCTGCTCGCCCCGGTCCGGCTCGCGGTCGACGCCGACGGGATCACCGTCGTCCGGGGGTACGCCGGGCGGCGGCACCTGCCGTGGGACGTGGTGGAGGCGATCACCGTGGACCGGCGGACCCGGTTCGGGCTGTCCGGAGAGACGTTGGAGATCGACGCGGGGGAGACCCTGCACCTGCTCGGCCGGGCCGACCTGGGTGCGCCGCCGACCGAGGTGGCCGAGTCGCTACTTGCCGCCCGCCCCTGATCCGCCCCCGGCCTGCCGCCCCGCCCCTGGCCTGCCGATCCGACCGGGTGATCAGCCGAGCAGCAGCACGGTGCGGACGATCACCAGGCCGAGCAGCGCGGCCAGGATCACCGCCGTGCCGGCCGCCTGGAACACCGAGCGCCGCATCCGGGGGGCGTACGCCAGCACCAGCGCCATCAGCGCCCCGACGACGAGCCCGCCGACGTGGCCCGGGATGGAGATGCCCGGCACGGTGAAGGTGAAGATCAGGTTGATCACCAGGATCGGCAGGATCGCCGAGGTGTCCCGGCCGAGCCGGCGCATCAGCACGAAGACCGCCGCGAACAGCCCGAAGATCGCCGTCGAGGCCCCGGCCGAGGCGGTGTTGGGGCTGCTGAACAGGTACGCCGCAACGTTGCCGCCGAGTCCGGCCACCAGATAGAGGGTGAGGAAGCGCAGCGGCCCGAGCAGGGCCTCCAGCTCCCGCCCCAGCACCCACAGCGCCCACATGTTGAGCAGCAGGTGCACCACGCCGTAGTGCAGGAACATCGCGGTGACCAGCCGGTACCACTCGCCGGAGGCGACCCCGTGCGCCTCGCCGAACGGCACGTACGACGCGTAGCTGAGCACCGAACCCCACTGGGTCAGCGGGGTGCCGCCACCGAGCAGGCCGCCGAAGCCGGACCCGCCGATCATCGAGTCGCCGCCCCGGTCGCTGAGCACCGAGACGATCATCACCAGCACGTTCAGGGCGATCAGCGTGCGGGTGACCAGGCCGCGACGGCCGGCGGTACCGCCACCGAAGGCGGTACGCGCCGGCCGTACGCTGCGGCGTCCCTCGTCGACGCACTCCGGGCACTGGTGGCCGACGGGCGCGTCCCGCATGCAGTCCGGACAGATCGGCCGGTCGCAGCGGGAGCACCTGAGGTACGTCTCCCGGTCGGAGTGCCGGTAGCAGACCGGGCTGGTCGGCACCGGCGCACCGGTGGCGTCGCCGGCCGGCCCGGAGCGTTCAGTCATGCGTGCAAAGGTACCTCGCGGGTGCGGTCAGGCCCCGGTGCGCTCGATCTCGACCCGCTCGATCACCACGTCCTGCAGCGGTCGGTCGCTCGGACCGGTCGGGGTGTTCGCGATCGAGTCCACCACCTTCGCGGACTGCTCGTCGGCCACCTGGCCGAAGATGGTGTGCCGGTTGTTCAGGTGCGGGGTCGGCCCGACGGTGATGAAGAACTGCGAGCCGTTGGTGCCCGGCCCGGCGTTCGCCATCGCCAGCAGGTACGGCCGGTCGAAGCGCAGCTCGGGGTGGAACTCGTCGGCGAACGTGTAACCCGGCCCACCCCGGCCGGTGCCGGTCGGGTCGCCCATCTGGACCATGAAACCGCTGATCACCCGGTGCGAGATGGTGCCGTCGTAGTACGGCCCGTTGCCCGGCTGGCCGGTGCGGGGGTCGGTGTACTCCTTGTTGCCCTCGGCCAGGTCGACGAAGTTACGAACCGTCTTCGGAGCGTGATTGCCGAAGAGCTCCAGCCGGATCGGGCCAGCGTTGGTGTGCAAGGTGGCGTAGATAGCCTCGGCCACGGGTACTCCTCACTCGTTGGTCAGTTCCATGCGGATCCTCCCATGTGCCCCATCTGGCAGTGCGGAGGCATCCGGTGGTGGAGGATGACGAAGGAACAACTCCCAGGAGGTGGGACCGTGTTGGGAATCGGGCGGCGCAAGACCCGGGGGCAGCTCGCGAAGGTGGAGTTGCACCAGGGCATCGGTCATCTGAGGCAGGCCGCCACGCACGCGGCGAAGGGCGCCGGCGCCACGGTCGGCCCGCGGGTCCAGGCGGCCCGGGAGGCTGTCGCGCCGGCTGCGGTCGTGGCGCGGGACCGGGCCTCCAGCGGCCTCGCGTCGACGGTCGCGGCCCTGGCGCCGGTGGCCCTGGCGGTGCGCAACGCCCAGGCCGAGGCCGCCGACCGGGCGGTGGCCGGCAGGAAGATCGCCGCCGCCAAGCAGGCCGCGGTGAGCAAGAAGATCAAGGCGAAGAGCCCGAAGGCGCAGAAGCGCAAGCGCAGGTCGCGGGGCATGCTCGCCGGCCTGCTGGTCGCCGGCTCGGTGGCCGGGGTGGCCGGTGCGATGGCCCTGCGGCGGCGGCGTGAGCAGCAGGAATGGGCCGAGTACGACCCGACCCACGGCATCGACACCACCCCGGGCGCCCGCAACGTCGGCGCGGCGGCCACCCCGGGTGCCACCGGGGTCCGCCCCACGACCGGTGTCGAGGCCGCCCGGGACGAGGTCGACGTCCTGGTCGTCCAGACCCCGTCGGCCGGCGGGTCCACCCCCGCCGGGTCGGCTGCGCCGGCCACCGGCGTCGGCAGCTCCGCGGTGGCCGCCGACACGTCGACCGGCAAGCCGGTGATCCACCCGAACCACCAGGTTCCCTCGGTCGCCGAGGGCGCGACCGACGTGTCCGGTCGGCCGGCTGACGACCTCGGCAAGGCGCTCGACGCCGGGCGGTCGGCGAAGTCCGGCACCCGCCGCTGAGCTCCGCGGTCCCGCCGACGGCGCGGAGACGATCCCGGTCGTCCCGCGCCGTCGGCACGTCCGGGTCGGTGGGCGTCCTGACTTAAGTCGCCGCTTATGGGATCGTCCGCCGGGCGTCCGGCTCCTACAGTGCTGACCATGCAGACGCCGACCACCGACCCGGATCCCCTCGCCCCGGAACCGGGTCGCACCTCAGCGGCCGGGCGGGACCGGGCACTGTCCCGGCGGCGGATCCTCTCCGGTGGCGCCGCCGCGCTGGCCGGCGCCGGGGTGGCGCTGACCGGCGAGTTCGGGTATTCCGAGGCCACCGCCGGTGGCAAACTGCCCGTCTACGGCGGCTACGCGGCGACCGTGCACGCCGACCGGCGTACCCCGCCGAAGTCCTCCCGGGTCGACGTGGTGTGGAGCGTGGACACCACCCGACGGCTGATCGCGCTCACCTTCGACGACGGCCCGGCGCCGAACTGGACCCCGCGGGTGCTGTCGATCCTCGCCGAGACCGACACCCCGGCCACCTTCTTCATGGTCGGCCGCCGCGCCCGCGAGTACGGCCGCCTGGTGACCCACCGGCTGGACCGGCACGAGATCGGCAACCACACCTGGGACCACCAGGACCTGGCGAAGATGACCTACGAGCAGGCCTGTGTCGCGATCGGCCGGGCGCACAACGAGCTGACCCGGCTCTGCGGCCGGGAGCCCACCCTGCTCCGCCCGCCCTACGGGCACCTGGCCGGCAGCACCCTGCTGGCCGCCAACGACCTCGGTTACCAGGTGGTCCTCTGGAACCGGCAGATGCTCGAATCCCGGTTCACCCGGAATCCGGACGGCCTGGTCGACTACGTTGTCGACTCCTGCGACCCGGGCACGATCCTGCTCGCCCACGACACCGGGCCGGTGGACCGGCTGGTCGCCATCCGGGGGCTGGCCGCGATGATCAGCGGGCTGCGGCGGCGCGGCTTCGAGTTCGTCACCGTCTCCGAGCTGCTGGCGGCGGCGACCCCGGCCGCCGCCCCGGCCCACTGACCGGGACGACCGTCAGAGCCAGCCGTTACGGCGGAACCACCGGTACAGCGCCAGCGAGATCGCGAGCATCAGCGCGAGCACGCCCGGATAGCCGTACGTCCACTTCAGCTCCGGCATGTTCTCGAAGTTCATGCCGTAGACCCCGGCGAATGCGGTCCAGACCGCCGCGATGGCGGCCCAGGCGGCGATCTTGCGCATGTCGTTGTTCTGATCGACGGTGACCTGCGCCAGCCGGGCCTGGAGGATCGAGTTGAGCAGGTCGTCGTAGGAGTTGACCTGCTCGACGGTACGGCTGAGGTGGTCCTGCACGTCGCGGAAGTAACGCCGGACCTCCTGCGGCACCTCCCGGTTCACCTGGGCGGTCAACGTCAGCAGCGGCCGTTGCAGGGGGATCACCGCCCGTTTGAACTCCACCAGCTCCCGCTTCATCTGGTAGATCCGCTGGATCCGCCCGCTGGTCTGCCGGTCGAAGACGTCGGCCTCCAGCACGTCGAGGTCGTCCTCCAGCTGGTCGGCGACCTCCAGGTAGAGGTCCACCACCCGGTCGGTGATCGCGTACGCCACCGCCCACGGCCCGTGTCGCAGCAGGTCCCGTTTGGCCTCCAGGTCGGCCCGGACCGGCGCCAGCCGGCAGGCGTCCCCGTGCCGGACGCTGATCAGGAAGTTCGGGCCGATGAAGAGCATCACCTGCCCGGTCTCCACCACCTCGGAGGTCTCGGTCAACTCGGTGTGCTCGCAGTACCGGGCGGTACGCAGCACCAGGAAGCTGACCTCGCCGAAGCGCTCCAGCTTGGGTCGCTGCTGCGCCTTCACCGCGTCCTCGACGGCCAGTTCGTGCAGCCCGTACGTCTCGGCGATGGCGGTCATCTCGGCCAGCTCCGGCTCGTGCAGCCCGAGCCAGACGAAGGCGTCGCGCTCGTCGCGGGCGGCCGCCAACGCCTCGGCGTACCGCCACTGGCCGGGGCGGCGCTTCCCGTCGACGTAGACGCCGCAGTCGACCACGCCGCTGCGGCCGGGGTCGGCGGGCGCGGGCGTCCGGGGGGAGCCGTCGGCGTTGAGGATGCGCGACATCGCCCGGACCGGGGACACCCAGGCGCGGGGATTGAGCACCCGGCCGCCGTGGAGTGTCGCCGACCGTTCCCGTTCCGCCCGGTCCGTCATGGCGTTCCCCCTCCCCGGTGTGGTGCTGCGGCTTGCAGGCTACGCCGCCACCGCACCGGCGGCCCCCGGGCGATCGGCGGCTCCGGGTACGGCGGCCCGGCCACCGGCAATGCGCGACCGTGGCTGGCGCCGGGCGGGTCGGGCCGCGTTCAGGGGGTGAGGGGGCGACCCGACCCACCCGGCGCCCTCGGGGGGCGGGGTGAAGCTGCGGTGTCGTCGACGTGTGGGCGCGACCGGGCCAGGTCAGCGGCCGAACGTGAGCGACGCTCGCAGCATTGTGGGTCGCCGGGCCGGTCAGGGCGAGCCCCTGACCGGCCGATGGCGTACTTCTGTCGGAAATCCGACAGATAATCAGCCGCGTACCGCGGCCACCGCCTCCGCCAGCCGGCGGACGCCCTCGTCGATCCGGTCCGCGGTCACCGCGGAGAAAGCCAACCGCAACGCGTGCCGCCCGCCGTCGACCATGAAGTCGCTGCCCTTGACCACGGCCACGCCGCGCTCGGCGGCGGCCGGCGCCAACCTGTCGACGTCCACGTCGTCCGGGAACTCCACCCAGAGGAAGTAACCGCCGTCCGGTTCGACGAAGGTGACCTCGGGCAGGTGCCGGCGCAGCGACTCGGCCAGCACCCCGGCCCGCTCGCCCAGCGCCGAGGAGACCGTGGCGATCGACCGCTGGATGTCACCGGAGACGCAGAACTGGTGCACGATCGCCTGGGAGACCATGCCCGGCGAGATGTAGAGGCTGGTCGCCGTCTTGGCGATGTCCGCGATCAGGCTCGCCGGCCCGACCAGGTAGCCGACCCGGACCCCCGGGCAGACGGTCTTGGTGAAGCTGGACGCGTGCACCACCACGCCCCGGGTGTCCATCGACAGCATCGACGGCAGTGGCTCACCCCGGAACCGGATGTCGGCGTACGGGTCGTCCTCGAAGATGGTGAAGCCGTACTCGGCCGCGAGGTCGAGCAGCTCCCGCCGCTTGTCCAGGGAGAGGGTCACCCCGGCCGGGTTCTGGTAGTTCGGGATCACGTGGGCCAGCCGGGGGCGTACCCCCGACTCCAGCAGCTTGCGCAGCTCGGCGGTGTCCAGCCCGTCCGGCTCGATGCCGACGCCGTGGATCTCGCCGCCCATCCGCTGGAGGTTGAGCAGGGTCCGGTCGTACGTGGGCCGCTCCACCACCACGGCGTCGCCGCGCCGGACCAGGTGGTCGAAGAGGAACGCGTCGGCCTGGAGCGAGCCGTTGGTGACCAGCACCTGGTCCGCCTCGACGCCGTGCTTCTCCGCGATCCACTTCCGCAGGGGCGGGTAGCCGACGGAGGTCCCGTACGCGGTGACCCCGGCGGGGTCGGCGTCGAAGGCACGGACGGCGGCGGCCTTGAGCCCCTCGACATCCACGATGTCCAGCGAGGGGGCGCCACGGGCGAACGAGATCAGCTGCTCGGCGGTCATGCACACGAGCCTAGGACCTGGTCGGGCCGCTCCGGCCGGGATACACGCCGAGTTCAACATGCGGGCACACCGTCGGGGGGTGACCTGCCCGGAACCGGTCGACTCCGTGCAGGTCGGGACAGGACCGGACATCGGCGCGGTCGCCCGCCGCTCGCTACTGTCGAAGCGTGCCCACCGAGCCCCTCCGCTGTCCCGGCGCGTTGACCGTGGACGATGGCGTCGAGTTGGCACCGCACCGGTTCGCCGGGCTGGTCGCCCCGGCGGTCGAGCGGGCGTTCGTGGCGGGGATGCTCGCCGGCCACGACGGTGGCGGCGCCGAGCTGAGCCAGCGGTACGGGGGACCGGCCGCCACCGCCTTCCTGGTGGAGTTCCGCACCCGGCTCGCCGTGCCCGGGGGCACCGTCGACCGGGTGGGCTTCGCGGCGGTCAACCGCTACCGCGATCCCGCGACCTGCCAACGTGCCCTGGACAAGCAGGTCGCGCACGGCATGATCGCCCGGCGGCCGGACGGCGGCTTCACCGCCACCGAGCGGGGCGCCGACTTCCTCGCCGAGCTGTACCAGGTGCACGCCGAGGTCACCGAGGAGCTGTGGGCCGGGCACGACGACCGGGTGCGCCGGCTGGTCGAGGCGTACGGCCGGGTGCTGGCGTACGCGCTGCTGCTGGCCGGGGAGCCGGCCGCCGAGCCCGCGCCGGCGTTCGACGTGCTGGCCCCGCCCCACGAGCCGGACGGCACCCCGCCGGGAGTGCTGCTGCTCAACCGGATCGGCGCGCTGCGGTACCACCGCGCGGACGCGCACGCCGCCGCGTGGACCGCCGCCGGGCACACCGCGACCAGCGTCGGCAAGCTGCCGGACGGGCCGGAACGACGGGCCATCGAGCTGGAGACCGACCGTCGGGCGGCCGGCCCGTACGCCACGCTGACCGCCGACGAACGGCTGGGCGTGCTCGCCGACCTGGCCGCCCTGCCCGGCTGAACCCCCGATCGACCCGGCCCGGACTTCCCGATCGACCCGGCCCGGACTTCCCGATCGACCCGGCCCGGACTTCCCGGCCCGGACTCCCGGGTGGCCCGGGGGTGAACTCCCGGTTGACGGCGGCCGTCCGGTGACGCGGGGCTATCCTCCACGGTGACCTGGAACGGTGACCTGGAGTAGGACGAGGGAGGCCCCGCATGATCGGGATGGTGCTCGCGGCCGGTGCGGGGCGCCGACTGCGCCCGTACACCGACACCCTGCCCAAGGCGTTGGTGCCGGTGGACGGTGAGACCACCATCCTGGACATCGCGCTGCGCAACCTGGCCGAGGTGGGGCTCACCGAGATCGTGATCGTGGTCGGCTACGCCGCCGACGCGGTCGTGCAGCGGCAGGCGGCCCTGGAGGAGAGGTACGGCGTCACCCTCACCCTGGTGCACAACGACAAGGCCGAGGAGTGGAACAACGCCTACTCGCTGTGGCTGGCCCGGGAACACTTCGCCCGGGGGGTGCTGCTGGTCAACGGTGACACCGTGCACCCGGTGAGCGTGGAGAAGACCCTGCTGGCCGAGCGGGGGCCGGGCATCCTGCTCGCCGTCGACACCCTCAAGACGCTGGCCGAGGAGGAGATGAAGACCACCTTCGACGCCGCCGGCCAGCTCACCCGGATCACCAAGCTGATGGACCCGGGCGAGGCGTACGGGGAGTACATCGGGGCGACGCTGATCGAGCCGCAGGTGGCCGGGGCGCTCGCCGATGCGCTGGAGGCGACCTGGCGGCGCGACCCGAACCTCTACTACGAGGACGGCTACCAGGAGTTCGCCGGCCGGGGCGGTGAGGTGCGGGCCGCGCCGATCGGGGACGTCTCCTGGGTGGAGGTCGACAACCACGACGACCTGACCCGGGCGCGGGAGATCGCGTGCCGCTACTAGCCCGTACCATCCTGACCCCGCTGCACATCGACGTGCGGCGCGGCGCGGTGGCCGACCTCGCCACCATCCTCGCCGACGGGCGGATCTCCGCCGGGGGCGACGTGGCGGTGGTGGTCGGCCCCGGTCAGGGCGGGCAGATCGCCGAGCTGGTCCGGCCGGCACTGCGCTCGGCGGACGTCTTCACCGTGTCCGGCGGCACCCTCGACGCCGCCGACGAACTGGGCGGCAAGCTCCGCGAACGGTCGTACGACGCGGTGGTCGGCATCGGCGGCGGCAAGACCATCGACGTGGCGAAGTACGCCGCCACCCGGCGCGGCCTGCCGATGGTGACGATGGCGACCAGCCTCGCCAACGACGGCATCGCCTCCCCGGTGGCCAGCCTGATCACCGGCGGTCTCAAGGGCTCCTACGGGGTGCACATCCCGATCGCGGTGATCGTCGACCTGGACTTCGTGGCCGCCGGCCCCGACCGGCACAACCGGGCCGGCATCGGCGACGTGGTCAGCAACATCAGCGCGCTGGCCGACTGGGAACTGGCCCGGCAGGTACGCGGCGAGCCGGTCGACGGCCTCGCCGCCTCGCTGGCCCGGATGGGCGCGGAGGCGGTGCTCGCGCACACCGGCGACATGACCGACGACGCCTTCGTGACGGTGCTGGCCGAGGCGCTGATCTCCAGCGGCCTGGCGATGGCGGTCTGCGGCAGCAGCCGACCGGCCAGCGGCGGCTGCCACGAGATCATGCACGCGATCGACACCCTCTTCCCGGGCACCTCGTCGCACGGCGAGCTGGCCGGGCTCGGCGCGCTGTTCTGCACGTTCCTGCGGGGCGACCGGCGGCGCTTCGCCGAGATGGCGGCCTGCCTGGGCCGGCACCGGCTGCCCCGGCTCCCCGCCGACGTGGGCCTGACCGACGCGCAGTTCGTCGAGGCGGTGCAGTTCGCCCCGGCCACCCGACCCGACCGGTACACCATCCTGGAGCACCTGGCCATGTCGGTTACCGAGACGCGGAAGCAGCTGGCAGACTACGCCGGTGCACTCCGCGACCACTGTGGCTGAACCCCGTCCCACCGTTGCCGACTTCCACCGGGTCAACCGGGGCGGCGGCCTGTTCAGCGAGTCGGTCAGCCAGTGGCTGGGTGCCGTCTTCGCCCTGGTCGCCCAGCGTCTCGGGCTGCGCCCGACGGCGCTGACCATCACCAACCTGGTGCTCGGTCTGGCCGCCTCGGTGACCGTGGTGGCGCTCGCCGGCCGGGTCGCCGCCGGGGCCGTACCGGCCTGGCTGGTCGGTCTGGTCGCGCTGGTCGGCTGGCAGGTGGCGTACGCGCTGGACTGCGCCGACGGGCAGCTCGCCCGGGTCACCGGCCAGGGCAGCGCAGCCGGCGCCCGGGTCGACGTGCTCTGCGACGTGGCCGCCCAGATCGCCCTGGTCGCCGCCCTGTCCGCGACCGCCGTGGCGCAGCGCCCGAGCACCCCGACCTGGCTGGTCGCCACCTTCGCCGGCACCTGGATGGTCAACCTGGTGACCTCGGTGATGCAGGCCGGCCCGAACGCCGCCAGCATGGTCACCTCCACCTCGCTGCCGGTACGCCTGGTCAAGCTGGTCCGCGACTACGGTGCGGTGATCTTCGTGGCCGGGTTGGTGCTGATGGCCGCCCCGGCGCTGGTGTTCTGGGTGATCGTGGCGTTCACCGTGGTCAACGGCGGGTTCCTGCTCGCCAGCATCGCCTTCTCGGCCCGCGCCTCGCTCTAGCACCGCGGGCGGGCCGCACCGGGGGCCGCACCGGGTAGGCGGGCCGCACCGGGTACGCCGGCCAGCCGGGCGAACGGCCCACCGGCGGCGAGCAGCACCCGGGGTGGTCCGCTCTCCACCAGCCGGCCGCGGTCCAGCACCAGCACCAGGTCGGCGTCGGCGACCGTGGACAGCCGGTGCGCGATGACCAGCCGGGTCATCGGCAGCGTACGGAGCGCCGCCTCGACGGCGGCCTCGGTCACCGTGTCCAGCGCGCTGGTCGCCTCGTCCAGGATGAGCAGGGCGGGGTCGGCGAGCAGCGCCCGGGCGAGCGCGACCCGCTGCCGTTGCCCGCCGGACAGGCCGGCGCCACCGTCGCCGAGGTGGGTGTGCAGCCCCATCGGCAGGGCCGCCACGTCGTCGTGCAGCGCGGCGAGCCGGAGCGCCCGGGCGATGGCGGCGTCGGAGGCGTCCGGGCGGGCCAGGGTCAGCGCCTCCCGGAGGGTGCCCGCGCCGAGGTAGGTCTCCTGGAGGACCACCCCGATCTGCCGGCGCACCGAGGACAGGTCCAGCGTGGCCAGGTCGTGGCCGTCGACGTGGATGCGCCCCCCGGTCGGTGCGTACAGGCCGGTCAGCAGGCCGACCAGGGTGCTCTTGCCGCTGCCGGAGCCGCCCACCACCGCCACCTTGCTGCCCGGCCGGATCACGGCGGTGACGTCGTGCAGCGCCCAGGGCGAGCGCCGGTCGTAGCGGAAGCTCACCCCGCTGAGGGTGACCAGCCCGGTCAGGGTGGGCGCGGGCATACCCGGGGCGGGTTGCTCGACCGGTGCGTCCGCGATGTCGGCCAGCCGGTCCATGGTGGGCGCGAGCAGGGTGAACGACGGCAGCCGCTGCGCCAGCGCCACCGCCGGGGTGATCGCGGCGACCGCGAGCGCGGCCAATCCGGCCGCCCGGCCGGGTGAGTCGGCCTGCCGGACCGCCACCAGCAGCATGAGCACCGGGCTCGCCATCGACCAGGCGGCGAGCAGGGCGTCCGCGACCGCCGACAGCCGGGCCAGCCGGTGCGCCGCCCCGACGCCCCGGTCGAACGACTCCTGCCAGCGGCCCAGCACCCGCTGCTGCGCCCCGGCGACCCGGATCGCCGCCATCCCCTGCACCGCGTCGGCCAGTCGGGCCGCCTCCTCGCCGGAGGCGAGCAGCTCCTCCCGTTGTAGCGCGCCGGAGCGACGGCCGACCCACAGCGCCGTGCCCGCCTGGACCGCGATCACACCGGCGGCCACCAGGCCCAGCACCGGCGCCAGCACGGTCACCACGGCCAGGTAGCCGACCACCAGCAGACCGTCGAGCGCGGTGGCCACCAGCGCCGACGCCAGCAGGTCACGGACGGCGGTGACCGCCCGGACCCGGTCGACCAGGTCACCGGCCGACCGGCGGTGGAAGTACCGGTAGACCACCGCGAAGAGCCGGTGCACCGTCTCGGTGCCGAGCCGGGTGCCGATGCGTCGTTGCAGGGCGGCCACGGTCAGCCCGCGGGCCAGGGACAACGCCCCGGTGAGCAGGGCCAGCGCGGCGACGGCGGCGAGCCAGGACGCTTCGGGGGGCGCGGCGGCGTCGATGATCGCGGCGGTGGCCCACGGTACGGCCAGTCCGGTCGCGGTGAGCAGCACCGAGGTCGCGGCCAGCAGGGCGAGCAGGCCGGTGTGCCGGCGCAGCACCGGCACCAGCAGGTCGCGTACCGGTGACGGTGCCGGGAGTGCCGGCGGGGCGGGACCGGCGGGCTCGGCCAGCAGCACCACACCGGTGGTGCCGGCCGAGAACTGGGCGGGCGACAGCCGCCGTCGGCCCACGGCCGGGTCGACCACGTCGATGCCGCGCCGTCCCACCCGCTCCACCACCAGGTAGTGGTCGCCGTTCCAGTGCGCCACCAGGGGCAGGGCCAGCTCCCGCAGCCGGGTGGCGTCCCGGCGCAGCGCGGGCAGGGCGATCGCCCGGCAACGCAGCCCGTGCTCCTGTGCCGCGTCGCGCAGGTCACGCAGGCTCAGACCGTCCCGGCCGACGTCGAGCCGGGCCCGCAGGTACGACGCCGGGACCGCCCGGCCGCAGGCGGCGAGCAGCATGGCGAGCGCACTGGGTCCACAGTCGGTGGCGGCGACCTGGAGCACCACCGGCACCCGTCGCCGGCCGGTCACCGGACCCGCGTCGTCCGGTCCCGGGGCAACCAGAACCACTCGACGTCCGTCTCGGCCCGCCGCCGCGCCAGCCACTCGTCGAACATGGCCCGCTCGACCAGCGCCCGGGTGCCCCCGTCGAGGACGGCCGGCTCGCGGTCGACCACCACCGCCGTCACCGCCGTCCCGGCGATCGTGGTCGGCACCGGTCCGCTGGCGGCGCGCAGCTCGGGCGGGGCCGCCACCGCGACCGTCCGCAGGATGCCCGCGGCCCGCCCGGCGCGGACCGCGGCGGCGACCGCCGGGAGCGCCGCCGCGCGGTCGGTCGGCGGCGACCCCTCGGCGGTCCAGGCGATCACGAGGGTGTCGAACGAGGACCGGTGGGCGGCGAACCAGGACGGTAACCCGTCGCCCACCACCTGCCGGCGCAGCCGGGCGACCGCCACGGTGTGGGCGATCAGGTCGGCGAAGTCCTCGGCGCTGAGCCCCCGCTCGGTGAGCCACCGTGCGGTCGCCTCGGCGTCGAGCAGGCCCTTGGCCCGGCGGTACGCGTCGGCCGCCGCCTGGAGTTCGTCGTCGTCGACCTCGACCGGGTGCTGCTCCAGCTCGGTGGCGACCAGGCCGGTGTCGACCAGCCGGGCGAGCACGTCGTGGTCGTACCAGAGGAAGTCGAGGGCGGTGAGCGCCTCGCCCACCCGCAGGGTCCGGGTGCCCACCCGGGCGAGATGGAGGTCGGAGTGCCGGACCGCCCCGCGCAACGGCCACGGCAGCGCCGGCGTCGGGCTGTACGCCACGGAGACCGTGCCGGCGGGTTCGCGCAGCAGCACGTCGAAGGAGACGGAGCCGTCGGCGGCCTCCTCGTCCCGCACGATCGCCGGATCGGCCCCGGGCCAGCGCTCCCGCAGCGGGGCGAGGCGCCGGCGGGCCTCGCCCATCCCGGCGCGGTCGGTGGTCAGCTCCCGTACCAGGCGCAGGGCCGCGTCGAGCAGGGCCGGGTCGAGGGTGGTCATGTGCTGGCTCCGGGGGTGGGGGCGGGCGCGGTGAGCAGGTCGACCACGGCGGCCGTGATGGGCAGCCCGGTCTCCTCCTCCACCCACAGGTACTGGCCGGTGGGGTTGATCTCGATGTAGACGTACCGGTCGTCGGGGGTGACGATCAGGTCGAGGGCGCTGTAGCGCAGGCCGAGCGCGCGGGTCAGCGCCACGCACCGGGCGGCGACGTCGGTGGGTAGGTCGTACCGGGTCAGCGGGGTGTTCCGGTCGTCCTGGCGACGCCAGTCGTGGCGGGCGTGGTTGGACCGCTGGGAGTCGATGGCGGCGGTGAACACCCGGTCCCCGACGACGGTGACCCGCAGCTCGACCCGCTTGGGCACCCGTTCCTGCGCGATGAGGGGACAGTGACGTACCCCGTCGACGTGGCCGACGTCGCGGTGGGAGACCGGTTCGGTGAAGCGCATCAGCTCGTCGCGCAGGCTGGTCAGCCCGACCTGCTTGGTGATCAACCGGCCGCCGGTGTGCGTGAACAGGTCGAGCACGTCGCGGGGGTCGTTGCCGACGGCGGTCGCCGGCACGTCGAAGCCGAGGCGCAGGGCGAGCTGGAGCTGGCGGACCTTCTGCTGGGCGCGCAGCACCACCGGCCGGGCGGCAGGCAGCGCCGGCACGTCGAGGGTCTCCCAGACGTCGCCGACGAACTGCCGGCTCTCCGCGACCACGAAGCCGGCGTGGGGTTCGCCCAGGTGGGCCGGGGCGACCGGGACACCGGGGCGGCGGAACCAGACGGCGGTGACCGTGTCGAGGTCGAGGACCCGGTCACCGGTCCCGTCCGGGTGGACGTCGCCCGGGGCGGCGTGCCGGACCAGGGTGCGGGTCAGCCGACCCTCCCGGATGGTCACCGACAGCGACGCGCGGGACGGGACGTCGGCCGGGTCGAAACGGACCCAGCTGACGCCGCGCCGGCCCAACTCCACCTCGGCCGCGTCGGCGTGCACGTCGTCGGGAGCGGTCAGGATGAGGATCATGGGTACTCCGGGCGGGGGCCCGCCGACGGTCCGGCCACCTCGGTGGACCGGATCGCCGGCGGTGACGGATCAGTCGAAGTCGGTGTCGGTGTCCGGTCGGCCCCCGCCGGGGATGTCGTCGATGGTCTTCGACGAGCCCGCGCCGTTGCGCGGCAGGCCACCGAGCATCCCGGCGAGCTGCTCGTCGGCCAGCTCCACCCCGTCGGCGGGGATGGTGTCGATCTGTACGGTCCTACGCTTCATGGTGCTACCTCTATCTGGTTCGCCACGCGGGCCGGCCGGGTGGACCGGCTGGTCCGAGCAGTGTGTGCCGGCCGGGGTGAGCTGGGCACCAGGGATCTCCCCAGTCTTGGACCCGGGTTCTACGCTCAGCCGGTGTCCACCGAGATCACGGCCGAGCGCCTGCTGTCGGCGGCCGACCGCGCCGATCCGGAGCGGGCCGCGGGCCTGGTGTTCCGGGCGTTCCTCGCGCTGTCCCGGACGGCCGACAGCGACCGGTTGCTCCCGCTGTTGGCCCGGGCGCGGCAGGCCCACGAGGCGAGCGGTTCGCCCCGGACCGAGGTGATCTACCGCACGCTGGCGGGGACGGCGGCGACCCGGGCCGGTCTCGCCGAGGGGCCGGAGCACCTCGCCACCGCCGTCCGGGTCTACGACGAGAACGCTTTCGGGGACGATCCGGTGCTGGTCGAGTGCGCGCTGACCGCCGTGATGACCCTGATGCGCCCGCACGAGGCGCGACGGTTCGCCCCGCTGCTCGCCACCCTGGACCTGGCCCCCGCCGACCGGGCCCGGCTGCTCGCCCTGATCGGTGTGGGTGACGCCTGGGCCGGCAACCTGGTCCGGGGTCAGGCCGAGCTGCGGGAGGCGGCCCGGCTCGCCGCGCAGTGCGGCAGCCTCGACGTACTGGCGGAGGCGACCTCCTGGCTGGCCAAGTGCGACGCGCTGCGCGGGGACCTCGACCAGGCCGCGCTCCACCTCGACCAGGCCCGCGAGCTGGCCGCGCAGGTCGGTTCGGCCTGGGTCGCCCGTCACCTGCCCGAGTGCACGGCCGCGCTCGCGTTCGCCCGGGGCGACGAGGAGACCTGGGCGGGGTTGCTCCAGCTCGTGGTGGCCACGGACGCCGGGGTGACCGCCGGCCTCCAGTACGAACACCGCTGGGAGCTGGCCACCCACCACGCCCTGGCGGGCCGACCCGGGTCAGCCGCCGACCTGCTCGCCGGGGTCGAGGACCCGCCGCCCTCCTGGCCCGGCGGCTCGGTGCTGCCGGCGTGGCGGGCCTGGATCCTCGATCCGCATCCGGCTACGACGACGGCACTGACCGCCGCGCTGCACCTGCTGACCCGGCCCGTCGAGCAGCTGCTGGCGGCCCGGATCGCCTGGCTGCTGGGCGTACACCACGGGCGGGCCGGTCGGCGGGGGGACGCGGCGCGGCTGTTGGAGCAGGCGTGTGCGGGCTACGCCCGGATCGGTGCCGCGGGGATGCTCGCCCTGGTGATGCGGGACCTTCAGGCGCTCGGCACACCACCCGCCGTCGGTGCCGCCCGGTCGTCGTCCGCTGCCCCGACCGCCGACTTCGCCGGGCCGACCGGTGGGCCGACACTGACCGAGGCCGAGGCGCGGGTCGCCACCGCGATCGCCAACGGGCTCAGCAACCGGGAGGCGGCCCAGCGACTCTTCGTCTCGGTCAAGACAGTCGAGTTCCACCTCGGCAACATCTTCCGCAAGCTCGGCGTCCGCAACCGCACCGAGCTGGCGACCCGACAGGCCCGGATCCGCTGAGACCGGTACTGCCGGCCGGGAACCGGGCCGCCGGCCGTACTCAGGCCGGCAGCAGCCGTGCGCGGTGTTCGGCCACCTCGGCGGCGAGCGTCGGATCCGCTGCCGCACACGCCTGGAAGTCGGCGTCCGCCTCGGCGTGCCGGCCGGCATCGGCCAGGGCGAGCGCCCGGTTGAACCGGACCGCCGGATCGTCGTCGAGTTCCAACGCGTGGCCGAGGTCGGCGACGGCAGCCGGCAGGTCGCCCAGCTCGTAGCTGGCGACCCCGCGGGCGGCCCAGCCGGCGGCGAGCGTCGGATCGGCGGTCACCGCCTCGGTCAGCGTGCGCCGGGCCTGCTCGGCGTCCGTCTCCAACTCCAGTTGCCCGCGTACGCAGAGCAGGTGGCCGTTGTCCCGGGCGAGCGCCAGCCCGGCCCGGACGTCGTCCCACGCCCCGTCGACGTCGCCGATCCCCTGGCGCAGCCCGGCCCGGTTGATCCGGGCGTCCAGGTGCTCCGGATCGAGGTCGAGCACCCTGTCGAAGCCGGCCAGGGCCGCTTCGGCGGCACCGAGTTCCAGCAGCACGTCGGCCCGGTTGTAGTGCACCTCGGGGAAGGGCGGGGACAGCCGCGAGGCCTGCTCGTAGCTCTCCAACGCCTCGTCGAGGCGGCCCAGCCGGCGCAGCAGGGTGCCCCGGTCGAGGTGGTACTCGGCGTAGTTGGGATCGATCGCGATGACCGTCTCCAGGTCGGCCAGGGCCTCCTCCGGCCGGCCCAGGGCGGAGAGCAGCTGCGAGCGGTTGTGGCGCAGCACCGAGCGGTGGAGCAGGTGCTTGTCGTCACCCAGGGCGTCCTCCATGCTGGCGATGCCGGTGGTGATCAGGTCCAGCGCCTCGGTGAGCTTGCCCTCGTGCATCGCGACCAGGGCCAGACCGTTGCGGTTGAAGACCAGGTTGGCGGCGCTGTCCTGCGGGTTCGGGGCCAGCCGGGCGTACGCGATCGCCGCGTTGCACCAGGCCCGCGCCTTGCGGTGGTCGCGCTTGCCGGTCTCCAGGTGCCGGGTGTAGATCATGGCGGTGGCGTACGCCGCCTGCATGTGCACCATGCCGCTGTCGGTCTGCGCCCGCGCCTCGTCGTAGAGGGCCAACGCCTCCAGCGGCCGTTCCAAGGCCATCAACGAGGTGGTCATCTTGGTGGTGAACGCCCACCAGTGTTCGACCTGTCCGGACCAGTCGATCACCGCCCGGCCACGCGCCCCGTAGTCCAGGGTGGCGTGATAGAAGCCCAGGTTGACGCAGTATTCGAGTGCCTCGCGCAGCGCGTCGGCACCGGTCGAGCCGGGCGCGCCGCCCCGCTCCCGGTGCAGCGGGACGGCACCGAGCCGCCACGACCACTCCCCGGTGGCGAGCAGCTCGTCGGCCCGGTCGTCGTGCAGGGCGGCCCGGACCTCGGCCGGCAGCTCCCGGTAGGCGGCCAGCACCGCCGGATCGTCGTCGACACAGTCACCGGCCACGTAGCTCCGGGCGTAGGTCGCCGGGTCGGCGGGCGGCCCGGCCGCCGGCTGCGCCGGATCGCCGTCCACCGGCACCGCGTACCGCTGGAGGGCGGGCAGCAGCGGGACGGCGACCGCTCCCGGCGGCTCGTCGACCGCGTCGGTGGCCGTCGCCACCCGCAGTTGCAGCAGGTCGGGGTCGGCCCGGCGCAGCAGCGTCCCGACGAACTCCCGGTCGGTCTGGTCCGCCTCGTGCAGGTTCTCCACCACCAGGCACCTCGGCCCGTCGTCGAGGTGCCGCAGCCACGCGTCGAGCAGGTCGACCAGCCCGTGCGCGTGGCGCAGGGTCCGCATCCGGGAGTAGAACCGGGTCCGCTCCGCCGGCACCGCCAGCGACGTCAGCGTCTCCCGGGTGGCCGGAACGAGATCCCGTAGCTCCGGCGCGACCGAGAGGATCTCGATCTGGTGCCGGGCGACGAGGTCCGGACGCCCGGCCAGGATCGTCGGGACCAGGGCGCGCAGCAGGGTGCCGGCGGCCGTGTACGGCCCGCGCAGCCACCGGTGGGCGTCGAGTACGGCGAGCACCGGCACGTCGATCCCGGCGGTCAGCAGCCGTTGCCGGTCGTGGTGCCGGGCGGCCCGGATCCAGCGGTGGGGGGTCTGTTGCACGGGTTCGCCTCTCGGGTGGTTGCGGGGCCGTCGGGGGTGGCCGGCTTGCGGCGGGGCCTGCTCGGGGCGGTCCGGGCGGGTCATGCTCAGGCGGGAGCGGTCCGGGCGCGACGTCGGGTCCGTAGGGCCAGGTAGCCGACGAAGGCGAGTTCGGCCGCGCTGAGCACGAGCACCACGGCGGAGTCGACGAGATTGTCGACGCCGTGGCGGCCGTCGAGTTCGGCCACCGCCTCGACGAAGAAGTGGATGCCCGCCGGCACGATGGCGAAGGCCAGCGTGGCCAGGGTGGCGGCGTACCCGGCGACCATCAGCCACGAGTACCAGCGCGCGGTTCGCCGGTCGGTGGGGTGCAGCCGGGCCACCTGCCGGTCCAGACCCGGCCGGCCGGTCAGCCGCCGGAACCGGTGCCGCAGCAGCACACTGGCGCTGCCGTGCAGGTCGACCGTGCCGAGCACCAGCGTGAGCAGGTAGTACAGGTCGGTACGCAGGTAGAGGAAGAACTGCCAGGCGACGCGGAGCAGCGCGCCGAAACTCAACGCGAGGCAGAGCCGTGCCGGCAGGGGCAGCGAACCGTCGGGCTCGCGCAGCGCGGCGGCGGCGAGGGTCAGCAGCGCCATCACCACCAGGTCCACGCCGATGCCGGCGAGCATCGGCACCCAGCGCTGGCGACGCGGGACGGTGACCAGGCCGTCCATCACCGTCTCGAAGACCAGATACTGCAAGCGGTACCCGATGGTCAGCCGGCTCCGCAGCCCCAACCGTCGACCCGCCAGCGCGTGCGCGGACTCGTGCAGGGCGATCAATGGCCACTGGCCGACGGCCAGCACGATCGTGACCACCGTCAGGTAGTCGGTGAAGAAGATGGCCCGGTAGTGCGGGCGCAGGTCGGGTTGCGCCACCGCGACGACGACGGCGGCCACGACCAGCGCCGCGTAGGCGAGCAGGGCCACCGGGGAGAAGAGCGCCCGGCCCAGCCGCTGCCAACGCACCGGCGCGGAGGCGGCCGCGGGTGCGGAGGTGGTGGTCGGCCCGGTGGTGTCGGGCAGGGTGACCAGCCCCAGCTCGGCCAGGTCGACGAGGAGTTCGGCGATGTCGACCTCCTCGCCGTAGGTGTCGGCGTACCAGGCGGCGGCGGCCCGGGGGGTCATCCCCTCGCTGAGCCGGCGCAGCAGCTCCGCGCCGTCGACGGGCAGGACCGCGTACGAGTCGGCGGCGGCGTTGCCCACGACGACACCGTCCCCCTCGGGCAGGAACGACAGGCTCGGTACCTGCACCTGCCGGTCCGGGTCGAAGTCCGGTACCCCGGCCGGGGCGGTGACCTGGTCGGTGCCGGCGTGGCCGCTCATGGCGTCCTCCTGTGGTGGTGTCGGTCCCGGCGGAGCGCCGCCCGACCGGGAGAGCCGGCCGGGCGACGCGCCACGATCAGAACGGCCAGCAGGAGAAGGGGGCGTACAGGGAGTTCGCGTTGGCGGTCAGCCGAACCGAACCGGCCTTGCGAACGGTGATCTTCTTCATCGGCCGCGCGGCCTTGACGTCCTGGGTGTTCATGGCGGAGCCCTCCTCTGGTCGGGACGCTCGGTAATGAGCCGATCACAGGCTATTCCGGTGGGCTCGAATTAACCTTGAGATCTCCTGAAGAGGGACTTGGGAACGGAGAAATGGCAGGGAAGGCCCCGGTTTTTCTCGTGGCCGTGCGCGCGGGCATTCGCCGATCAAAGCACAAAATCCGACAATGACCTGGTAAGTGCCAACTGCGGGAAGTGAAAGCAGCATATTTTACCAATTGGCGAGTGGGTCGGCGGTGTCGTCTGGCGAAGCACGGTGCGACGGCCGGCGGTGAGCCGCTCCGGCCCGGGTGCCGACTGCCGGACACCTGGCGCACCCACTGCCGTTTCGGCGGTGGATGGGCCGCGACGCATCCGGCGACTAAGCCAAAGCTGTATTTCGCTGAAGGTGCCGGTACCGAAGGGGCGACCGACGTGCTGGTGATCGGCCGACTTTGACCCCCTGTGCGCCGAACGAGGCCACCCGGGCCGGGTTGATCAATCCGCTCCAGGACGGCAGCGTTGATCTTCGCGCATCTCGCGCTACTGCGGTTGAGAAGTGAATCGCCACTACTGGAACGAGCACGAAAAGCGTCCGGTAATGCGGTGGGGCAATCTGATGGCGTGGTATCGGGGTGGCCGACCGAGCGGCCGCCACCCCGATACCGTGATAGGTCATTAGGCTGTCAAGTACGGCTCAAAGTAACGCGTCTTGCCCCTGCGGGCGAAGATGGACATACCTTGGCGGGTGTGCACCTTTACAATTCGATCAGGCAGTTCCACGCGGGCCACCGCCCGCACTGGCGACGCACCTCTCAGGTAGACGGTCTCTGAAACTCTGCCGGCGATGATGGCATCTACCACCTCTCGACAGGAAGAGATCATTTCGTCACGGTCATCGTCGACAAAATCGAGGACAGACATTTCGCCGAAAGCGACGGTTATCTCGTCCTCGTCTTGAAAGAACGCGGCGAAACCGCAAGCTTGTTTATTGCTTGGAGTTACCTCAATCCTCCTTCTAATGCCGCTTCCCGTGGTCGTCACGCGAGTCTCGTCATCGACTCGAGTTCGGACATGATCGGCCAACTCGTCTAGATACTTGAAAAAGTTCATCCAATTCAACCTCGGAATAGATCCCAGTGGAAGTGCGGCGGTATGCGGTGCCACCATTTTTGCGGCTTGTTGCAACCGCCATGAACGGAGAGCATGTTGCGTTGTTTGTGCTATTCCAGCTCCACCCCAAGCGGATTATCTTTGACCTGTTGAAGATCCCCTGATAGCCGTGTACGGACTTTCTGCCGAATAGGTACTTGTTGGCTCGATAAAGGGTTCGTGCGCCTAGACCCAGTTGCCATCTGGTGAACTTCGAGTAGGCGCGTCTACTGCCATCAATTGCGCGTTGCAGCCATCTCTTTACCGGCCTTTTCCAGCCGTAGTCGCTGCTGCAGCCGCATTCTGCCCGCTTTCCGTCGAGGTCGGAGCAGTTGACCGGGTCTGCTCCGCAGTATTCGTAGGGGTTGGCGCTGCCACCGTAGACGGGGTCGATCTGTAGGAAGCGGCCGGTGGCGGTGTTGTAGAGGCGGACGCCCATCAGGAGCATGCCTGACGGAGTGTCGGCGGCACGTTGCTTGGCGCCGAGCCAGCCGTACCGCTGCTTGCCGATGT
Organism: Micromonospora rifamycinica; assembly: GCF_900090265.1. Classification (NCBI taxonomy): domain Bacteria; kingdom Bacillati; phylum Actinomycetota; class Actinomycetes; order Micromonosporales; family Micromonosporaceae; genus Micromonospora; species Micromonospora rifamycinica. Next base: position 4,735,147 of record NZ_LT607752.1, read on the forward strand.
CGTCGCTGTTGCGTGGAGTACCGTACTCGGTGGTTTCACTGGTACGGGACAGGCCTTCGTCGCCGGCGTGGAGGGCGGCGACCAGGTCGCCGTGCAGGCTTGTAATCTGCCAATCCACCTGGCCGCTGGGGAACGCGCGTACGCGACATTGCAGGCTACGGGGCTGTACCAGTATGGCGAGCCGCCGGCTGGCGACTCGACGCACCAGACCCTGACCTTTTAAGCCGCAGAGCCGGGGCGGCAGAAGCTGCCCCGGCTTGTACCACAGTTCTGCTTCTGCTATCTGGCCTCACCAGTCAACCCATGTTATGCGATAGTGTCCCGTCCTGATCGGGCCGCTACCCCAACTATCACATTATCGACCCATCGGGTTGCATCAGAAATTCGCGGACAAGGGGTTTGAGGGAGGAAAGTCCTCCGTTGTCAACAGCCGCAGCAACACGCAAAACTCCCTCCGGCTCCGCGATTCCGAAAGCAACGACATTGTAGACAATACCGTCAGAGCCGCGGATTGCGTTTCTCTCACTATCTACACTCAGCTTTACCAATTCCTCATAGGACCTGCTTCGCAGTTCGGATATAACACTCTCGGCAATTCGTGTCGCCTCGATCGAGTCGAGCGAAAAGATTCTTTTGAAGATCGTCATCACAGCTCCGTTGCTACCAAAATACTGGGACCCGCCATGTCCTGTGACTCCCCTTAATGCCCGGGTTCCACCGGTCGATCTGGAAGTGTTTCCTATTGCCAAGTCTACCGAACGGATGCGGCTTGCGGTCATATCCAATCCGCCACCCGGTCCGCTTTCCGTTGTACTGCAGCCTCTTTCTCTCCCAGCTGCTACCCTTGAACTTTTTAAGCGTGCGACCAGCAAGGGTGGCAAACCGACCCAGTTGCCATCTGCTGAACTTCGAGTAGGCGCGTCTACTGCCATCAATTGCGCGTTGCAGCCATCTCTTTACCGGCCTTTTCCAGCCGTAGTCGCTGCTGCAGCCGCATTCTGCCCGCTTTCCGTCGAGGTCGGAGCAGTTGACCGGGTCTGCTCCGCAGTATTCGTAGGGGTTGGCGCTGCCACCGTAGACGGGGTCGATCTGCAGGAAGCGGCCGGTGGCGGTGTTGTAGAGGCGGACGCCCATCAGGAGCATGCCTGACGGAGTGTCGGCGGCACGTTGCTTGGCGCCGAGCCAGCCGTACCGCTGCTTGCCGATGTCGTCGCTGTTGCGTGGAGTACCGTACTCGGTGGTTTCACTGGTACGGGACAGGCCTTCGTCGCCGGCGTGGAGGGCGGCGACCAGGTCGCCGTGCAGGCTTGTAATCTGCCAATCCACCTGACCGCTGTCGCTGTCATAGATGCCTGCTGTGGCCGATAGCCCTGACAACGGTCGGGTGAACCGACCCGGCGTCTCTTGTGTCCACGAGGGGCTGTCATCGTCGCCGTCGTAGTGGTGTACGGACTCGACCGCCGTGCCGCTGACGTTGTCGGTCCAGGATCGAACCCGCTCGCCAGTGACGTCGAGGGTGTAGTCGGTCGTGCGGCTGGCCTGGGTGATGGTGTCGACCAGATCGGTGGAGTGGTAGGTGACCGTGACGTCGCCGTCGGTCGGGTTGGCTGTGTCGACTGCCGGTACGGTCTTCGTCCGGCCCAGGGTGTCGTAGACGTACCCGGCCGTGTTCACTCGATCGGCTGTGTCGTAGGTCCAGGTGCGCGACGATGCCGTCGTAGTGGTCTGGCAGGAGCCGTCTCCGGCTGGTGCGTATTCGGCCAGGCTTGTCCGGTTGGATGAGGTGCTGAACCCGTACAACCTGGTCGTGCACTGACTGCCGACGATGTCGTTGATCGATGTGAGTCGGCCTGTTTGGTCGTAGGTGTAGCTCTGCTCCGACAGACTCGACGTCCGCTGCCGCCATTGGCCATGCGCCGACTCGGTCACCGACTCGGTGTAGAGGGTGCAGTCCGCCGCCGCGCAGCCCGGCTTGACGTAGATCAGGCCAACCTGCGTGCCGGTCTCGTCGGTTTCCGTAGCCACCTGTACCCCGTTCGGCCACAACTCCGAAGCTAGGTTGCCGTCGGCGTCGTAGCTTCCGGAGAACGTCCCGCCCTGCGAGTCGGCGACCGAGGTCAGCAGGCCACGTCGCTCGCTGCCACCGTCGTAGGTGTAGGTCCGGGTGGCCTTACCGTCGGTGCTGGTCGCCACCCGTCCGAGCAGGTCGTAGGTGGTCGTCGAGACGACTCCGTCGGTGTCGGCGTAGGAGGTCTGTCGACCGAGGGTGTCATAGCCCTTGATGGTTTGGGCAGTCGCCAGCCCGCCGACCATCTGCTGTACCCGCAACAACCGTCCGGTCGCCTGGTCGTACACGTTGCGGATAATCGGCACCGCGGTGCCGAGCCCCGACGCTACCGCCACCGTGGTCTCATACGCCCGGCCTGCCCCGTCGTAGCTGGTGGTGGAGGTCCGCAGTGTTCCGGTGCTGGTCTTCTCTGTCACCAGCCGTGACTGGTTGAACATGTCGTAGGTGGTTACCGTGGTCGGCAACTCCGGTCCGGACGCGGCTTGGCCGCCTGGCTGCACCCGGCACGGCAGGTTCGCCCACTCCGGTTTGAGGTCGCACTCGGTGTAGCCGGAGCCGGACGTGGCCTGGTAATAGACCGTTCTGCGGGTCGACGGCGTGGTGGTGCTGGTGCCCCCGGCTGGCGTAGTCGTGGAGGTGGTCAGGCCGGTGATCGGGTCGTATGCGGTCCGGGTCGTTTGGGCCAGGCCGGTGGGGTCGACCGTCACCACCGTCGGCTGCCGCAGAGCCCAGTCGTAGGCGGTGGTGGTGGTCCGTATGTCGGCGTCGGCCTCCACGCCGTTGGCGTCCCACATCCGGACGCCGGTCTCCTGCTTGGTGATCAGGTTGTATGGTCCACCGGTGGTCGGTGCGCCCTGGTCATAGGTGTTCTTGGTGAGTTTGCGTCCTCGCACCTTGATCCCGTCGGGGAGCATGACGTCGTGCTCCGGTTCGAGGGTGCTGGTGAGTCGCTGCCCGTCAGAGGAGTAGATGTTCAGTGCTGAGTAGCTTCGAGCGAGCGTGCTCTCCGCTGCGGCGTCATCGGTCGCGCTGACACTCAATGCACGGGCGCGGTTGCCGGCGGTCAGCGTGCGGATGGTGTTTCCCCATTGGTCGTACCAGGTGGCGCTGATGTGCCCACCTGGCGTCGCGGTGTCGACTTGGCGGGCGTTGGCGTCCAGGTATGTCACCGTCGCCCGCTCGTACGAGGAAGGAAGGGTACCGGTTGCTGGGCTGCCGGTCGGTACCTGGCTTGCCGGGAAGACCGCAGTGGCGTCCGTCGGTGCCTCTGGCTGTGTCCAGCGGCTGGTCTGTGCCGGCGACAGGTCATATGGAGCCCCAGCCCCAGAGGTCGGCACCTTGTAGATCACGGTCTGGGTTGCGGTGCCGGCACTCAGCGCCGACCGGGTGACCTTGTGTAGCCGGCCCTTACCCGGGTCGCCGGGGATGGTGGTGTAGGTGAGCTGCCACGGCTCCTCGGCGACGGGTGTGATGGCGCTGAGGATGCCGTCACTGTTGTAGTCGTAGGTCTCCCGGAGTCGCCGCAGTGTGCCGCTTTCGTTCCAGTCCAGACGGGGATCCCAGGTGGCGCGCAGTCGGCCTACGTTGTCGTAGGCGTAGCGGGTCATCGAGACGGTCCGCATTGCTGGGGTGGGCAAGTCGGGATCCCAGGCGGTGAATGCGATCTCCTTTACCCGGCCGATGTGGTCGCCCCACCCGGACTCGGCCGTGCCGGTGGCGGTCGTCGTGGTGGCGTAGGTGAGGGTCAGCGCCCGGCAGCCCCGGGTCAGAGTCGCGCAGTTGACGCCGTCCGCGACCGGGGCAAGCATCCGCGTCGGACGGACGATCTCCTTTCCGTCGATGGTGACTCTTTCCCAGCTCAGCGTAGTGGTCTGGTTGCTGCCGGGCACGGTCACTGAGGTGGGGAAGTACTTGCCGGTGGCGGTGCCGGTGACTCGGGTGAAGAGAACGGTGTTGCCGTCCTCGTCGGTCAACGAGTAGGAGTCACTGCCGCTGCTGTAGGTCAGCTTCAGGAACTCCATTCCGATCTCGGGGTCATAGGCGGTGGCGGTGCGTTTGGTGAAGCCGATCGTGTCGCCCTCTGGCAGCCCGACCTGCACCAACGAGCCGTAGACGGTCAAGGACGTGTACGGCGATTCGGCCTCGTCCACCACTGCGCCAGAGACCCAGCCGGGCCCGAACATGTTTGCCGTGTCGGTCTCAGCGGCCCGCCGGGTGTTGTAGGAGCGGGTGACCGTCAGGTCGGTGCCGTAGGAGCTGACCGACGCATCGGTGTCCGACAGCGTGTAGTTACCGGTGATCAGGTTGGCCGAGCCGGGGCCGATCTCCTGCTCGGCTGCCGATGCCTGGTCGCGGTCAAAGGTGATCTTCACCGGGCTGGATGTGCCACCTGTCCCGCCCGTGAACACCCCGCGTAGCTGCAGCGGGCCGTTGCGGGCGATCGATTCGGCGTCGGCCGCCGCGACAGTGGCCTCGACGTCCCAGTTAAGCTTCGGGAAGATGCCGCCACCACTGGTCGGTAGCGGCCAGGTCACCGCGCCGCCGCCGGCCGCTACCGTGACGTGCCCGGCTGGGATGTTCACCCAGGTGTCGGCGTCACCGCGTCGCCACTGGTAGGTCACCCCGGTTGCCGCAGCCTGGCCAACACCGGTGATCGCGGTCTTAGCCGCAGTAATGTCACCTTCCTTCGGGGCGGTCACCGCGCCGGAGCCCACGTTGAAGGTGTACGTCCGGATCGCCGACTGGTTGCCGGCCCGGTCCCTCGACCGCACGTACAGTGTCTGTGGGCCGTCCGCCGTGGGGGTGATGGAGACCGTGGCGTTCGCGCCGAGGCTCGGTGCGTTCACCGTCTGGTTCGGCGGGTTGACGTTCAGGCCGTACTCATACATGGCCACATCGGACACTCCCGAGGCACCGAAGGTGAAGCTTCCGGCCGTGCCGGCCGTGCCGGCCCACTGTCCTGCCGGGTACACCGTGGACGACACCGTCGGTGTCGCCGCGGGTGCGACGGTGTCGATGATCAGCCCGCAGTACCCGGTCCACGGCCCGTCGACCAGGCCGTCGTTACCGCGCACCCGCCATGAGTAGGTGCCACCCTCGCTGAATGCACCCGCCGGCACGGAGGCCGCCAGCCAGGAGCCCGACGCACCCGGCCCGACGATCACCCCTCCGATCCGGGTGCCGCCGCCGGTCAGCCACTCAAACTCGGCCCTGACCTGCGACCCTTCCGCATCGGTGGTCTGTGCCCGCAACTGCGGGGTCGTCGTGTTGACATAAGGAGTGCTCGCCCCCGTCGCGCACGGGGTCGACGGGACGGTTGCCCGCGCCGTCACCGTCGGCGGCGACTGGTAGGTCAACGTCACGTACGGGTCGTTCGTGCCCTCCACCGAATGGAACCGCTTCCAGCCGAGGCTGTCAGTCTCCGAGGTCGCCCGCAAACCGACATTCGCCGAGGTCGCCCCGCTGTTGGCCGTTGACGCGAAAACGCCGGTCACGGAGACGTTCGCCCAACCCGCCGCGCAGGAGGAACTGTAGCCCTTGGTGGTCGAGGTGGTTCCTCTCTGTTCCCGCCACGTCGGCTGGGCGGTCCAGCGGGCACTGGTGTCGACGTAGTCGACCCGCCACGCTTCCCACTGCCGAGCCGTGCAGCTGTACGAATGGTGGTTCCACAGGTACAACGTGGCAGCCTGCACCTGCTTGCCCGAGAGCCAACTCAGGTTGCGGAAGCTCAGAAACGACCGTGCCTTCGTGGTCCCGCCGTCGTATGTCCCGAGCTTCAACTCGGTGGCCGCCGACTGATCAGAGCTGTAATCGGTCTGCACGAACGCGTCGTAGTTGGGGTTCAGAGTGACCGCCGGATCGATAGTCACCGGGAACACCGTCGCGGGGTCGGTCAACCACTCCTCGTCCGGGTTCAGCGTCACCGCCAGTCGACCGGCCTTCGCCGCACCGACCGTCTTGGCGACGGCAGTGCGGCGCATCTTCTCACCCGACCGTGGATCAACCTGTGCGTCCCACATCTCCGGCTGCGGCGACACCCCGATCGCTGACCCGGTCTGATTCCGAATCTCGAAGCCACCATGGTGGTCCTCGACCAACGACACCCCCTTGCCCCGCAGAAGCAGGGCAAGGTCGCCGACCTGGGCCACCGCTGCCCGATCCTTGACCACCAGGAACTGTTCGAACCCGGTCCGGGTGGCCTCAACCACCAGGTCGACACCGGGACGCACCTCCGAATAGGTCGCCTTCGTGCCATCCACCACCGGGGCCGGCAGCCGGCCGGCCCAGCCCAGCGACACTGTCCCGCCGTCCGTCGAAATCGTCGCCAGATCGTGCTCGCCCTCGCCTGCCGGACCGGACAGCCGCAGGCCCGCCGGATGCGCCTTGGTCACCACCGAGCCGTCAGCCTGCGGTGCGAGCGAGAAGTCCACGGGCATCCACCCGCCATTCTCCTTATCCCGTAGCCGCACCGGGCCGAGGTGAACCTCTGCCTCCACCCGGCCGTCGGGGAGCGCCCAGAACTCCGACGTCTCCGAAGTCGTCCCCGAGATTCGGACCTTCTTCTTGCTCAACCGCGCTGTCGCCAGCGCCGCCGCCTCGTCCGGCCGCTCGAGTACCTGCGCTTCCGCAGCAGCGCGCTCGACGGGCTGCGGCGCTGCGGCGACCGGCCGCGCGGTCACCCAATCCGCCATCGTTGCCGCCAACACCACTGACAGGCCAGCGGCCACCATCCGCCCCGGACCGCAACGTGACAGCCGCGGAATCCGGGACACAGAGCCCCAAATGGATGTCCTTCGTCTCACTGACCCTCCTAAATCTTTGACCAGGAGTGATCAGGGGAACACATAGTGAGTTGATCATCACCAACTGTGTAGGCGGAAAGATCATCGATCTAGATGGTTGTCACAGAGCCGCATCATCCGCTACAAAGGTTGTAAGACCTGAGCTATCTCGGGCCACTCGAGCGGCGGCCGCCCGACGTTGCCGAAGGTCGGCTTGCCGCGTTCCAGGTCGACGATCACGGTCGAGTCGTTGTCCGGTGTACGAGAGCGCAGAGCGCGACCGTCTCCCGCGGTCAGGCCACGATCCCGGAAGAAGTCGTCGTAGCCCTTGTGTTCGCTGCCCGTACACGCTATGACCTGGTCCCGGGCGCAGTCGCAGTAGTAGGCGAGCGCGGCGGCGAGGAGCCGGTCGATGGTCTCGCGGTGCTGCGGGCGTAGTCGGACTGGAACAGCGGACCCTCGTACTCACTCGGACCGAGGCCGAGACACTCCATCGCATTGCGGATGCCCTGGATCCACTCCGGGCGGTTCCGTCGATCCGCAGCGCCATCGTCCCGCTCGACTGTCGGGTCAGCACCCAGTTGAACAGGACGGACCGGCCATGCCCGCGTGGAACATGCCCCCGGGGAGGGTGCGAAGGGAACGCCGAGAGCGGGACTGGCCACGGATGGCCGGCTACCGAACGCGATCAGCCTTACCTGTATCCGCCCCCGGAGCCTCCGGGCCGGGGCGTCGTATCCCTGCCCGGGCAACGAATCGCCGAGACAGTCACTGTCGCCTCGGCCGCACCCAAGGATGACTCGTGCGACCCGCTGTGGCCGAGGGGTCACCTGTCGGCACACGGCGCAACTCGTCCGCAACCGAGGCCCCGAGGCGCGGGCTCGACGACCCGGAGGCGGCCACCGTCGAGTACATCGACTGGCACAACAGCCGCCGCTTGTCGCCGCTTGTTCGGCGCACTCGGGCATGTCCCGCTCGTCGAGCACGAGGAGCCGGTGTGGGTAGCCGGACCGCGATGGTGAGACGATCTGTGGTCACCAGCACGGTCTGTTACACCGCTTCGAAGGGCGAGGCGCAGGCGAACCCGACCCGACGGAGGAGTTCGGGTAATCTGTGGCGCAGCGGGCCGTTAGCTCAATGGCAGAGCTGAGGACTTTTAATCCTTAGGTTCTGGGTTCGAGTCCCAGGCGGCCTACCATCTGAACTGTGGAAACAGGCGGTCGTTGTTTTATTTGATCGCTCTTCTGTTCGAATATTGTCTGATTTGAGGCATTTCCGCGAGTATCTGTGGAGCGCCCGCCCCGGGAATGGCAGGGGCGACGAGCATGCAGCCCATCGTCACGGCGGGGTTCGCTGGCTCGGGTGCCCCCTGACGAGTGCGGTGCGGACGAGGTCTGACCGACGCCGACTCCGGCCACACCGCGCCCTCCTGCTCGGCGACGTTGCCGATCCGCTGCTTGACGCCTGGCCGTCGACGTCTTCACCGCCCGCCAACCCGGACCTGACGACCGGTGCATCATCCTGCAGTGCGCCGACCAGGGCAGAGGCTCGTGTGGCCCGCTGTGCCACAGGTTGGCCGAGCGTCATTTCCCGGGTCGGGTTTGCCCGTGGGTGGCCCATCGGCGTGGTGGGGTCCACCGGCCCGGATGCCGTCACGGGTATCGCGGGGCGTGCCGGTGGGAGTGGTCACCGTCGTGACCGGCTGCCACGAGTGGCCGTACCTGATCCGGCATGGGAGTGCGCCGGCCGTGTGGAGCGGACGCCGTACCAACCGGTCGAAACGGGTCACCCGGTCACGCGCCGGGCGGTGACCAGCGGTTTTCCGGGGAGTTCGTGGTCTAAAGTGACGACGGTCACAGGAGATCGGGATCCGATCCCGGTCGCCCGGTCGTCTTACCGGGTGTGAGAACAGACCTGGACGCGGCTGACGAGGGCGAACTCGTGCGACGCGTCGCCCGTGGAGACCGGCGGGCGTTCGACGAGCTCTACCGGCGTACCTCGCCGTGGCTGGAGGTACGGCTGCGTCGCCGCTGCGCCGACCCCGACGTGGTCGCCGAGGTGCTCCAGGACACCTACCTGACGGTCTGGCGGGCGGCGGGCAGCTTCGCCGGCACCCCCGCCAAGGGCGGTGGCGCGGCGGCGGGGAGCGCCGTGGGCTGGCTGTGGACCATCGCCGCCCACCGCCTGGTCGACGCGTTCCGGCACCGGGCGCGTAAGGGGCGGGTGCCGCAGGTGCCGTTGATGCCGAGCACGGCTCCCGCCGCCGAGGACGAGGTGATGGCCAACCGGATCGGCCAGGAGCTGGAGCAGGCCCTGCTCGTCCTGCCGGCCGAGGTGCGGGCGGCGCTGCGGGCCACGGTCCTCGACGGGCTCTCGACGCGTGAGGCGTCGGTACTGCTCGGCGTACCGGAGAACACCGTGAAGTCCCGTGTCCGCCGTGCCCGGATCGCCCTGCGGGAGGCGCTGTCATGACCACCCATCCCAGTCTGACCCAGATCGACCGCTACGCCGCCGGGGATCCGGACCTCGACGAGCCCAGCGTCTGGGCGATCGAGGTGCACCTGGAGGACTGCGCCGACTGCCGGGCCCGCCTGGCCGGCAGCACCACCCTGGAGAGCCGGGTCGTGCTCGACCAGGTCGCGGCGGTGCTGGACCGGCGGATCGCGGCGGCGCCACCACCGGTCGGCCGGAGCCGGCCCTGGTCGGTGCTGCGTCACCGCTGGTTCGTCGGCACGCTGTTCCCGTGGCTGGCCATGACGGCCATGGTGCTCGGGTGCGCGGCCGTCCTCGGCGCGCTGTGGGTCGGCACCCCCTCGCTGGTGCTGCTGATCGCGCCGCTGGCCCCGCTGCCCGGCGTGGCGGTCGCCTGGCACCGTCGGGCCGACCCGGCCTGGGAGCTGATCGCCACCACGCCCGCCGCCGGTCTGACGACGCTGCTACGGCGTACGGCTGCGGTGCTGGCGTTCGTCATCCCGGCGCTCGCCCTGGTCGGTGCCGGCACGGGGGTGTCGATGGCCCTGTTGCTGCTGCCCTGCCTGGCGTTCACCGCCGCCACGCTCCTGCTGGGAACCCTCGTCGGGGTGCGGCGGGCCGCGATCGGACTGGTCGTGGTCTGGACGCTCGCGGTGGTCACCCCGAGTCTCGTCGCCGCCCGGCTGCCGGCCCTGCTGTCGGCGCAGAGCGCCCGCAGTTGGGCGCTGGCCACGGTGTTCCTGACCCTCCTGGCCCTCCTGCGGGTCGACGGATTCCGGCGGCTCTCCCACCACGGGTAGCCCCACCCCCACAGACGGCCGACGGCCGTGCCTCCACGCTGCCCTCTGGCGATCACTGAAGGAGATCATGACGATGCGTGCCGTGAGTGCGGTCGAGACGACCGCCACCACCCATCCCTGGGCGATTCATGCCGAGGGCCTCCAGGTCCGGGCCGGGCGGCACCTGGCCGTCAACGGGCTCGACCTGGCCCTCCCCAGCGGCGTGCACGGTCTGCTCGGGCCGAACGGGGCGGGGAAGACCACGCTGATGCGTGCCCTGGCGACCGTCGTGGCCCCGGCCGGCGGCCGGTTGACGCTGCTCGGGCACCCGGTCGACGGCCGCTCCGAGCTGCGACCGGTGCGCCGGGCCCTGGGCTACCTGCCGCAGCACTTCGGCTACTACCCACGGTTCACGGTGCGGGAGTTCGTCGGGTACATGGCCTGGCTCAAGGAGATGCCCAAGTCCACCCTCCCGGCGGCGGTGCAGCGGGCCATCGACCGGGTCGGGCTCACCGCCAAGGCAGACGCCCGGCTGAAGACGCTCTCCGGCGGCATGCTGCGGCGGGCCGGCATCGCGCAGGCCATCGTGAACGACCCCCGGCTGCTGCTGCTCGACGAACCGACCGTCGGTCTCGACCCGGAACAGCGGCTCGACTTCCGTGAGCTGCTGCGTGACCTCGGCACCGACAGTTGCGTGCTGGTCTCCACCCACCTGGTCGAGGACGTGGCGGCGGCCTGCACCGACGTCGTGCTGGTCAACGAGGGCCGCCTGGTGTGGCGGGGCACGCCCGAGGTGCTCGCCGCGCAGGGCGACCAGGGGCACGCCGGCGACAGCCCGGCCGAGCGGGGCTACTCCGCGCTGCTGCGTCAGCACCGGGCGGAGGCCACCCGATGAGCGGGCGGACGGTCGGAGCCGGTGCCACCGCCACGGGTCGGCCCGGAGGGGGACGGAGAGCCGGGATGAGCATCATGGGGATCGAACTGCGCCGCTCCGCCGCGGTCGGTGCCGCGCTGGTCACGGTGGTGGTCGGGACCGGTGCGCTGTACGTGGCGACCGGCCGGTGGTCGAGTGGCTGGATGCCGTTGGCCCTGGCCATCCGGGAGTACCTGCTCCTGTTGTGGCCGCTGGCCCTCGCGGCCGGGGCCTGGCAGGGGCGACGGGAGCACCGGGCGAAGGTCGGCGAGCTGTTCGCCACCACCGCCCGCCCGCGCGTCGCCCGGATGCTGCCGGTGCTCGGCACGATGGCGCTCACCCTGGTGGTCGCCTATCTGCTGGTGACCGTGGCGGGCATCGCGTGGATCGCGGACACCTCCGCTTACGTGCCCCTGCCGAGTTTCGCCGTGGTCACCGGGGTGGGCGCGTTGTCCCTGGTCGCCGCGGCATGGCTCGGACTGGGGATCGGGCGGCTGCTGCCCGCCCTGGTGACCGCCCCGGCGCTGGCGGTGGGTGGCGTGCTGCTGGTCTTCTTCGTCACCGTCGGGCCGTCGGTCCGGGTTGCCGCGGCGCTCTCCCCGGCCCACGGCTCGGGTCCGTTCCACGACTACCAGACGATCGACAACCGGGTCAGCGGTGCGCTGGCGATCTCGATGATGGCGCTCGCCGTCACCGGTCTGCTGTTGTTCGTCGCCGACGGTTGGCGGAGCCGGTTGACGGCGGTGCTGCCGGTGCTGCTCGGGTTCGCGGTGGCGCTGACGGTCCTCCCGCACGACCGGGACGTGCTCACCTGGCCGGTCGACCCGGTCGCGCGGGAGCTGGTGTGCACCGACGACACCCCGACGGTGTGCGTCAGCCGGGTGCACGCCCACGTGCTCGACACGGTGACCCCGCTGGCCCGGCAGGGCCTCGCGGCGCTGGGGAAGCTGCCGGACGCGCCGACCGTCGTGCACGAGGACACCCACACGATCGGGTACGACCGGGACGAGCCGGCCCCCCGGCCGGGCGTCGTCACGATCGAGATCCGGATCGACAAGCGTGGCGAGCTCGCCCATCCGGCCGCCGTGGTGCCCGAGATCGTCAGGAGGCTGGGCGTCCCCTACGACGGGAAGTGCGGGAACGGCAACGAGGTGGTCGAGCGGGCGGCGGCCTACTGGCTCATGGGCCGTGAGCCACGGTCGGACGTGGGCCTGATGCCCGGACTGATCGAGGAGGACCCCGAGATCACCACCGGAGCGGTGGCCCTGTGGCGGGGGCTGCGTGACCTCCCCGAGGCGGAGGCGCTGGCCCGGGTCACCGCGGTCCGCAACGCCCTGCTGGCCTGCCAGGACCCGACCGGCCTGCTGTCCCGGAGCGCCCGGTGACCTGGACGCTGCTGTACCTGCGTTCGCGCCGGGTGCCCCTGGCCCTGGCCGCGGCCGTCGGCGGCCTGGCGGCGCTCTGGACGACGTACCTGATCTTCGCCGAGGACCGGGACGTCACCCCGATGATGGTCGTCCTGACCGTCCTGCTGATGGTCGCGGCGCTCGCGCCCACCCTCGCCGGCCCGGACGAGAGCCTGGACCGGACCGCCTCGGTGCGCTGGCCCTGGCGGCGTGCGGTGCACCTGCTCGCCGGGCTGCTGGTCGTCCTGGTGGTCCTGCTCGCCACGTTGCACACCGGAGCCCGGTTCGGACCGGCCGCCCTGGTGGTCCGCGACGCCGCCGGCCTGCTCGGCCTGACGGCGTTGTGCGCGACGGTGTTCGGTGCCGCCCGGTCGTGGTTCCTGCCGCTGGGCTGGACCATCGTCGCGGCCATCTATCCGCAGGGCGGCACCTGGGGGGCGACCGCGACGTGGCAGGGCCAGCCGCCCGACAGCCGGGCCGCCACGGTGGTGGCGGCGGTGCTCGCCGTGGGCGGCCTGGTCGCCTACGCGCTGGCCGGCCCGGCCCGCCGGGCGTCGGCGGAGTGAACGGAGCCGCCGGTACGCCTGCCGTGAGTGCCCGGTAGGCGTACCGGCGGCGGTGGTCGTGCTCCCGCCGGGCGGTACGACGGGAAGGTGGGGTGGTCGGCAGGCCGGGCGGTTTCGTGGGTGACCGGCCCGGGTGATCCGACCGTCGCATGTGGAGGAGCTGGCGCGGTTCGTCAAGGTGGGACCGGTGCGGGTGTGATCGTCTACACTCGACGATCAGTCACCGCACACCCCACGATCCCGCGCCTGCCGCCCCGTCGGATCAGGCCCTCGCGGCACGAGACGACGGTGTGCGGTCCCGGGCCGGGGCCTCGAAGAGGAGTTGCCTTGCGCACCGCGCGTCGTCTCATGCCACTCGCCCTGACTCTCGCCCTGGTCCTGGTCCCGTCCCTGGACGCGGCGGCCAAGCCCGGCGACCAGCCCGCCCCCCAGGCCCACCCCGAGCCCCGCCGGCTCCACATCATGATCACCAATGACGACGGCTGGATCGGGCCGGGGGGAGCGAGCACCCCGATGATCGTGGCCCTCCGCGACGCCCTGGTCGCGGACGGCCACGACGTGACGGTCGTCGCCCCGGCGACCAACCAGAGCGGCACCGGCACGGTGATCACCTATCCGACGGTGAACCTGGCCAACCCCGAGCCCCGGGTGTGGACCGTGACGGGCACCCCCAGCGACGCGGTGATCGTCGGTCTCGACGCCCTGTTCCGCAGCGCACCGCCCGACCTGGTGGTCTCCGGGATCAACCCGGGCGGGAACTACACCACGGTCGCCAACCACTCCGGCACCGTCGGTGCGGCCATCGCCGCCCTGGAGAACGACGTTCCGGCGATCGCGGTCAGCATCGACGGCAAGACCGTCGACCAGTCGCTGGCGCTCAAGGACACGGTCGCCGCGTACACCAGTGACGTCGTGGCGGCGCTGGCCCGCGACGCCCGGGGCGGCGCCCTCCTGCCCGAGGGCCTCGGCCTGAACATCAACTACCCCGGCGCCACGGCGGTCACCGGTACGAGCCTGACCCGGATGGACCGCAACGGCTACCTCCGCTTCGGGTTCACCAACACCACCGGGGCACCCGGCCAGCCCGGGACGTACGCCCTGTCGATCGGCGGGCCGACGGGCACCCCCGCCCCCGGCAGCGACTGGAGCGCCCTGCAGGCCGGCAGGATCAGCATCACCCCGTTCGACGTCGACCTCAGCGCGAACCCGCGCGGGACGGCCCGGCTGCGCTTCCTGGAGCGGCTCGCGCCGTGACGTGCCGGGCTCCCCGGCCGCTCTCCCCGGCGTGCTCCCGGCCGCGCCGCCGGGCCGCTGGGTCGGGTTGCCGCCGGGCTGCTCGGGTCGGGTCGCCGGCGGGCCGCCCGCCCGGTGTCGCCATCCGGGCACCCGGTCGATGTTGCCCGAGCACGTATCGACATGCTGGAATGGCTGTGATCACCGCAGTGTGGGGGCAACCACGCTGGGAACGGTGAGCGCGGGAGCAGCGCAGGCCGGCAACGCGCCTTCTCGGCGTACCTGCCGCGGCCTGCCGGGTCGTCGCCACGACGACGGGCTGTCGACGTCCCGCCGTCCGTGACCCCGCCACACCTTTCCGCGACCACCGAGACGCTCGACCGTCGGCGGCCGGAGACGTCCGACGCCTGTCGACGTCCTGCGGCCGGCACCGGGGCGAGCGACGCTCGGGAGCCCGTTCTGCTTCCCGCCCCCGGGGCGGGAACGCGATGTCATGGAGGACGACCATGCGCAGTTTCCTCGCGGTCTTCACCGCCGCCCTGATTCTCGGCACCACGGCCGGCAGCGTCCCGGCCGGTACGGCTGACGCGGCCGGTTCCGCCCCGCGCTCGTGCCCCCGTGGCCTGCTCTTCTGTGAGGACTTCGAGCGGCTGCCCCAGGGCGGCCCCAGCACGCTGAAGTGGGGCGTCGACACCCGCAACGGCACGCTCACCGTCGAGCGTGCCCGGCACGGCAACCAGGTCCTGCACCTGCACACCGTCGACAACGGACGCGCGTTCCTGCGGGTCGACGACTTCGCCGCCCCCGGCAACCGCTTCTACGGTCGGCTGCGCCTGCGCGTCGACGCCTTCCCCACCGCCCCCGACTGGGCACACTTCACCCTGGTGGAGGCGACCGGCAGCGGCAGCGCGGAGGTCGTCCGTCCGATCGGCGGGCAGTACGCGCCCACGGTCCCCGGCACCTTCTGGGGGGTGGGCGCCGACGGCGGCCCGACCGGCGACTGGACCAACTGGCGGGAGTCCGCCCCGGTCACCGAGGACGAGTGGCAGTGCTTCGAGTGGAAGTTCGACCCGACCGACAACCGTGTCGCGGTGTGGATCGACGGGGTGGCGAACCCGGAGCTGACCGCCTCCACCACCGAGCACGGGGGCAACGACGTCCCGTTCGTGCTGCCGACGGTCGACACCGTGAAGATCGGCTGGCAGCTCTACCAGGGCGGCACCACGCCGGGCGCGTTCGACCTCTGGATCGACGACGTCGCCCTCTCCACGAAGCGCCTCGGCTGCTGAGTCGCCCGGCTCGACCGTCCGGGCCGGACCGACGTGCAGGGCTCCACCATCCGGGCCGGACCGACGTGCAGGGCTCCACGCTCCGGACAGGACGATGATCCGTCGTCCTGTCCGGAGCGGGGACTCCCACCCGGCTCGGCCGGGCGGGGCGGCCGCGGTGCGGGCAGGCGGGGGTTTCCCGGCAGGGTCGGCCGGGGTAGTGATCGCACCGCCATCAGCCAACCTCCCGAGGAGACTCCCATGTCGGTGCAGGCGTTTCTCTACGTCATCGCGGTCATCCTGCTCGTGCTCGCCGCGCTGCCCATCCCCACCAGGGGTTTCTCGCTCGGGATGCTCGGGGCGGCGTGCGCCCTGCTGGCCTACGCCTGGCCGGTGATCACGGCGTAGCTGCCGCCGGACGGTCCGGGGGAGTGCGGTGCGGGCCGAGGTGGCTGCGCTCCCCGTCGTGGTCGAGGATGCAGAGGATCTCCGCCGGGCCGCCGTGTGCGCCGAAGGCGTGCGGGACCAGGGTGGAGAACTCGGCTGCCTCGTTGGTGCCGACGAGGATCGTCCGCTCGCCCAGCCGCAGCTCGATCGTGCCGGAGAGCACGGTGAACCAGTCCCGTCCCGGGTGCACCCGCAGGTCCGTGGGCACCTCCCGGTTGATCCGCATCTTGGCGACGGTCTGGTGGTGGTCCCGGGAGAGCAGCCAGGTGGTGACGCCCCGGTCCTCGTCGCAGTGCGGACGGATCACCACGTCGTCGTCGGTGTCACCCTCGACCAGCCGGTCGAGGGTGATGCCCAGCACCCGGGCGATGGTGGCGATCTGGTCCAGGGCGACCCGTCGGTGCCCGGTCTCGATCCGGCTGAGCGTGGACGGGCTGATCAGGCAGCGGTGGGCCAGCTCGTCCAGCGACCAGCCCCGGGCCGTCCGCAGGCTGCGGATCCGCTGGCGTACCAGGGTCTCCAGATCCTTGTCTTGCGTCATAGGCAAGATGCTATGCCTCTGAGGCATGAAGCGGCTACCGTTGCCTCATGTCACATGACTCCCTGATCGAGCTGCTCGACCTGGACGCGGAGGTGCTGCACGACTACGTCCACGACCTGGTCGGCTGGGTCGGCCGCGAGGCCGCCGAGCGACCCCGCGTCGTCGACCTCGGTGCGGGCAGCGGCACCGCCTCCCTCGCCCTGGCCCGGCAGCTCCCCGGTGCCACCGTCACCGCGGTCGACCAGTCCCCGGAGATGCTCGCCCACCTGCGGGCGCGTGCCGACGCCGCCGGACTGACCGCCCGGATCCGTACCGTCGACGCCGACCTCGACCGACCCTGGCCCGACCTCGGGCCGGTCGAGGTGATCTTCGCCGCCGCGTCGATGCACCACCTGGCCGATCCGGCGGCGGCGGTCGCCTCGGCATTCCGGGCGTTGCGGCCGGGCGGGCTGCTGGTGATCGCCGAGTTGGAGTCGTTCCCACGGTTCCTCACCGGCACGCCGGACGAGGAGCTGGAGTCGCGCGGTCACGCCGAGGCGGCGAAGCGTCGGCACGAGGCCGGCATGCACATGCACGAGCCCTGGGGGCACCGGATGGAGCAGGTCGGCTTCACCGCGGTGACCGAGCGGCACTTCGACATCGACCTGCGCCCGCCGCTGTCCGCCGCCGCCATCCGCTACGCGCAGGTCTGCCTGGGCCGGATGCGCCACGGACTCCAGGAGCGCCTCTCCCCCCGCGAACTCGCCGCCCTGGACGAGCTGGTCGAGAGCCTGCCGGGCCGGTCCGACCTGAGCGTCCGCACCGAGCGGACGGTGTGGTTGGGTCGCCGCGCGGTGCACCCGACCGGGTAGTCCCGCCGCGGGTCGTGCCGGCGGCCGGTGCGGTGCCCCGGGCCGGGAGCGGCGGGGCGGGGCGTGTTCGCCCGGTGCCCTGCCGCTCCCGCCGCGGCCTGTCTCAGAGCTTGCGGGCCACCCCACCGACGATGGTGTGGTAGGTGGTGGTCTGCCTGCTGTCGTCCTCGCCGTCCGGCTGCCACTCGGCCAGCGGGACCAGCCCCGGCGGCAGCAGCTCCAGGTCGCCGAAGAAGCCCAGGATCTCGTCACGGGTACGCCAGCGACCGGTGCCGAGGGTCTCGTTGAAGATCTTCTCCACCGCCCGGGCCCGCTCGGACACCTCCGGCTGGGACTCGCCCGGGTCGTAGAAGTGCGAGATGGCCAGGTAGCTGCCGGCGGGCAGGGCGGCGATGAGCCGCCGGGCGACACCGGCCGGGTCGTCGTCGTCGTTGAGGTGGTGCAGGATCGCCAGGAGCAGCAGTCCGACCGGCTGGTCGAAGTCGATGAGCCGGCGCTCGCGCAGCTCCGCCAGCAACTCCTCCGGCTGCCGGACGTCAGCCCCCACGACGGTGGTGGTCCGGGCGTCGGCGAGCAGGGCGCGGCCGTGCGCGAGGGCCATCGGGTCGTTGTCCACGTAGACCACCCGGGTGTCCGGGTCGACCCGGTGGGCGATCTCGTGCACGTTGCCCCGGGTGGGCAGCCCGGATCCGAGGTCGAGGAACTGGCGGATGCCCGCCTCGGCGGCCAGGTACCGGACCGATCGGCGCAGGAACGCCCGACAGGCCCGCCCCGCCTCCGGGCCGTCCGGGGTGACCTGCATCGCCATCTGCGCGGCGTGCCGGTCGACCGCGAAGTTGTCCTTGCCGCCGAGGTAGTAGTCGTAGACCCGGGCGATGCTGGGCCGGGTGGTGTCGACGCCCGGCGGCGCCGCCTTCTCGCTCGTCAACGCTTCGATCCCTCCGAACAGGGCCATGGCGGTCACGGATTGGCGGGGAGACCAGGACAATCATGGCTGCCGAATCGATGTCGGCCCACGACGGTGGGCCGGATGTGCCCTGAGGGTAGATGAGCGCGCTCCCAAACGTCGATTCCGGCGGTGTCAACAACCTGCCAAGGACGCCCGCCGACCTGGGAGACCGACCCGTCGCGCCCTCCACAGTCGACCCGGCGCGAGCGTTCTGGGAGGTCGGCTCCGGGGGTGGGCGGCGGCTCGGACCCGTGCGGGCCAGCGGATCCTCGCTTATGCTGCCGAGGGCTATATCGATACAGTTAGATTAAGCCGGTAACACCACCGCGACCGCCGACGACGGCGGGCCGCCCGCCGATCGGAGTCATCGATGGTCCTGCACCCCGCCACCACCGCACTGGCCGGTCTCCTGCTCGCGCTGCCCGCCGCCGTCCCGGCGAACGTCGCCGTCCCCGCCGCGCCGCTGGTCCGGGCCGCCGATGTGAACGGTCACAGCGGAGCCGGGTCACTGGCCGGGCCGCCCGGGGCACCGCCCGGCGTCTGCCCGTCCGGCACCGGGTACGGCCCGCCGCTGCCCGCCACCTCGGTCGTGGCCACGAAGATCCGCAGCGGTTTCTCCTTCCTCGAAGGACCCGTCTGGATCGCCGACCGGGGCTACCTGCTCTTCTCCGACATGGGCGCGGCCACCGGGTCGGAGTACGTCCAGCCGTCGACGATCCGGCGGTTCACCCCGCCGGCCACCTTCGACACGTTCCTCCCCAACGCGGGCAGCAACGGGCTCGCGCTCACCCCGGACGGGCAGCAGCTCGTCGCCGCCACGCACGACCAGCGCAGCGTCTCGACGTACCGGCTCGACAACCTGGCCCGGGGCGTGGTGGCCGGCAACTACCAGGGGCGGGCGTTCAACTCGCCGAACGACGTGGCGGTCCGCTCGGACGGCGTCGTCTACTTCACCGACCCCAACTTCCAGCGCGGCAACCGCCCCGACCAGATGAGCGGGCGGACCAGCGTCTTCCGCGTCTCGGGCGGCCAGGTGTCGCTCGTCGACGACGCGCTGCGGCAGCCCAACGGCATCGCCCTCTCCCCGGACGGCGGCACCCTCTACGTCGGCGCCTACGGCGAGAACAAGATCTACAAGTACGCCGTCCAGCCCGACGGCAGCACCGGCCCGCGCAGCGTGTTCGTCAACTACGTCGGCGGCCCGGACGGCGGCACGATCGACTGCGCCGGAAACGTGTACTGGACCTCGGGAGGCGACGGTCTGGTGCACGTCTACTCGCCCACCGGCACCCAGCTCGGCACGATCCGCTCCGGCTCCTCGGGCACCACCAACGTGGCGTTCGGCGGTTCCGACCGGCGGACCCTCTTCGTCACCTCGGGCCGCACCAACGACTCCGGTCTGTACAGCGTGCGGCTGAACGTGCCCGGCTACCCGTACTGACCACCAGGTTCCCCAGGAAGGGACGTATCGCGTGCGTACCAGTCCACCCCACACCCGCCGGCTCGCCGTCCTCGCCGCGTTGACCGTCGCCGGCACCGTCGCGGTCGCCCCGACCGCCACCGCCGGCCCACCCACGGTGACGCAGGCCACGGCCGCCGTCGGCCGGCTCGCCGCCGACACCCGGGCGCCCACCCCGCCGACCAACCTGCGCAGCAGCAGGCTGAGCTGTCAGTCCGTCACGCTGACCTGGTCGGCGTCCCGGGACGACGTCGGCGTGGCGTACTACGACGTCTACCACGACGGGCAGCTGGTCACCTCGGTCCCCGGCCGGACGCTGACCGCCACCCTCACCGTCGCGCAGGGCGTCACCTGGGGCTGGTATGTCAACGCCCGGGACGCCGCCGGCAACGTGTCGCAGGCCAGCGCCACGCTCCCCGTCACGCCGCCGTTCTGCCAGTCGGACACCCAGCGGCCCACCACCCCGACCAACCTCGCCGCCACCGCCAACGGCACGGACGTCACCCTGACCTGGACGGCCGCCACCGACAACGTCGCCGTCACCCGGTACGACGTCCTGCGTGACGGGGTGACCGTCGGCTCGGTCACCGGCACGGCCACCAACCCGCCGGTGACCACGTTCACCGACACCGGGCTGACCGCCGACACCGAGTACCGGTACACGGTCGTCGCCCGGGACGCGCAGGGCAACACCTCGGCGGCGAGCAGCGCGGTGACCGTCCGCACCGGGTCGACCTGCACCAGCCCGGTCTGCGGCACCACAGTGGTCACCACCGAGCGGGACCTGCCGTGGGGGCTGGTGCAGCTGCCCGACGGCACCGTGCTCTACGGGCGGCGTGACCTGTTCGACGTGGTCGCGATGAACCCGGACGGCAGCAACAAGCGCAGCATCGGCACGGTGCCCAACGTCGCCGGCACCAACGGCGAGGGCGGGGTGCTCGGTCTGGCCGTGTCGTCGAGCTTCGCCATCGACCGGTGGCTGTACATCTACCACACCACCACGACCGACAACCGGATCGTCCGGATCCGGTACGACGGGACGCTGCAGACCGGCTCGGTGCAGGTGCTGCTGACCGGCATCCCGCGCAACAAGTACCACAACGGCGGGCGGCTGCGGTTCGGCCCGGACGGGATGCTCTACGCCGCCACCGGTGACGGGCAGAGCCCGGACCGCGCCCAGGACGTCAACGACCTGGGCGGCAAGGTGCTCCGGATCCGCCCCGACGGCACCGTGCCGTCCGACAACCCGTTCGGCAACGCGGTCTGGAGCTACGGGCACCGCAACCCGCAGGGGCTGGCGTTCGACTCCCGGGGCCGGCTCTTCGAGCAGGAGTTCGGCAACAACGTGATGGACGAGACCAACATCATCGTCCGGGGCGGCAACTACGGGTGGCCGGCGTGCGAGGGCACCACGGGCAGCTGCGCCAACCCGAACTTCGTCGCGCCGGTACGCACCTACCCGGTGGCCGAGGCGTCGTGCAGCGGGCTGGCCATCGTCCGGGACGTGCTGTATCTCGCCTGCCTGCGGGGCAACCGGATGTACCGGGCGGTGATCAGCGGAAACACGCTCACCGACGTGCAGCAGTACTTCGTCGGCACGTACACCCGGTTGCGGACGGTCGAGCCGACGCTCGACGGGAACCTGTGGCTGACCACGAGCACCGGCGGCGACAAGGACAGCGTCCCGAACAACAGCAACGAGCGGATCCTCAAGGTGACCCTGGGCCGGTAGCCCTGGACCGGTACCACCAACCCCACCACCTGCGGTGCGGTCGTCGACCTGCCGGTCGGCGACCGCACCGCCCCCCGTCCCCAGATCGGAGACCCTGCCCGTGAGACGTCTACTCAAGGCGGTGACGGCCGTGGCCGGCGCGGTCGTGCCGCTGCTGGCGATGACCGTGCTGATGACGGCGCAACCGGCCGCGGCGGCATCGCTGACCCAGGTCACCAACTTCGGCAACAACCCCAGCGGCCTCAACATGTACCTCTACGTGCCCGACAACGTGGCGCCGCGACCGGCGCTGCTGGTGCTGATCCACTACTGCGGCGGCTCCGGCCCGGCGATCTTCAACGGCAACGGGCGTGACTACGTCACCGCCGCCGACCGGTACGGCTACGTGATCGTGCTACCGGAGGTCACCCGCAGCAGCAAGTGCTTCGACGTGTACTCGCCGCAGGGGCTGCGGCGGGGCGGCGGCAGCGACTCCGACGGCGTCATCTCGATGGTCAACTACGCCAAGCAGCGGCACAACGTCGACCCGTCCCGGGTGTTCGTCAGCGGCTTCTCCTCCGGGGCGATGATGACCAACGTGATGGCGGCGCAGTACCCGGACGTGTTCGCCGCCGGGTCGTCGTTCAGCGGGGTGCCGGCCACCTGTTTCGCCACCGGCAGCAGCACCAACACCTGGAACGGCCAGTGTGCCGGTGGCCAGCTCACCAAGACCGCCCAGCAGTGGGGCGACGCCGCCCGCGCGATGTATCCCGGCTACACGGGCCGGTACCCCCGGATGCAGTTCCTGCACGGGACCACCGACACCACCCTGTCGTACGTGAACTTCGGTGAAGAGATCAAGCAGTGGACCAACCTGTCCGGGTTGAGCCAGACGCCGGCGTTCACCGACCGCCCGCAGTCGAACTGGACCAGGACCCGGTACGGCGACACCGGCACCCGTGCGACGGTGGAGGGCATCAGCATCAGCGGGGTGGGCCACGAGCTGCCGCAGGCCGGTCAGATCGCGTACGCCATCTCCTTCCTCGGCCTCGACGCCCCGTCGACCACGCCGACCCCCACCCCGACCACGCCGACCCCCACCCCCACGCCGACCACTCCAGCGGGCGGGGTCACCGTCGTCGGCGAGCAGTCGGGTCGCTGCCTGGAGGTGCCGAACGCCAGCACCACCAACGGCGTGCAGACCCAGCTCTGGGACTGCGCGGGCGGTGCCGGGCAGCGGTGGACCCGCACGTCGGGACGCCAGCTGACGGTGTACGGCACCAAGTGTCTGGACGCCAGCGGGTCGGGCACCGGCAACGGCACCCCGGTGATCATCTGGGACTGCCACGGCGGCGCCAACCAGCAGTGGAACGTCAACGCCAACGGCACCGTCACCAACGCGCAGTCCGGGTTGTGCCTGGACGCCAACGCCGCCGGCACCGGCAACGGCACCAGGATCATCCTGTGGTCCTGCAACGGCCAGGCCAACCAGCGGTGGGCGCTGCGGAGCTGAGCCACCCCACCGCAGCCACGGGTGCGTCTCCCCGTCGTGGGGCGGCGCACCCGGTCGTGGGGCGGCGTGCCCCGTGGTGGGGGAGGTGCACCCGTGACCGTCGGGAGGCACAGTGGAGCGTCCGAGCCGATGCCACGACGAAGACGGGACGACCATGAGGGGTTACGCGTTCGACAACGCGAGCGAGCAGGCCACCGACCACCACTCCGCGCTGGCGGACCTGCTCGACGGGCACACCCGGGCGGCGCTCGGCGAACTGGGCGGGCTGGCCGGTCGTCGCTGCCTGGAGGTGGCCGCCGGGGCGGGGAGCATCGCGACCTGGCTGGTCGGGCAGGGCGCCGAGGTGGTCGCCACGGACATCGCGCCGCAACACGTTCCGGCCCGTCCCGGGCTGGTCGTCCGCCGCCACGACATCGTCGCCGACGAGCCGCCGGTCGGCTTCGACCTGGTGCACGCCCGGCTGCTCCTGGGCCACCTGCCCCGGCGGGAGGAGGCGCTGCGCCGGATGACCACCGCCCTGCGGCCGGGGGGCGACCTGCTCATCGGTGAGTTCGCCCTCGCTCCGGGGAGTTTCGTGCGGTACGCGCCGGACGAGGCGACCACCGGTCTGCTGAGCCGCTACCTGGCCGCCCACGTGGCGGCCCTGGTGGCCAGCGGGATGGACCTGGACTGGGCGCACCGGGCACCGGCGGCCTTCGCCGAGGCGGGGCTGACCGGCGTGCGGTCCCGGACGCAGGCGGAGAGCTGGCACGGCGGTGGGCCGGGCTGCCGGCTGCTGCGGGCCGGCATCCCGCAGTTGCGCGGGGCGCTGGTGCGGCAGGGCCTGACCGACGCCGAGCTGACGGCGACGGTCGAGGCGTTCGGTGACCCCAGGGTGGTCGTCAACGGCTTCCACTTCGTGCAGGTCAGCGGGCGCGTCCCCGGCTGACGGCCGACGGGGGCCGGTCGTCGGCCGGTCCGCGCCCGCCGGATCCGGGTCGAGGTGGACCGGGCCGCAACAAAGAATTTACAATGGTCACTGTTAGCGCTCACAAACCGTCCCGTGCCGAGGCGGCGCCGACCATGCCGACGTGGCTGCCGGCGTGTCCCGGCCGGACCCGGCAACCGATGGCCGCCGGGTCCGGCCGCCCACCCCCGGACGTGCCGCCGGCCCACCCCGGCGGCCGTCCGCCCGGCCCTCGTCCTCGGCCAGCTCCACCGATCCAGGGAGAGATCCATGCGAACGAGGACAAGATGGCTCGCGGCGCTCGCCGCGTTCGGTGTGCTGGTCACCGGAGTGGTGACCCCCACCGGCCCGGCCCGGGCGGAATCCAACGGCGGGACGCGGGTGATGCCGCTCGGCGACTCCATCACCGAGGGCACCCAGGTGCCGGGCGGCTACCGGATTGGCCTCTGGCAGCGGCTGGCCGGCGGCCGGTACACCGTGGACTTCGTCGGCTCGCAGTTCAACGGACCGGCCAGCCTGGGCGACCACGACCACCAGGGGCACCCCGGCTGGCGCATCGACCAGATCGACGCGAACATCGTCGGCTGGCTGAACACCCAACGGCCGCAGAGCGTCCTGCTGCACATCGGCACCAACGACATCCTCCAGAACTACAACGTGAGCACCGCGCCGAACCGGCTCTCCACCCTGATCGACCGGATCACCACCACCGCGCCCACCGCCGAGGTGTTCGTCGCGCAGATCATCACGCTGTCCAACAGCAACCAGGCGGCAGCCGCGCGCACCTTCAACGCGGCGATCCCGGGCATCGTGCAGAGCAAGGTGAACGCCGGCAAGCGGGTGCACCTGGTCGACATGCAGAGCGCCCTCACCACCGGTGACCTGATCGACGGCATCCACCCCACCGCCGGCGGCTACGACAAGATGGCCGCCCGCTGGTACAGCGCCCTGCAGGCGGTGCCCGGCAGCATCGGCAACCCCGGCAGCGGCGACGGCAGCGGCCAGGCCACCGCGATCGTGGGCACCCGGTCGGGCAGGTGCATGGACGTGCCCGGCTCCGCCACCACCAACGGCCTCCAGCTGCAGCTGTGGGACTGCCACGGCGGCACCAACCAGCAGTGGACCTACACGTCCGGCCGGGCGCTGACCGTCTACGGCAACAAGTGCCTCGACGCCGCCGGCTACGGCACCACCCCCGGCACCCAGGTCACCATCTACGACTGCCACGGCGGCACCAACCAGCAGTGGACCGTCAACGCCAACGGGACCATCACCGGCGTGCAGTCCGGCCTCTGCCTGGACCCCTACAACCAGGGCACCGCCAACGGCACGAAGCTCGTCCTGTGGACCTGCACCGGGCAGGCCAACCAGCAGTGGAGCCGTCGGTAGCCACCCGGCCGGCGACGGCCCGCCCGCCGGCTACGGCCCGGCTGATCGAAGGAGAAACGCGACATGAACGTACCGACAGCGCGTCCCCCGGCACCGGGGGACGCACCCCGGACGCGGTCCGTCCGCCGGACCGGCCCGGCCCGGTGGCTGACCGCCGGACTGGCGGTGGTCCTCGGCCTGACGGTGTCCGCGACGACGCCGCACGCGGCGGTGGCGGACAGCCCGTACCAGCGCGGTCCGGACCCGACCCTGGCCAGCGTGGCCGCCACCCGGGGGCCGTTCGCCACGACGCAGGCGACAGTGCCGGCGGGCAACGGCTTCAACGGCGGGTTCGTCTACTACCCGACCGACACCAGCCTCGGCACCTGGGGTGCGGTGGCGATCGTCCCCGGCTACTCCGCCCTGTTCGCCAACGAGGAGGCCTGGATGGGCCCCTGGCTGGCGTCCTTCGGCTTCGTGGTGCTCGGGATCGAGACCAACAGCCGTACCGACGGGGCCGACGCCCGCGCCACCCAGCTCCTCGCCGGGCTCGACTACCTCACCCGGACCAGCCCGGTGCGCAGCCGGGTGGACGCCAACCGGCTCGGCGTGATGGGCCACTCCGCGGGCGGGGCCGGGACGCTCCTGGCGGCGCTCCGGCGGCCGTCGCTGAAGACCGCGGTCGGCCTCGCCCCCGGCACACCCGGCAACAACCTGAACATGTCCACCACCCAGGTCCCCACCCTGCTGCTGTCGGGCCAGAACGACGGCACCGTCACGCCCTCCTACGTGCAGGGCATCTACAACACCCTGCCCGCCACGGTGGAACACGCCTGGGCGGAGCTGGCCGGCAACGACCACCTCTCGTTCACCCGGTCGAACCCGACCGAGATGCGGCTGCTGATCCCCTGGCTCAAGATCTTCCTGGACAGCGACACCCGCTACACGCAGTTCCTCTGCCCGCTGGCGGACAGCACCGGTGTCTCGCGGTACAGCTCCACCTGCCCCCTGGTGCCGTCGGGCGGGCCGACCCCGCCGCCCACCACGACCCCGCCGCCGCCCACCACGACCCCACCGCCCACCAGCACGCCACCGCCGCCCACCACCACCCCGCCGCCCACCACCCCGCCCGCCGGTACCGCGTGCACCGCGACCTACCGCACCGTCAACTCGTGGTCCGGCGGCTTCCAGGCCGAGGTCACGGTGACCGCCGGCAGCACCGCCACCGACGGCTGGACCGTCCGCTGGAACCTGGGCGCCGGCCAGAGCGTCAGCCAGGTCTGGAACGGCACACTGAGCACCAGCGGCACGACCGCGACCGTCCGTAACGCCGCCTACAACGGCACGCTCGCCCCGGGCACCTCGACGACCTTCGGGTTCCTCGGCTCCGGCACCCCGAGCAGCCCGTCGCCGACCTGCACCAGCCCCTGACCGCGGGGCCGCCGGTCGACCACCGACGGGAGGCCGTCCACCTGGCGCACGTCAGGTGGACGGCCTCCCCGGCGTCGGGCGGGCAGTCGCAGGCGTCGGGCTGGCCGGCGTCGTGCCCGCGGGGCCGTCGTGCCCGAAGTGACGCCGCAGGATGCGTCGCCAGCGTGCGGCGGGCAGCTCCGGGTCGAGGGCGGCCAGCCCGGTCGCGTACTTCGAGATCGCCACCGGGCGGTGACCCCGACGCCAGAGCATCCGGTCGACGTGCGAGGCGGTGGAGCCCGTCTTCGTCTCGACGATGGCCAGTTGGGGCAGTTCCAGTCGGCGACCGCCAGGGTCCTCCCAGTGCAGCGCGACGTCGATGGTCGCCCGGCTCCCGGTCGCCGGCAGGTAGAGCGTGCTGCGCAGGTAGCGGGTGGTGAGGGTGGGCGCGAACGCCAGCTCGGGGCCGGTGCGCAGGGGCGCGAGCACGCCGTCGACGAACGACCGCCCGGGGGTGAGGGTGCCGCTGTCGTCGGGACGGTAGGGCAGCCGCTCCTTGACGGTGCCGCCGCGGGTGCCCTCCGTCTTGACCTCCAGCCAGCAGAGGCCGGAGTCGAGGTACGTCCGAGTCCTGATCTTGAATCGGCGTCGCCGCCGCCGGGCGGTGAGCCGGAAGCTGACCAGATCGGCGGTGTCGAAGTAGATCGACTCGTAGCGGAAGGTCCGTCGACCGTCGATCTCCAGCACCTGGTCGCCCCGGCCGAGCCCGGCGATCAGGTACGGCACCTCGGCGAGCGGGAGCAGGTACTTGCGGTCGAACCGGGTCTGCAGGCCGGCGCGTTCGGTCAGCTCAGCGAGGCCGATCGGCGTCAGGTGGGTCAGCGTCGTACCGGGAGGGGTCATCGGGCGGATCCCGTGTCGACCGGGCGTCGCCCGCCGGTGGCGGTGGCCCTCGGCCGTGAGTAGCGGACGTCCACCACCGTCGTGTCGTTGACCAGGTCGACCCGCTCGACGTTGACGTTGTGCACCCGGGCACCGAGCAACTGCTCCAGGTGGGCGGTCAGGGCGACCGAGTCGGTGACCGCGCTGTCCAGCACGATGACGTGCCGGCGGTACCGGCGCAGCAGCCGGGGATGGTCCCCGACGAACATCACGGCGAGGATCAGCGCCGTCAGCGCGCCGACCATCCAGACCGAGGTGCCGGAGAGCGGACCGAGGATGCCGAGCGCGAGCGCGGAGAAGTAGTACGCCACCTCGTGCTGGTCGAGTTCGGTGGAGCGGAGCCGGATGATCGACAGTACGCCGAAGAGACCCAGCCCGAGGCCGGCGCCGACGGTGCTGCTGCTGAGCGAACTGGCCACGGCGAAGACGCCGACGTTGACGCCGAGGTAGGCCACCACGAGGTCCCGCCGCCGGTGGCGCGGAAAGTACAGCGCGAAGACGAGCAGGACCACGGCGACCAGGTCCATTCCGGCCAGTACCAAGCGCGTCATTATCTGCTCCTTCGGGTGGCCCTCCGCCGGCTCTCCCGCCATACGGCGTTCGACGGACGGGCCTCGGGTCGACGATGGTGCGTTCACGGGTCCGGTCCCGCCGGTGGGGGCCGCGGTGGCCCCGACCGGCGGCACCGGAGGCTCAGAACCGCCCGTACCGGCCGGCGGTGACGCCGGTCAGCACCCGGGTGGCGCCGGTGATGCTGCCGCCGGAGTAGAGACCGCCCACGTTGGTGCCGCTCACGCTGCCGCCGGTGTAGATGTCGTACCGCTGGCCGTTGACGATCCGGTTCGACGAGAAGACGACCTCCCGGACGGTGGCCGAGGTGCGGTACGAGGCCAGCACCGTGCTGCCGGAGACGACGTGCACGGTGGTGTTGGCGGCCAGGTTGGCGTTGAACCGGGGGGCGACCCAGCCCTGGGCGTTGTTC
This sequence comes from Micromonospora rifamycinica, assembly GCF_900090265.1. Taxonomy (NCBI): domain Bacteria; kingdom Bacillati; phylum Actinomycetota; class Actinomycetes; order Micromonosporales; family Micromonosporaceae; genus Micromonospora; species Micromonospora rifamycinica. Next base: position 4,763,752 of record NZ_LT607752.1, read on the forward strand.
GGCACCGCCTGGAAGACGGCCAGCGAGGTCAGCGCGGCGCCCACCACGGTGCCGCCGGTGAAGGCGATCGGGCCGTCGGCGTCGATCGCGCCCTCGCCGCCACCCCGGGTGCTGGAGCCGCGGGCCACCACGGTGCCCCCGGCGAAGGTGAGCGACCCGTTGGAGTCGAAGCCGTCGGTGCCGCCGGTGGCCACGACCGTGCCGCCGGTGACCTTGATGAACGCGATCGCGGAGGGCTCCATGTGGCCGAGGCCCTCCTCGGCGGCGTTGACCGCGTCGTCGCTGGCCACGACGGTGATGTTGCCGCCGCTGATGGTGGTCCGGAGCCCCTCCAGCGCCTCGTAGGACCGGGTGACGTTGATGGTGCCGCCGGAGATGTTCAGGTCGTTCTCGCCCTTGATGGCGTCGTCGGCGACCGAGGCGGTGATCGTGCCGTTGGTGATGGTGAGCACGCCCTTGCCGGCCTCGGTGTCGTTGGACTTGAGCCCGTCGCCGCCGGAGGAGGTCACGTTGATCGTGCCGCCGTTGACGGTGAGCGAGTCCTTGCCCCGGATCGCGTCGTCCACCGCGGTGACGGTGATGGTACCGGACTGGATGACCAGGTCGTCCTTGCTGACGATGCCGTCGGCGTGGTTGGCGCGTACGGTCAACGCCCCGGTGCCGGCGATGGTCAGGTCGGCGGCGCTGAACAGCGCGGAGTCCGGCTCGCCGGCGTTGGTGTAGGTCGCCGCGTCGGTGAGGGTGTTGCTGGTTCCGGCGGCGAGCGTGACGGTGACCGCGTCGGCGTCGGTGACGTAGAGCGGCGACGAGGTCGAGTTGGTGATCGAGGCGCCGGCGAGGATGAGTTCCACGGTGCCGGCGGCGGCGCTGTCCACCCTGACGTAGCCGTTGTTCAGCGTGCCCCTGATCTCGTACGAACCGGGGGCGGTGATGGTGACGGCGCTGCCGGCGACGGTGACGTTGCTGCCGGAGACGGTCGCGCCGGTGCCGTTGAGGGTGATCGTGGCGGTCGGCGCGGCGGCGACGGCGGCGACCGCGAGCGGGCCGGCCAGCAGGGTGGCGGTGAGCCCGGCCAGGACGGTGGTACGGCGTGCGGTGGCTTTCATGGCGGTCCTGCTCCTGTTCCTCGGTGCGGGCGGGTGGGGTGCACGGAGCCCGGGTGCGGTGCGGGTGCCTCGAAGGCCGGCCGTCGATGAGGTGAACGGCGGATGAACGAGACCTTGCATTGACGATGCTAAATGAGAGTCGTCTTTCGTCAACAGTGCTGGAGCACGAAATCGAAGCGCTTCCACTATTGACAGCTCATTGACAGTTGATATTGGGAGACTTCCCACCGAGGGCTGTCGAATGGCTGGCGGGTCGGTCGGATCGCCGGTGGGTCAGAGGGTGACGACCACCTTCGCGCGGGCGTGTCCGCCCTCGACGTGGGCGATGGCCCGGGCCGCCTCGTGCAGCGGATAGGTCCGGTCGACGATCGGGGTGAGGCGACCGGCCTCGGCGTGGGCGCGCAGCGTGTCGAGCTGTGCCCGGTCGGGGGCCGCGGTGGGGGCGAGGATGCGGTGCCGGACGAAGGGCGCCAGCAGCCGCCCCCGCAGGAGGAGTCGGACCGGTCCGAGGAGACTTCCGCCGTGGTACCCGCCACCGCCGGAGAGCACCAGCGTCCCGGTGGGGGTCAGGGCCCGGCGGAGCGCGGTCAGGGAACGGTTGCCGACCAGGTCGAACACGACGTCGTGGCGGGGGCCGCGGGTGAAGTCCGCCCGGGTGTAGTCGACGACGTGGTCGGCGCCGAGCGAGCGGACCAGCTCGACGTTGCGGGTGCTGCACACCCCGGTCACGGTCGCGCCGAGCGCCGTGGCGAGCTGGACGGCCAGCGTGCCGACACCCCCGGCCGCGCCGTTGACGAGGACCCGGTGCCCGGGGCCGACCCGGCCGGCGTCGCAGAGCCCCACCAGGGCGGTGCTGCCGGCCAGCGGCAGGGCGGCGGCCTGCTGCGCGGTCAGGTTCGCCGGCCTCGGCGCGACCCGGGTGGCCGGCGCGCAGACGTACTCGGCGAACGCCCCGTCGGCGTCCCCGAGGTCGCCGAAGACCGCGTCGCCCGGACGGATTCCCCGCACGTCGGCGCCGACGGCCTCGGCCCGGCCGGCGAAGTCCCGGCCCCGGATCCGCGCCCGGGGCCGCGACAGGCCCAGCGCCAACCGCGCCATCCGCGGGTCGCCGCGCATCACGTGCCAGTCGTACGCGTTGACCGACGCCGCCTCGACCCGGACGAGCACCTCGCCGGCGCGGGGAACCGGCACGTCGACCTCGGCGAGGGTCAGCGTCTCCGGCGGCCCGTATCGATCCTGCACGATCGCTCTCATCGTCTCCCCTTTGTTGGTGTACGGCGTACACTTCGCTGTCCACCACGGTAGGTGTACGCCGTACACCTGTCAATGCGGATAGGGTTTCCCCACCGACCGAGGACGGGAAGAGAGATGGCCGAGCAGGCTGGGACGCTGCGCCGGACGCCGCTGAGCAGGGACCGGGTGTTGCGGGCCGCCGTCGCGCTGGCCGACGACGCCGGGATCGCCTCGCTCAGCATGCGCAACCTCGCACAGGAGCTGGGCGTCGTGCCGATGGCCCTCTACAAGCACGTGGCCAACAAGGACGAACTGCTCGACGGCATGATCGACGTCATCGTCGGGGAGATCGATCCGCTGCTGCCGGAGCCCGACTGGCAGCACGTCGTCCGCCGCCGCATCCTCTCGGCGCGGCGGGTGCTGCGCCGGCACCCCTGGGCGCCGCTGGCGATCGAGTCGCGGAACATGGCGACGCCCGCCGTCCTCGGCTACCTCGACTCGATGATCGGGGCGCTGCGGGCCGGCGGGCTCTCCGTCGATCTCACCCACCACGTCATGCACGCGCTGGGCAGCCGGATCCTGGGCTTCAGTCAGGAGCTGTTCGACACCTCCCGCCGGGCCGGTCGGTCCGGTCCGACCGATCCGGAACCTCCGGCGCCGATGCCGCCGGAGGTCGCCGCCCGGTTCCCGCACGTCGCGGAGATCGCCCGCGCGGCCGCCCACGAGGACGCCTCCGTCGTGGGGTCGGGCTGCGACGACCAGTTCGAGTTCGAGTTCGCGCTCGACCTGCTGCTGGACGGCATCGAGCGGTTACGCCGGCAGGGGTGGACGTCGGCCCGCTGAACCATCCCCGCCACTGCCGGACTCCGCGTGCCCGGGTTGAGGCCGTCGACGGCGCGCCGGGCTGGCGTGCCGGTTGAGCGTCGGGCGGGCAGGCCGATGGTGCGTCGGGTCCGGCGTGCCGGCGGTCCGTCGGGCGGGTGCCTCGGCGGTCCGTCGGGCGGGTGTGCCGGCGCGGCCCGCCTCAGTCGAGCCGGATCGCGTCGGCCGGGCAGAGGTCGGCCGCCCGCTGGAGGCGGTCCCGCAGCGCCGCCCGTGGTGCGGGATCGCGCAGCAGCACCAGCCCGTCGGTGTCGTCCTGGTCGAAGACCTCCGGCGCGGCGAGGACGCAGTTGCCCGACCCGCAGCAGCGGCCCCGGTCGACGCTGACCGCCACCGTCGTCGCCCCATCCGTCGGCCGGGGCGTCACCAGGCCACCGGCAGTGCGTCCAGGCCGAAGACGATGGAATTGTCGCGGACGGCCAGCTCCTGTGGGGCCGCCGTCACCCGCAGGTCGGGGAAGCGGCGGGCCAGCTCCACCAGCGCGATCCTCAGCTCGGCGCGGGCGAGGGGCTGCCCGATGCACTGGTGCATCCCGAACCCGAAGGCCAGGTGCTGGTGCGCCTGCCGGTAGGGGTCGAACCCGTCGGGATCGTCGAAGACCCCGGCGTCCCGGTTGGCCAGCGAGAGCAGGACGACGGCGCCCTCGCCGGCCCGGATCCGCCGGCCGCCGATCTCGACGTCCTCGGTGGCCACCCGGAGCAGCCCGGTCCGGACGATGCTCAGGTAGCGCAGCAGCTCGTCGACCATCCCGGCGGCGAGCTCGGGCCGGTCCCGCAGGAGCGCGTACTGCCCGGGGTGGCGGGTCAGCAGCAGGACGCTCAGGCCGATCATGTTGGCGGTGGTCTCGTGGCCGGCGACGAGCAGCAGCAGCGCCATCCCGACCAGCTCGTCGACGCCCAGCTCGCCCGGCTCGACCCGTTCCCGGACCAGCCGGCTGAGCAGGTCGTCCGCCTCCTCGGGACGGGCCCGTTTGCGGTCGACCAGCGCCCGGAGGTAGCCCCGCAGCTCCTGCGCGGCGTGCTGGACCTCGTCGGCCGGCAGCCTGCGGTCGAGCAGGAGGCGACTGCGGGACTGGAAGAAGTCGTGATCGGCGTAGGGGACGCCGAGCAGGTGGCAGATCACCTTGGACGGCAGGGGCAGGGCGAACGTCGACACCAGGTCGGCCGGGGAGCCGGCGGCGGCCAGGTCGGCCAGGGCCTCGTCGACGGTCCGGTGGATCAGTGGCTCGATCCGGCGGACATTCTTGATCATGAACTCGGCGGTCAGCATCCGCCGCAGTCGCAGGTGGGCCTCCCCGTCCATCTGGATGAACGTGCCCCGCAGATCCCTGTCCGCGTCGGAGGGCAGCGGACGGAGCAGGGGAAAGCCGGGACGCTGGAAGTCGGAGCTGAACGCCGGATGCCGGAGCAGTTGGCGGACGTCGGCGTGCCGGCTGACCAGCCAGGCGGTCGCCCCGGTGGGCAGCAGCACCCGGGTCACCGGGCCGACGTACCGCTGCCGCTCGGCGTCGTCCAGCGGGGTGAACGGGCTGCGGGCGGCGTTGACCGGCGGCCAGTGGGGGAGTTCGGTCTCCATGGTCTGTGTCATGTGGACATCTCCTGCCATGACCATGAGTAGTTGTATCGATGCATTACGTTACCGACGGGTGGGGGTGGACACAACCCCGGAGCGCCGCCGGCCCCACGGCCCGCACCGACGGATCGGCGCGGGACCGCGGGGCCGACGGGGTGGCCGTCGACTCACCGGCCGCTCAGTTCGCACAGACGGCGTACGCGCGCACCTTCCAGTTGCCGCTGAAACCGTTCTCGTCCTCCGTCGCGCGGACGGTCGCCGTGGTCGACGAGGTGGGCCGCATCTCGGTCAGCCGCACCTGGCCCTCACCGCCGACGATCTCGCCGCCGACGCCGTGCAGGAACTTGCCGGCCGGGCAGGTCGCGGTGACCGTACGGCTGGTCGTCGAGTTGTCGGCGCTGTCCACGGTGACCCGCTGCTCACCGGGGAGCGGGTCGACGCAGATCACCGAGGCGTCCACCGACCAGTTGCCCGCGAAGGCGTTGCCGGCCTCGACCCCCGCCACCGTCACGCTGCTCTGGTTGATCCGCAGATCCTCCAGCAGCACGTCACTCGCTCCCGAGCCGACGGCCGCGCCACCGCCGCCGATCGCCCGCTTGCCCACCGGGCAGAACAGCTCCAGGAACTTCGGGTTGACCGAGTTGACCGCCGAGTGTCCGGTGACCACCTCCAGGCCCGAGGGCGCCGGGGCGCAGATCGCGCTGGCGGTGAGCGCCCAGTTCCCGGCGACCCCGTTCGGGTCCTCGCGACCGGTCACCGAGTAGAGGTCGGCGTTGGCCAGCGGCTGCACGATGTCCATGCCCACCTGGCCGAGGCCCGACCCGGTGACCGCCCCGCCGCCGCCGATGACCGTGGTGCCGGTCGGGCACACCGCGTTCTGCGACTTGGCGACGCTGTTGCTCGGCCCGACCGTCGTGCGGAACAGCAGGCCGGGCACCGCCGCCACCGGTCCGCTGAGTGCGACCTGACCGAGCACGACCGCGCTCAGCAGCGCACCGCCCAGGGTGGCCGTCCGTCGCTTCCACTCTTGTCCACGCATGATGTTCTCTCCTCGTGTCGTACGGTCCCGGGACCGGTCGGTCCCGGGCCTCGTTCGGATGGGGAAACCGGCCGTCAGGGGGTGACCCGCCGGATCCGGACCGGCACGGAGTCCGTGCCGACCAGCCCCGACGCGTCGAAGACCTCCAGCCACACCGACCAGGTGCTGGTGTCGGTCCCGCTGGTGAGCTGGGGCAGCGCCGCCGTGAAGGACGCGCAGTTCTTCGGCGTGACCTTGTCGTCGACCGGCTCGCCGGTGGGCACCGCGCTGCCCTGGCACAGCACCTGCTTGACGCCGCCGTCGCCGTACGCCGTCCACCGGAACCGGTTCCCGGCGACCACGCCGTCCTCGGCGTCGAACCCGGTCCCGACGAACGCGACCGACTTCGGCCCGGACTCGATGGTGGTCAGCTCCAGGGCCGCCGCCGGCAGGGTGATCGTGGCGACCGGCCCGGACTGCCCGGCCGGCGCCGAGGTGACCGAGAACGCGCGCTGCACGCTCGCCCCACCCGCCGCGAACGTCACGGTGTACGCCCCCGGCGTGACCGCGTTCGCCGGCAGCAGGGCCTGGTGGCCGGTCTTCTCCAGGACCACCGTGTTGCCGCGTCGCACCGTCCAGGACACCTTCGCGTCGGGGAGCTGCCCGAAGATGTCCGGATCGTTCGAGGTGCCGAGCAGTCCGACCGACTGCCCCGCCGGGAGGGTCAGCCCGGCCGGCGGCGAGATGATCCCCACCGTCGTCGGGCTGTCCACCACCGTGACGGTCACCGACGCCGAGCCGGTACGCCCCAGGCTGTCGGTGGCGCTGGCGGTGATGACGTGGCTGCCGGCCGACAGCGACGGCACGAAGGTCTGCGACCCGGTGGCCAGCTCACCGTCGAGGCTGCTGGTCCAGGTGAGCGGGACCTCCTTGCCGAGGAAGTCGGTGGCGGTGCCCCACAGGTCCACCGACTGGTTCACCGCGAACTTCTGCTTCGTCTTCGGGGTGCTGATGGTCACCGCGGGCTTGCCGACGGTCACCCCCAGCGCCTCGGCCACGGCGGCCAGCGCGTCGACCCGACGCTGGCTGCCGGTCACCTTGTCGCCGAGCCCACCGACGTGGGCGGTGTCGTTGAGGATGGTGCGGACCTGCTCGGAGGTGAGTGTCGGGTCGGCCGCCATCACCAGGGCGGCGACCCCGCCCACGAACGGCGAGGCGACGCTGGTGCCGCAGGTGGTCTTCGTGGTGTTGACCGCCGGCGTGCCCGGGTCGGTCAGGCCCGCCACACACATCGGACCGTAGATCTCCACCGACGTGGTGAGGTCCTTGGTACCCCAGTTCGACCCGCCGGCCACCGTCGCGTTCGTGTTCATCCCGCCCACGCACATGACGTGGGTGCTCTCGCAGGGCACCCAGAGGGTGTCGCCGTCGACGTTCGTGCCGTTGTTGCCGGCGGCGGCGACGATCAGCGCCCCGGTGTCCCGGACGTGCTTCATCCGCCGGTCGGTCCAGGTGCGGGCGTGGCTGACGCCGAGGTTCACGTCCCGGGTGAAGCTGAGGTTGACCACGTCCGGGTGGGTCGACTCGGCGGCCTTCTCCAGCCGGCGCAGGACCGTCCAGTAGTCGATGCCGTTGCGGACGGCGACCAGTTCCTGGACCACCGGCCCGGCCGGACCGGCGGTGCCGTAGTCGTTGTCGACCCGGCCCATCCCGGCGAGGACCACGCTGGAGGCGTGCCAGGGGCAGGGCGTGCCGCCGGTGCAGTCGTTGGAGTTGGTCTCGCCCCACTCCACCTTGTGCAGGGAGACCTTGCTCGGGAAGTCCGAGTTGAACTGGAACCCGCCGTCCTGCACCAGGTACTTCACCTGCTTGGTCAGCCGACCCTTGCTCTCCAGCAGTTGCCAGGCCGGGGCGACCCCGATGTCCATCGCGCCACCGGCCCGCATGAACGTCCAGTCGAAGACGTTCTTGCCGATGTCCGGGGCCTCGAACACCTGGCCGTCGGCGATGCCGGACGGCTCCACCAGCCAGTCGAGGACCAGCTCGGTGCCCGTCCGCCACTCGGCGGCGGCCAGCGCGAGCAGCCGCAGCGCCCGCTCGTCGCCGACCCGGTACCCGCCGGACTGGCGCGGCTCGGCGGCGAGCAGGTCGGCGACCAGCCCCGCCGGGTCGGCCCGGTTGGCGTCCACCCGGACGAGGTGGTCCTGCCCCTGCTCGTCCGGCGCGAACGAGTCGAGCACCTGACCACCCCAACGGGCCAGGAAGGCGTCCAGTTCGGCCTGGTCGGCGACCCGCACCATGACCTCGTCGAGCACCAGGCCGGCGGGCTTCCCGTCCGGCCCGGCCACCACACCGACCTCCCGGTCGGTGCCGACCCGGCCGACCGGGTCGAGCGACAACCGGGGCGCGGACAGCCCCGGGTCGACCCGGAAGGACAGCGGTTCGGTGGCGGTGGCGCCGGGCACCCCGGTCGGGCCACCGGGGACGGTCGCGGCGGTGGCGTCCACCGAGGTGGTGGCGACGAGCCCGGCGGCGAGTGTCGCCACCACTACGGTGGCGAGGTACCGGTGTCTGCCGGTGGCCGGGCGGTGGGTTGCGGAACGTGTCGTGGTCATGGGGCTCTCCCGGGGTCGGCGGTGTGATGACACCGGTGGGAGCAGCGGCGGGTCGGTATGCCAACAGAAAGTTCCCGGGGAATTTTTTCTTCGTTCTACTGGAGCGGTGGACGAGCGGTGGGGGCACGGATGGACGTGACGACGCTGGACGACCGGGCGCTCGTCGAGGCACTGCGACGTGGCGACCGGGTCGGCCTGGAGGGCATCTACCGGCGGTACGCCGACCGGCTCTACACGTACGCCCGGGTGCTGCTGCGCGAGCCGGAGGCCGCCGCGGACGCCGTCCACGACGCGTTCCTCCTCGCCAGCCAGCGGATCGACCAACTGCGCGATCCGGACCGGCTGCGGTCCTGGCTGTACGCGATCGTGCGGACCGAGTGCCTGCGGCAGCTGCGGGAGCGGTCCCGCTCCGAACCGCTGACGGAGGTGGCCGAGCCGGTCGCCGACACCGCCGATCCGGCCGCCGCCGTCAACGCCGACCAGGTACGCGACCTGGTGCACCTGGCGGTCGCCGCGCTCAACCCCGGTGACCGTGAGGTGGTGCACCTGGCGATCCGTCACGACCTGTCCTCCGCCGACATCGGCGCGGCGCTCGGGGTGCCGGCCAACCATGCCCACGCCCGGCTGTCCCGGGCCCGGTCCCAGCTCGAACGGGCACTGGGCGCGCTGCTCGTGGCCCGGGGCGGGGCGCGGGACTGCCCGGCCCTGGCCGACCTGCTCGACGACTGGCAGGGCCGGCTCACCCCGACCCTGCGCAAGCGGGTCGCCCGGCACATCGACGACTGCGCCCGGTGCGGGCTGCTCCGGCGCGAGCAGTGCAATCCGGCGGCGCTGCTGACCGCGTACACGGCCCCGGGTTTTCTGGTGGTCGCCGACTCGGTCTGGCCGCGACTCGCCGACGCGGACCCCGCCATCGGCCAGGCCGCCGGCCCCGACCCTGCCGCCGGCACCGGCTCGGCCGGCGACGACCCGGCCGCCGGGGGCTCCACCGACGCGGGTACGGCCGACGCGGGCGGTTCGGCCGATGCCGCCGGCCCGGGTGAGATCCCCGACCCGGCCGGTCCGGTCGGGACGTCCGACGGCCGGGCCGAGACGCCGCCGTCGTCCGAAACCGCTGCGCCGCCGGCCGACTCCGTCGTCGCGGGGGACGCCCCGCAGGCCGCCGCTGGCGGGCGGGTCGTCCACGCGGTGCCGGTCGCCGCCTCCGTGGCGGCGGTGACCTCGGGTGACACCGCGGCTGCGGGCACCTCCGCCGGCCCGGGGCGGCCGGTCGCGGCCACCGCCGGCCCGTCGGCCCGTCGGCGCGACCGGCGGCGACTCGCCGGTCTGCTGGTGCTGTTGTTGCTGCTCCTCGGGGCCGGTACCTGGGCGTTGTCGCCCGGCGGGCCGACCGCCGAGCAGGCGGCGGTGACCTCCGGCGAGGCGTCCGGTGGCGCGTCGTCGCCGACCGCTCCGACGGGCGGGGCTGCCCCGCAGCGGAGCGCGTCGCCGTCGGGTCCGGCCGGCGCCGGTGCGCCGGCCACGGCGGTCCCGCCACCGACCGGATCCGGGCCGCCGACCACCGCCGTGCCGCCCGCGGGTGCGCCGCCGGTCCCCGCCCCGACCGGATCGCCGGCCGCGCCGCACCCACCGGCCGCGTTGCCGCTGGCCGTGCCCTTCACCGTGACGGCTAAGGCGCACGTGCGGTGCGGCGCGGATACCTGGAGCCTGGTCGTCCGGGCCACCGGCAGTGCCACGCTCGGGACGGCACGGATGCGCTGGACACCTGCGGGTGGCCGGGCGGCGAGCCGGGCGATGACCGTGGACGGGGCGTCCGCCCAGCTGACGGTGGGTGGGCTCGGTGCCTCGGCGGTGACCTGGTCGGTGCGGGTGACCGGCACCGACGGCCGTACGGCGGACAGCCCGTCGACCACGACCGCCGACCCGTGCGTCCGGCCCGGCTAGTCGGCCGGCCGTGCCCCCTCGTCGGGGTCTGGTGCGCGGATCCCGGCGAGCAGCACGGTCAGGTACAACGACAGGTCGCCTTCCGCCACCGCGGCACGGGCGGTGGCGAGCACCCGTTGCCGGTTGCGGGCGGCGTCCGCGCGCAGTGTCGTACGCCACCTCGAAGCTGGCCAACGTGCTCTTCGGGCTGAAACTCGACCGGCGGCTGCGGGCCGTCGGCTCGCCGGTGCGCAGCCTGCTCACCCACCCCGGGATGGCCAGGACCGACCTCTCCCGGGACCTGCCGTCCCTCGCCCGTCGGGTCGAGACCGTCGTCCTGGGGCCGCTGCGCCGTCCCCTCGACGAGGCCGCCGCGCCCATGCTCTTCGCGGCCACCGTGCCGACCGCGCCCGCCAGCCGGCACATCGGCCCCGGCCGGCTGTTCCGCCGCGCGGAGCCCACCTTCGCCCCGCTGCGTGGCGTCGCCACCGACCGCCGCCTCGCAGCCGACCTCTGGATCCGCTCCGAGGACGTCACCGGGGTACGCCCGCTGCCGGCCCCGCAGCGCTGACCCACCGGCCGGTGCGGCAGACCCGTAACCGATGGGTTACGCTTTCCCGGTGGACGACGTGGCGGCGGCGATCGCCGATCCGATTCGCCGCAGCATCCTTGAGCTGCTGCGCGACGGTGACCTGCCGGCCGGGGAGATCGCCGACCGGTTCCCGGTCAGCAGACCGGCCGTCAGCCGGCACCTGCGGGTGCTCCGGGACAGCGGCCTGGTCCACAGCGAGCTGGCGGGCCGGCAGCGGCGCTACCGGCTCGACACCGACCGGCTCACCGAGCTGGTCGACTGGCTCACCCGGTTGCGCCGTCCGCACGGTTGGGCACAGCGCCTCGACGCGCTGGAGACGGAGGTCCACCGCACCCGCCGCGAGCGGCGCACCCGCGACGCCGCACCCCGAGCAGTAGGAGAGACCGCATGACCGGCACGCCCACCGGGCAGTTGTTCCGCACCCTCACCGGCACCGACCTCGTGCTGGTCCGCACCTTCCGCGCCCCGATCGAGGACGTCTGGCGCAGCGTCACCGAACCCGACCGCACCGCCCGCTGGTTCGGGCGGTGGGAGGGGGACGCCGCCCCCGGCCGGACGATCCGGTTACAGATGGCCTTCGAGGACGGCACCCCCTGGACGGAGCTGCGGATCGAGGCGTGCGATGCGCCCCGGCACCTGTCCGTCTCGGCGGCCGACGAGTCGGGCGGCTGGCGGATCGAGCTGCTGCTGACCGAGACGGGCGGCACCACCGAGCTGCGGTTCACCCACCACCTCGACAGCGAGGAGCACGTCGGCGAGATCGGCCCCGGCTGGGAGTACTACCTCGACCTGCTGGTGGCCGCCGGTCCCGATGCCCCGGCGGTCACCGGCTCCGCCCCGGGCGCTGAAGGCTCGACCCCGGGCGCTGAAGGCTCGGCCCCGGGGGTCGACTTCGGTGACTACTACCCGGCGATGAAGCCGTACTTCGAGCAGCTCCGTACCCCGACCACCTGACGGCCCGCCCCGGCCCGCCACGGAGCGACCCGACGGGTCACCGCTGGTGAGGTGCACCCGCGCCCGACGGCCCGACGGGCCGCGCTGGTGAGGTGCGCCCGCGCACCGGGCCGGCCGGCGACGCGTCCCCGCGAGCGCCGACCGGCCCGGTGCGCCGGCACGCCGGCTCAGGCCGATCCGGCCGCGGCCCGACGTGCCCGCTCGGCCCGCCGCCGGACCTGCTGGTAGGCGGCGGTCAGGCCCATGGCCCGGCGGACCTCGACCAGGGTGGCCCGAACCCGTTCCCGGGTCCGCTCGGTGCCCTCGACGATCACCTGGTCGACGAGCCCGGGTTGGGCCTCGATCCGGGCGCGGCGCTCCCGGATCGGGTCGAGGAACCGGTTCAGCGCGACGGCCAGGGCCTCCTTGACCTCGACGTCGCCGATCCGCCCGGCCCGGTACCGGGCGGCGAACTCCGCGACCTGCGCGCGGTCCGGATTGAACACCGCGTGGTACGCGAACACCGGGTTCCCCTCCACCGTCCCCGGCACGTCGGCCCGGACCCGGTTCGGGTCGGTGTACATCCCCATGACCTTGCGGCGGACCGCGGCCGCGTCGTCGGAGAGCGCGATGGCGTTGCCCCGGGACTTGCTCATCTTCGCCTGGCCGTCGGTGCCGACCAGGGTCGGCGTCTCCGACATGATCAGCTCAGGCACCGGGAAGACCTCACCGTAGAGGTGGTTGAACCGTCGGGCGATCTCCCGGGTCACCTCGACGTGTGCGGCGTTGTCCTTGCCGACCGGTACCACGTGCGCCTTCACACACAGGATGTCGGCGGCCTGGAGGACGGGGTAGCCGAGCAGTCCGTACGGGATCTCGTCGCGTCCGGCGTCCCGGGCCATCTCGCGTACCGACGGCACCCGTTCCAGCCGGGGCACGGTGACCAGGTTCTGCAACAGCGTGTTGAGGTCGCCGACCTCGGGAATGGCCGACTGGAGGTAGAACGTCGCCTGCCCGGGGTCGACGCCGCAGGCGAGGATGTCGGTGACCATCTCCCGGGCGTTGCCGGACACCGCGGCGATGTCGTCCCGGCTGTTGCGGGTGGTCAACATGTGCAGGTCGGCGATGATGAAGTAGCTCTCGTACCGGTGGTGCAGCGCCACCCGGTTGGCGATGCTGCCGACGTAGTGGCCCAGGTGCAGTCGCCCGGTGGGGCGGTCGCCGGTGAGCATGCGGGGAACGGACATGGTGATACGCCTCTTCTGCCGGAGGAACGTGCGGGGCGCGCGGGTGCGCAACCGACCCGGGCCGTACGGCCACGAGGTCGGGAGGGTCAGCTCGTCAGGACGCGAGCCGCCATCGCCCGCCGGCACGGAACCGCAGCCCGCCGGCACGAAGGAGGTCGAGGGTCCGTTCCCGGCCGAAGCCGCGCCGGAGCGGACCGGGCACCGACGGGTCACCCGGGAGGCCGGTCGCGGCCTCCGGCACGGGAGGAACCGGTCGGGTCATGGTTCCACGGTAGACGGCGGCGGCCGTTTCCGTGGGGTCGCACCGCAGGAGAGCGGGCGCGGGGATACTCGTCGACCATGGTCCTGTCGCGTGGTTGGTCGCTGTTCCTGGTCGGCGTAGGGGTGTGGAGCTGGGTCATCTGGCCCAGGTTCGGGCTCGCCATCTGGAACGACCCGCGCTCCTGGGCCGAAGGCACGGTCGGTGCGGGAGCGCCCACCGGATTCCTCTGGATCCATGCCCTGTTGATCGCCGCCTCGCTGGCGATCGGCACCGTCGTCGGGGCGCTCGGTGCCCGGGGATGGTGGGCCGGTCGTCAAGCCAAACCGCGCTGACCTGGCGATTTGACGATCAAACCCGAAACCGCGT